>NZ_MCZZ01000156.1 GCF_002875705.1 Vibrio sp. 10N.261.45.E2
TTTTACTTGACCACTACAAGCCTTGATGTTGTGGTTACCGATGAAGACGGTACAACAGAGGCAACCACTGCTGGAATTACTGTACTTGAGGTGAACGATCCGCCAATCACAGGTTCTACGAGTTACTCAGTGAATGAGGATGAAGTTATCACCATCAGTTCTGAACAACTGTTGGCGAATTCTTCAGACATTGAAGGCGAAGTGGCGATTGATAGTGTTAACTACACCGGTTCCGACGGTATCTTCACTGACAATGGTGATGGCACATTCAGCTTCGCTCCGAATGCTAACTTTGACGGTGATGTGAGCCTAGATGTGGTCGTTACTGATGAAGATGGCGCAACCGCAACAACGACAGCAAGTATTGATGTCCTTCCGATCAACGATCCACCGGTATCGGGTGACTTGGCATACAGCATTGATGAAGATGGTTCGATTACTCTGACTCAAGAGCAATTGTTATCTCAAGCATCGGATGTCGATGGCGATGACCTAACGGCTAGCAACCTAAGTGCAGGGGATAACGCGACTGTTGTTGATAATGGCGATGGTACCTTTACGGTAACACCGGATGCTGATTTCAACGGCAACATCGACCTAAGTTTCGACATCTCCGATGGTACAGAATCAATTGTGGCGAACGCCGATCTTACGGTTAACCCAATCAATGACCTACCAACCAGCGATGATGTTTATGCCAACGTTGATGAAGACAACACCATTACTATCACGCAGGAGCAGTTACTTGCGAATGCAGCGGATATTGAAGGTGATGATCTAGTCGCTTCTAACTTAACCTTGGTGGGAGACGATGCGACCATTGTTGATAATGGCGATGGCACATTCTCGATTACTCCAAGCGAAAACTTCAATGGCTACATCGATGTGGCGTACAGCATCAGTGATGGCGACACGCCGATTGCAGCGAACTTAGGTTTGACCGTTGACCCAGTTAACGACGCACCAATTGTTTCTGCTGATGTAGCGATAACCATTGAAGAAGATGGTTCGTACACCATCACTCAAGAAGAGCTCCTTCAATTCGCGACTGACATCGAAGACGATGACATGACCGCAATTATTGGAGAGCAGGGTGATGAAACTACAGTAACGGGTACGGTGTTGGATGCTGAAACCGGCAATCCAATCGTAGGTGCGGATGTTACTCTAACCGACAACGCAGGACATTCTTACACAGCGGTGACCGATCAATCTGGTAACTACTCTGTGAGCGGTCCAGTTGTTGACCAAGGTACCGTAACGATTGAACAAGAAGGCTCTATTACTAGCAGCTTCTTGGTTCCAGCAGGTGAAGATACCAATGGTGGCGTAACCGCTATATCTGAAGTGCTTGAAGAAACAGATATGCGTATCGTGGTCACATGGGGTGAAAGCCCACGTGATATGGATAACCACCTATGGCTCTACGATACAGAGAATGGCAATGAGTTGGATCATATCTACTACCGCGATATGAATCATGACCTAGGCGGAGGCAATGTTGTTCAGCAAGACGTTGATGACACAAATGGTGGTGGCCCTGAAACCATCACTATTCCAAATTATCAAGATGCTGACATGCACTACTCAGTGCACAATTACACCAGCAGAAGTTGGGATGTAGATGGCGTTGAAAATGTGCAAGTTCAGGTGTTTGTGGGTGATACATTGGTTGAGACCTTTAGCCCAGATTTATCTGAAAACCCATCAGGTGACCACTGGCATGTATTCGATATCGTTAACGGCGTTATTGTTCCAAGCCAAGATGTAGGCACTCAGAATGCGTTTGATTTACCAACGGCAGAAGAAGCGCTTGCGAATGAAAATGGTATTGATATCTCTGAATTGCTTACGGGCGGTGAAGATGATGACACCACTGATGAAACTGGCGATTCAACGGATCAAACAGGTGAATCAGCAGGGGAAACGGGCGGTAACGAACCAAGTGTTGGAGATGTCTCAATTGAGAACGCTCTTATTACTGATAATGGTGACGGTACGTATACCATCACACCGGAAGAGAACTTTAACGGTGAATTCTCCATTAGCTACAACGTGGACGATGGCAACGGTGGAGTTACTCCAGCGGAACTAGACGTGACCGTTACAGCAGTTAACGACCTTTCTGTTATTTACGACCATGACTACACCATTAATGAAGATGGCTCGTTAACCTTTACAGATGAACAGTTGTTGGCTGGTGCAACGGATATTGACGGCGATGACCTTTCTGTCGAGTCGGTTAATTACGAAGGCACTGACGGTGTGTTCACGGATAATGGCGATGGTACTTACACCTTTGCTCCAAACGAGAACTTCAATGGTAATGTCGACCTAACTTACGATGTGAGTGATGGTACTGATGTTGTATCGGCGAACATTGATGTTCAAGTTGTTCCAATCAATGACGTACCGGTAGCGGGCTCAACAACTTATAGCGTTGAAGAAGACGGCAGTATCACCCTAAGCGATGCACAACTTCTTGCGAATAGCTCGGATGTTGAAGGGGAAGTGTTTGTTAGCGATGTAAGCTACAGCGGCACTGATGGTGTATTCACGGATAATGGAGATGGTACTTACACCTTCTCGCCAAATGAAAACTTTAACGGCGACATCAGCCTTGATGTGTCTGTTATGGATGAAGATGGCGCAACCGCTGAAACAACGGCAGGCATCGACGTTATTGCCGTTAATGACCTACCAGTTGCTGGGTCCACAACCTACAGCGTTGATGAAGATAACGTGATCACGATTTCTGATGCTCAGCTTCTTGCGAATAGCTCAGACATCGAAGGTGATGTGTCCGTTAGCGATGTTTCTTACTCTGGCACAGACGGTATCTTTACCGACAATGGTGATGGTACTTACAGTTTCGCGCCAAATGAAAACTTCAACGGTAATGTCAGCTTAGATGTTACCGTTGCTGATGAAGATGGTGCTACCGCTCAAACGACGGCGGGCATTGATGTTATCGCGGTTAATGACGCGCCAGTATCAGGCGACTTGGCATACTCAGTGGATGAAGATGGTTCAATCACCCTAAGCCAAGAACAACTGCTAGCCCAAGCATCTGATGTGGATGGAGATGCTCTGACTGCATCTAATATAACGGCAGGTGATAATGCCACGGTAACGGCAAACGATGATGGTTCATTTACTATCATTCCAGATGCCGATTTCAATGGCGATATTGACCTAAGCTTCGACGTGTCAGATGGCGTAGAAACCGTTCAAGCTGGCGTTGATTTAACGGTTAATCCAGTAAATGACTTACCTACGGCTGAAGACCAAAGCTTCACTGTTGAAGAAGATGGTACGTTAACCTTCACTGATGAAGACTTGCTAGCCGGTGCTGCGGACATTGATGGTGATGACCTATCTGTCGCTGATGTGTCTTACACGGGTGCGGAAGGCGTGTTCACTGACAATGGTGACGGCACATATAGCTTTGCTCCGAACGAGAACTTCAATGGTGATGTAAGCCTAGGTTTCACAGTTTCTGATGGTACTGATACGGTTGATGCCAACATCGACGTAACGGTAACAGACGTTAACGATGCACCAGTGGCGGGTGCAACGTCTTACCAAATGAATGAAGATGGCACTATCACATTGAGCCCTGAGCAGTTGATTGCGAATAGCTCTGATGTGGACGGTGAAGTGTCGCTTGATAGCGTGAGCTACTCGGGTACTGATGGCATCCTAACTCAGAACGAAGATGGTTCAGTTACGTTTGCACCGAACGAGAACTTCAATGGTGATATCAGCCTTGATGTAACCGTTATTGATGACGATGGCGCGACGGCTGAAACAACCGCTGGTATTGAAGTTATTGCTGTTAATGACGCACCTGTAGCAGGAAACGTGGCTTACTCGGTTGATGAAGACGGTTCAATCACGCTATCTCAAGAGCAGCTGCTTGCTCAAGCATCTGATGTTGATGGCGATGCACTGACTGCAAGCAACCTATCTGCGGGTGATAATGCGACGGTAACGGCAAACGATGATGGTTCATTTACTATCACTCCGGATGCTGACTTTAACGGTGACATAGACCTAAGCTTCGATGTGTCCGATGGCCTTGAAACTGTTCAAGCTGGCGTTGACCTAACGGTTAATCCAGTGAATGACTTACCAACCGCTGCTGACCAAAGCTTTACCGTTGAAGAAGATGGTACGTTAACCTTCACTGATGCTGACCTATTAGCAGGCGCAGCAGATATTGATGGTGATGACCTATCTGTTGCTGATGTCTCTTACACGGGTGCAGAAGGTGTGTTCACTGATAACGGTGACGGCACATATAGCTTTGCTCCGAACGAGAACTTCAATGGTGATGTAAGCCTAGGTTTCACAGTTTCTGATGGTACTGATACGGTTGATGCCAACATCGACGTAACGGTAACAGACGTTAACGATGCACCAGTAGCGGGCGCAACGTCTTACCAAATGAATGAAGATGGCACCATCACAATCAGCCCAGAGCAGCTAATTGCTAATAGCTCTGATGTTGATGGTGAAGTGTCGCTTGAAAGCGTGACTTACACTGGTTCTGACGGCGAATTGGTTCAAAACGATGATGGTTCTGTGACCTTCACTCCGAGTGAGAACTTTAATGGCGATATCAGCCTAGATGTGGTCGTGACCGATGATGACGGTGCAACTGCGACAACAACGGCGGGTATCGAAGTTCTGGCAGTGAATGATGGACCTGAATCTGAGGATGTGAACCTAACCACAGCCGAAGACAGCACCATTCTTATTACGCAAGGCATGTTGTTAGCTCAAGCTACCGACATCGATAACACCGCAGATGAGCTGTCAGCTTCTGGTCTACAAATCGACCCAGGTTTAGGTGAGTTGCTAGACAACGAAGATGGTACTTGGTCATTTACGCCTAACGAAAACTTCAATGGCGATGTGCCAATGACGTTTAACGTTAGCGATGGCCAAGAGACAATTTCAGTCGACGGCAACATCGATGTTACGCCAGTGAATGATGCACCTGAAGCGCCAACCATTGAGATGCAAGGCGAAGAAGATGTGGTCATGGTGATTGACCCTGCTTACATCGCGGATCAAGTAACAGACCTTGATGGTGACGAGATCAGCATTGAGAGCATTACAGTTCGAGCTCCAGCGAATGCGACTTTAACTCAGCAACCAGACGGCATGTATCACTTAGTGACTACGCAAGACTTCAATGGCTTGGTAGAACTGGGTTATCAAGCAACTGATGGTGAAGAAGTGGTTGATGGTTCGCTGAATGTGGATGTCATTCCTGTTAACGACGCACCGTTTAATGTCGGCAACGCAATGATGACCACAAATGAAGATGGCGCGTTTACCTTCGATGCTGGCGACTTGATGAACTTGTTCGGTGACATTGATACGGCTGACCTTGTTGTTTCTCGCATTATCACTGCAGACGGTGAAGATGGCGGAGAAGTCACAGACAACGGTGATGGTACTTGGACATTCACACCAACAGGCGACTTCGCCGGTGTTTCTGACCTACAAGTGGTCGTGAGTGACGGTGAATTTGAAACGGTTCTTGATGTTCCTGTGTTTGTACGTCCTGTCGCAGATGGTGCGGTGATTACAACCGACCATGACGGTCCATTAGTCTTCGGTGAAGATGAAACGGGTCACTTGGGACTGAACGTTGGCCTCGTCGATGATTCAGAAACACTAAGTAACTTGGTGATGACAGGTTTCCCTGTTGGATTCGAGGTAACTGATGGTGTGAACACTGTGATGATCACTGAGCCGGGTCAATACATCGACTTGTTCGATTGGGATATCTCAAACATTCAAATGACGCCACCTGAAGACTTCCATGGAGAGTTCTTCGTAACCGTAAGCGCAACAACGGTTGATTACGGAGATGAACCAGAAGCGTTTGAGGATGGTATCGATTCAGGTGATTTCGAAACCGTAGCGGGTGATTCCATCATCCTAACGGCGGACGACCTAATCGGTTTAGCTGAGAATGTGGATGCTGACAGCGATGATGAAGTGAAACTGGTTCATCTTGCCGACCGCAGCCAAGGTGAGATTGTCGATAATGGCGATGGCACTTGGACATTCACACCTGCACCAGGCTTCACTGGCGAAGCAGATATTGCTTACGTGGTCGATAAAGATGGTGTGCTTCATGATGAGCAAACTGGCGTAGTCGTCAAAGAAGGCGATTCACAAGAGAATGCGGCACCAGAAGTTAACAGCATCACAACGACGGAAATCGCTGCAGATGCAACCTTGTCGTTCACTGATGAAGACATGTTAGCAAACCTGAGCGATGCAGAAGGCGACAGCTTGAGCATTGAGTCAGTAAGCTTGATGGAAGGTCAGGGCGTAATAGAAAGCGATAACCAAGGTAACTATCAGTTCACACCTGCTGAAGACTACACCGGTGATGTTCAAGTTGGATTTATTGCTACCGATGGCGAGAATCGCATCGAAAGCTTCTTCAATGTGGATATCCAAGCTAGCGATGAAGCAGCTGCGAGCGAAGGGTATGCCCTAGCTGATGATGGCTCACTAACTATCACAGATGCACAGTTGGTGGATGAGTTAGGTGTTAGCGATGCAGCTCAAGTTGTTGATGTTGCGGATGCAAACGATGCAGGTTTCTTTGCTGAATCTGGTGAAGGTGAGTGGACGTACTGGCCGAACGAAGACTTCGATGGCAATTTAGCGATGAATGTTGAAGTCAACGACGGCGGTGAAGTGTCAAGTCACAGCTTAAGTATCCAAGTAGACGATGATTCAGTTCAAGGTGATGAACCACAAGTTCAATCTGTTCAAGCAACAGAAGAGCAGCAAGTGGAAGTTGCGCAACAAACTGATGACCAAGCTCAAGATACTGAAGGTGAAACTGAAGACAGCGCTGCAGATGTAACCGCGGCACCGGGTGATACTATCTCTATCTCGATTCCAGATGAGGTGAGTGGTAACGAGTCGGTTGATTACGCTGAAATGTCTGGTCTGCCTGAGGGTGCGACTGTGAGCAACGCACTGGATAACGGTGATGGTAGCTTCACAATTAGCGGCAACCTAGAGCAGCCGGTATCTGTTGAACTTCCTGAAGGTTACGAAGGTACTAGCGAAATCCAATTCCAAGGTTACGACGAGTTGGGTAGCTCAATAGAGGGGGCTAGTGGTTCTGTTGAAGTTGAGGTCGATGACCAATACACCATGCAAGGTTCTACGCAAGAGCAGCAACCGGATATGGCAGGTATGGAATCAGGTGGCAGCGACTGGACAAGTGCTGGTGGTCAAGACCAAGGTGTTGACTTCACGGACGATTCTGGAAGCTTCGATTCAGATTCTCAAACTGGAACAGACCAAAGCAACGACTTCGACCAAAGCTCGATTTAATCGAGAGGGCTTAGTTTTAGTCTAAACCGACAAATAGATAGGGCAGCGAACAGTTGCCCTCATTAAAGCCATGTAGAGTCATTGATACATGGCTTTTTTATGGTTCATCGCGG
>NZ_MCZZ01000157.1 GCF_002875705.1 Vibrio sp. 10N.261.45.E2
TCTCCGCACAAGTTCAGGTGAATTTTCCCGCCTTTGGATTCCAGTACTTTCAGTGCCGATTGCTGATTGCTGATCTCTATTTGGTTCTGGGCGATGATTATTCCCTGCCACCAAATCACGCTCGAACAAGCGATCAAAACAAGCACTACGCTCAGCACTATCCAAAGCCAACTTTTCAAAACTAATGCGCTCATACGCTGGTTCTGGGCGCGAATGTCGCCTTTGATTTTCTGCTCGCTTGATCTCAACGCCTGTTCTATAAACGTCTCGTGCCTCTCGAATTCGCTCTTGAGACGTTGTTCTGTATCGTGCGCTTGCTGTTTCGATTTCTTCTCGAAGTCCTGCGCCAAACTTAAAATCTTGCTCATAAATCAGCCCTTTCAATCGAATGTTTCGACCGCCTTCTGGGTCGGATATGGAAATGCTTTTTTTGGTTTGTCTAACAACAGAAAAACCAACACCCTCGAGGGCGGTTACCAAATCTTGTCTATTTCTCAACTCTCCATTGCCAGCCATAGACAACAATCCATCAGTGATAGCTCTCGCAGCTTCATACTTTGGCTTAGGCAAATTTCGAGGCGTGGTGAGCTCTCGTTTATTGATGGGATCATCAGGGTCATGGAGTTTTAAAATGGCATTCGTTGCAATCTTCCATGCGTTGATTCGAGGCTTATCAGCTTTTTCAAAATAGGGCTGTAACCTTTTGCCTGATAACAGTTCAACATTAGGCACAACAAAATTCAGCTCCAAGCGTCCCTTGTCTCGATGTTCAACCCAAAGACAAGAATATTGATCCGCATCGAGGCCAGGTAACAATGCTTTCTCGAAACTCGACATGATTTTATCTTTGGTCGTCCGATCAAGGTCGGACTCTTCAAATGACAAAACGCCAGAGGTGTACTTCTTCGCGTAAGGACTGGAATCAATCAAATCTTGAATCGCATCAGGATCACCACGGTCTAAAGTGGCACCGTCACGAGCGCGGTCTTTTCCTAGTAAATAATCGACGGGTCCCGATCCTCTACCTGCGCCCCTAGCATGAAATTTAACTATCATCTTTCGCGTTCTCCATCCTCATTAGATTCAGTTCACGCTGAAGACTCGATAACGCAGCAATGATTTGAACGCGATCAACCGGCTTCCAATCTTGACTGTGAATAGCACGGGCAATTTGGTTTAAGTTATTGCCCATTCCAGAAAGCTGCCTTAACAAGGCCGGATCGACATTAGGAACTTGATTCGCTCGGGGGACTTTTGACCCTAAGCAATATTCACGCATCCATTCAGCAAGTCGAGGTTTTGGACTTCGCTCCATTAATGCTGAGTACTCATCATCGGTTGCTCTGATTTTGATTATCTTCTCTCGTTTATCCACGAAAAATTCTCCTAGCCTCTGAGGGAAGTTAGCTCGGAACGAGGTCACTTCTCGAAGTGGTTAACTGGGGTAAAGGGGGCGTTAGCGCCCCTTTCCAGCTCACAGAGAAACGAGCGTAGCGAGTGCACTCTGTGTATGCTGGCTTAAAACAAAAGCGCGTGATTAGAATAGCATAAAAAGTGAGCTAAATAAGAATGGAAATAGATATACGGGGACAGTGCCAAAGATTGGCATTAAGTGGCTTTCCGCTTGCTCGGTGTTCGGACGCTTCGCTTACTCACACACTGCGCCTAGCGGTATCGACGAGAGAAGCAGGAATACACACGGGGCGCAAGAATCAGCCCTTTCGGCTGCGCCGACCCCTACCCATTTCGACTCAATTTTATGAGTGATTTGGGTATCTCTATGGTCGCTTTCAGATTGGGATTTGTCTCTTACCCTTTCGGGCTGCCCTGCGCTGTGAGTTAGGCTTTACGCCCCCATTCCGGTCTCACAACACTAATCATTTATTCCTTTCCCGCTTATCCCCTCTAGCAGCTACAAGGGGCGGATTTATCGAGCATTTGCTTAGTTCTGATTAGTGCCTTTACCATGCCACCTATGGAATATCCCTTGATCGGTGGCTGATGCGCGTCGCTCTGTCCAAAACATCTTGAATCCAAACAGAGTGCAGGAGTACTTGAAGTGCTTACGTGATATGGCTATCATGAAAGGACTTAACGAGGTCTCAATTCGTGTAAGTATTCCGAAATAAACCACCTTGCAGGGTGGTTTTTTCACATCTAGGGAAAGAGATTAATCCCAAAAGCGATTGATCTCAATGATCCTTTTAACCGGTCATGACTTTCCCCTACAAAAAAGCCTCCCCAATGGGAGGCTTTTTTGTTTCTAAATCGAGGTGCAGATTAAGTGCAATTACGTTAAATTAACCGCCTACACATAACAGGTCATATGTTTAATCTTCGAAAGTCATATAGTAAGATTTTTCGTTTTCCATTTTATAAAGAGACAATTTTGTCTTTCCATATTCTAAAAAAGTAGCCGGTGTAATTTCAGTAAACTTATCCAAATCTCCTGCATCTTCCAACCTTCCCTTTAACCAGCGACCAAACACTTGTAATCCACCCTCAGAGCGTAGATTTTTCTTATAGTCTCCTGAAGTTTTCATCGGGATAATGTAGCCATCATCGGTATAAGCCATAAAGCTACCTGAAGGATAATTAGGATTTGACGTTATTGATTTATTAGCAATTATTTCAATTTCATACCATGGCCTAGGAGAAATTATTCCTGTATTCCTATTAAGACGCCCTTTTCCAAAGTACACATTCAGATTAGACTTCTCCTTTTCAGATAAAGAAAGCAAATCATATGTGGCAATACATTTATCCATATGGACATTCGGAGAAGTTGGCGTAAGCATATGCTTTTTTAAGCCTTCCCAGATCAGCTTAGGCTTGTCACTAATTAACTTGGTTTTACCACGTATAGGGATATCAGCGTAGTGAACTGGTATGGAAAACTCTTCTGAAAACAGGTCGTCAAGGAAGGCGTCAATTGCATTAACTTGCTCACCTACGCACTGTACTGTAGCTTCAATATTATTACGAAAACCACTGCATGAAAAATTAGATGAGCCTAAGAATGTCTTCCCATTAAACTGGAAAATCTTCCCATGATACTTACGACCATTTGTAACATAAAATCCACTATCAGTCCCCCTTAATACCATCTGTGCGTTTAGAGATTTCACCGCATCAAATTGTTTCTGAGATAACCCCTCATAGAAAGCCATCCCTAAAAGAACCTTACATGATTTCGATGAGGACTTAGACAATATGTCTGATTCATACTGCCTTAATGTGTCTAATGAAAAATATCCTGAAGCTATTCTTAATGAAGCAGATGAAGCTAGTTCGGATTTAAATGCAATATCAAAATTGCCGCCGTGAGATTCAGTATTTGTAAATAACATAATTAAAAAAGTGCTGGAAACCAGCACTTTTTATACTACAAACTAGCTAAGAACTCTTTGACTTCCTTGGCAATAGGATACATTCCTTGAGGTGGTACAGAGTTTCCTATTTGGCGACGAACCTCAGTGATTGTACCGATAAACTTAAAATCATCTGGGTAGCCAAATAACCTAGCTCGCTCTCGGTTTGTTAGTGGTCTAGGCTCTGAGTAGTGATACCCCCAAGTACCCCCTCCACCAGCGGCTATGATAGTGGTCGATGGCTTATCTCTATGTAAACGACGGTATACATGAGAAATCATGCCTTTCACATAGTGTTCATTATCCTTAGGAATATCAGAGAAATTCCCCCCTTCAGGAATTAATTTCAGCTTTTCAACTGTTCTAGGTTGGATATTTTGATGTTCATTATTGTAAGGAACGTCTTCTACACCTTTTAACGCTTCACCAGAAGAAACATAGGTTTCAGGTGTATGCGTCGGAGATGGCATAACAAAATTTTTATTGAAATCTTTTCTAACACCAATTAAAAGCACTCTCTCCCTTAGCTGAGGAGCACCATATTTTGCAAAATTAACTAGGTGGGGTTTGACCTCATAACCATGCTCACCAGTATCTGAAAAATCATTAATGATTGTTTCAATCGCCTTACCTTTATTCGCAGTAAGAAGACCTTTCACATTTTCTGCAATAAACATTTTTGGCTGCTTGGCTGCAACAACGTTCACGAAGTTTTTATAAAGATTTCCTCTCTCAGTTTCAAGCCCCTCTCTTTTCCAAATCATAGAGAAATCTTGACAAGGAAAACCACCTAGAACTAAGTCAGCATCAGGTATAGTTGAAACATCAACTTTTGTAATGTCGTCACAAACAACATGTTCACCAATATTAAGGGCATACGTCTCACAAGCTTTTGCATCGAAATCATTAGCCCATAAAATATTAAATCCTAGCTGGTGAAAACTAAGGTCTAAACCACCACACCCAGAAAACAAAGTAACTACGTTCACTTTTCTACTCATACCTAAAAAATTTGCGGTAACATAACAAAATAAGAAGACAAAAGCCGCTACTTTATGAACACCTTAAGCAGAAAAACATCTAACTTATTGAAGAAATCAAGAAAAGAAAAAGGTAAAAGTTTGGATGGACTATCCAGACAACTAAAAGTAACTAAAAGTTTTCTCCAGCAAGTAGAAAGCAACGACATATCAATCACACTTGATACTCTAGAAAAGTTACTAATGGCACTAAATATTCAGCAAGACGAGTTCTTACGAAGATTAATCAATGAAGATTAAAATTTGGTGTTCATTATTCCTATTATGGTAAATGCACGAGTTTACTATCATAAACGCCCATCAGAGCGCCTCAGAAGCGCCAGACAGACTTTATAAGCACTTACTACGCCCTACTAACCCACAAATGGGGCTGTAAGTTTGTGACGCTT
>NZ_MCZZ01000158.1 GCF_002875705.1 Vibrio sp. 10N.261.45.E2
GACTCGGGTCGCACAGATAGCGATGGGATCACAAACGATACAACCCCTACTTTTAATGGGACAGCGGAGAAAGGGGCGGATGTGACCGTAGTTATCTTTGACGACGGGGGAAACGAGGTCACCACTATAAGGGTTAGGGCTAATGAAGAGGGCTACTGGGAGGCCAATAGCGCCATTGGCGAGCCAGGGCTGCCAGATAACAAACTGTTAGATGGGGAATACACTTGGACGGTGACA
>NZ_MCZZ01000159.1 GCF_002875705.1 Vibrio sp. 10N.261.45.E2
CTTATCCGAACGGCATTACCCCGCAATAAACTGGCTTTACAATCTTTTCTCAGTACAAGCTGTGTCTAACATGGTAGGTGGCGCAGAGATCATTGTCGCGATTGGGTTGATCGTTGGATTTAAGAAGCCAACAATTGCCTTCTACTCAGGCATCGCAGCTGCGGCTATCTTTGTTGTGACACTCAGTTTCCTAATTACAACACCAAGCGTTTGGAAAGTATCGGATGGCATCTTAGTCACTAACTTCTTCCTAGTGAAAGACATCCTATTCTTGGCGATCGCGATTAGCGTCATCGAACGTAATAAACCTCAGAAGTAACCGTAAATCTAGAAGTGGCCGTAAACTTTGGAATAAAAAGACTCGAAGCTGGCTAGAAGGATGCTGCCAGCTTCTGATATATAGGCTTTTAGTCAGCAATACCGTCATGATTGAAGCATTGTCTCGTTACTAAGCCCCATTTATCGTCTTGGTATTGGTCTTCCACGTAGTTGCCTGAGGTGTAGTCGTTAACGACCTCTCTCCAGAACTTAACAGCATGGTCTGCGCCTAATACTTGCTTGATCTCCCAGCTGCCTTTTAGATGTTCAAACAGCTCAGAGATAAACTGTTTTCCTACTTTATTTTTCCTAAAATAAGGCACCACATAGAAGTCGCAAATCTCAAACTCATTTGGCGCTTTGGTTTCAATGGCTGTTAACGCAGCAGGAACACCGTCAATGTAGAGTAAATAACCCGTTACGGTATCACTAAGCGTCGGATATATTTCAAACAAGCCGTACTCGTCTGGTTTATCGCCGATTATCTTTGAAAACTCGGCCGCATAACCTTGATACAAATTCGCATATACCTGCTGATTACCACTATAGACTGTCACAATGTTCATAAACTGATCTCTATATTGTTTTACTCTACAATTCGCGTGAGCTTATCTTTTTCACATCGACTATCCTATTGATTATAGTAACAAATAGGATAGTTATCATAGACAATTATGACTTAAGTACTTTAAGGACAGAAAGTTGGCAATGGATCATAAATTCCATATTTCAGCGAACTAGAACACTTCAACCAATACAACTGACAACAGTACCCCACAGATAAAACTGGGGGCATGAAATGGGCGAGCTTTAGATTTTACGTACTCTTTCTGAAGTTCTTTTTGATAAGTTTTGACGGCAAGTTCTTTTACGTAGTTATTTTGCATAATAAGCTCCTTCTTAATCAGTAAGAGGAGCTTAAGACTTGAAGTTAGGTTGAGGTAAAGCAAAAATTCAGATTAATTGAATTTTTTATTTTTGTTACTCGAGGATTACCCTGAAAACATCGTTATTCACACCGCCCACGTCCACTAACTCTCCAGTTTTCATATGAAGTGATGTGTTTAGTTGTCGAGTTGAGCGTGGCTCTTTCGTTTCTCGAATCACGAGCATATCGACCAAGTAGCCTGAGTCTTGCTTTCGTATTGAACCCGAAAAAGTCACACTTTCGACCCTATCGGCAAGGACTGAATTGAATGTTTTATCCTCTAAAACACCCGCGGGTATAGATGTATCGCCATAAAACAGCGTGATGGTTGTTGGAGCGGGTAGCAACTCTTGATTGGACGAACACCCAATTAGAGCAAGGCACAGCAGTAAAATAGCTCGAAATTGCATAAACTGGTTTTCTTACATTAAGCTTCTGTTTTTCATATTAAAACACTTCGCATCAATAAACACCATCTGTCATGTAAGAGTTGGTTAAGAGTGAGATCTTCAGTGAGGCCTAATTGACGATATGCATCAAGCAACTAATCAGAGAATCAGCTCTAGCTCCTTGTTCAAGAGTTAGAGCCGACATTTGATCGCTATTTTTGAATTGAGTTAAATGAATTAAGCAACATCTTGTGGAGGTGTGCCTTCGCAGTTAGAAACGACGGCATCAATTTGTACCAGTGCGTTCATAGGGATCTCTGAAACCCCCACCACCGTTCTTGCCGGTAAGTCAGCATCAAAGAATGTGGTATAGATTTCGTTTACCGCATCAATATCTGAAATATCCTTAAGTTGAATATTGATTTTCACCGTATCGTCCATGCTATGGTCAACACTTTCAATTATCGATTTGATGTTCTTTAAACATTGTTCAGCTTGCTCTTTCACACCACCAGCAACTACTTTGTTTGTTTTTGGGTCTAAAGGCAATTGACCTGAAATATGATTGTAGTGAGAGAAAGCAACGGTGTGCGAATAAGGCATAAATGGTGCATCGACAGTATTATTGGCTTCAATAACCAGTAAACGAGTGTCTTCAGGTAATTGCGGCGGTGTGCCGTCGCCATGTGAAACGGATGTATCAATTTGAATCAAAGCGCCCATTGGCAGTTCAGCGGCATTAACAATCGTTCGCGCAGGTACGTAACTTGGGAAGAACTTAGCGCAAACTTCATTTACCTTGTCTGCATCTTCGATATTTTTAAGGTAAATCGTGGTTTTAACCACATCATTAATGACATGACCGATACTCTCTAGAATCGTCTTAATGTTTGATAGACATTGTGCTGTTTGCTCTGTGATTCCACCTGAAACCAACTCACCTGTATTCACATCAATCGGCAATTGAGCCGAGAGATTATTGTAGTGAGAAAACGCCGCTGTTTGCGTCGATACAGTACTTTGAGGCGCATTATCCGTATTTCTTGATACCTTAACTAACGCACATGGCTCCTGTGGGGTTGTACCTTCACCATTTGAGATAAGAGCATCCATTTGAACTAAAGCGTCACTGTTCGGTAGCGCAGCTACACCCACAACGGTACGTGTAGGAAGGCAGTTATTGAAGAAGCTTTTATAGACTTCATCAATAGCATCGATATCAGAAATATTCTTAACGAAAACGTTAATTTTCACGACATCATCCATAACATGGTCAATGCTTTCAACAATCGCTTTAATATTATTTAAGCATTGTGTTGCTTGATCTTTAATATCACCGATGACTATCTCACCTGTTTTAGGGGCAATAGGTAATTGAGCAGAAAAGTTATTATAATGAGAAAAAGCGACCGTTTGTGTAGATACAGAATTAATTGGTGCGTTCTCAGTGTTTCTTGAAATTTTAATGATATCGCTACTCATCGGAATTATCCTTTTAATAAATTAGGTATACGTATTTATATTTCACAAATATATTCGGAAGAAAGATTAAAGTAGCGCTATGTTAAGTGAATTATTTTTAGGTAAACGTGATATCCATCAGAATCTAAGTTTACTAGAAATCAGAACGTTACAGAATAATTAGTCACAACACGACTAATTATCCGCAATAAGAGGGCGATCCTAGTAATAAGTCTCTTTATTTTCTGATATATTCAAAAATCATGAATACTCACTCTAATAGACAAATGGATAACTTTTGAAATTTAGAAAATATTTGATAGGTTGTTCACATTAAAACTCCGTTACTAACGAAGTTAGTGAATTTATCACCTATACCCGTGCATAAACTTTTAGGCTATTTAATTAATTATTTGCTAGTTCCAACCTCATGAAAATTACGTTAATAGTATGTATGACAATCTCACGCTAACAATCTGACAGCATCCGCAATTAGACACATTCACTTATATATTTCAACAAGTGTCATACTAAGAATTGAGGGGCTGGAATATAGGTGAAGTGAAGACGGGCTTTAGACATAATGGTGTTTGATGAACTTTTAACTCAGAGAAATTGCAGAACAAAGCAAGTAATGAATGCGGGTAAACCAGCGATGAACAACACCAAGCCTGTTTGATAGTTCATTCGATCATGTTCTTTCTGGTCTTTATCAAAATCATGGCCTTCGACCATTTTGTAGACTTTATCTGTTACGGGATCATCAAGACGTGTCGTCTTACTATGAACGCCCCCTTCCCACATTAGCTTTGCTAAAAGCCAAATGACAATGACCACAAAAAACAAGAAGTCGACGAGCCTTGTCGTGGCAAAGAAAGGGAAAAACTGAGAAAGCACTAAAACAACCAATGCTGCCGTTAAGTTAATCAATGCTACTTTCTTCAATAAATCGAACAAAAGACCTCCTAGATTAAATGTTTGCTTTAGTACTGCTCAAATGTCTTTGATTGGTACATCTAGAATGAAGATTTAAAAAATATATAACTTTTGGTCAATCAAAAGATACGCGTGACATTACACAACATGAAATGCCGCACGTTTTGAAACATAAATATTGAGTAAAGGCTAAACAGCTCTTGGGGTTGTGTTGAAGTGGCGCTTAAATTCTCGGCTGAATTGGGATGGGCTCGAGTAACCGACTCGGCGTGCAGCGTCATTAATACGCAAGCCTTCTAGTTGAATCAGCTCTTTGGCTTTGTTGAGCCTTACCTTCTTCAAATATTGAAGTGGTGATACAAAGGTGACGTTACGAAAAGCATTGTGGAAAGCAGACACACTCATGTTAGCTTCATCTGCTAACGATTGAACGGTAATGGTTTGGTCGTACTCTTCATGCACTTTAGACAGCGCTTTAGCGACGCGTGCATAGTGACCATCATGATGAGCCAAATCAAACAGCACTCGCCCTTCTGAACCAGTTAGTGCGCGGTAGACAATCTCCGTCACCATGGCATCGCCCAATATATTGGCTTCAATGTCACAATGCAGCGTTTTCACCAATCGAGTAAAGCTCTCCAGCATTTGCTCTTCCATTGACGTCGACTCTAAGCCACTCGAATTCTGTTTGTGCTTGTTGCAGTAACTCTCTAGAAAGCCTTGGTCTTCGAGCTTTTTGACCAAGCTATGCAAGCGTTGAGAATCAATACTAATTGACAAACCAAGCAATGGTTCACCATTAACAGGCAAGGCTTCGCACTCTAACGGCATTGGCACACCTACCACAAGATAATCACCTGCAGCATAAGTCACTGGCCTTTCGCCAATGTAGATGTTCTTTTTTCCCTGTCCGAGCATGATAATACCAGACTGGTAAGTAAATGGCTGACGCTGATTCCCACCACTGCTCCTATACAACCACACGCCGCTGATTTCAGTTTCTCTGATCCCTTCGAGATCATTCCAACCTTTGTGTTCCACATAAGACTGTAATAACTGAGCGAGTGTTTTCATAAGTGGCGACTTTCCATTCTAAGTGCTAAGAGTAAGTAAGCTAAAGCAAAGGAAGAATATCAATTTTGTAGAAATAGGCAATTTATTTGGAGAAACTGCTCTTCATTGACCTAGATTACTGTACTAATATGCAAATATAGAAATTGAACAATAAACCAAAATAACAAATCTACCTTTACACAAGGAATCTCTGATGCAATTTACTTACGTTAACCCTACTGTTATCCATTTCGGCCAAGGCCAAATCAATGCTATCAGCCAAGCAGTTGATACTTCAAAGAAAGTACTGGTTATCTACGGTGGCGGTTCAATCAAGAGCAACGGTGTTTACGACCAAGTTGTCGAATCTTTGAAAGATCACTCTTGGATTGAGTTTTCTGGCGTTGAAGCAAACCCAACCAAAGAGACGCTAGACAAAGCAGTCGCTATTGTTAAAGAACAAAACGTAGAGTTCATCATCGCTGTTGGCGGTGGCTCAGTAATCGACGGTTCTAAGTACGTTGCTGCAGCGGCTAAATACGACGGTGACGGCTGGGACATCTTAGCGGGTAAACACCAAGTAACCGAAGCGACGCCAATCGGTGCGGTGCTAACACTTCCTGCAACAGGCTCTGAATCTAACATGGGCGCTGTAATCACTCGTAAAGAGACTCAAGAGAAACTGGCATTCATGAACCCTGCTGTACAGCCTAAGTTTGCAGTTATGGACCCAGACGTAATGAAGTCTTTACCAGAACGCCAACTGATCAACGGCTTGGTTGATGCATGGGTTCACGTATGTGAGCAATACATCACAATGCCAACAGACGCGATGGTTCAAGACGGTTACGCAGAAACATTACTTAAGAACCTACTTGTATTGGGCAAACAATACGATGAGCGTGATAACGATGCATGGCGTGCAAACCTAATGTGGACAGCAAACCAAGCGCTTAACGGCTTGATTGGCACAGGTGTTCCTCAAGATTGGGCAACACACATGATTGGCCACGAATTCACTGCACTATGGCATGTGGATCACGCACGTTCACTTGCGATTGTTCAACCTTCACTACTTCGCAACCAAATCGAAGCGAAACGTGGCAAGCTAGAGCAAATGGGTCGTAACGTATTTGGCCTAGAAGCAGGTGCTGATTTAGCTGAACGCACAATCGCTGCTATCGAAGCGTTCTACCACAGCCTAGACGTGGCAACTATGTTCGACGGCTACGAAACAGACAAAGCAACTGCGATTAACAATGTTGTCGCTCAACTTGAATCACACGGCTACCTACAACTTGGCGAGAACCAAGCAATCACGCCAGACAAAACACGTGAGATTCTAGAGTCAGCAATCCACTAAGATTCTCTAAAGTACAGAGAAAACAAAGGTAGTGGTCATGTAAAAACGAATTTTACATCTGACTGAACCCATTACTTTTTTCTTTCGTACAACAAAAGCAGCGTTCATTTTTGGACGCTGCTTTTTAATTTGCCCTACAAGATGCTATTAAATTCTCATAAGTCCCTAATTTTATGTGCAATCATATTTCTATATTGTTAAGGTAAACCTGTCTCTTTACTAGGTATGAACAACGATTTGAACAATCTCAAGGAAATGGTTAAGTTTAAGTCACTTAACAAGTGGTATGGTGATTTTCATGCCCTAAAGGATATCGATTTAAATATTGAACAAGGGGAGATAGTGGTGATTTGCGGGCCGTCTGGTTCGGGTAAATCAACCTTGATCCGTTGTATCAATCAGCTAGAACCTTTCGAAAGTGGTGAGCTTTCTGTGCTAGAACAAGTGCTACCGAGCAAGTTCAACACACCGGGACAAGTTGGAATGGTGTTTCAGCACTTTCATTTATTCCCACATCTTACCGTGCTTGAGAACCTAACTCTTTCTCCTATACGCACGCTGAAAAAAAGCAAACAAGAAGCCGAGAAGGTAGCAATGCACTATCTCGAGCGCGTGCACATCGCAGAACAAGCCAATAAATACCCCGTGCAACTTTCTGGGGGCCAGCAACAACGCGTGGCTATCGCCCGTTCACTGTGTATGAAGCCAGAATTACTCTTGTTTGACGAACCAACGTCAGCACTTGATCCAGAGATGATCAACGAAGTGCTTGATGTGATGGTTGAGCTGGCGAGCGAAGGCATTACGATGGTCTGTGTAACCCACGAAATGGGCTTTGCGAAACAAGTGGCCGACCGCGTTATATTCATGGATGAAGGACAGATTGTGGAATCTAATACTCCACAAGCGCTCTTTGAAAACCCTCAACATGAACGTACTCAAGCGTTCCTAAATCAGATCCTGACTTATTAATGTTGATTCGAATTATTAAACCCGCCCTGTCCGCTTTAGTACAAATTGTTGTGCTTGTGGCGGCTGTTGTTTGGATTCTCGATTCTGGCGCACAAACCATGGGATACAGTTGGCAATGGGAGCGCGTGCCCGACTATATTGCTTTCTATGAAGACGGTGAGTGGTGGCCTGCTGAGTTAGTTGAAGGGTTGTTGGTTACCATCAATATCTCTTTGATTTCTTTGGTCGCGACACTGTTCATTGGCTTAACAACAGCGCTACTCAGAAACTCCAATTCAGTGGTTGGGCGCACCTTAGCCACCAGCTATGTTGAGCTGATTCGTAACACGCCATTATTAGTACAAATTTACTTACTCTATTTTGTGTTTGGCCCCGTAATAGGGCTCGATCGCTTTAGCACTGCCGTTTTAGCTTTGGCACTTTTCCAAGGTGCTTACACCGCCGAAATCTTCCGAGCCGGTTTAAATGGTATTGCGAGAGGGCAATTTGAAGCAGCTCAATCTTTGGGCTTATCAAAGACCTATACTTACTGGGACGTGATTCTTCCTCAGGTAGTGCAACGTACCTTGCCGCCTTTGACAAATGAAGTGATCTCTCTTATCAAAAACTCTTCGATTGTGAGTGTCATGGCTATCTTTGACCTAACAACCGAAGCCAGAAACATCGTTTCTGAAACCGCGATGCCATTCGAGATTTGGTTCTCTGTGGCGATCATTTATCTTGCACTTACACTTTCACTTTCTGCCGTTGCTGCTTGGCTTGAGCATAAGCTCGGAGCTAACTGGCGAACACAATAAGGATTTATCAGCATGAAGCTATTTAAAACCGCAATTACAGCCCTACTTGCGCTTGCCGTCAGTTTGCCTGCACTTGCTTCTGAAACGCCTAACCTAGACAAAATCAACGAACGTGGCTCTCTACGTGTTGGTATGTCAACATTTGTTCCTTGGGCGATGCGCAACAAACAAGGCGATCTTGTTGGCTTTGAAATCGACGTAGCAAAACGCCTTGCCGAAGATTCTGGTTGGAAAGTGGAATTTGTTCCTACGGCATGGGACGGCATCATCCCTTCTCTACTATCGAACAAGTTTGATGTGATCATCGGTGGCATGTCTATCACAGAAGCTCGAGCTAAAAGCGTACTATTTACTGAACCTTACTCGCACTCTGGCGTTCAACTGGCTGCTAACAAAGAGTTAGCGGAAGGCTTTACTCAAATCTCTGATTTCGACTCTCGCCGTGTGAAAATTGCCGCTCGTCGTGGTGCATTCACGGTTCAAGTTGCTCGTGAAACCTTCCCTAAGGCAAAAGTTCTACAGTTCGATGACGATGCTCAAGCATTCCAAGAAGTGTTAAATGGCAACGCACACGCAGTTATCGCATCTAGCCCGAAACCAGAGCACGAAGCGATTAAAAACGCAGACACGTTATTTATCCCATTTGAAGAACGTCTATCAAAAGGCAATGAAGCGTTTGCCGTTCGCCTAGGTGAAACTGACAAAACAGAATTCTTCAACGAATGGATCAAAGCACGTACTGAAGACGGCTGGTTGAAAGAACGTTACGAATACTGGTTCTCTACTCTAGATTGGCAAGACCAGATTGCTCAAGGTCAGTAATCAGAATTTCTGCTAGTAAACCGAGGCAGTGCAGTGTCTGCACTGCCTCGATTCAGCAACTTGATTTGCTTTACTGATGATATAAAACTAAAAAACAGGAATGACGTGAGTAGTACTAGCGCATTAACAACACCGAAACCCAACGTTCATATGAAACCTTGGTATCAACGCCTTAACCTTTTGGATGGCGTGTTACTTGCTGTCATTTGTGTGTTTGCAGGCTGGCTTTATTATCGTTCCGCTGTTGGTATTAACTACCAGTGGCGCTGGGAAGATGCGTTTACCCTGATTTTCATCCCGCCTTCTCAAGGCAGTATCCCCTACTTTTTCCAAGGCTTGATCGCAACGCTGCGCTTGAGTGTTTGGAGTATGGTGTTAGCACTCTCTTTTGGCACATTACTTGGCGTCGCAAGGCACTCTAAAATCGCTTTCTTCAGAACGCCAGCGCTGATCTTTATCCAGTTGGTTCGAAATATACCGCCGTTGGTGTTTGTCTTCATTTTCTATTTCTTCGTTTCTAACCAACTGATTCCATTGCTCGGTTTAGAAAATATCTTACGTGAACACAAAGGTGATATTAACGCTGTTCAAGCCTTTCTCTTTGGCCCTGCTAATCTATGGGAAAACTTGGCGTCTGGTGTTATCTGTATTGGATTGCTCTCTTCTGCTTACATCGCAGAAGTAATTCGAGCTGGCTTAGAAAGTATTCCAAAAGGTCAATGGGAAGCGGCCGATTCGCTCGGCTTGTCTACGTTGTCTAAGTATCGTTTTGTGGTTGGTCCGCAAGTCTTAACAGCCATCACACCACCTCTGGCAGGCCAAGCGATCTCCTTGGTTAAAGACACGTCTATTGTGTCTCTAATTTCGATCCAAGAGATGACTTTCGTTGGTACTGAAATGGCCAACTCTTCGGGTTTAATCTTCGAGATCTGGCTCATTGTAGGCTTCGTATATTTTGCTTTATGTTTTGCGCTTTCACGCCTTTTCAAAATGATTGAACAACGTTCTAGCGCCTACTTAAACCACCAGTAAAGCCATTAATCAAAAGCACCGACTCGCCCGACCATTCATCCCCCCTATCAATTTCACCTGATTGGTTTAAGTTATTGACCAATCAGGATTAATCCCTTGATATTTCTTCTTCAAAACACAGCAAAATGCTCGTCTAAAAACTATACTTAGAGTATCGAACTACGTTGATTCTTCGTAAGGACATCACTCAACATGGACAATCATAAAGAAAGAGCTTTTTACGCCGTTGTTGGCGCACTGGTCGGAGACGCTGCTTCAATGGGGCTGCACTGGTTGTATGACCAAGAGAGGATCTTGCACGTGGCGGGTTTTGAACCAGAATTTCGTTCACCGAATCAGTTCGATTATCAAGACAAAGGTTACTTTGCACACTCAGGAAAAACCGCAGGCGAGCAATCGCAATATGGAGCTCAGTTATTGGCGATGGTCGACAGCTTAGTCGACAACCAAAAATACGACGAAGCGAGTTACATCAAACATTTCCGTTACTGGTTTGATTTTGGTGGCAGTTGGCGAGGCTACATTGATAAGGCGACTCGAATGAGCTTGCTGAACATACACCAATTGGAGTTAGACGATGCTCCCATAACAAGGTGTGGCGCAGATGACACACAACTTCCCGCAATTTCAAAGATCATTCCATTAGTGGCCTGTACTTACACCTCTCATACCTTGCCAGCTATGGTGGAGAGTGCGGTGCGAGTGACCAACAACAACGACAAAGCCGTCGAATGGGCGCAAGCCATCACCCTATTAATTCAAGCAGCAATTCAAGGTAACTCTCCATTGCAGTCTGTAGAAATGGTCAGACAAACCTGCAGTAAGTTCATACACGACCAAATCGATGAAGCCTTAGCTGAACCCGAACTTTCAATTACAGATGCCGCGAATAAGTTTGGGTTGCATTGTGAATTGAGCGCTGCGTTCCCACTACTGATTCGCATCATTGCTGGCGCTCAGAGCTTTAAACAAGGTATTCGCGACAATATCTTATGTGGTGGTGACAGCTGTGGACGTGCCATCGTGATTGGCGCAGTATTAGCGGCTTGTTTCTACGAAGAAGACGGTGCGATTCCAACAGAATGGCTGAACCAAGTCGAACTCAATGGTGGTGTATTGTCTTTGCCGATTGAGTAGCGATTACAACAAAACGGCACATTGTGCCGTCGGGATTATACGCCACATATAAACAAACTGTTCGTTTTGCGAGGTGATTTCAAAACCAAATCGGAGATACAACTCCCCAACTCGATTACCCTGCAGATAACACAACTCAACTGGCATATTGAGCTTATCTGCGTGAGCTAAGTAATCGCTGAGCACTTGACTACCAATACCCTTGCCATGATATTCAGGCAACAGAAAGAATCGGCAAAAGTAGAAGTGGTCGCCCTTGTCTTGCAGTAGCACGCTGCCAATCGCTTTTCCCTGATATTCGATTATTTCAGGTCTTTCTTCCGCCCACTCTTCGGCATGTATATCTCGTTGAATTTGTTCATCCCAGCCAAATACGGCTTTGATCGGTTCAAACTCAGCGGCCTTCTTAAGCTCGAATAGAAATTCATAATCTGATGGCTGAGCAGGCCTTGTCGAATATTTCAAAATATCTCCAACAATAATCAATCGAGGCTTTGATTTCGAAACAATCACTCACCACAGTGTGATTAAATAAGGTTCATTTAGGGGCTAGTTGATAACGCAACACTTCGCGATTGTCTTGCTCCGAATAAAACGTACTCAAGAACTGACCACCGCACTTCTCAATCACTTTTCTTGAAGCGACATTTCCACTTTCACAACTAATAATAGCGTTTTCTGTCAATACATGTCGTTGAACCCAAGACAACATATGACTAGCAACACCTCGCCCTCTCACCTGTGGCAAAGTCTCGTAGCCGATATGTCCGATAACGTCATGAATGTATTCACTCGTTCCGTGGCGAACTCGGATTACGCCAAGGATCTCACCTGACTCGATACAAAAATATGTAGAGGCTGGCGTCCACCCTTCTGGCAGGTCATCTCCTTTTGAATAAGCAATTCGCCTTTTCAAATACGCATCGCTGCCATCGGAAATACCTGTGTAAATATCTAACCTATCCTTAGCGCAAGCATTCACATAGTGATGAAAGGCACTTGAGTGCGATATATCGGCTTTGAGTATATCCATATAGTTTTGAGGCCCCGATTACTGCTTCTTAACGTATTTGGCAGTCACCAGCATTTCACCACCACCATCCAACTTACAATCTAACTGGTGATCTTTGCCTTCATTGATACGTCGAATCACGGCTTTAGTGCCGATTTTCAATACGCTAGAACTGCCTTTCACTTTTAGATCTTTAATGAAAGTCACTTTGTCTCCAGTATCTAACACTGCACCGTTAACGTCCTTAACACGCGCGGCTTCTCTTTCTAAACGCTCTTCTTCTGGGTTCCATTCGTAGGCACACTCAGGGCAGATTAGGTTGTTTTGGTCTTGATAGACATATTCAGATTGGCATTGTGGGCAAGGAGGTAAAGACATACGTTAATACTTTATTTAAATAGGGTTTGTTCCATTTTAATGGCTCTTGTCAGGCTTAGCGAGCATAAATCTGACAAGTTTTTCGGAGAGTTAATTGTCTTAGAAAAAGATCAGTAGCTAAAACGAACAAACACAGCCGCTAAGCTGTGTTTGTTCAAAAATTTGAGAAACGTAACGGCTTAACGTTCGACTTTTGGTGAGTAGATAGAGTACGCGGTGATTTGACCTGCCACAATTGCAGAGAACATGAATAGCGCAGACAGACCAATACTCGGAATAGGCAAAATCGACTGTTCAAACACCGACTGGCTGGCGCTCACCAATACTCGGCTACCTGGAACCAAGATGATTATCCCTTGCACGATATAAATAGAACCCGTGAGCTCCATCTTTTTGGCAATCCAAGTACCGTACAAAGTGATCAGAACCGTCGTAACCCAAGTACCTACAACCCAACCACTATCAAAACCTAGATAGAACGGCCCCCACATACCAAGAACCGCAACTGGCAAGCCAAGCAAGATGTCTTTAGGTCGAGCATTGAACATCACGCCGATAGACACAGAGATCAGCACCAAGCCAGATATGTGCATCCACACGGGGACAGCATTGGTATAGTCGATGGAAACCGCTTGCCCCCATATCGCTTCACCAATATTTAGACCCATGATAATCCCGACAAACAGCTTTATCAGGGTTAAGGCACTCTGCCCTAGCAAACTGGTACCCGAGACGAGATCATTGAACGCCAAACACTCTAATGCGTTGGCTATGGATAATCCGGGGACAAACAACACGATTGAGGCAATACACAACGCCCACACCGGAATCGGTAAACCAGTGCTCGCCAAGAACGCCACAAAGATACCCGTTAACAATGCAGAGATAAATTCAACCGCAATTGCTCGACGTGAATGAAGAACTTGCTGACACACCCAAACCATTAAACCCAATAACGCAGAAAAGCCAACCGCTTCCAACGTACTGCCGACTAGCATTAAATACGCAGGCGGGATACCCATATTGGCCAATGCAGTCACAAATTTAGAGTAACCCACAGGCTCTGGTACTGGTTCACTGCTTGGTTGATTAATACGAATGATGGTGTTCGCCAACAAACTTAGGTTAATAGAAGCTGGCTTTAAGCGCTTAAGAATAACGGCGTTGTTGTCGTCTGGAAATTGATAATTAATCGCGGTTGGTGTTGCTTGGATCATCACATCCACACCATGCTTTTTTGCATAAAATTGTGTGTACTTTTCAAGCTTATAGGGAGCACAACCACTGCGGTGAAGAGTGTCACCAATTTCAACAATTTTGTTAATTCTGAACTGAGAAGGCATGGGTATTTTAGGCGAGACAAAATGTGCGGCAAATGTACCAAACGATAGACGGAATGACGAGACTTTTGCGTGAATTATCAACTGAACTCGTTACTTTTTTCTGCAAAGGCTTAGAAGTGCCTATTACTCTACTCATTTGGGATTAGTTTAATGAATGATATGAATCGTTCGTAAGTTAAAACTATGCATTCATACTGTTATAAACGCACTTCAGAATTCGGTTTAAATCACGATGGTGTTAACACCTTCAAGCTCTGAATTTGCCATCATCTGTGAGCAAATTAGACTCGACATCGGTTTATAAATTAACCCCCATACCCGTTTTCCAAATTATCAAGTAGCCGCCCGTTTGAATCTTGACCTTAACGAGAGTTTAGTCACATTTTATTCATTCTAAAAACGCTAGACCTGTTTGAAAAACTAGCGGAGTGGTGGTTATGCGAGCACTTAGAATAAAAATGAAAGAAAAAGGTTTCGTTTTCAGTTAGATGTGGCATTATCAAACTCGTTAAGACGATGTGCGTGCATCGTATAATGGCTATTACCTCAGCCTTCCAAGCTGATGATGCGGGTTCGATTCCCGCTGCACGCTCCAATCTTCTTGATGCCTCAGTCTTACTCTTAAGACAGTGTGCGTGCATCGTATAATGGCTATTACCTCAGCCTTCCAAGCTGATGATGCGGGTTCGATTCCCGCTGCACGCTCCAATCCTACTTAGGCTTTATTCAGCCGAAACTTTCCCAAAGTTCAGACGTTTCAACATCAATTTTATCGTCTCTAGATAAATCCGTTAATTCACTCTATTGCTTCGTATTTTTATAACTAATACCACAGTTCTACTCTTAGTCGTTTTCGAAATTGTTCCAATCTAATAATCTCGGTCAATATCCGAAAAAATGGTTGTGTTAATGTGCGCCAATTAGAAACCACCACAAAACAATAAAAATGTTTAAAAGCAATGAGTTAACAATAAACATTGAAGCAATCAATGTCGCGCTGTCAAAAGTCGAAAATGCGAACAAAATTCAGCTTAATACGCTGAAGGGTTACGTGAGCAGCGAACCAGAACAAGCCGTTCTTGCGTTTCGCTCTTTGAATGAAGTGGATTCTATCGACGATAAGCTAAAGAAAATTCTGACTGAGCTGCCTCATTTAAGTAGTGAAGCACAACACCTACTGGAAACATCGATTCTTTTACAGTGATGGGTAATAAAGATAAGTCTCGACTGTCGCATAGACATTAGTAAAGACTTATCTTTAATTTCCTAACTCTGATTGAATTTCTCATTCAATCAAGAGCCAATGATTAACGTCTAAAGCGTTACACTTTTCACCATACCCGCTTCTGCGTGCCCTGGAATATTACAGGCAAATTCTACGTGATTGTCTCCATGGAAATGCCAAAGCATCTGCTTCGCTTTGCCCGGTTTTACTGTCACTGTACTGCCAGAATCATGAGCATGCTTACCCATGTTTTTCATCATTTCACGACGCTCTAACTGCTCCGCAGCAGAACCAATCGAGAATTCGTGATCGATCTTGCCTGTGTTCATCACAACGAACTGCACCACATCGTTCGGCTCAATTTCAACCCTGTTCTTAAAGGTGATTTTCATGTCGTCACTCAGTAAAACATGAACCACTTTATCCGGTTTTGCCCCCGTCGCAGGCATGCCTACTTCAGACATACCGTCCATATTCATCATCATTGAATGATCCATCTTTCCACCTTTCATCATGCTGTGATTCATCTTCGAGTGGTTCATTTCTCCGCTCTTCATCATCGAGTGATCCATACCTGAGTGGTCCATCGTCGAATGATCCATTGCAGCAAATGCTGTTGAAGCGGTGATTGTTAGGGCGATAGTAATTAGTGTCTTTTTCATGGTCTTTCCTTAAATTGATTCTGTTTATTTTGCTGGTTTTATATGTTTATGTGGTGCGCCCTTACCTACTCCTACCTCGCAAGTAAGGGCTTTTATAATCAGTACGTTATTTACTTGTCTCGCTTTGGATCTGAGTGACCTCACGCTGCTTCCATAGCTTGAAGATCGCAGGAAGCACCAATAGAGTGAGCAGTAGTGCAGACGCCATTCCACCAATCATCGGCGCAGCGATTCGTTGCATCACTTCTGAGCCTGTACCTTCTCCGTACATGATTGGGATTAATCCAATGATTACGGTAAGCACTGTCATCATGACTGGACGCACACGAAGACCTGCCCCTTCACGAATGGCATCAGTGAGATCAGTTTGTTGGAGTGTTTGCTGGTTCTGTTCAGCATCGAGCTTTTTGAAATGCCACGCTTGGTTGAGGTACACCAACATGATTACCCCAATCTCTACCGCAACGCCCGCTAGCGCGATGAAGCCAACACCAACCGCTATGGAGAAGTTGTAATTGAGGTAGTGCATCAACCACAGACCACCAACCATGGCTAATGGTAATGTCAACATGATCACCATCACTTCACCGACGCGGCGGAAGCTCAAATACAGCAGCAACATGATGATGGCGATGGTGATAGGCACGACCACACTTAGGCGATCTTTGGCCCGTTCCATGTATTCGTATTGACCAGACCATGCGAGCGAGTAGCCCGCAGGCAATACGACTTGCTCGGCAACCACTTGCTGCGCTTCTGCCACGTAAGAACCAAGGTCACGACCATCAATATCCACGAATACCCAACCATTGGGGCGCGCATTCTCGGTTTTGATCATTGGTGGGCCATCTTCGTAGCGGATATCCGCGACATCAGAAAGCGCAATACGTGCACCGTTTGGCGTAACGAGTGGTAAGTTCTGTAACTTCACTACAGAATCACGGTAATCTTGCGGGTAGCGGACGTTGATTGGATAGCGCTCCAGCCCTTCAACGGTTTCACCCACATTCATTCCGCCCACGGCCGTTGAAATAACCTGTTGAACCTCTTTGATGCTTAATCCATAACGAGCAGCAGAGCGGCGCTTGATGTCTATCGTGACATAACGACCACCAGCCACGCGTTCGGCATACACAGAAGCCGTACCACTCATACCATTTAAGATAGGTTCCAGTTGAGACCCGATATCCTCAATCACACTCAGATCAGGGCCTGCGATTTTGATGCCGATTGGTGTTTTAATGCCTGTCGCTAACATGTCGATACGAGTCTTGATTGGCATAACCCATGCGTTAGTCAAACCCGGGAACTGAATCAGATCATCGAACTCTTTACGCAGCGACTCAGTAGTGACACCGTCACGCCATTCATCTCGAGGTTTCAGCTGAATAACCGTTTCAATCATGGTCAGTGGCGCAGGGTCGGTTGCCGTTTCCGCACGTCCAATCTTGCCCCATGTGGTTTCAACCTCTGGAATGGTTTTGATCAGCTTGTTGGTTTGCTGCAGCAATTCACGCGCCTTACCTATCGAGATCCCCGGATAAGTAGTCGGCATGTACATCAAGTCACCTTCATCCAAAGGAGGGATGAACTCACTACCAAGCTTACTGGTTGGGTAATACGCAGAAGCCATCAAGCCTAGCGCGATGACAATCATCACTTTTGGATACTTAAGGCTTAAGTTGAGCAATGGTTTGTACATAGTCACTAAGCTGCGGTTCACTGGGTTCTTGTGTTCAGGTAATACGTTGCCACGAATGAAGTAACCCATTAGCACTGGTACAAGCGTGATAGCCAAGCCTGCAGCCGCAGCCATTGCATACGTTTTAGTAAACGCGAGTGGACAGAACATCTTGCCCTCTTGTCCTTCTAATGCGAATACAGGAACGAAGCTTAAAGTAATAATGATGAGCGAAAAGAACAGCGGGGCTCCCACCTCTTCTGCGGCTTTACCAATCACTTGCCAACGGTTTTTATCGGTCAGAGGCGTTCGCTCAATATGTTTGTGAACGTTCTCTATCATTACGATCGCACCATCGACCATGGCACCAATCGCAATTGCAATGCCACCAAGAGACATGATGTTGGCATTAATGCCCTGCCAATGCATCACAATAAACGCACCTAAAATACCAACAGGCAAACTCAGTGCGATAACCAGTGATGAACGAATATGGAAGAGGAACAGCGCGCACACAATCGCGACCACGATGAACTCTTCTGCCAGCTTTTTCCATAAGTTCTCAACCGCAGAGTCGATCAAGGTTGAACGGTCATAGGTCGCGACAATTTCAACGCCATCAGGTAAGCCAGCTTGTAGCTCTGCCAGTTTATTCTTAACAGAATCAATTACTTCACTGGCATTTTCACCAAAGCGCATCACGATAACGCCACCAACCGCTTCTCCTTCACCATTTAGCTCTGATATACCACGACGCATCTGCGGGCCAAGGTTAATGTCAGCAATATCTCCCAATAGCAGCGGTGTGCCTTTGTCGGTTACTTTTAGTGGTAGTGATTGAATGTCTTCAATGCTTGTCAGGTAGCCCGTTGTGCGAACCATGTGCTCGGCTTCAGCAATCTCGACAACAGAAGCACCCGTTTCTTGGTTACCATCTTGGATCGCCTTATTGACCTGTTGAAGCGTTAGGAAATAAGCGCGTAATTTGGCAGGATCAATCTGTACTTGATACTGCGTCACCATACCGCCTACCGTCGCGACTTCAGACACACCCTCAACGGTTTGCAGTTCATACTTCAAGAACCAATCTTGCAAACTACGAAGTTCGGCTAAGTCGTGCTTACCGGTTTTATCTTGCAGTACATAGCTGTAAACCCAGCCCACACCGGTGGCATCTGGCCCTAATGTTGGCTTAGCACTTGATGGCAAGTTAGACGCTACTTGACTCAGGTACTCCAACACGCGAGAGCGCGCCCAATACATATCGGTATCATCATTGAAAATGATATAGACGTAAGAATCGCCAAAGAACGAATAACCACGAACCGTTTCGGCTCCCGGCACAGCTAACATCGCCGTGGTGAGTGGATACGTTACTTGATCTTCGACCACTTGTGGCGCTTGACCCGGATAGCTCGTTTTGATGACCACCTGAACATCAGATAGATCAGGAATCGCATCAACGGGCGTATTTTTTACGCTGTATAAGCCACCAAACACGATGGCGACAGTCGCGACCAGAACCAGAAATCGGTTACTGATGGACCAACGAATAATTGCATTGATCATAATGTGCCCTCACCCGCTTCTAAAGATTTGAGCACATAATCTGAACCCTGTTTCGCCACTAGAAACCGGATGGTTTGACCCTCGGCAAACTCGGATAAATCAAGGTCGTCACTGGCTTGGAAATTCATTTCGCCCGCTTTCCAATCCCACTCAGGCACAGGCTTGTGGCTCACCGTGATCATTCCGAAATCAGGCATTAGCATGGTGATGTTACCCTTCACCCACACTTCACCTGGCATTTGATGTTCACTGACCTTGTAATCAACCACCTCGTATTGGCCTGACTCCGTTTTCATCATTTCAAAATCAACCACTTGCCCGCGCTTAAGCTGGCTGATGTCCAATTCTTCAGCGAAGGTGAAGTTCATGACCATGCCCGGCCAATCCCACTCAGGTACAGGTTGGTGATTGATGGTTGCCATACGGCTGCCTTGCATAACATCTGCAATTTCACCTTTTGCCCAGGCTGTGTCTGCTTGTTCTTCTACACCATTGATTCGTGACAAATCCGCTGATTGGCTAGATTCAGAATCCAGCATGAAGTGCGCTGAAGTGACAATCCGCTCGTCTTGCGTGAGCCCTTGCAACACCTCGATCTTGTCACCCGCTTCACGCCCTACTTCAATGCGTGCCGAACGGTATTTACCTTCGCCTTCAGACAAAACAACACGAGTCATACCGCCGGAATGAATAACCGAAGATCTTGGAACAGTAAGAACTTGGTCGTCACTGATGGGTTTCAGTGCGATATTGGCGAACATGTTAGGTTTAAGCTCACCATTAGGGTTAGAGAATTTCAAACGAACGCGTAAGGTTCGTGTTTTAGGGTCAAGGATTGGGTACACGTAGTCCACAGTTCCCTGCCACTCTTTACCCGGAATCGCATCAAGTGTCATCTCTGCATTACTGCCCGATGAGATCCAGTGTGCTTGGCGCTCAAACACTTCTGCGTCAACCCAGACTTCATCTAATGGCCCTGCACTGATTACCGCTTGAGCAGGCGAAAGATAACCACCCTCACGAATGTTGAGGCTTGCAATAACGCCATCTGCAGGTGCTTTGATTTCAATGGTTTGTGAAGCTTTGTCCTGTCGAGTAATCGATCGAATCTGGGCTTTATCAACGCCCAAGGTCACCAAGCGTTCAGTCGATCCTTTTATCAATCCTTTGCGACCTGTTTTGTAAGCACTCAGCAGTTCCTCTTGTGCTTTAACAAGCTCTGGAGAGTAAAGCGTGAAAAGCACATCGCCTTTATTCACCTTCTCACCGACCGCGTTAATATAAAGCTTCTCAACCCAGCCTGCAGCGCGAACGTTGGTTTGCCACAATGTACTTTCATCGAACGCCACGTAACCGACCGTTTCAATACGTGGAGACAAAGACTCCAACTCAACCTTTGCTGTTTTGACACCGAGGTTGTTTTCTACTGACGGGTCAATAAATACAGTGCCAGCTTTGTCTGAACCAGCACTTAAGTCATCGGCGTATACAGGAATCAAATCCATACCCATCGGAGATTTACCCGGTTTGTCACGCTGATAATTTGGATCCATCGGTGCAACCCAATACAAGGGCTCATCGCTCGCCTGTGAGGAGGAGTTTCCCTGAATCGCCCCCGCCATTGCTGACATATCATGTGCCTGGTTAATTAGAAAATAATTAGCACCAAAACCTAGTGCGCCACCGACCAACAATGCGATTGTGGCTACTTTTACTGATTTCATTATTCGTTCCTTATTGATGGTTTGTCGCAGTTGGTTGCGGTTGCTCAACCTGATAATCAAAGCCACTCAGGAGTGACGCGAGCTTGCTATTCACGATGTTGAGGTCAGTGATCAAGCGCTGTTGCTCTAGCTTCAAAGCAAGCTCATCTGCCGTTGCTGAAATCACATCATTAAACTGTGCCGTGTTGTTTTGATAACCTCTTTCAACCGCACGGATTCGCGCCGATGTCTGAGGTAATAAGGAACTTTGGTAACGCTCTAAGCGCTGGGCGAGGTTCGCCTTATCCACCAACAATGCATTCACTTGCGCGTTCATTTGGGAAAGTAAGGTGTCTTTTTGAGATTTAGCTGCGCCAACTTGGTGTTGAGCAGCAGACAAGTTCTTGTCTTGTCGGTTTCCGGTAAACAGAGGGATATCGACCGTTAGATAAGCACTCACAAGATCAGAAGCAGGTTCACCTGCCATGTTGTTAGCTTGTCGATGGGCATACATGACTTCTATGCCAAACTGAGGTGTGTAAGCTTGTTCTGCCAATTCAACTTGTGTCTGATTAGACGAGATAGTCGCGTCCGTTATCTTAACGAGCGGATGTTCCATCAACAGTTGATAGTGCTTAGTTGAATCGATATTGGTTGCTAGTTTATTTTCCAACACCGACCAATCAATTTGGTTAGTCGCTTTGAGTGTGCCCTGAGAATCAAGAGTCTGAGAACCAATAGCTTGATTCCCTAGCCAATCCGAACCCAACCATTCAGAAAGCTGAGAGATTAAACGACGTTGAACTTGCTGGTTTGCCTGCAATTTCTCATCAAGCTTACTCACTTGAAGCTGAGCGTTAAGCAGATCTTGCGCTTCACTTTTACCAATCGAGTAATTGGTTTGTACATAGTTTTCAAGCTCAACCAACAAACGACGATTTTGACGAATCACCGACTCAGCTTTTTGGTGATAGCCCAATTCAAGCCATAGCTGCGTCATGCTGTTAGCAACGGTAAGCTCACGAGCCTGCACTTGAAGAGCTAACCCATCCGCTTGCTGACCGGCTTTTTTTTGTTGAAGACCGAGTGTATTGCCACGCTCAAATTGCTGCATCAGACCAACCGAAATATTGGTCATTGGGTCTTCATCAAATTGGAAGCTATCGACTGGCAGACCACCAAATCCGACTTTTAGTTTTGGGTCCATCAAGGTTGCGCTGGCAATACCGGTTTCTCGCATCGCTTGCGACTGAGCAAAGTACTGCTTGCGATTGCTGTCTTGGCTCAATGCTATCTCAATCAATGTATTGAGTTGCTGTGTTGAGCTCTGTTGCTCCGCTTGTGTTGAAGCAGGTGCAGCAGCCGAAGTACTGGCTGAAATAAAAGCAGCACTCGAAACAAAGGCTGCAGCGACCATGACACTCGCGTTTATTCCAAACACGGAGGTTGTTGGTTTTATATTCACAATGAATGTCCATATCTAGCGTTAAATAACGCATATAAAAGATTGGCGTATCAGATTTATGATTCTGATATAGCTATGTTTTTAGATATAGATTTATGCGGTAGGTGGGCGTAACAAAGATTGAGCGCGTGCGACTTTCTGCCCGATAATGACAGATTGAAAACGAGCTAAAGAAGAGACAAAGGGATTGGCGGCTTGAACAGCCTGAATCGGGTAAGAAGTTGCAGAACACACTGAGGCACAGCAATCGGCACTCGAACAATGGTTACCCATCATCTGACTGCCGTCTTCGCTCATTGAAGACATATCGCATTGAGCCATCATGTCATGAGCACTCATACTAGAGTGTTCAGCGTGTGGATTTTCACTCATCACATGACATCCCGCCATGGAGTCATTAGCCGAAGTATCGCTGTGGTAACAAGCCGATTTACCCGAGCTCATTTCCATCATCATTACTTCAGTCATCATGGCTGATGAACTTGAGGCATAGCTAGACATCAACATCGCAATGATGCTGAAAACAATAATCCAAGTTTTTCGGAATGTGTTTGTCATAGCTTACCTTTGAATTTCCAACGCAACTATAAACGTTCCCCTTAGGGTAAGGTCAATACCATTGTGCCGATATTTGCCTGACCGTTGAAAAATTATTCATCCTCTCTTTCATCAAAGTGAGATAATTCTTCAACTTTGCAGTTTTTTCTTTAAAAATTATCCAATTAGCTAGCGAAACCTCTATCTGTGTATTTTACTTAAAATAGTGCAACCACGATTCACGGATGATAAAAATGGCTAACAAAAAAAACGTCGAAGCAAACAAGAAAAATACAGAAACCAAAAATAAGAAAAGTAACGAGCTAGAACAAAAGAAACCAACACAAAAAAAGAAGCTCAGACTGCATTCACACTTAAAAGTTAATATCCCACTTTTTCAATCACTCATGATGATATTACCATCACTGGCTAAACACGCTTCTGCCGAGGATGTAGATAACTCCGGCGGTGCTAAAGATCTAGTAACCGCAAATAACGGGAAAGAAAAAGACGTCATCGATGACCATACAAAAGCGAACTCATCAGAGATTACTCATCAAGAGGCTCAAACGAGCGACAGCGACGTAAACTCAACTTTAAATGCAAGTCACGCGCCCCATGGTTCGAATTCTCACTTAGTTCCTTCTCATCATTTATCGACGCTTTCTCACCCGCAAATCCATTACGTTCCTTCGGTATCGATGCCGACTATCTCCTCAGGAAGTAACGGTCAGCCGAGTCATTCAAATGTGCCTACCACACCAACTCTTCCCGTCACCAACGATAAGCCGGTGTTAAACCACATCAGCAGCCAAACCGTGAATGAAGGCGACCCGAAAATCACCGGTCAAATCACCTCAACGGATATTGACCATGGTGATACAGCAACCTATAGCTCGCCACTGACCCAACCGGGCTTTACGTTAAATACCGACGGCACATATACCGTTGACCCAACAGACCCTAGCTTTGAACACCTAGCGGTGGGCGAACATCAAACGCTGATTATTCCAGTCATTGCCACGGACAATAATGGCGGGAACAGTGTTTCTCAGAACCTGGTTATTCGTATCGATGGCACCAACGATAAGCCTATCGTGTCATCATGGGCGCAACTACCTGATGGTGTTGAAGATAAAACCGTCATCATTAAAGAATCGGATCTGTTAACACAGGCAACCGATGTAGATACTAGCGATACACTTACCGTCACTCATCTACAAGCTGAACACGGCACAATAGTTGACAATAAAGATGGTACTTATACTTATTCACCAGACAAAGACTACAACGGTGAAGTTCGTTTAACTTACCGTGTAGAAGATGGTCACGGTGGTCAAGTTGATACACAGGCACGCTTTAATTTAGCCGCTGTTGGAGACACAGCAAAAATAGGTGGGCAAGACACTGCAACTCTAGAAGAATTTGGCGACCGAACTTCGGCTTTCTCTGATATGACAGACCACTCTCCGGATCATCATCATGCTAATGAGAGTAAATTGTTCAATCAAATTCTATCTGTCAGTGGTCACCTAACCATTACCGACCCTGATCTTGGTGAAGCTGAATTTCAGTGGAAACCGACCGTCAATGGGCAATATGGGCATTTATCGATTTGGGATAATGGCAACTGGGTTTATGAAGTGTCTGCAGGTAACTCTGCTGCGGGCAGAGCCATTGATAAGTTGGGTCAAGGTGAAGAACTTACCGATACCATGACCGTCTACAGTAAAGATGGCACGCCACACGATATCGTTATCACCATTCACGGTGATAACGACCGTCCTTATTGCTCTTCTGAAGTTATCCTCAATGCAGGTACAGAAGATACTCGCCAAAACTTGACTGTTGCAGACTTATTACAAAATTCCGTCGATGTGGATCATAATGATGCTGGGTTATTAACCATTGCAAATCTACATGCCGACCACGGCTCTATTGCTATTAATAAAGATGGCAGCTTCTCGTTCACCCCAGATAAAGACTACAACGGCCCCGTGCTTTTTACCTATGATGTTAAAGATGCACATGGTGGTGTCACACGTACTCACGCTACAACTAACTTAGCCGCTGTCGGTGATGCTGCCATCATTACAGGGGATGATAAGGCCGATGTGCACGAGGATTCTAAGGGTAATCAAACTCAGTACGGTGCCAGTGCCGGCGGTTACGGGTATGACTTAACTGTAAAGGGTAAGCTCGACATTGTAGATCCGGACCAAGGTGAAGATAATTTCCCGCAGGGACATGGTTCTTCAACCTGGTATACCGGAGATCATGGTGGTCAATTAATTATTGGGGCAAAGGGTAGCTGGACTTACAATATTAATAATGCAGCTCCTTCTATTCAGCGCTTGGGGCAGGGCGAATCGATGGTGGATACAGTGCAAGTGCACTCCGCCGATGGCACCACCCATAATATTGCTATCACTATACACGGGACCAACGATGCGCCTGTACTAGCCGCCCAGACTCATTCGGTTACAGAAGACGGTAGCGTGCTGAAGGGCACAATGATTGCCACTGATGTCGATCACGGTGACAAGCAGATATTTAGTATTTCTAATGCTGTTGACGGTCTTACGTTTAATGCCAATGGTAGTTACAGCTTCGATCCAAGCAATGCAGCCTATCAGCATCTGGCCAATGGGCAGACTCAAACCTTGACTATCCCCGTAACGGTTACTGATAGTGCTGGTGCGACTGATACTCAGAATTTGGCGATTACCATCACCGGCACCAATGACGCTTCAGTACTGGCTAATGGGCTTGCCAGTGCAACAGTTACCGAGGATCAGACTTCTTCGGCAAACCAACTCTCCTCCTCATGGCAAAACCTAGCTATCACTGATGTTGATAGCACTGCTGAAGCTGCCATTGTACAAATTGAAGTGAACGGTGTACTGCATCAAGTGCCTGCGGATTTCGCAATGAGTCTACAGGGCGACCATGGTACTTTTCATACAACGCATGGTACTGATGGGCATGATAAATGGCGCTACACTGCTGATAACACGCACAGTGAAATACAGGGTTTAAAAGATGGGCAAAGCCTAACTGATTCTATTACCTTAATTACCGCCGATGGAACAAGAATTCCGATCACAGCGACAATTCAAGGTGCCGATGATCACGTTATCATTGATACGCCAAATGCTGTGACAGCGAGTCTGGGCACTGCGATTGAAGATACCAATACATCGATTTCTGGCATGTTGGCAGCACACGATGTTGATACAGACGACAGTGTTCATTTTGAAGTACAAAACACTGCAGGTAGTTATGGCACGTTATCGGTAAGTCAAGATGGCAGCTGGCATTATGATTTAGACCCGGCCAAAGCTAATCCATTAAATCCTTGGGACAATGTCCCTGAAGTATTTAATGTTGTGGCAGTTTCTAGTGATGGGTCAAAAGCCACGCAACGTATACAAGTTAATGTGCAAGGTACTTCTGATGCAGCGATTATCAATGGCGTTGACAAAGGCTCGATTATCGAAGATCAACATATTGGGTCAAGTTCACTTCACACAATAGCAGTTTCAGGCTTATTGACCGTGACGGATCCTGATGCCGGACAAGACCATTTTCAATTCAGTCAGTTTGGTGAACAGGCTATGCACGATCCTTTTGGTGGCAGTTTACACATCACCCCACAAGGTGATTGGGGATATTCAGTAAGTAACAGCGCGCTGCAGCACATTCATGAAGGTGATACTGATAATGTTGTGTACCGCGTGCAGTCGGCAGATGGCACGTCACATTTAATTATTATTACGGTAACAGGCACCAACGATGCACCTGTACTTACCGCTCAGACTCAGTCGGTAATCGAAGATGGCAGCGCACTTAAAGGACAGATGCAGGCCACTGATGTCGATGACAATACACATCTCACTTTTGAAATTGCAACCCCTGTAGATGGTTTGACCTTTAATGCTGATGGTAGTTACACCTTTGACCCCTCCAATGCCTCCTACCAACACCTTGGTGCAGGGCAAGATCAAACGATTACCATTCCTGTAACGGTAAAAGACGAGGTCAACGCAACATCGACTCAAAATCTAACGATTATTGTTCATGGCACTAATGATGGTGCGATTATTAGTGGTGATACAAGTGGAGCTAGTAAAGAGGATACTAGTTTATCAGTTGTTGGTCATGCTATCGTCGCTCAAGGACAATTAACCGTAAGTGATGTTGACACTGGTGAGGCAACATTTCCATTTCAACAGGGTGCGAGTGTTCAGGGATATGGAAAGTTTTTAGTAGCACCCTCAGGAAGATGGAGCTATTCAACTAATAATGATGACACTCGTATCCAAGCCTTAGGTGAAGGTGAGACGTTAACGGATACCTTTAAGCTGCATTCCGCTGATGGTACAGAGCAGACAATAACAGTGACCATTGAGGGGACTAATGACGTGCCTACAGTCTCTAGTGCTGTAGCTCTCACTGCGGGCACTGAAGATGTAGCACAAACTATTACTACGGCACAACTCCTTGCCAATGCCACTGACGTTGATACCAGCGACGTCTTGAGTATTGCCAACCTCGCAGTGAACCACGGAACCTTTACCGGTCCTGATAGCTCAGGGAACATCCATTTTATCCCAGAACCTAATTATAACGGAACGGTCACATTTACCTATGATGTAACCGATACTCACAATGGATCCGTTCATACAACAGCAACTACAGATCTATCTGCCGTAGGAGATGCCGCAGTTATAACTGGACCAGATTTAGATATCACCGAAGATGTCAATGTTGACACTATGGGCCGAGCCATAACTGTTCATGGCCAGCTAAATATTGTAGACCCTGATACTGGTGAATCTCACTTTGATCCCAATATCGTACAGGGAACAAATGGCCCACAAGTTGGGTATACTTCTACCCATGGTGCTAAAGTACTTATGGATCCTGATGGATCTTACTCCTATATTATCGACAATGACTCTAAGACTGTTCAACAGCTTGCTGAGGGAGAATCTCTTGTTGATACCGTAACGATAAAATCAGCTGACGGTACCACCCACGATATTAACGTAACAATTCACGGTACCAATGATGCTCCAGTACTTGGGGTGACCCAAACAACTCACGCTACGGGTACCTTAACTGAAACCGATGTAGACACTTCAGATACCCACCAGTTTTCTGTTACACAAGGAACTGGTCACTTTGGAACTCTCACCGTTGATTCTCAAACTGGTGCGTACACCTATACACCTAATGGATCGGTAGTTGGTATGCAATACAATAGCCTACTAGGTCACTATGTAGGTGAGGAAATCTTTGAAGTAAAGGTTGTTGATAATCATGGCGCCGAGTCGTCAAAATTTATGACTTTCGGTACGCAGGGATTTGTCTCTGCACCAGCGGGAACAGGAACAGGTCCGGTGATTGTCACAACAACGGCACCAGTAATTGGAACAACTCCGCCACCAGTATTTGGTGCAACCCCTGCAGCATCAAATGCAGTAACGCTTGATCTTGCAAGTAGTAGTGACAGCGGTAATTCACAAACAGATAATCTTACCAATGACACCACGCCAACCATTGATGGTCATACTGACATTCCGTTCTCTCAAGTAACAATCTACGATGGCTCACAAAATGCGATTGGCCATGGGACTTCTGATGCTTCAGGCAATTTCTCTATAACGGTTTCTACAATAGGCGACGGAGTTCATCACCTTAGTGCGTATGCACTTGATCCATCAGCTGTCGTGCCAACGATATCTTCAAACCTTGATATTACTGTTGATACACAAGCCGATATTGGAGTCCATATGGTGCAAACACCTACTGGGGGCCATATTGATGCATTACAGCTGTACATGGGGCAAGATGTTACCGCAACTTCAATTCAGCTGGTTGATGAACATGGTAATCACGTCACCATAGACCCAACAGTACACATGACACCGAGAGCAAGTTCTAGCCACCCAGATCATAACTATGTAACTTACAATAATATTGATGTTTCGACTCTCAGCGGCACGGTTCATGTCGAAGTAGAGGGAATCGATACTGCGGGCAATACCGTTCAAGATCACAGTGGAAGCTACACGGTTGAAGTACTTTCTGCGATAAGCGTATCTCTTACTCATGATACAGGAACAGATACTACCGATCTCATTACCAATGATGGAAGCTTATCTATTAGTGGGCAAAATAATGGAACCTCGTTACAGTACTCCACCGATGGAGGACATCACTGGCTAAGTAGCTTCACTCCTTCTCAAGGGTTGAACACGGTAGAAGTAAGGCAGATATCTGTTGCTGGAGGTACATCAACAACCGCTAGTTTAACCTTTACATTGGACAATCAAACGTCGGCTCCAACAGTGTTGCTGACAACTGACAGTGGCACTGACTCGACTGACAGCATCACCAATGTGGGTGGTATTACAGCGACTGTAACTGAGCAGGGAGCTACACTTGAGTACTCTAACGACGGAGGGAAAACATGGAGCGCCACAGAACCTACTCCTGTTGAAGGTACCAATACGGTTCTTGTGCATCAAACTGATGTGGCAGGCAATGTGTCACCATCGGCAACAATAAGCTATACCCTTGATACTCAAATATCGGCTACTGATGACCATGGTACTGCTACTGAAGATCAAGGCCCTACTGCTACTTCTGGCAATGTGCTTACCAATGATGATACTGGTTCTACGGTGGTATCAACCGATGTAGTAGGAAACTACGGTACCTATCACTTTAAAGCTGACGGTTCCTACACCTACGAGCTTGATAACTCAAAAGTGCAAGATCTTGCTCAAGGTCAAACACACGATGACCACGTGCAATATGAAATAACCGATGGTGTGGGTAATATAACCCATGCAACGTTGACAACAACCATTACGGGAACCAATGACGCCGCGTTAATCACTGGTGTTGACCAAGGTTTTGTAAATGAAGATACAGCACCAACAATGTCTACCCATCTCCGCGTGTCTGATGTTGATGCGGGAGAAGAGCACTTTCAAGCTGGAACTCTTACAGGGAAATATGGTTCGGCAGTACTTCAAAGTGATGGTTCGTTAACCTACACCCTTGATAATTCAATGCCTGCTGTTCAAGCATTGGGTTCAAGTGACCATATTCAGGATGTTGTTACTGTTACAAGTACTGATGGTACGACTCACGATGTGACGGTTACTATCCAAGGAACCAATGATGCAGCGCACATCTCCGGCGTTGATCATGGGAGTGTTTATGAAGATACATCACCGGTTGTGTCTACCCATCTCCGCGTGTCTGATGTTGATGCGGGAGAAGATCATTTTCAAGCTGGAACTCTTAGCGGATCATACGGCTCGGCAGTGCTTAAAAGTGATGGCTCCTTAACCTACACCCTTGATAATTCAATATCTACCGTTCAAGCACTAGGTGCTGGTGAATCATTACCGGATGTCGTAAAGGTTACCAGTGCTGATGGCACCACTCACGACGTAACGATCACGATACATGGAACTAATGACGCTCCTGTACTGGGCGTTACACAAACAACCTCCTCCACCGGAACATTGACAGAGACCGATGTGGATACCTCAGATACCCATACATTTTCTGTCGTACAAGGTGCGGGTCAGTTTGGCACGCTCTCTGTGGATCCCCAAACAGGAGCATATACCTATACGCCAGGTGGTGCCGTACAGGGCATGCATTATGATAGTCATCAGGGGCATTATGTAGGTGATGATACCTTTGAGATAAAAGTGGTAGATAACAACGGTGGTGAATCTTCCAAATTTATCACCTTTACAGCGCAGGGTGTTGTATCTACACCAACTGGAGGTGGAACAACGCCAACGGTAACAACTTCCGTTCCTTCACCGGCACTCGTAACATCTACTGCACCAGTGACAGGGGCAAACCCTACAGCATCAAATGCAGTAACGCTTGACCTTGCAAGTAGTAGTGACAGCGGTAATTCACAAACAGATAATCTTACCAATGACACCACGCCAACCATTGATGGTCATACTAACATTCCGTTCTCAAAAGTTACTATTTATGATGGTTCACAAAATGCGATTGGTCACGGCACTTCTGATGCTTCAGGAAATTTCTCTATAACGGTTTCTACAATGGGCGACGGAGTCCATCACCTTACTGCCAGTGCACTTGACCCATCAGCAGCTACGCCAACGATATCTCCAGACCTTGATATTACTGTCGATACAAGCATTGATAAAACCAGTGTTGATTTGCAAGCAGGCTCTTATTCTGGCATATCAGATAGCGATGATTTAACCAATGTGGATACCCCAATATTGACCGGTGTTGCACAAGCTAATGCAGCTATCTCTATTACCGATGAAACAGGTGCTGTTGTTGCAACCACAAGAGCTGACAGTCAAGGAAACTATCAAGTTGCAACACAGCCATTAAACGAAGGGTCACATACATTAACCGTAACAGCGACGGACAATGCGGGCAATGTGGCAACGGCAAGTCAGCCAATAAACATCGACTTAACCGCACCGGCTCTGGCCCGGGTGGATCTAGGGTCAGGTCAGCCCTCAGTGGTAAGCCTGACGGGCACCACCAGTCTCGATACAGCATCGGTGGATATTGTGATCAAACACAATGTGAATCAAAGCGCTATCGAAATTCAACATATTCAAGCGCATTTGGATGGCAAGGGTGGTTACTCCGTTGACTCGACGCAATTACCAGACGGCCCTTATACTGCTTATATTACAGCCACCGATAAAGCGGGCAATGTTGCTCCCGTGGTGATGGATCGGTTTGGGGTAGATACCCATGCCAATGCCCCCACGATTAGCTTTGAATCGACAGGTACGGATGCTGTTTATAATGCAGCAGAGGTTGCTCATGGGCACGCGGGAACTATTACGGCAACGGTGCACATTCCTTCTGATGCACAAGAGGGGCATGAGCTAACTATTAATGGTGTCAGTCACATATTAACGGCTGCTGATAAGTCTCATGGAAGCTTTACCGTTGATGTGGAGGTAGTCCCTGGCAGCACCGTAACGGCCTTTGTTACTGATGAGTATGGCAATGTGTCTGCAACGGTTTCTGAAACTGCAGCTGTAGCCGATACCGTTGTGTCTGCTTTAACGGTTGCGCTAACTCATGATACGGGAACAAATGGCAGTGATCTGATTACCAATGATGGTTCACTCACTGTTACCGGTCAAGAAACTGGTGCTCATGTTGAGTACTCCGCTGATGGGGGGCAGACCTGGACGAATACATTTACGCCTCAAACGGGTCCTAACACCGTTGAAGTTCGTCAAACGGATTCAGCTGGAAATGTATCAACACCAGCAGGTTTTACCTTCATTTTAGATAATCAGGTTTCACCTCCATTAGTACGCTTATCGCATGATACAGGCAGTTCCCAATCTGACCTTGTGACAAACGATGGGTCACTTACGGTGGCGCCTACAGAAGCTAATGCTGTCATTGAATACTCTATTGATAATGGTCAACATTGGAGCCGTAATTTTGCTCCTACAGAAGGTGTGAACAATGTGCAGGTGCGTCAGACCGATGGTGCTGGCAATGTATCACCTTCTGCTATCATTTCTTACACCTTGGATACTACTGCGCCAACCGTCGCGTCCGGTGCTACAGGGCAAACGGTGGAAGATACAACAACAAGTGCTTCAGGTACTTTAGTTGCCACAAACGCAGAGCATATTATCTGGCAGGCAAATGCCCCTCAGACAGGTACCTACGGCACACTTTCGTTTGATGAGCATACAGCAACCTGGACCTATCAACTTGATCATAGTAAAGCAGATAGCTTAACCGCGCATGAAAATCGCGGTGAAACTTTCACCGTCACTGGTGCCGATGCTGCCGGTAATGTCATTCATCAAACCATTACGGTTAACGTGCAAGGCACAGATGATTTACCGGTTATTTCAAGCTCGCAACTTGGTGATGTTATTGAGGCCGGCGGTGCTAATTTAGGCATCGCACAAATCAGTGGTGATTTGTCTGCTTCAGACGTAGATGCCTCAGGTACATTCCATTGGTCTGTTGTTAACGGCACCGGAGCTTACGGTAATTTAACGCTTGATGATAATGGCCATTGGCAATATATCTTAGACAACACAAAAGCGAATAGTTTAAGCCAAGGGCAAGTTGAAACAGAAGACTTTGAAGTTGAAGTGATGTCGCCTGATGGCGGAAAAACGATTCAGCATGTGACCGTTTCTGTCCATGGCAGTCTAGATTCACCCACCTTAACGGCAACCCAGGAATCAACTACATTCTCACCGGTGCTCGCAGAGGCAGACTTTACTCAGTTGCAGGGAAATCAAGATATAGAACTGTTAGGTTATCAAACAACCAATATTGTCAGTGGTGGACAACTCGATATAGCGGCAGCGTCCAGTCAATTAGTTTCTAAACCCACGGGTGAAGGTGTTGGCGTCGAAGGTGCGGGTAATAGTCAGTTTGATGCTCATATCTCTCACGAAATTAACATCGGTGAGACGTTATTACTGCACTTAAATGGTGCTGCTCGTTCTGCGATTGTCCAACTTTCTAGTTTTGATGATGTGACCACATTACCTAATTCTGCTGCTAATGATAAAGCCCATTGGATGGCGTTTGATGATGCTGGTAAATTAGTCGGTGAAGGGGATGTACAACCAAGTTTGATCCATAATGGTCGCTTTGAAATAACTTCTACATCAGCTTTTTCATACATAGCGGTTCAAGCTGTAGATACTGGGACTGGTAACAGTCGATTTTACTTAAATAGCGCTGAAGCAAATTTAATTCAGTACGATACAAAAGTAAACTTAGTGGGTCAGCTTAGCGATGTTAGTAATACCGATGCGTTAGTATTTCATGTTAGTGGTATGAGTGCCAGCGCGTCGTTCGACCATGGTACAAGAGAGAGCGACGGATCTTGGACTATTACTGCAGCGCAAGCTCAGGACCTTCACTTGAGCCATGCCGGCGATTTGCATCTTCATATTGAAGCAATTGCAACAGATTCAGGGGAAACAGCAACAAGCTCTGTTGTAGACCTTGATGTCACTCGTCAAGGCATGAAATACACCACAGTCAGCGGTGTGCATAAAGCATCCGTCACCGAAGACAATATACAAGATGTTTCGGAGCAACTTCATATTGAAAGTAATGTGCAAGGTCCTCATACATTTATCGCGCAGAACGTGACCACTGCATCAGGGGTATTTGCCGTGACCAGTGATGGTCATTGGACCTTCCACGTTGACACACAAGCGTTGCAAACAATGAACGTTAGAGATGTGCACCATGAAACTTTTACCGTTCAAACTAATACTGGAGAAAGTATCCAGGTTAATGTGGATGTGCGCGGAAATGATGACCCCACTATTCTTGGTGGCTCGTTAACGGCGGTAATGAATGAAAATCAAACCACCGCTGCGACTGGCAATATCTCGCTCACAGATGTTGATACCGTCGTAAATCCGGCTGAATTTCCAGATCTATCAAGAGGGCACGGAGATGCTGGATTTGATTATGATGGAACATACGGTACGTTGCATGTATCAACTGATGGGGCGTGGCGATATACGCTCGATGCTACTAAAACAGAGCAATTACAAGCCGGTGAAGTGGTACACGAAACCTTTGATCGTATCATTGCAGGTTCATTAAGCCATTTTAATCAGAATACTCTTGGGCAAGTTGATATTGAAATCCACGGTAGTAATAATGTGCCGATAATTTCTGGCGCAACCTCGGGCAGTGTTGAAGAAGACGTTACATTACATGCAAGCGGACAGCTACATATTACTGATGTGGATACTGGTGCCGATGGTCTGCAAAGTGAAGCCAGTTTTGTTGCATTTACTGATCAAGTAAGTGATCACGGCTACGGTTACTTTAGTATCGATACCGATGGCAGTTGGCATTTTGATTTAGACAATACAGCTCAAAAGGTACAAGGACTTGCTGCTGGCCAGCATGTTACCGATACGGTCACAGTCACCACTGCTGATGGTTCCTCTCAGGTTATTACTGTTGATATTGAAGGGAATGATGACACCACTCTTCAAGTCAACACTCATCCCGCACCTCCACCACCCGGGCCGTCGCAGGTGCAACATGATGTACCTGATGATGTTGACTCGTTCACTGTAGACCTCGTAGAGGATTCTTCCGCAGAGGCTCATCTTGATATAAGCGCCCTGCAAAGCACTGACATGCACAATGAACAACCTGCTGAGATAGCACCAGCAACCGGGGCTGCGGCGTATTTAGATGCATTAGGTATTTCACCTAATGCAGGGACTGGAGAGACGCCACAGCAACCTCTACCGGATGATATTGATATTGTGTTAACCCAAGCAGACCAACTCGCTACTGACCACGATTTATCAACAGGGCTCGATTTATCCGATGCGCTTTCGCAAGACGATCATCAGCATATGGTGAAACATGATGATGAACAAGACAATATAGAGCACCATCATGTAGCGGATTTACCTGATATCGATCCAAATAGCTAGATTGAAACGATAAAAAAGGAACGCAATGCGTTCCTTTTTTATTTGCTAAGAAAACTCATAAGTATTAACGTTCACCAAACGCGACACTCACGTTGGTGTAAATCGGCTTCCATAGATACTGGAATACAGATTTCTCACCAGTGGTGATGTCTACCTCACCTGTCATACCGGGCAAAATAGAAAAGCTTTCTGGGTTATTACGGAAGTATGGCGTATCAACCGATACCACCACTTCATAATAGATCTCGCCACGTTCGCTTTGACTTGTGGTCGGTGAAATACTTTCCACCTCCCCTTTTAGAGCTCCAAAGCGGCTGTAATCAAACGCATCTATCTTGATGCGAGTCGGCTGCCCAACACTCACAAAACCAATATCTCTTGGTGACAAACGGGCTTTAAAGTCGGCTTTCCCACCAACAGGAACAATTTCGACTACCGTACCACCCGGCTGGATAACACCTCCGTTCTGTGTGCTTGGCAGGCTTTGCACTAAGCCTTGCAATGGCGACACCAACATAGTGTTTGTCAGTTTTGCTTGGCTTGAACGAACTCTGGCATTCAATGCAGATAAATCTGACACGGCTTTAGAACGATCATCGCTCACTTTAGCTTTTGCCTCCGCAAGAAGTTGTATGATTTTTTGACCATTACTGTCAGCTTGTCTAATCAATACCGACTTCTTGCCACGAGCTTCTTCAATTTTCTGCTCAATACTGGCCAGTTTTTGACGCATTTCAAGCACACGTAAGCGTGAAATATTGCCCGATTTATAACCCTTTTCTAGTATGTTCAACTCTTGCTTAGTCGCATTCAATTCTTTCTCATAACTCGGCAAGGCCTTTTCTACACTACGAAGCTGCTCTGCAATTTGCTCGCTCTCTTTCTCCAGCACCACACGCTTTTGGAAATAAAGGGCTTTTTGCGCGTTCAGCTGCGCTTTCTGTTGGCTGACGATCTCTGGGTAATCGACCTCGAATTCAGCAAGATTAGGCTCACGTTGCTCAAGCAGCGCATTCATACGCTCCACACTAGCTAGAAGCGTCACTTGTTGAGACTTTAACTCTTCAAGAGCGGTACGTTGGAAGGTCGCATCAAACTCAACAAGAGGCTGACCTTTCTCGACCAGCTGACCTTCTTTAACGAGAATTTGCTTTAACTTACCGCCAATCGCGCTTTGTAATACTTGCTTCTCGCCTTCTGGAATTACTGCGCCTTTGGCTTTGGCAATTTCATCCACTTGGGTGACTACAGACCAAGTGGCAAAGCCGATTACACACAAAGCAACTGACCATGTGGCTAATGCCAATGTACGAGCCGTATTTTGTGATTCAACAAGTTCACCGTAGCGCTTGCCCTTCTCGATAGGTTGTTTAGCCATTCGCGACTCCTTGCTTAGACTCTGATTGTTCTTGTGGGGCTGCATCTTGTTGATCTGACGGATCTTGAACTTGAGAAGCTTGAGGTTCTAAAGGCTGTTCAGCCTCTAATGGACCGGCGTAAATCACGGCACCTTCATTTAACACCACCACTTTATCGGCAAGTTTGATTAAGTCAGGGTCGTGAGAGGTATAAATCACCGTTGCTTTTCCTTTTTTCGATTGCACAAACTCACCAAATATACGCTTAGCGTTTGGATGAGCATCAGGTACAGGGTTATCCATCAAGAACATTGGGTAATCATAGACTAGCGCTTTTGCATCGATGAGGATCTGCGCAACACTGCCAGACAACATGTCAAAAAGGCTATCCGGTTGAATACTACTGATGGAGGTATCTAGCCCACCAGATAATGTCTTGAACCAGCGCTTTCCGCCGACCATTTCAATTGCAGAGATCATTTTCTGATCTTCGACTTTATGCCCGTCGTTTAGCCACTCTCGAATACTCAGCGTAAGCAAATCAGGATAAGCCGCACGAATGAAACACCAGTGACGGTAGATCTGCGGGTCGTATTGAACGAGGTTAACGCCTTCAAGCTCTACCATACCGTTTTGGATAGGCTGCAAGCCCGACAGAACTTCGATCAATGTTGATTTACCACTACCTGAAGGGCCAGTAATCGCCACAATTTCTCCGGATTCGATATCAAAACTCACGCCACTCAAAGCGGGACGACTCTGTTTAGGATAACGCAGGGTCACTTGGTCTAATTTCAAATTAGGCGCTACAACAGGCAACGGGTGATGTTGGTAACTGAACTCGCGCTCAGATGGCTGAGACAAAATACGATTTACCTGCAATTTGGATTGATTAAAGCTATTAAAACGCATCGCGCTGTTTGCCAACACCTGAGCAGGGCCAGTCACCTTAGATATCAACATCATTGAAGCAATCAAACTACCGGGGGTCATCACTTGTTCAAAAATAAGTCCTATTCCTAATCCCATCAGGGCGAGTGTCGAACCCACACCAATGAAGTAGTAAATCGAAGTGTAACGACTCTGGAGAACCGATTGATTAAAGGTCACTGTTGAAGCAAGAAGATTGGCCTTTTTGAAGCGTTGAATCCAGTGCTCGGAGAATCCAGCACTGCGAATAAAGGCAAGCTTGGATGACAGCTCATTAGTCATGTTTTGACGATTCGTACCTGCCACCGTCGATTGCATTGAGCGCTTGCTGCTAGAGCGTATCGAGCGTTTTGCTAGCAAGTAATAAAGGATTAAAGATACCACTGGAACCAGTACCAACCATCCGCCTAAAACACCTATCGCAAGGACAAAAATAAGAATGAATGGCAGATCAAACAGCGCATTTCCTAATGGCCCAGATAACACGCCTGAAATACGCTCTGACAGCATCACTTGGTTTTGCTGACTAGACGAGGCTGTTTGCTGATTTTGAGCATAGCTATTTCGAAGTAGACGCTGCACAAGGGATTGAGAGATTTCACGACTTACTCGGTTTGAAACTGATGCAAACACTCGGCTACGCAATGTTCTTAACCAACCCATCATCACAAACAACAACGCCGCGCCAATGGCGATACCTTGCAGTTCATGCCCTGCATCACCACCAATCACATGGTCATAGATCGACATCGTGATGAAAGGAACGGCAAGCGCAAATAAGTTAGTGATAAAACTGACCAAAAGCAATTTAGGAATAATGGGGCGAAACGCATGTAGCCGTTCGCCAACCCAATCAGGAGAAGCCTTCTCTAGTGGTGGACCTTCGATAACAATACAAAACTGTGGGATCTGGGTAACGTCTTCATTGGCATCAAAAGCAATAAACTGTTTCGATTCTATATGACCAGAAACCAACTCATGTTCACCAAGCACCAGTAATACGAGTTTGTGTTCGCCAACTTCATCTAGGTTGGCAACCAAGCGATAGGGCAATGCAAGCCTATCAAACAGGGCAAACATATCATCAATTGATTCAATGCCGTTCTCATCAACCCATTGGCGAGCGAACAATTGGATATTCGCATTAACTTCCAACTCCTTGAGGACGGAAAGACTCTCGGTTTCTAAATGGTTCATCACCTCTTGTCGCCCATCCGTATCTGCACGGTTGCTAGCATCTAAACGATTCATACGACAGCCTCCTGATTGCTCTCACTTTCTTCGGAAATAGCTCGACTTTCCACTGTAATTATTCGATTAGCTAATTCGCGAAGTTTAGAATGGTAGCTCACCATCAGTATCGTCCGTCCTTCCGCCACTTCTTCTTCCAGAACCTTAGCTAAGTTTCCAAGGGCATCTAAATCAAGCGAGGAATCTGGCCTTTCTAACATGATAATGGGTTTATCACTTGCCAGTTGAGTCACTATATTGAGCATTTTCACGTTGCCCATACTCAGCAGAGACGCACTCGTATGGCCAATTTGTGTCTCTAGTCCATCGGATAATCGAGTGATTTCCTTGGTCAAACCCAAACGCTTAGCATAGTCACTGGCGCTATGTGTTCTCTCAGGATCAAACCCGCACAAATTGTCCAGAATCGTTCCCGAGACTAACTGCCCTTTTACCCCGCAGTAAGCTGTGGCTTGAGCGACAGATGCAATGGAAACGGATTCGCCATTAATGAAGCACTCACCCGCTTTCAGATCATCAATACCTGCAATCGACGACAATAAATGACTGTTGGTATGGCGATCCTCACTCTCTAACAATACCAACTCACCTTGATTCAGTGTGACATCCGCATGAGAGAGTTCACCGTACCTTTCAACGGTCGCTTGCTTGATTTCCAACGTCTCAAAGTCAGACAAGTGGCTCTCAGCTTGCTCAGAATCTGAAGACTCCAACAGTGACAAGTCACTCAATTTTTCAATTGCCTGATTCGCGCTGTGTATTGAATTAAGCTTGATTCGAACGCCGACCAGAGCGCTTAACGGTGCAACCGCTCTGCCCGATAAGATAGAACAAGCTGCCAACCCGCCGGTGGTCAACTGGCCATCCAACACCCACAAGCTCCCCGTGATAACGAGTAAAACGGAAGTCGCTAATGCTGCAAGCTGAATACACTCTTGGGCGAATGCGTTCTGTTCTTCTTCTCTCGCTTTAGACTGAGAGCGAACATTATTAAGGGCTTTAAACTGGTTGAAGATTCGAGACTCAACGGCCTGACGTTTGATTCCCTGAATGGTTTGGCTCAGTAAAATCAAAAACGCTTTTCGCTCCTGCTCATCTTGGGAAGCTTCTTCACTTAAGCTTTTCACACGAATAGAAGATAGCCACACAACACCTACAGTAACGAGCCAAACTGCCAAAGGTATCACCACCAGCTCACCGCCGATGTAAGCCACCAAGCCCAAGAAGATCAATGCAAAAGGTAAATCAATAAAGCCTGCGATCACCCCTCCGGAATACCAATCTTTGACTTTTGATACGGAACCTAGCCCCTCTTCTACACCGCCAACACCAATATGGCGAAGATGGCCTGATGATGCCGTTGTCACTCTTTCAACCAAGGTTTGATAAGTCGCTTTCTCGGTATTGCTGGCCGCGGCAGACAAAAGCCAGGTACGCACAAACCGAATTAATGCTTCCATGGCAACAGCCAACGCCGCACCCGCCAACAACAAAGTGGCAGTACCGTAACTTTGGTTAGGTAAAATACGATCGTAAATTTGTAAAACCGTTAACGGAACGGCGAGAGAGAGAAGATTTATGAGTAAAGAAGGCAGTAGGACTTTTCCTACCACCCCTTTGTTTTTCATTGAACTTGCGGGCATACACAATCCTTATCCATGCTTATGAAATAAGATTGGTACACACTATTAGGTTATGCAAGCTAAGAAGCTGATTTAACGTGTTTTTCAGTATAACTATGACACAGATCTTGCTCCGAAAAATTACACTTTACAAACCGTTGTCGTAATAGGTAATCGCTTGCTTTAACTTTGTAAAATCCGAATCACATAAGTGCTTTCTTAACGATTCAAATTTATTTTCTGGCCAGTCGTAGATTTTCATCGAAACCAGTTCTTCAATAACGGGCTTATCAAAACGGTACTTAACAACTTTCGCCGGAGAGCCACCAACAATACTGTAAGGCTCAACGTCTTTTGTAACGACGCTATTCGCCGCCACTACTGCGCCTTCGCCAATGGTCACACCGGGCATCACCATGGCTCGCATACCTAGCCAAACCCCATCTTTGATATGAGTATCACCTTTACCGATGTAGGCATCTTCAATCACATCCATAAATGGATACAAAGAGAACCAGTCGACTCGGTGGGTATGGTTACCGCCCATCAGAATCACCACTTCAGCCCCGATACAAACATAGTCACCGATGTACAGTTCATCGATTTCCCAGCGAGGTTCCCACTGACGACTGACTTCGTCACCATGAAGATAACGGACGACTGAACCTTCAAACCCGTTGTCCCAGCAATCGCTGTAGTAACTGTGTTGACCTTTGATATGAATATTGGGGTTGCTGACTACTTCATGCAGCAATTCGAATTTAGACCAATGCTTGTTTTGCATTTTTACCTCTGATTAATCTTTATTAGTTAAATATCAATATATTCGACAATACAGATTCAACGTGCACAGCTTCGCTGACGTGGTAGCACTTGGTGCCCTGATACGTCAATAGTGTAGTCACAGTTGAAATGATCGTAATGTCGCAAAAACTAAAGAGACGTCAGTGGATTCGAGGTTGCTTTAAGAGAGGAAGTAATTTCACAGTAGACTCGGTTTGTTAACGATAACTCGGTTAAAAAATTTACGGGCGCATTGTACCTGTTTATGCGCACCAAATTGACAGAGGAATGTGATTAATAAGGTTTCAAATATCGCTTTGTATAATATAAGTTTGAGTCTGTGATTAACACCGACTCAAACTTAGACTCGCTTATAAATTTAGGCTTACGCTTGGGTCCAGGATCAGCGATTACATGCGAGCGAGCTGTACTTTTCTGTCTTTATTCACCACGCAAAAGTTGCCGCGCTTAGTACGACACTTAGAGCATCGCTCACATTCAACAGGGCTTCTATCCCCTTCCTTCCAACGCTTAACTAAATGGGGTTCAGAAAGCAGAGGTCTCGAAAGCGCGAAGTACGCAATACCCGTATTGTTTGCAATCGCTTCGATAGCATCAAAATCCGTTAAGCCGCCAACCGTGATAACTGGGATATTAACGTCTTGGCTGATTGCGTGACCATACTCGTGGAAGTAGCCTTCTGCTTGAATGGTGAAACCATCGTGAGATTCACCAATCATAGTGTCGGCTTTGCCATGAATATTACCTGACACCACAATGCCATCCACACCCACTTCTTCTAGCTTTTTACAGACTAAACGGGTTTCATCAAAGGTCACACCACCCTCAAAAAACTCAGAAGCGGTGAGCTTAACCAAGATAGTAAAATCGTCGCCAACTAACTTGCGAGTCGCGGTATAGATCTCTAGCAAAAATCTCATGCGATTCTCTAGGCTACCGCCGTATTCATCTTCACGTTGGTTGTAATACGGGCTTAAGAATTGGTTAATCAGGTAAGTGTGAGCGGCATGAATTTCGACGCCATCAAAGCCTGACGTCTGTGCTCTTAATGACGCTTGAGCAAAGGCATCAACAATGTAGTCGATCTCGTCTTTGGTCATCGCTTTACCCAGTGTTTGAGTTCCTTTTTCTGGAACTTCACTTGGTGCGTAGATTACTCGCTCGCCGAGATCATGCGTGGTTTTCGTGCCACCATAAGCCAATTGCATCACGATTTTGGAGTCGTTATCGTGAACCAGTTGAGTTAGCTTCTGATACTCTTCAATGAATGAGTCGTTATACATTCCCATCATGCCTGCGTTAGGCTTTTCTTCTTCAACGATGTTCGCATAACCCGTCACGATCAGGCCGACTTCACCTTGAGCCAATTCTTCATAGATCGCGTAAAGTTTGTCTGTCATATGGCCATCTTCTGTTGCCATATTTTCCCACGTCGCGCTTCGCATAAAGCGGTTCTTCAATGTCATGGTGCCGATGCGGGTTTCTGTAAACAAAGTGCTCAAGTCTTATCCTCATGAAAATTGTGCAAGCGACCCATCTATCATGGGCACTGATTGACGCGGATATTACAGATAATATGACTGTGAAAACTTAATCTAGATTAAGAGAGCAGCACTCTCACATGAGAAACAGGCAACAATTGCTAACAAAGATAGGATTAGAATAGATTCTAAGAATAGGCTCACCCAATCGGTGAGCCTACTCTCAGTTCTAATTATTTAAGACAATACGCAGAAAAGCTATTTAAACTCGTAGGTATAAGAAGCGCCAACACTGTTATTTTCACCGAAATCATCCTCAGCAAAGATAGTGAAGAAGTTGAATGATTGAGCATCACTCAACTTGTAGCTAGCGCCGACACCAGTCCAGTAACCTGAATAATCATCAGAACCCATTGAACCACCACCAAAGGCCATAATCGACCATTCATCAGTAATTGTTTTTAGGCCAAATGCGCCAATATAACCACCGTGTGTTGAGCTCGGCATGAGCACATAATCGGAACCAACATTGTCGTCATCAAAAATAGCTACTTCGCCGTCATTATAGCTGTAGCCAGCCATAGGGAAAATTTGCCAACCAAACGGCTCAATATCGAAATAACTCAATGGTATAAACGTGCCAATACTGTAGTTATTCTTATAAGCCTCGTTGTCATATTCAGAACGGCTAAAATTGAAGTTCACGATACCCATAGGCAACAACCACGAACCGCCTAATCGCCACTCTTCACCATCGGCATTGACACGAGCATTGATCATTCGCGCTTCATCAAGCCCAATAGACCCAGAGAACTGCCAATCTTCGTTAAAAGCAACACCAGCTTTGGTTACAATTTTAGTCGGATCATCTGGGTGTTTCTCTTCAGCCAAAACACCCGTTGAGCCCAGTATTGCCGAGGCAACAATTAATAGATTACGTAATGTCATTAGAAGGTCGCGCTAACGCCAACGAAGTGGATACGGCCATCGAACGAACCATCTACCATAAATCTGTCCATATCAACCGACCCTAAGTCCGCGTATTCGTAGAACACGTCGATTAAAATATCATCCCAGTAAGTAGACGCGCCTACCGAGTAGCGATATTGCTCGCCTACTGGAAGGTCAACATACTGCATTGTTGGGTCGTCTTGCGGAGAGGTTTCGTAAGAGAAGCCGGCTTTTAGACGCCAGTCTGAGTTAAGCTGATAATCAGCACCTACCGCAAATTTCCACACATCATCCCAGTCACGATCGATCTGGAGCCCCCCTATTTGGGTTCCAAAATCGAGAACAGTAGTATCCCACTCACTCCAACGGTGCAACTGAATACTCGCCAACAGGTCAAGCTGTTGGTTCAACGCATAGCTCGCACTTAAGTCAATAATTTCTGGAACTACAATATCTGTAGATAAAGAGTTCAGTAGTCCGATATTTGTTGGACCTTTTACGTCATTATTGAACTCATGTTCTAGCTTCGAACGGTAACTCGCACCCAACTTAAGCTTATCTGTCGGGGTATACATCACGCCAAGGTTATAGCCGTATGCCCAATCTGTGTCTTGTTTGACGGTCAACGCAGATGTTGACTGTTGTAATGCAGCCCAACTCAATTGAATACCTGCGCCAACAGACCACTGTTCATTCAGTTGATAGCTCAGTGACGGGTTCACCTGCATCGCAGTAAGAGTGATATCTTCAAGTAAAGGGCTGCCTGCCCACTCACTGCCATAATCAAGGCTTGAACCACCAACAGCACCCAGCGCAATACCAAGGTGTAATTTGTCTGTAACTTGATGAGCGTGGAAAGCACCGAATGAAGGCAGCACTGAATGACCTTTACCGTCACCGCTAGAATCTTGGTTGTCTTGATACTTCATCTCAAGATCAAACGCCATAGTATTAATGGTCGTTTTGCTTTCGCCCATGTGAGACATAGTGGCAGGGTTAGTCCACATCGCCGCGGCAGAGCGAGTGTAAACACCATCACCGGCACCAGTAGTACCAGCATTAGCAACGACAGCTTCTTGCAAAAACAGGCCACTTGCGAAAGCATTTAAGCTAGTAAAAATTGCGGTGGCAGCTATAGAGTAAGTAAAAGTTTTGTTCATCAGAGCGCTCTTTTAGCCTTAGACATTAAATTGCTCTAAGGTTACCGCAAAGCCTCATAAACAAAGGGAATATTCATTATTCCTGTACAAACGCTATTTAAACTTTCTCGCGACGTAAGGGCGTGGGTTATCTCGATGAATTTCACGCTGAGCAGCAATCGCTCTGTTCTTACTTAGCCCTACCTTTATTTGATACCAAGTCTCGTAGAACACAGCCATACCTGGGCTTGACCACCAAGTTTTGTTATAGAGTTTCTTATTAGCAGCGACAACATCTGGCGACCGATTTGCGCACTCAAGTGCCAAAGCATACGCTTCAGCGTAAGGATCTTCGGCAATCTTAGTCACCAATCCATATTCTTTAGCGGTTTCACTGTCGATCACTTTGGCCGTCATCGCCATTTCTAGGGTATGATCCTTTCGCATCAGCTCTCGGAAAGCTATCGCCCCTCCCATGTCTGGAATCAATCCCCACTTCGCCTCTAAGATTGAGAAATTCGCATCTGGACTCGCAATCCTAAAATCGCCACCACTGACTAATTGCAGACCACCTCCCCAACAACGACCATGAATCGCAAAAATGACAGGACATGGGATCTCTCGCCAACCAATAGAAAAATACTGAGCCGCATTTGGCAACGTCGGCAACCATTTGAACAAAAGCTTCATCGCCCCAACTTTACTGTTCAATAACGATTTAACGTCTAAGCCAGAACAAAAATCTGAACCATTACCTTTCACTATCACAGCGCGAATCTGGTTATTCTTTTTGAGTTCTCTGATCATATTATTAACGCCTTCAAACATTGCCATATCAATAGCATTTAACTTATCAGGACGATTTAATACCACGGTCGCGATTTGGTTTTCATCAATGGAGCAAGTGATACGAGGAAGGTCAGTCATGTGGGCTACTCAAATAAGTGGTCAGACCTTTAGATTATACATTTTATTAACATATGCCAAACTTGCACATTGAGAAGCGAGACCTGTGTTGCCTAACGACTCTCCTTTACGCAAACAACATCAATAAAAAAGCAGTGATGGATCGCTCCATTCACTGCTTTTCATTCGTAGCTTCTATTACCAATAACTTTGTTTGCCAATAGTTTTAGATTAATAGCTGTACCTATGTTCTTCGAGATTTAAGTAACAAGAAGATGAAATAACTGCCACCAATAATGGACACTAACGTGCCTGCTGCAAGTTGTGCTGGGAACACCACTACTTGACCTAACCAATCAGCAAACAGCATTAAGGCAGCACCAATTAAAAACGACAAGATGATCTGCTCTCGAACCAAACGAGCACCTACCATTGCGGCGATATGCGGCGCTAGTAAGCCGACAAACGCGACTGGCCCCATAGTAGTTGTTACCATCGAACATAAAATTGCAACTATACACAGCAGAGCAATATAGGCGATGTTGATATTCAGCCCTCTTGCACTCGCGAACTGACGGCCAGTCGCAATTAACGTTACCCAGCGACTCAACAGTAAAGCAACACCAATGCAAACGGTGATAACGATAGCCAGAATAGTTGCCGCATCCGGTTCAACACGATACGTAGAACCTGCTAACCAAGCCAATAAAGTGTACTTCCCTTCTCCAACTCGCGTTAAAGAGAATTGCACTAAAGCCTCTAACACTGCCGTCAACGAGATGCCGGTCAGAATTAGAATCGACGGAGCAAACTGATGCTTCTTGCCAAGGAACAGCAATAAACAAAGCGCAATCGCAGTGCCCAAAAAGGCAACCCACGGGCTTAGCGAGTGAATCGAGTATCCCATAAACAAGCTACTGAAAATCAACGCTAAAACCGCACCTGCCGATACGCCAAGGATATCAGGACTGGCAAGTGGGTTGTAAACCAACCTTTGTAAAATCACACCAGCCACTGCCAATCCGCCACCAGCGAATATTGCGGTTAACATCCTTGGCCAGCGAATTGACCACTCAAAAGCGTCTGGAACAATGAAGTAACCCATATCTGAAGAAGGCTGTGACAGTGTGCTTAACGCCAACAAGCTGAAGATCACCGTGCCCAATAACAAGTAAGCCAAAGGTGAAATAGACTTTGGCCCTTTGGGCATAGAGAAGAACAACTGATCTTGGGCTGACATCTGCTTGCGAGCAATAATGATCAAAGCTGGAGCACCAATCACCGCGGTTGCTGTACCCGTTGGAATCATATCCAAAGACCATTGAGCCAAAAAGATAGCCAAGCTATCGGTCACACAAAGTAATAGCGCACCTAATACGCAGCTTGCGATAAGTTCAGATTTCGCCTTTAAAAAGCCCAAATGTCTCGCGATGTTTGGCGCAATCAAACCAATAAAGCTAATCACACCCACCGAAGTAATCGACACAGATACCAACCAAACGCCAATAGCCATTAACACAAAGAAGGTCGTACCGATGTTAAGGCCACGTGCCGCAGCCCCTTCTGTGCCTATTGAAAGCAGAGTCAAAACTCTTGGAGCCAACAGGAAAATAGCAAAAATCGGCAGCAGCTTAGGCATCAACCACTGTACTTGCTCCCAACCGTTTTGCCCTAGATCGCCCGCTCCCCATACGAACAAATTTTGTGCGTACTGATCGTTAAGCAGAATAATTGCAGTTGCGAATGCACCTAGCAGTAAGTTAACTGCCATGCCCGCCAAAACAATCGGCAAACCGCTCATATTTTTAATGCCAACAATGGAAACGATAAGCCCCATTGCTAATAGTGCACCAGTTAATGCAAACCAAACTGAATATTGCGCAACCAACATTGGTGCAACCACATTCAGAACGACAAGACCAAGCCACGCACCAGACGATGTTCCTAACGTAAGCGGAGACATCATACGGTTCTGCGTTAGCTGTTGAAACAAGCTACCGATAGTGCCGAGTGTTCCGCCTACCAAGATCGCCATCACTAAGCGAGGTAAGTTGACATAGGCCAAAGCCATCAGCTCAAACGAATCATCAACCATTCTATTGAACGTAGCAATATTGCTGATCTGAGAGACTTGTTGGAGCAACTCGCCAATAGGACCAAACTCAGACTGACCTAACCATAAATGAACAAGAGCAGCACAAAACAGCATTGCCCCCATCATCAAACCACTGGATCTCATTACTGCTCCGCTAGCGTCAACAACGATTGCGCCATGGCTTCTGCGTTATACAAAATCGACATTGCACCGCCGTAGCTCCAACTTGCCGCCACTGGGCTAAATTGACCATTGCGTACGAAAGGCATGCTCTTCCAAACAGGAGAACGATCTAACTTGTCTTGATATGGGAAAGGTTCAAAGTAAAGCGCAATGCCACCCTTGACGTTCTTAAGTTCAGTCATTCGTTTTTGACTGATGCCCCACTGACTCGCAGGAAGATCCATCGCGTTTTCAAAACCAAGCTTTTCGAGTGCATATTGTGGAATCGAGTTATCGCCGTAGATAAACACAGAAGTTGTGCTCGCAAAACGGAAAGAAGTGACTTTCGGCTTGTCGCCCGGATACGCTTTATCTAGTTCAGCTTTTAGAACCGCGATACGTTCATCCATCGCAGCCAGTTTATTGTTCGCTTGCTCTTCTTTGCCAAGCAATTGACCTATCTTTTTGAAGTTCTCGATAGCAGCCGCAGCATTGCTGTGTTGTTCACTGTACGTTTGGTAGTAAAGCACGGGCGCAATTTCAGACAGACGCTCCTGAAGATCTTTCTGAGGAGAAGCAATAAGAATCACATCAGGGTTTAGCTTCTTCAAAGCAGAAAAATTGGGCTCAGTTCGAGTGCCAATGTCCGCCACGCCTTTAGGAATCGTCGGTTGAACAACCCAATCGGTATAACCAGCAATATCAGGCACCGCGACTGGCGTAACGCCGAGTTCGATAACTTGTTCAGCAATGTCCCAGTTCAGCGCTGCGACTCTAACCGGTTGTGCTTCAAGGGTTTTAACGCCCTCACTGTCTTCAACTTGAAAATTAGCCATCGCATTAAACGATAAAGCGCTCGCTAATGCGGATACCACAAGCTTTGCGTTCAAGTTCTTTGCTTTAGAAAAATGAAAAGCTATTCGTTGTAAATTCATGCTGTTGCCTACTCAATCTAAATTCTATATTTCTTCAAACGACAAAAGCAGCCCAGTAAAGGCTGCTTTCAAGTTGATAACCCTAACCTAGTTAGAATTCATAGTTCACGCTTAGCTCTACAGACTGCTCAGCACCGAACCAACAGTTCGATTGGTCGTAACACGCGTAATATTCTTCATTGAAAATATTGTTCACAGCTAGGTTAGCAGTCGCACCAGATAAAGTCTCGCTTGCGGCACCTAAGTCATAACCTACAGATAAATCAACCACAGTGTAAGACGGTACTTTGCCTTGTGTATTACTCGCATCCATTTGCATTTCGCCAACGTAACGAGCGCCTGCGCTTAGTCGAGAACCGGCTAGCATCCCTGTAAATACGTTGTAGTTAGCCCACAAGTTCGCAGTATGTTCAGGTACATAGATTGGCGTAGTGCCCTCTAGACCATTGCTCGTATCTTCTGTTATTTCCATATCCACGTAAGTGTAAGCTGCGGCAATATCAAAGTTCTCAGTAGCAAACCAACGACCAGACACTTCAGCACCTTGCGATACCACTTCACCGACTTGAATTCTTGGCCCATAAACATTACTAGGGTCAGTCATTAACATGTCTTGCTTAGTGATATGGAAGAGAGAAACCGTTGCTTCTTTCGACATATCATCAGACAGATACTTCACACCAATCTCAGCTTGCTGCGCCATTTCAGGATCAAATTCATTACCACTCTTATCAACCCCCGGAGCTGGCTCGAAACTGGTCGCGTAACTCGCAAATGGAGATAGACCATTATCAAGCTCGTATAAACCACCTAGACGATAAGTAAATTGCTTGTGATCGGATTCATGTGCGTAATAATCACTTTCTGATTTGTAATGGTCAAAACGCGCACCTGCAATTAGGACAAGAGCATCTAAACGAACTTGGTCCTGAAGGTATAAACCAAGCTGACTTGATGTGGTGTCATCAAGATATTCACCGGTTTTAGTCACGTCACTACGATCAAGGAGATCATTGTTAGGGTTCAACGGGTCGAAGCTATTGAAACCACTTCCGTTAGCACTATAAGACGAGTAATTCACATCTCCATCCATGTTTTGGTAATCAACGCCAACTAACACATTGTGTTCTATCGATCCGGCTTTAATAACACCGCTCAGTTGGTTATCAATGACAAAACCTTTAAAGCTCTCGTCCGTTGAGTACAACGCTCGCGATAATTGATTTGGTGTGCTCGGATCATAACTAAGATGGTAGGTATTCTCTTGGTACAGAGATGCGTCGGTATAACGAGCATTTTGTAAGAAGGTCCAATTATCATTGAAGTCGTGGTTAATTTTATAACCAACCATCAACACTTCACGTTCAAACTTGCTCCAGTTCTTATCCCCCATCGAAACCGATGGATCACTCGCTTTCAATACATCCAAAGGCATTGCTGAGTTAATGCCCATTGAAGGATCGTTTTGGTAGTAAAGGTTGAAATTAATGAGTGTTTTGTCGCTTACTTGCCAATCTACAGAAGGAGCAATTAAATAACGTTCTTCTTCAGCGTTATCAACTTGGCTATCTTGTTTACGAGCAAGTGCTATTAAACGGTATGAGAAATCGCTGTCACCAAATTGTCCCGTCGTATCAATAGAAGCTTCTTGTAGGTTTCGTGAGCCCGTTGCAACGCCAACCTTCGTTGACTGTTCAGTTTGTGGCGTTTTAGCGATCATATTCACCATACCGCCCGGTGGCATTGCACCGTACAGCACTGATGTTGGACCTTTAAAAATCTCAACTTGTTGCATTGCGATAGGATCAATCTGTGGCTGCAAGTTCCAACCATTCAAGAACTGAAGCGAAAGGCCATCGTAGTAGTTAACGTTGTTGGTGTTAAAACCACGGATAGAGTAAGAATCAAACATGGCTACAGAGCCACCACGGTTTTCAGTTACAACACCAGGTGCATAACGAAGGGCTTGGTTCAAAGATTGAACACCTCGTTGCTCTAACTGTTCTTCATCAATAACGGTAATACCTTGAGGCGTTTCCTCTGGCTCAAGTGCCGATTTTGTGGCTGTATTACGGTAGGCTTTCCCCATAATAGTGACAGTTTCGATGTTCGAGTCTGCCGCTGTAACGGTTTCTTCCGCCAACGCTTGCGCTGAAAACGCAGTGAGCAACGCTACTGCCAATGATGAATACTTAAAACGAGTGTGAGTGGTCATGATTCCCTCGGTACCAATGCTTAATATAAATAATAATAAATCTCATTTGCATTGTATGTATCTAGAGATGGGATAATTAACAATTTGGTGCAAATTAAAAAAGAACTTGGCCTAATTTTAATAAAAACAGGTCAATTGCTGATTAAAAACACAATTGACCTTATTCAGTGGGAGGTTTTACAGAAAGAGGTTTCGTGGGGATATGATTACGATTTAATAATAGGAACCCAGTATTCCATTTCAGCATCTGATGCATGGGCTTGATAGCCAAATGGATACACTTCGAGTTCATAGCCATCGACACCACGATAACCAGAATTCGGCAGCCAGTTAAGCACAAACCAACTCAAGGTATGTCGCAAGTTTTCAATCGGCCCACAATGTTTAACCACCGCATAAGTTTGCTTAGGGATGGTCAACACCTTCAATTTATCAGAGATAATGCTTGGTAATTGCGGGATGGAAATTCCGTCGTGAAGCTCAACACCAGCCCAATAGTGGATGTTGGTACCATCGAAACAAGACTGAGTAAGATCAACTACGCCAATAAACTGAAGCACATTATCATTTGGAATCGTAACTTCCTGTTCCAAGCGAGACCAAAGCTGAGGGACTTTCTCTGCAAAATCTTGTGTTAGTGAAAACAAACCACTGATTTCTGATGTCATGCCTTTAACGAGGAAAGACTCTCTTTCGTCAATTCGTACTTCCACAAAGCTGAGTACTCCTTTTTCAGCAGCACTCGTCATATCAGACACTTGTATTGGTTTTCTCAGCCCTACCCTTTTGCCCGCTTTTCGATATAGGCTTGGGCTCGCCCCAAACATCTGCTTGAACGAACGGCTAAAGCTGATTTCTGAATTGAACCCGAGACCAAGGGCAATGTCGATCACCCGCTCTTTGCCGTCTAGTAAGTACTCTGCTGCTTGGCTTAACTTAAGCTCTCTCACATAGTTTGCTACGGTCAGCCCGGTTTCAGCTTGAAACACTCTTTGCAGTTGCCAGCGAGACCAACAGCTTTGTTTAGCAACATCTTCTAGCGATAATGTCGAGCTTAGGTTCGCATGAATATAAGCTAAAACGCGGCTAATACGATCGAATGCAGGTGTATTCATATTCAAGCTTTTATATTCTCTATAGTTGGCAGTGACACATTAGTTTCACAAATACTTTTATCATTTAAAAAGGCTTTTATCACTTAAAAAAGTACAGCCTATCCACACTTTATAAATATCAAAAACGTTAAAAGCACCGAGTAGATGCTCCATTTTGTATGGTTATCCTCGATTATGTCCGTTATGATAACGCAACTGATTCTCATTTATTGATTTAAGATGCTTCCCCAACTGCACAATATTATCACTCGTCGGAGAGCACCTTCTCTACATCAGAAAATCTTCGCTTACTCGAAACAAGTCACCCCTTATTTAAGCGGTAGTTACGGTTCTCTCAGCAGTAAAAGTATCGCTGTAACGAATGATAAGAGCCATATCGAAATCAAGCGCGTTTACGATGGTCTTTCGAAGAATCACTCTGAGGCGGGCAAAGCCTATTGGTTAACTCGAACATGGGATCTTGTATGCTGGCAACCCATCTATGTTACCTTTGTTTCAATCTATGGCCTTCACTCGCTACCTGATATCAAGAATATTGGTCAGTTTAGGTATAAAGAGTTCGTGACAGGTTATCGCTTCTTTAACGGTGATCATCAACACGGTTCACCCGAGGAATTGATACCTAAGGCTGGCGAGGCGATACTTGCACTCACTGAGTTTTATCGCAACCAGATAAGTGAGTGGACCCGTATCCGTCCGGGGTTTACCAACCATTTACTTGCGGATCTACTATTAGGTAGTTTGATCAAATTACAGCAGCATGAGCCAAGCCTAACCAACGATTATATCACTGACCAAGCCAAACTTTGGTTAGATGCATGCAAGTTACCAGATAGTCATTTAGATAGCCTTAAAATCGACGAGAATACAGGCATGCTTAAACTGATCAGAGTCAGCTGTTGCCTAGTCTATAAGTGCGACTCTGGTAAGTATTGCGACGATTGCCCTAGGCACCCTGATAATAAAAAAACCGTTTAATATCACCATCTATTTTTAGAGACCAGTAAAGCTGCTTTTAGAGACCAATCAGGCTGCTTTTATTGAGCAGCTTTATTGGTCTAAAGACAGGACTGACATGTTTCAGCTTTCAAACATCAAAATCATTCGTGATCAACGAACTATTCTCTCAATCGAAGACCTTGCGATTCCGACCAATGAACTGACTGTCGTTCTTGGTCATAATGGCTCAGGTAAATCTACACTCGTTAATTTGCTCTCAGGGCAGATGTCTCCAGATCACGGCACCGTCGAGTTAGAAAACACTTCTCTTTCTTCGTTCAAAAGCAAAGATCTAGCGAAGAAGATTGCTTATTTACCGCAAAAGCTACCTGCTTCTGCAGGTTTAACCGTAGAAGAGCTGGTTCGTTTAGGGCGTTTCCCTTGGCGAGGCGCGTTGGGTCGTTGGAATTCTGAAGATAAGTCGATCATTAAACAAGCTATGGAAAGAACCGGCATTGCTGATTTTTCACAGGCGTTAGCAGATGATTTATCTGGAGGTGAACACCAAAGAGCGTGGGTATCAATGTTACTTGCTCAGCAATCTCCGATCTTGATTCTTGATGAACCGACCTCTGCGTTAGATGTTCATCACCAATTTCAGCTTATGGGTTTATTGTCTGAACTCAACAAAAAGGAAAACGTCGGAGTTATTGTCATTTTGCACGATTTGAACTTGGCTCTGCGCTACGCCACACACATTGTTGCCCTGAAAAAAGGTCAGATTGCATTTGAAGGCAGCGCGGATAAGTTACTCGATGAACAAGCTTTGTCTGCTTTGTATGAATCCCCTATTCGCCTGATCGATCATCCAGTTCCAGCCAATACCGCAGCAAGTGAGAAGGTTGCAGTCGTCTGTGAATAGTTCAGGCATTTCAGTTTAAGTCCAAGCTCTACGCTCTAAGCTCTAAGCTCTAAGCTCTAAGCTCTAAGCTCTAAGCATAATAAAGGCCATTGAAATCAAAAGCTTCAACGGCCTTTTCGTTTTTCACGCGCTAGCTAAATAACTAAATAACTAGCTAAGCTGGGACTCTCTCGCTTCTTGGCTACTGAAACCACGTAAAATATTAAACAGGGTAATCAGTGTGAACAACATGATGACAAGCGATAAATGCCACGCTTCTCCTAGCCCTAATTGAACTAGTCCCATACTCACCATCGAAGAGACCACCATTTGCCCGCCGCCAGACATCGCAGCAGCAGCGCCTGCGTTCTTCTTATAAGGCAACATTACTAAAGCTTGAGCACAAGGCAGCGCAATACCATTACCGAGTATCATCAAGAACTGGCCAATCATTAGATATAAAGGCTCAAGTGGGCAAAAGAAAAGCCACAACGCAGCAGAAATGTGCAGCACAGGCGTACATAACAGCGTTTTCTTATTGCCTAAAACTGGGCGAATACGGTTACATAAACTAGTTCCGCCAAGCATACCTAATGCAGGAATCACCGCCCACATTGCGTATTCGTCGGACGTCATACCGATCTGGTTCTGCATGATAAATGGCATCACCGACACAGTGGTGATCATCAAGCTAAAATTAAGCCAGCCGATGCTCGCAAAACTCATAAAGTAACGAGATGTGAGAAGCTCTTTGTATTGCGATGCCATTTTCTTAGGTGAAGGAATAGCAGAGAACTGAGTAACGGTTTCCTTAAATTTGATTGCTAACACAAGCCAAGCCAAAGAAACATAGCCAAGTAGCGATATGAACACCATGCTCCAACCAAAATGGAAGTTAATAAATCCACCGATAACAGGCGCGATCAAAGGTGTTATTGAGGCAACCATTGCAATGTAAGACATCGCGAGTGGCAAGTCTGCCCCGCTGAATTTATCTCGCGTTGAAGCACGAGCAAGTACAGCGCAACAACCAGTTCCTAAGCCTTGCAGGAATCGCCCCATCACCATACTGGTAAACGAGTGTCTAAAGAAGATGATCATCAATAGTCCCATCATGGCGATCAATAGGCCGCTTAACAGTACTTTCTTACGTCCCAAAGCATCAGAAATGGGGCCATAAATAAACTGGGAAGGGCCAAAACCCAACAAATACACACTCACCAAAAGCTGCGCTTGCTCTAACGAGACATCAAAATCTTTGGCGATCCAAGGTAAAGATGGAAACACCAAACCCATGCTGAGTTGGCCAATACTGATGACCAAACACGCCAGTAAGATCAATTTAAAATCAAATAGACGACTCATAATGCTGCACGCAGGGTTAAAAAGAGACTTGGGTCATCAACCTGACAGCATGAAGGTTTAGAAAGTAGTGAGCATGTTGCAGGTGTGGTATTCATGGTGCTCCGAAAGGAATCAATTAGAGTTTGGCAGGGTAAACATACGTGAGCTTGTATAATCATACAATACTGACTGAACTAAATATGTGAATAGTGACTTTTCACTTACCCTCGCTACCTACTTGCCGACCGCAAGCTAAACTAATACAACGTCATGACAATCAAGGGACTTCAATGAACACACCTCATCGTATTCGTTCTTCTGCACTTGCAATCATCACTTCAGGCGTCATCGCTTCAACCCCAGCGTTTGCATGGCAAGCTGAGAAGATCACAGACGGTCTCGTAATCCCATGGGGCCTAGCTTATGTCGATGACAACTCCATGCTTCTCACAGAAAAAGCAGGCGTCATTAAACACATTGATCTGAAGTCGGGAGAGCAAAATACACTGTTCAGGCTGCCAAATGTTTGGGCTAAAGGCCAAGGTGGATTATTGGATATTGCCCTCTCCCCTTTTGAAGAAAGTAAGTTCTATGTTACCTACAGTAAGGACGTCGATGGTGAAGGCGTAACTACACTCGCTTCTGCTAATTACAGCAACAATGAAATCACCAATTGGACAGACGTGTTTGTGTCGAAATCCAGAACGGACACCGGACGTCACTTTGGTAGCCGTATCACCTTTGATGATAGCCACCTGTATTTTTCAATCGGTGATCGCGGTAACCGAGATAACGGCCAAAACACCATGACTCACGCAGGCTCGATATTGCGATTAAATGCAGATGGAAGCACACCAAGCGATAACCCCTTCACAGATAACGACAAGGTGCTCGACGAGATTTGGAGTTATGGTCACCGCAACCCACAAGGGCTTTTCTATGATTTCCCAACTCAAAAACTTTGGTCGATTGAACACGGTCCGCGTGGTGGTGATGAAATCAACCTAATAAAAGCAGGTGCTAACTACGGGTGGCCAGTCACATCACACGGAAAAGAGTATTGGGGCCCTATCAGCGTTGGCGAATCTGAGACCAAAGATGGTATTAAAGCACCTAAAAAAGTCTATATTCCTTCCATCGCGCCGGGCAGTTTGATCGTCTACCAAGGTGACAAATACCCAGAATTACAAGGCAGGCTGCTGGCTGGCTCACTAAAACTTACTCACATCAATATTGTGACAGTCAATAAACAAGGTGAGGCGATAAAAGAAGAACGCATTTTAGAGGAGTTGGGCGAAAGGATAAGAGACATCGAAACCTCCCCAAACGGTGACATATTCTTCAGCACCGATAATGGCAACCTGTACCGCTTGAAAAAGTAGTCGAAGTTTCGTTCCAGTAAAGACATTTTCCTTGTAACGAAATTTATAAATACAAGCCATAAAAAGTAAGCTCAAGACCCAATTAGCGGCTTTTAGTTTGCAAAAATGAATGCGCTAAAACAGTGCAATTACTCCAAATTTGTCATCAATATCGACCACCTTTTTCACAAAAACGACAACAAATCACCATACAACTGTAACTCCATGATATTTAAGGAATGCAAAGTTTGACTACCCCCAAGTTTCTGCAACCTTTCACTATGGATTCGATTGACTATCCCCCGATTTGATTTAGACTCCATTTCGGCTAGAAAGAAAGTTCTTTGTATATAAACATTTCGTTGGATTACTAGTAACCCCGTTGTGTTGTACGCAATAGCAATAAACTTTTCCACGCTATCAGTGCCACAATTGGCTCAATAAAAAATTTAATCTTAGGATATCATCATGTCTAACACAGTTACTGGTACAGTAAAATGGTTCAACGAAACTAAAGGCTTCGGCTTCATTCAACAAGAAAACGGTCCAGACGTATTCGCACACTTCTCTGCAATCACTGGCGAAGGTTTCAAAACTCTTGCTGAAGGCCAAAAAGTTGAGTTCGTAGTATCTCAAGGTCAAAAAGGCCCACAAGCTGACAGCATCAAAGTACTTTAATTTAGTATTTTAAAGCTTTCTAAAAATAGCCAGCCTCTGCTGGCTATTTTTTTACCCGCTATTCAGAGATTTAAGGTAATATCCCCCTTCACTATTTCTACCTAAGACACCCTCTCAATGGCTCTTAAACCGACAATCTATAAGTTTCGTATCTCTTTAACTGATATGAATCGCGACTATTACGACTCTTTTAATCTAACGGTTGCACAACACCCTTCTGAAACAGAACAGCGAATGATGGCCCGAATCATGGCTTTCTGTATCAATGCCTCTCCTGAACTTGAGTTCACTAAAGGGTTGTCCAGCATTGAAGAACCTGATTTATGGCAGAAGTCGTTAGATGATCAAATCCTAGAATGGGTTGATGTCGGCGAACCCGATCCAGAGCGTGTTAAGAAGGCAACTCGCCTATCTAAATCAGTGCGTATATTCAGCTTCAACACCAAATCAAACGTGTGGTGGGAGCAGAACAAAGGTAAATTCGGTTACCTGAAAGCTCAGATCGTTCGTCTAGACAACGATGGTATTGAGCAGCTTGCAGCGATGACACAACGCACGATGGATCTTTCAGTGATGCTGACTGGCAACTCTGCTTTCGTTAACAGTGATACTCAATCGGCTGAAGTAACGTGGGAAGAGCTACAGAGTAATGACTGAGCTTCCAACTAGTGAACAGCAGAAACTTAAAGCAAATCAGCAAGCCAAAACCAAGCTGCACTCTTGTTTGAAAGAGTCTGGTTTAGACTCAGTAGCCGCGATTGCGACAGGTTTCGAGAAAGAGCTAACGTCTTTTATCAACGAAAACCACGCTCTGTTTAAACACGCTTGTGAGAATAAGCCGGACAACTCTGCACGTCAGACGTTGCTTGGTCTGTTAACCAAGGTACATATCGATGCAAGCTATCGCTTTGAAAGCAATAAAGAAGCGAATGAGGCGATGCAAAATGTATTCGATAATACAGTGGGCACAGAGAACAGCGACAAGTTTCAAAACTCTAACGCTCAACAATTAAAATTAGTAACTCATTTGTGGTTGTTCATTCAAGGGCGACTCGGTATGGATTACAGCCTAGCCAATGATCATGCTGCAGTTGCTGCTACGCTATTGTCTCGCGTATCGAGAAGCAGTGATGACGAGATTCGCGTAGAGTTCATGGCGAGTTTTTACGATGGTTTGAACATCTATCAAGCCGAGAACAAACCATCCGGTATTGTTCACCGCTTAAAGCGTTTGTTTAACCTATCGTAAGCATTCCACCAGCAGCTTTATCCAAGTTTGCGCTTTACACTCTGTAGAGCGCATCTATTTTCCGTTCCAATCAAACAACCCCCTAGAAAAAACAGATTCCCTATTTCGTTCGTTCCTCACTCTTGGGAATGACGAATATGACTAAGTCGCTCACTCTGCAAGCTCGGCAGCGCGTGCTTCTAAAAGGCTGACAATTGAATACAAACTGAACCTCCACCCTCGTATTTTCCCTTATGAGCAAACCGATCTTCTCCGTCATCCCCGAGAAGGAGGAACGACTGAATCGGGGATCTACTATCAAAGCACACGAAGCTCATATCACAGACGTAAAAAAGCCCCGCTGAGTGCGAGGCTTAGAATCGAGTTGCCGATTTACTGAGGCTAAATCGTATTTATCAAATCACGAGGCGATTAACGTAGGCCGTGTAAAAATTCGTGACGAGTGGCTGGGTTAGATTTGAAAATACCGCCCAGTGCTGTGGTGGTTGTTTCACTAGTTGCATCCATCACACCACGTGATTTCACACAGTAGTGAACCGCATCCATGGTTACTGCAACGTCTTCTGTTTCAAGCAATGTTTGCAAAGCGACAAGGATCTGCTGAGTCATACGTTCTTGAACTTGTGGACGCTGCGCAAAGAAGCGCACGATACGGTTGATCTTAGACAGACCAATAATTTTACCACGAGGTATGTAAGCGACAGCAGTCTTACCATCAATCGTTACCAAGTGGTGCTCACAAGTACTGGTCACGGTAATGTCTTTTACTCGTACCATTTCGCGAACGCCCATCTTGTTTTCAATTACGGTAATTTTAGGAAAATTAGCGTAATCCAAACCAGAGAAAATCTCATCCACATACATTTTGGCAATGCGGTGCGGTGTTTCTTCCAGACTATCGTCCGTAAGATCAAGTTCGAGTAGAGTGAGAATCTCACGCATATGGTGTTCGATTCGTTCCTTTTTCTCTTCTCGGCTAACCTGGTTAGGACTCATTGGTGTCTCTAAACCACGGCTTGCTAGCGCATCTTTAACCAACTTCGCTGATTCGCTAAGACCTGACATTGAACTTCCTCTTATATTACCCCTTCTGGATGGCAAACAAGGATACTCGGAATTTTGAATAAATACACCCATATTTTAAGGGAGGTCATTATTTACGGGGGCTAAACTGTGCTAGAGTGGCTGCAATTTCGTTGGCTAATCAGGTGTTCTGATCACTTTTCAACCACCATTGCTAACCACAAAATCAAAACAATAACGATCAAAGGATTTCAATTATGGGCTGTTGCGATGCTCCGGGCTTAATGCCAATTGAAGAAGCACTAGATAAGCTGCTGTCACCAATCAAACCAATCCAAACAACCTTATCTCTGCCACTGGCGGATGCATTGGGCTACGTTCTTGCTGAAGACATACTCTCCCCTATTTTTGTACCTCCTTTTGATAACTCAGCAATGGATGGTTACGCGCTGCGTTTAGCGGACCTAGAAAACGGTAAAGTACTGCCATTGGCGGGCAAATCTTTTGCGGGTCAACCGTTTGAAGGCGAATGGCCAAGCAATACCTGTATTCGCATTATGACAGGCGCTAAAATCCCAGAAGGGTGCGATGCGGTCATCATGCAAGAAAATACTCGCGAAACCGATGCGGGCATTGAAATTCAGCAAGACGATATCAAACTGAACAATAACATTCGCCCTACGGGTGATGACATCAAGCAAGGTGATATCGTTCTGAGCCGTGGTGAGCGTTTAACGCCTCGCGATATTCCAATGATTGCCTCGCTGGGTGTCAGCCATGTGACTGTTGCACACAAGCCTAAAGTCGCTTTCTTCTCTACGGGCGACGAACTCAAGCCTTTAGGTCAGCCTCTTGAAGATGGTCAGATCTACGACAGTAACCGCTACGGTATTAAACCGCTGATTGAAGCTTTTGGTTGTGAAGCGATTGACCTAGGCATTATTCCTGATTGTCCTGCAACGCTAAAAGAGACCTTTGTAAAAGCACAAGAATTGGCAGACGTTGTCGTGACTTCCGGTGGCGTAAGTGTTGGCGAAGCCGATTACACAAAAGACATTCTTGAAGAACTTGGGCAGATCGGCTTCTGGAAACTCGCTATCAAACCGGGTAAACCGTTCGCGTTTGGTGAATTGGATAATGCATGGTTCTGTGGCCTACCAGGTAACCCAGTATCAGCAATGATGACAATGTACGTGTTGGTTCAGCCTATGCTGGCTAAATTGGCTGGTCACACAGCGTGGACAGCGCCAGAATCAATTCCGGCTATCACTAAGTCTGCATTCAAAAAAGGCCCAGGCCGAACTGATTACCAACGTGGAATTTACTCGATTGAAAACGGTCAATTTGTAGTAGAAACAACAGGTAACCAAAGCTCCGGTGCTTTCCGCTCAATGAGCCTAGCAAACTGCTTTGTGGTACTTGAGCGCGAACGTGGTCGTGTTGAAGTCGGTGAAACGGTTCAAATTCAACTGTTTAACTCGACGCTTTACTAACGAGGCTTGCTGATGGAAATTATTTCTGATGCAGAGATGCTTCGCTATAACCGCCAGATCATTCTTAAACAGTTTGATTTTGAAGGCCAAGAAGCACTGAAACAGAGCTCAATCTTAGTGTTAGGTGCAGGTGGCTTAGGCTGTGCTTCTGCTCAATACCTAGCGACAGCAGGCATTGGTATGCTGACATTGATCGATGATGATATTGTCGAGCTTTCAAACCTGCAGCGACAAGTCCTTCACACCGATGCTGATATTGGTAAGAAGAAAGTCGATTCAGCCGCAGAGTCTTTGCAAGTATTGAATCCTCATCTGACGATTGAAACTTTCGATCATAGGCTTGATGACCAAACACTTGGGAAGTTAATTGAAGCACACTCACTTGTTCTTGATGCCAGCGATAACGTGGAAACGCGTAATCAGCTTAACCGCTTATGCTACGCATCAAAAACGCCACTGGTTTCTGGTGCTGCGATTCGCATGGAAGGTCAGATTAGTGTGTTCACATACCAAGATGAAAACGCTCCTTGCTACCAGTGCTTAAGTGCTCTGTTCGGCAACGCAACACTTAGCTGTGTCGAAGCTGGCGTTATGGCTCCGGTTGTCGGTATGGTGGGCGCCGCTCAAGCTTTAGAAGCTATCAAGGTTATTGCTAAGTTTGGACAACCAAAGCAAGGCAAGCTTTTGATTCTCGATGCTATGTCACACAGTTGGCGAGAAATGAATTTAATGAAGATGCCGAGTTGTTCTGTGTGCGGATAGACTGAATCACAGCTCACCATCTCGAAAATCTAAGCCTTGACTCAAAGTCAGGGCTTTTTTATATCTCGACACCAGTATTTCAAATCACTTTATCAATTTGAGATACTCCATGAGAGATAAGTTTCATTTGAATTCTCATTTTGAGAACTAAATAAAAAAACCAATGCCCGAAATTAAAATCATTAAAAATCAATAATTTAAAAATGGCACGTAACTTGTAAAAGAATACATACCTTCCATCACAAGGATGTAGATATGAGAATTACAACGTTAAGTTTGCTATTAAGTGCGCCGCTAGTCGCTAATGCAGCCCCATTTGATACCTGCCCAAGTCAGGCTTATTTGTTTCAGTCAAAACCTGTTGAAGTTTGGGGCGTAAACCTGGTAACAGGCTCGACAACCCTACTAGAAGACGACACAGGTATGGATGCCAACATCAACGGTGTCGGTTTTGATTTCGAAGACAGATACATTTACGGGTACGACACCACTAACAAACGCTTAGTACGCCTTGGTCAAGACTTCCAAGCGGAAGTCATCAATACCAGTGGATTACCAACCGATCACACCTTTTATGTAGGCGACGTCTATGACCACGTTTACTACCTTTATCGCACAGGCAAAGGCTTATTCACTGTCGACCTCTCCCCTCTAGATAGCGATCCGAATGCGACCGTTACGGTTAACAAAATAGCGGGAAGCCCAGCGACAATAAAACTGACTGATTTTGCCTTCCACCCAAGTGATGGCTCTTTATACGGCATCGATAACAATTCTGGCGGTTTATACAGCATCAACCCAACCACAGGTGCAGAAACTTACATCGGTGATACCGGAGAGACTGGTACATTCGGCGCAGGTTATTTCGATGTAAACGGCTACTACTACGTATCTCGAAACCAAGACGGTAAGATCTACCGTATCAACCTATCCCCAGATAACGCTGCCAATATCGCTGCTGGTATCGTTCCTGCTGTAGAGTTCGTATCAAATGGTCCAGCTTCTGGTCAAAATGATGGTGCTCGTTGTGCGAATGCACCTGTGGTTGATGAAGATTCCAACATCGACTTCGGTGATGCACCAGACAGTTACCTAACGCTACTGGCAAGTAACGGTCCTCGACATGAACTGGATGGCGTAACTTGGTTAGGTACAAATGCACCGGATGCCGACCTCGATGGCTACGTAACTCCGCAATCTGATGAGAGTGTTGGCATTGATGATGAGTGGGCAAACGGTGGTATCGGTTTTGTAACCGCACTTGAAGCCGGGCTTGATTCAAAAGTGGTGATTGAAGCTTCAACAACCGGTTACCTGTCAGCTTGGATAGACTGGAACCAAGATGGCAGCTTCGATGGCGCCAACGAGCAAGTGTTTACAGATTATCTGTTAGATGCAGGGGAAAACGAACTGTTTCTTAATGTTGACATCAACGCACTAACCGGTACTACGTGGGCTCGATTTAGATTCAGTCAACAAACCAACCTAAGTTACTTTGGCGGTTCTACCTCTGGTGAGGTGGTCGATGTTCAAGTGGATGTTCTTAACGATGGTGCCACGGCTCGTTACTTCCCAAGCGCATCTGGCTACGCCACGCTCGCATACGAAGATAACTGGCCATACAAAGCCGACTACGACATGAATGACGCTGTTCTTATGTATCGCATTACCGAGATACTTAAAGATGGAAAAGTCGTGAAATCCACTATCGACGGGCGCTTAGCAGCTGTCGGAGCATCGTACAGAAATGGTTTTGCTGTTCGACTTCCTAACTTAGACCCGAGCTTAGTGAGTAATGGTAACTCTTACATGAAACACAATGGTGTATTCACTGACCTCGATTTGGAAGATGGACGTAGTGAAGCCATATTTGTCATCGCCAATGACCTGACAGAAAAAATCAGTACTGGCTGTACCTTCTACCGCACTAGTAATGGATGTAAAGAGGATGAGCAGTTCTCATTCCAAATCGGTATTAGCTTAGCTGGCGACGGTGTAAGTACTGACAGTTGGACCGATATGCCTTACGACCCGTTCATTTTCGCAACGCCTGGCTATTATCACGGTGAAAACCTACCTCTACATCCAGGACGCAGCTGGGAGGTTCACTTACCTGACCAAGCTCCAACCGAAGCGTTTGATACCGCTAACCTCTTTGAATCTGGATTAGGCGTTGATGACAGTGACCCATCAACAGGTAAATACTTCAAAACAGCAGAAAACCACCCTTGGGCTCTAATCGTGACTTCTGATGACGAATGGGAGTGGCCTTTAGAGTATGTGGATGTTGTTACCGCTTACCCTGAGTTTAAACAATACGCAGAATCCGGCGGTGAAACGAACCAAACATGGTACCAATCGCCTGCAGACAACCAACGTTACGAACCGTAAGGAGAGACGTCATGACTATTCAAACTAAACAACATCGAGACAATCATTGCGCTGATTCAAGTCGCAATCTCTCTGAGGAAAAACGTATGTCTGCACAAAGCACTTGGAACATGAAGAAATCACTGGCCATTATTTTAGCTGCAGCACCATTGGTACTAGCCGGTTGCGGGGGAGGCGGTGGTGGCGGCAGCAGTGCATCGACTCCGTCGCCATCTACCCCCTCGACATCTGCAACGCCGTCGACTCCGGTAGCAGCAACACCATCTCCTTCGCCATCTCCAGCGACAAGCGCGGTAGCAGCGCAAAGCTACACGATGACTGATTTAGTGGTGCCAGACGGGTTTGACTACAGCTCTGTAGAACAGTTTGACCTGGATATTGATATCAGCAGCATCTCGACAGACCGCTCTTTTGTGACTGTTTATAGCCGTTTTAGTACAAGAGATGACTCAACCTTGAAGCCAGATTACTCAAGTAAAGTCATTGCAGGGCCACTAGACAATGGCGTCTTCGCCTCGAACTTTGCAGCACCTGTAAACCATGATGCACTCTTGATAGAGATCTGGTTCTACGACGGTCAACCTCCATTACAACAAGTGGTATCCAGCGGTGATTCTCAGATAGTCTGGCAGTAACCCGTTTAGCGGCACATAACTTGTCGTTAACGAGGTCTAAGACGAAACCGATTCAAAATTGATTAAATATAATTAGGAAGTGAGCAGAAATGCTCACTTTTTTGTTTTCCTCAATTAGCGTTTGTTTCCGTTTTCTTAGGCTGTAACATTTCACTTTATCGCCAATCTCACTTATATTTTCAATATAACCTTCAAAGACTTACTCTCATGAAACAGTTAAAAATAGGTCTATTTATATTGATGTGCGGTGTAGGGATATTATTAATCCTCACCTACTTCCCGCTAACATCCGAGACAGGACAACGCATTCAAGCCAAAGTGATTTCGAACACACTCACCCAATCCTTGGATGGACACAGACGCTATCTCACCGTTCAAACAAAAGATAATGAAGTATTTCGCGTCTCTATTGCTCCAACCACAGACTGCCCTATTGATTCTATGGTCGCGCTTGATACATTAAACAATCAAATAACCGGACAAAGCAGTTATCAGTTCATCCACTGTCGAGCCCCACAGTAGTCATCAATACAACAACGGTATTCGCTAAAACAATCATAATCGCCAAAACACTGTATTTGCTATAACAAAAAGAATCGCTAAAACAACGAGAATGGATATAACAATAATGAATCAGCCGCTTATCTCACCAGAACAACTTCAACAACGTTTACTAGAAAAAAACAACATCGTCATCCTTGACGCCAGTATCGAGTTCCAAATTCCAAGTGAGTCAGAAAAGATCAAAGGACAGATGATTCCTGGGGCTATTCGTTTTGATTACGACAAAGACTTTTGCAACAAGCACACCCTGCTTCCTCACATGTTCCCGTCTGAAAAGCACTTTAACACTCGCGCAAAAGAAATTGGCATCAATCAACACAGTACGATTGTGGTTTACGATAACTCAGGGACCTTTGCTTCCCCTCGTGCGTGGTGGATGTTTATGGCGATGGGGCACAACGACGTATACGTCTTAGATGGCGGCTTACCTGCATGGGTTGAAGCTGGCTACACGACAGACACATCGTACCGTGCTGAAGTAACACCAGGAAATTTCGAAGGTAACATTCAAGACAACTATTTTGTAAGTGCTCAAGAGATCGAAAGTTACTCTACTGACAAGAGCGCAAACATTATCGATGCTCGCTCTCAAGCTCGCTTCGATTCAGAAGTTCCTGAACCACGAGAAGGCTTACGCAGCGGGCATATTCCGAACTCCATTTGCCTACCATTCGCACAAGTCTTAAATGCAGGTAAATTGAAACCTCAAGAAGAGTTAATTGACATTTTCTCGACCCTAAACTTAACCCCCTCTCAACCTATGTTCTTTAGCTGTGGCTCTGGTGTGACGGCTTGCATCATTTTATTGGCCGCTAAACTGGCCGGATATTCAGGTGAAATGGGTGTTTATGATGGCTCATGGACTGAATGGGGCGCTAACGAGAAATTACCCATCGCTGTGACTAAAAAGTAATTCAACTTCGCTTACTGCCACTGTTAGAATATACTGCGCATGCATAAAGAGCTTACTCGTAGTGATGACTTAACGTCTCACACAGTAAGCTTTTTGCTTTGCGGTAATGCTACGTCGTTTGAAAACAAATCTGGATTTACTCGGTTGCTTTTTAATCTATAGCGATTTATTGACCATAAACCGTGATTAACCTTGGGTAAATCGTTATCAATGCGGTGAATAATAATATTTCACTCAAGAATCTCTGCTCGTAGTCGTTACACTATTTAATCATTGATACTGTCATCATTGATGTTTGTATCTTTCGTTACATGAATCACGCTGACGACCCAATAGTTTTTCACTTGCACTCTGTTAAAAGTAGTAACCAACAAAAGGCATCTCATGGCTCTATTTAAGAAAAATATCTGGTCGCTGTACGCGTTGATCGTACTACTGACCCTGATACTTTTCGCCGCGTTGGGCGTAACTAAATGGCAAGCCAACAGAGATGACTTCACCCAACAACAACATATTCAAGTCGAGCTTTTTTCTAGCTCTGTAAGCTCACTCTTGACCAGTCAAGAAGCACTGCTTGAAGTGGTTGGGCACCAACTCGCCCAGCAGTCTGACTTCACTCGTACTGCCTCCATTCAAATTCGACCAATACTGGATAAACTGCTAGATACTCACCCTGCGATTGCAGCGTTTGGCTTGTTGAACACCGACGGTGACTACCTCTCGATCAGCTCAAATCTCCAACTTGCGAATCAAAGGAACTTGCTGCAATACGCACCAACGAAAGACTCCTTTTTAGACGCCCTATCAAGCAGTAGCATGGTGCTTGGCCGTACCTATTTTCAAGAATCGTTGAATAGCTTGGTTATCCCGCTGAGAAAATCCATTTCGATCGATGGTAAGAAAATCGATGCAGTAATGACCGCAGGGCTACGGTTAGACGCCACGATCGTATTTGAAAATAATGCTCACGCCGGAAGTTTCAATACACTAAGCCTGATCAGAACAGACAGTTATCGCCAGTTTTATTCGAGTGATATCGAATCTGAGAGTGCGTATTCCTCTCCAGTAGGCAAAGATGCCCTACAACGTATTGCACGGATCTTTACCGACCACTTCGGAATCAGCGTGCAAGAGGCAATGAATAGGCAAGAAACCTACTCTTTTGTCGTCGACGATGAACAATACCACTCTTTAATGAGCGCAAAATACATCCCAAACTACAAATTATGGGTGATTGGACGTACGGATCTAACTCACGTCGATAGCATATTTATACAAGAGTTCAGCATTCTTTTCGTTGCCTTTATTTTTCTTCAATTTGGTTTCTACTTTTTGGTTAAGTCGATTGCCAAGAATGAACAGCGCACTCGTAGCCAACTCATTTATCAGGCTAACCATGATCCATTAACCTCTCTACCAAACCGCTTATACATGCGCCGAAACATTGGTAAATGGATTGAGGATGAGTCAGAGCAATTCTCGCTGTTGTTTATCGATATCGATAACTTTAAATGTGTCAATGATACCCACGGGCACGACTTCGGTGACAAGGTGCTCAAACAGATCGCATTGCGTTTGATGCGATTCCGCTCTCGACTCAGCTTATTGGTACGAGAATCCAGTGATGAGTTTTTGTTTTTAACGCCGATGACGAGTGAGACCGAGATTAAACGACTGGCGGAACGCCTTATCGAAGTTCTTTCCCAACCTTATGAGGTCGAAGATTCTCAGTTCTTGTTGGGCTGTAGCATCGGTATTGCGCGTTTCCCTGAACACGGAAAAGATCTCGATAGTCTGCTCCGCTCTGCCGACATTTCCATGTACAAAGCGAAGCAGCAGCAAAACTCGTACAGCATTTTCACCACAGCCATGCAAGACGCTCACCTCTACAAAATGAAAGTAGAACAACGGCTACGTATCGCCATCGAAAAGCAAACTCTGTTCATGGTATTTCAGCCACTGGTTCGTGCCAATGAAAGCATTCACGGTGTAGAAGCACTGGTTCGTTGGATTGATGACGAGCTAGGGTTTGTTCCACCCGATGTGTTTATACCGGTCGCGGAGAGCACTGGTTTGATGCAAAAACTCGGCACTTTTATTATTGAATCTAGCATTATGCAAATCGCCCACTTGCATCGAACAACGGAACAAAAGATCGGACTGTCGATCAACATATCAGTGCGTCAGTTTTCTCATCGATCCTTCTCTGAGCACTTGTTCACGACACTAGAAAAGTATCAACTCTCTCCTAACTGTTTAACGCTAGAAATTACGGAGAGCTTGTTCATTGAAGATGTGACTTTGGTGAAACCGACTTTTGAAGCCCTCAAAGAGAAGAATATAAAGATCTCTTTAGATGATTTCGGTACAGGCTATTCATCACTCAGCATGTTGAAAGTACTCCCTATCGACGAACTTAAGATCGATAAAAGCTTTATTGAGAACATTGCTATCGATCAGCAGTCACTAACTATGGTGCAAAACATCATCGCAATCGGTAAGAACTTCGGCATGGTGGTATTGGCAGAAGGCGTAGAATCAAACGAGCACTTCGCTATTCTCAAGGCATGTGGATGTGACTTGATGCAAGGCTATTACTTCTCTCGCCCTATTCCTTACGATGAGCTGTGTGAGGATCTAGCACCAATTCAGGTTGAGACAATAGAGCGACCAGAACCAACGGCATAACTGTCAGTTGATCCCATCAAGCTCGCGAATAACGCGATGAATCAAAAAAGGGAGCCCAAATGGGCTCCCTTTTTTATACACCGCTCAATATCGCAGCCCAAATAATAAAAACACAGACAATGAAAACAAAACCCATTACGACTTAACTGTTATCACAACTCGTCGATTGCAACCTGTTGCCTTGTTGTCCACAACCTTACAAATAGGTGCGCTTTCGCCATAAGCATATTCAACGATGCGACTTCCTTGGTGAAGATCTTTCTTCAAGTAGCTCGCCACTTGTCCGGCACGGCGAGATGACAGGGCTTTGTTGTAGCTTTTACTGCCTACACTATCTGCGTGACCTTCTATATAAATCTTGGACTTATCACTCACTAAGCTAAGGTACTGACCTAATACTTGCTTGTGGCTTTCATCCAATTGATACACATTAGTTGGGTAATTAAGCACCAGGGATTGCGTCGCTTTATCATAGAAACACACATCATCTTGAGCTCCAATTTGAATCACTTCACTCTCTCTATTGATCACCTCATTTTGAGGTTTCTCATTTAGCTCTACCAGCTTCCCAGTCACTTGTGTCGTAACAGTATGAGAAGACACCAACATTTTCGAAGTGACGTATTCGCCAACATCACCCAAGCAGTTTGCATAGCCCAATGGAGACATTAGCATCGTAGATAAAATCACTAGGTATCTCATGTTAATCCTTTAGTTTTCCGGTTTCTTCATTAATCAAATTCAAAATGTATTTGTATACATCTTCGCCATCTTTAGCGTGATAGATGTTCTTCTTACCAAAGCAATCTCCAAAGCCATCGGTTTCTGCCACTTTATAATTAATACCAATGACGCCCATCGTGACTTTCGTTTTCTCAGCTTCAGTTGGCGCATTACTTTGGAAGCGATTTTGTTTCGCTGAAATGGTTGATCGCAGCTTTTTACATAACCCCTGATCCACCAATTTCTGTAAATAAGTCTCGTCGTTGTCTCTACCATCAGATAATACAATAAACACTTGTTCAGGATTAAGGTTGGTCGCCTTATTGGCTTCTTGTGCCGCTGCAATGATCCCGTTCCAAGAAGAGGTGCCTCCACCAGCTTTCAACTGAGCGCTCATCAACTGAGCTCGAAAGTTGTCATAGTCTTCAGTCAGTGGAATATCATAAAACTTGTAGTCATCATCAAAATCATTGTTTCGCTTATAAAGTCTCTCTACTTCATATCGACTCATTCCATACGATGGTTCGATGATCTCATTATACAAGGTTGGTTTATCAAACATTCGTCTAACCGTTGTCGCAGGAGAGTTCCGAGCGTAGTCATAAACGTATTTCTTTCGCCATGAAGCACTATAGCCATAGGCGTTAACTCGTACAATCTTGTCTATTTTTTTAACATGAAGCGGGTTGTACCCGAGCAAGGCAACTCGGCTTTTTTCTTCCGTGTTAAACTCTTCAATATCATCGACGACTCGTTTAATGGTCTCTTTAACGACATCGAGCTTCATTTTGCCGTTCTTCCACGAGTAACCCATAGAACCACTAAAATCACCGATAAAGTAAACATCAACAGGCTGAGGCAGATACTTACGCGTGACTGCTCGCCCACTCACCGAAAATTCCGGTTTTAAGTTCATCTCTTCGTACGCGATCCAAGATGTATATTTAGCGGTAGCACTCACCACAAAGTCACTAAACGGAGCAAGTTCACCACTGGCTTGAACGCAGCCATCTTTGTACTCACACTTACTGGTGTACACCGCAACATCAACATCATCCGTGTTATCAACAACGTATCTATCGACCAAATAGCGAGCATACTTTACGTTCTTTTCTTCGTCCTCTTTAGGGCTCGCAATAAGTGCTAAACTGGCAACCTCTGCGGCTTCCAATAACCTTGTATGTGCTAGCATCTGTTGAGACATCTGCATCGAAAATGCCATGAAAATAACCATCATAGGCAATAGACCAACGAACAAAATACCGGCGACACCTTGGTTTTTCTTTATCGACTTCACCTTAAACCCTCGCAAATGAATAAGATGTACTTACAAGCCGAAAAACCTCTCCGTTGGCGATCCCAATCAAATTAGTTGGGATTTCATAACAAAGAGACACCTGATACATGGGTAATCGGCGGCCTCGCGATGTGATAGGAAGTATTTCTATCGCTTTTTCTTTGGTGATATCGCCCATGTCTGGAAAGTCACATCCGTGTATGCTCCCTTTGGTCAGAGTCTTTTGAACCCTTCGATAATTCACTTTCCCTCCGGATAAAGCCGTTTCTTCAAGTCTTATCTCGTCAATACGCATCCCAAATTTGTTTTTATCAAAGTTTGGAATCATTCGTTTCATCGAAGCAGAAGCAATCACAAACGCGTTGTGTTCTGTTTTTCGACAGTCACCCGCACAAATATCCATATTGGCATTAAACAATTGTTTTCGTTCAGCAAAGATGGTGGTCAATGAATAAGAAGCTCTGTCGAGTTGACCCTTTTTATTGATGGCTAGCATATGGTTCACGACAACAACAAAGATCCCTGACGCAAAGACCAAAACCATCGCCAACTCAACAGCAAATGCACCTTTTTGTTTAACTTGCACAACCCGCTCCCTGACCAATTTTGAATGAACATCTTTCATATTCTTGAATAGTGATAATTTCACGCTTAATAGGCATATCTGGGAACCATATCGATACAATCGGATCATAGGTGTATTCCAAAGCGTAAACAGCCAATGCCATGTCTTCCGGTTCATCTTTCCTATCTGGGCATTTATCAGCGGAAGCGTAAGTATCCGTGCATTTCAAAAATCCCTCGTAGTCTCGAAAATAGTTAACATGAATAACTACACTCCCCTCTTTGACTACGTTGCTCCACAAAGATCCGCCCGCTTTGTCCAACTCGTCTTTGATCATTTGGCCGTAGTTAATAGAGTTACTACTGCTCGAGTCGCCCGCTTTTTTTGTTCGCATCACCGCTGTCGTTAATGCGTGGTCAGTCATGCTCATTGAGAAGGTCAAAATACAGATTTCAACCCATCCAAAGACAATAGCCAGAAAGATCGGAATACCCATGGCAACTTCAACCGTCAACGACCCCCTTTGCTTTCGTTTAAACGATTTCATAGTCGGACATACCTTTTCTTGGTGTAATCAACAACGAATGCTCCCTTAATATCGATACTGTTTAAGAACGCTTTCGCTTCATCTAAGTCATTAAAATCACCAATGCAATAGCGCTTCCACAATCCATGTGTATACGAATAAACAGAGCCATAATTTGTTTTTAAGTAATTCAAGAAATCCGAAGGAATCGCCGTATACGTCGCTAACACTTGTACTCGATAAATAGGTTTTGCACCGGGTTTAAGTTTTCTTGGGTCAAGCACCGAGCCATCGACACTGTGTCTAGAAGCTTGAAAATCCCCAGTCGTATCCAATTTACTGACTCGCGATGTCGGTGCGACAAAGCCACCTGAATTAACTTGAGAACCAATAAGCTGTTGTTCCATTTCTATCGTTGACTGTGTCACGGCCTTCTTCCCTTTGCTTTTAGATATTGACCTCATTAATGCAGATAGCTGCTTGTGAGCCTGCTCATCACTATTCGAATGTTTTAGAACTTCCAACGCGATATCCGGTCGCTGAGATTTAACCGAAGATAGAATCAAGTTAGAACTCACTCTCTGATCATTCGGATTTGAAAGATAAAGGTCATATAAAATGTCTGTCGCGCCCAAATAATCAGACTGCATTATTTTAACAACAGCGATATTGTTACCAGCCTCTCTGTCTGAAGCGCCTTGTTTGCGACTTTCCTCGAAATGCTCAATTGCTTCAGAAAATCGTTTTTGCTGAGCTAGTATTTTTCCAGTTAGAAGTTGGTACTCATACTCAGCTCCGCCTTCATCTCTATACTTGTCTAACTCTTCTAATGCGCGCTCAAAGTTCTTTTTCTGATAGTAAATTCGAGCGCTGGTTAAAATATATTCTGGATCATCAAGGTCACTGTCACTGTAGGTATTCCTATATAGCTCAGCCGATTTAATATCTTTAAGGTCTAAATACAAATTAACAAGTTTGACTTTATATACAGGGTCGGATTGTATATTTGCCTTATAAAACTCAATGAGCTTCTGCGAATCCCCCGATCCAATAAGCAATTGCTCTTTAGTATCAAGTTGGTTATTAACGGCTGTACAACCAGAAACTAGAACCATAGCAATAACGACTAATACAAATTTTCTTATCACATCAACATCCTTAAAATACCTGGGGCCGCAATGAGAACAACAATCGGAACCATGATAAAAGCGATCAATGGAATAGACATTTTTGCCCCCATCTTTCCAATCCGTTCTTCCAAGTCCATCATGTTAAGTTCTCGAATATCCGTCGCTAACGTAGCCAGTACAGGGCCAACAGATGTGCCAAATTGAAGACTTTGCACCATGGTCATCACAAAGCTCTGCGATTCGCTGGTAGGTACAAGCTCATAAAACTCCTCTAATGCCTTCTCTAATCCTACTAAGCGCGACCGCTCCACAGTGACTCTGACAACATGGGCAAGATTGCTGTCTACCGAGTGAAGTTCCTTGGCCAGATACTCCAAACTGGATTCGATTGTCATGCCGGTGTGAACACATACATTCATAAGGTCGAGTAAAAAAGGCAACCTTGAACTGATGTGCTTAATATTGGCTTTACCTCGAGCCGACACATAGGAATCTGGCGCGATGACAAACGCCAACAAAGCCCCAAGAAGATATAACAGAGCGAATATCACCTCTGTTTCTCCGTTATAAAAGTCGAAGCCAATTAATATTAGGCAAATACTAAAAGGGATGATTTTTAATAAGTAATAGGCATCCGCGAGGAAATCACTATAAAAACCCGCTGCGACTAACTTTCGTTTTGTTTCGTCTTTATTGAAACTAATTCGAGATAAAAGAGCCTTGAATAAATCCGTTCTTTTTTGCTCTTCGCGTGTTGAGCCAATTATTTTACGAGTTTCTATATTTGCTCTCGTGTTATCCCAGAAACGCAAGCAATAGGTTGCTAACACCATCGATATAACAAATATCACGCCCCAAATTAAAACCGTTTCAAATCCCATTAATTGACACCTCGCAGGATCAGCCAAATGCAAAAGAAACCTAATAATTCACTCATTAGAACGTAATAAAAAATCGGCTGCCCTGCTTCCTCAAACATAACGAAGCTATAATTCTCCGGGCTAGTAAATTTTAGAATGATCAAGAATATAACTGGTAAACAAGCAATGATTTTTGCCGAAGCTCGCGCTTCAGAGGTCAATGCATTTTTCTTTTTCTCAACGGCTCTAGAGTCAAACATAAGTCGGTTAATCTTATTGATGACATCTTTGAGCTGACCGCCTCGAGCTAAGTTGATTCGTATCGTTGAGGCAAAGAAAAAGTACTCTAAGTAAGGAAACGTATTGCTGCTGCGTTCAAGCACGTCATCAGGGTCTTCACCAATAAGCAAACGCTCAGCCATGAACTTGAACTCGTTGCCTACTTCATTATCAAGCTGCTTACCTACATACTCGAACGCATGAATAATACTTTGGCCTGATGAGATGGCGCCGCTCAAGATATTCAAAGCATCCGGAAAGTTTGTTTTAAAACGATCCATCTGCCGTTGCTTTAGCTTGTTGTAAAAAACGAAGAACAAAATAGGCTCAACAATAATCAAGCAAACAACGTAATCCTGACGTAAGAAAAACTCGTTAATGGCATAAACCGCTGATGCCGACACACTAATAAATAGGATCAGCTTCAAAGACATATTGGGCTGGAAGACCTTTATTATCTTCTTGTAACTTTTCCTAAGCCTAGCTTTATAACTCTCTTCAAACTGCTGCGAATCGATAACCGAGCGAACGCCTTTTACCCCTTCGAATTCAGCTTCCATTTCAATCAAACTACTCAGCTTTTTGTCTTGGCGAGAGCGATAGATAACGAAGTAAACTAACAATGCACCCCATGACGCAATCAGGATTAAGGTCATGTAAAGATCTCCCTTACCGCTTGTTCTAAACCAAAGAATTTTGCGCGTTCATAAATGACAGAACGTGTGGATAAGCCGGGCGTTCGGAACTCACCTTCCATCTTGCCATCTTTGAAATTGGAACTAGCTTCGTAACGGAAAATGTCCTCCATCACCACGCTATCTCCTTCCATACCGATAATCTCAGAGATGTACATCACCTTACGGCTACCATCATGGAGACGCTTTACCTGAACGATAAGGTCGACTGCGCTGACGATAGTTCTGCGTATTGCCGATATCGGCAGGCTGGCAGTAGCCATCATCACCATACTTTCTGTACGAGCAATCGCATCTCGCGGTGTATTGGCGTGCAATGTGGACATCGACCCGTCGTGGCCCGTGTTCATCGCTTGAAGCATCTCGAAGGCCTCTCCACCACGACACTCACCAACAATGATTCTGTCAGGACGCATACGAAGGGCGTTAATCACAAGGTCTCGAGCGGTAATTTCTCCCGTCCCTTCTACACTTGCTTGTCGTGTTTCCAGTCTCACAATGTGAGGTTTTTGAAGCTGCAGTTCAGCTGCATCCTCAATAGTAACGATGCGCTCCGTTTCACCAATAAACCCAGACAGTGCATTGAGTAGCGTTGTTTTTCCTGAACCCGTACCGCCTGATATCAATATGTTGCATTTACAATGGCTCGCAATGGACAAAAGCTTAGCCATCTCAACTGACATAGCACCAAACTCTGCGAGGTTCTCAAGCTTAATTTTCTGCTCTTTGAACTTACGAATAGAGATAGAAGTTCCATCAATTGCAAGTGGAGGTATCACGATGTTAACACGGCTGCCATCCATCAAACGTGCATCACAAAGCGGCTTAGATTCATCGATACGACGCCCCACATTTGAAGCGATTCGCTTAGCAATAGTGTTGAGCTGTTTCTCGTTCACAAATTGAATCGGAGACTGTTCAACTTTGCCATTGATTTCAATGAATATATCCGATGGCCCGTTGATCATAATATCCGATATATCATCGTTATCGACTAAAGCCTGAAGTGGCCCTAAGCCTTTCAACTCATCGAGTAATGCTTTGACTAAGTCGACACGTTTCAATGAACTCACTTGCAACTGCTTCTTATCAATAAGAATATTGACCGAGTCTTTAAGCTGCTCTTCTAGCTCTTGATTGCTTATTTCAACAAGTGTCGCTGCGTCCAACGCATCGAAGATTTCATCCCGAAGTTGGATGTAGATTTCTTTTAATTGATTCATTTTCTAAACAAACTGAAGCGTGATTTGGTTTTAATTTTCTTGCCTGTTAACGTGGCAACCATGCTCAAAACGGCCGTCGATGACTTAGACTTAAGTAACTCATTAATCCCCTGCTGAACCACTATCTTTTCTAATGACGGCTCATACATAAAATCAATGCTATCTTTGGCTTTGATCCGCTCTTTCGCACTTGCAAGTGTCACCATGAAATCCTTCGCGGGCCTATTCAGGTTGAAAATAACCTGGTGTTCAGATTTGCCAATCTTCTTTTTCAACGAGTTATATGAACGCAATGAAGAGACCGAAGGTTCGCAAACAATAAAGATACGGTGATACTTATCTGATAACTCCTGATCGTGCATCTCTTCGTAGCAAGACAGCGGCGCTGAATCGATAATAAAGTTATATTGATCAATCAGTTGATTGGAAAGGTTGTACAACGTAGATGCATGATCAGAAAGACAAGCGACATTCTTCTCGAGAACCAAATAATCTAGCTTCTCTTTAACACCATGCACATAGGTTCTTGCTATCGCACTGTCGATATCGATCTGATTTAAATCAATGCTGTTGTGCTTGGCTTTCAAGCCCTTTACACCAATATAAATATCGCTGTTTAGCGCTCCGGAATCATGATCAACTAGCAGTGTCTTTAAATTCGCTTGCTCTGCTAAGGAGTGCGCTAAAACGGAACTTATGCAAGACACACCGATTCCACCTTTGGTTCCTAAAACCAATATACGTTTAGCAACGCGCGTTTTTTTTACAGCACTTTCTCCCTCTTGCGTCGTTTTAATTGCCGCAAGTAACGAATCAAGTTCTGAATCCCATAACACATAAGTCGCACCTAAAGCATGCACTTGATTACGCAGCTTTATAGAGTCGACGTCGCATAGGACGAGCAAAGATATATTCACGTCTAAACGAATCGAAATCTCGGAGACTTGTTCAATAACATTAGAAGCACTTCGAAGATCGAGCACAACATGGTTAAGCTTGATGTTTGACTGATTCCAAATACCATCTAAATCAATATCAGTGACTTCAAGCGGTTTTGGGAACCCTTCAATCGCATATAAATCATGGATCGATTCGGTTAAAGCTCTATCGTCTGAAACGATCAGATCGGTAGCCTCAACTGTCGACTTCATTTTCGAAGACGAAGTACGAAACAAGATATCCAAGTCCATAGTTATTTCGCCTTCTTAATTGGGTTAACCAAGCTGATGTTTCGGTTATGCTCAACACTACAACCAAATTGATAATCTTCTCGTTGCGAGAACACCATCACTCCACAATCACTGCTTTTAATTCGGACATATCGGCCTATGATCAGGATATTTTTCTCTTGGTCATTATCAGCAAGCTCCACTTTATATCGGTCTTTCGCGATAGATTCTGATTTGAATCTATCGCGTAACTTAGCGACAAACTCACTCGCATCAGGCTTATACTTAACGTAGAACGTAGCTTTCGGCTCTCTTGCATTGAGTTCTCGGATAAAGGCCACAGAGCGAGACATTGAATCTTCACCATTCGCCATATCAAATTCAAAACGCTCTTCTAATTGCTCTATTACACTAGAGTTGGATGTATCAACGTGGGTACAAGCAGAAGCAATAAAAGCGATTAAAGTAATAACGATCCATCTCATTAGTTGAACCCTCCTTGGTTTATCGTGTTTTCAAGCTCCGGCTCATCGAGTTCTGAGAGGTCAATTCTTAGAAGTCGTTCAAGATCACTTGTGCGTCTAAAACTTGGCAACTTGACTTGCTCTTGCTCAACGGGATCAACCAGATTTACGGTCGCAACTATGATCAATTCAGTTTTAGAGCGGTTTGTGGAAGTGTGACTAAATAGCGCACCTAAGATTGGGATATCTCCCAAAATTGGAATCTTGGTTAACGATTCACGCTCTTCTGATGTCAAAAGCCCAGCTAGTACAAAACTTTGACCGTCTTTTAAGTGAACCGTCGTTTGGGCTCGTCGTGTTCGCAAAGAAGGGACCGAGATTAGACCCGTCGTTGTTTTGTTCGATTCATCAATAGAGCTGACTTCAGGTATCAAAGTTAAGCGGATGTTTTCCGTGTCAGTAACCTTGGCTACCATGGCTAACTTAACGCCGTATTCTTTGTAAGAAATAGTAATTCCGTCTTCGTCTCGTACCGCAATTGGGATCTCACCACCCGCAAGAAAACTGGCCTGCTCACCCGATATAACAGATAGGTTTGGCTCTGCCAATACACGACCGATTTTGTCATCACCACTTGCAGAGATAACAGAAACAATGTCTTGAGCCGTAAAATCAAGGAGCTTATTAACAAAAGTACCTGGCTCTCCACTATCACTGTATGTCACACCCAGTTCGGTTAGAAAAGAACTCGAAACTTCTGCAACCGTTAGCTTTACATTTATCTGTTCAGTGGTGAGAACTTTTAAATTGTTAATGACTTGGTCGTAGTTGTATTGTGCCGTGTACTCCAGCTCATCTAAAGCCTCACCGTCGGCATCCTTTAATTCATAAGCAGCGCGGCGACGATCTTTCTTCAGCATTTCCCCGACGAGTCGATTAATCTTTTGTTTGATCTCTTCACTACCGACAATACCATCCAACACGACTTGGTCTCCAACATTGGAAACCACAACGTTTTCATCAGGAAATCTAGCGATTAACGTTTGCTTCAATAGTCGCAAGCTTTGATTAACGACCAATTCAGCATTGTAAATTTCGTTTCCACCGCGATCATAAACAATCACGGAAGTCGTGCCCTGGCCAACACCGTAAACCACAACCTTGTTTTCATCGATAATTTTGTAGTCAGCTATTTCTTGATTCGCAACAAATACTGTTGATATCTGTCGCTTCAAATTAATCGTTCTCGCAGCGCCTTGATCCAAGTTCATTAATTCTGATGCGAGTAATGGGCATGAAAGAATCCCGCACAATAGCAAGGCTATATTTTTGTTCTTTAAAGTCATGTTATTCCTTACCACGTAATTCTCTAACACCGAACTGAGTTTCTAAAAGATCACTGCTGCGAATAGATAAATAGCGATTCTCGATTTCAGATGGAATGATATTCACATCACCGATTTTTTGAGCCATTTCGAGTTTCAAAACACTGCGCATATTTAATGCAATAACTAAACTGTATTTTTTGTGTTCGGCATCTTCTGAATCAGTATCTTCGCTGCCTTTTATTACCTGCAGCACACGAGCTCCACTAATAATCACTCGGCTAACGAGATCACCGATATCACCATACCCGTTCTCAACTAAATTCGATTTTGAAGAGGTTGTGGAAACAAAGCTAACTTTGTCACCAGGAGTAAGCGTTGCAGTTTGTACCACTCCGATACCGGTAACTTCATAAAAATACGGTAATTCACCGTCATTTAATGACAAATACATATAATCTCGGTCTCCAGGGTTGGAGATCATATCTTGTGTTAAGTATGTGCCTTCGGAGATGTCTTCTTTAAATAGAGCACCAGGTTCAACAATAAGGTCATCTTCTAACGTATAGTAGTAACCATCTAAGTCAGATATATGAACAAATTTCTTGTCATAAAATTTAGGAGCCAACGGTTGAGAACGTTTAATTGCTGTCTGAGCAACTAAAACACTGACCTTGGGTTCTTCCTTCTGCTGTACTTCCTGTGGTTCTTCATCAGCTGAAATATAGTTAATATTGATATAAATCAATGTGGAAAAAATAGAAAAAGCAACAAGAAGAAGAATGATAGTTCTGTTCATATTAAGCCTAAAATAGGGGCAAAGCCCCTTAATATATTATTCTTAGTGGCCGTTTAGCTACCTTTACTTAGTTGGAGTAGCAGTAGCACCTTTCAAATTGCTTGTCACTTTACCTAATGCACCAGTGATAGCATCTTTAAGCGTATCAGTTTGAAATGCCGCTAATACTAGAGCCGACATTACAACCGCAATAATTGCATATTCCACAGCCGTAACACCGCGAATATCATCTTCGAACTTCATTTTTAGTTCAGCCAATTTTGCTAAAGTTTTGTAGTACATGGTAATCCTCTAAAAGTATATCGACCTTGGGTCTAATTGAAATTGCGAAATGAAATTTACTCGATATAAAAATATACATCCAATTAATAGTTATTATGGACACATAACATAAACTTATCTTAGCAATATAAGCCATTCTTATGCTGGTATAAGAATCAGAAATCCAATTTATGTTGATATAGCTAATACTTGTCTATACTCTATATTTATGAACATAGATTTATTAATTTACTCCACCTTAATTTCTGTAAATTTATCAATATTACTTTTTGTATGTTTTTTTGACGGGAAGTATAGAAAAATACCAAACAACCTCAATAAAATAGCTTTAGCATTTAGTATTTTCGTCGCGTTATATAACGGCTATTTAATGTCATCATTACCCACCGCAGCATTGTGCTTCATAGTATTTTTTATACTCTGGTATCTGGGAGTAATTGGGGCTGGGGATGTGAAGTTACTTTTTGCATTAATCATTGGCATACAACCAGAACTGGTTACAATGACATTGATTTTTATAGGGTTTCTTGGTGGTATCTTAGTTTCCATTATGTACGTAATAGGAAAAATAGCGGGGTTTGATAGCTATAAAAAAGGCATCCCTTACGGGATGCCTATTGCTCTAAGTTGTTTCATTTTTAGCACTGTATCAATATTATCAAACTAATTACATAATACTATATTTCAGCTCAGGCGTCGAAATGTCACTAATTTGAAACAATTGCTGAATCTTATCTTTAATACCTAGCGTCTCTAACTCTTGTGAAATTTCGTCACTACACCAAACATACATGTTCACTTTTTGACGTAACGGTATTGTCTTACAATTATTATTACATACAGCCCACTCAGGAAAAATTAGAATGGTACCATTTGTATCCAATTCATTTTTTAGGAACTGACATGAGCTTGTTTTTACCCAACTGGTCACATGTGAAGAATCAATATTATAGTCATTAAGTAGCTCTTGGACATAGGACTTGGGTAGAGAACTACAAAATACAACCCTCTGTGGATAACACTCATGTGGGTCAAGAGAATTTGAATGTGCGATAACGTAATTAACCGTCTTTAGTTGATAGGACTTTCCATTCTCCTGTGAAATCCGATCCATCGTGAATATTAAATCATAACGAGAAGAGTCCAATAGAGAAGAATTCGTAAAACTGTTTATGGACAAATCTATATTGTTCAACATTCTAAATTCATTGATTACACGCTCAACCATATCGAAACAAAATGATTCGGCAATCGCTATATTGAATTGATCTCTTAATTCTACCTTCTCCAGATCTTCAAACAACTTTTCGTACATAGACATTGTTTGGTCTGCATAATCGAGTAATACTTTTCCATGTTTAGTGAGTAAAAATCCTTCTTTTCTATCGAAAATACTTGCCCCGATTGTACTTTCTATTTTTTTAATATGTTGAGATACCGCAGGCTGTGTCATAAATAAAGACTCAGCGGCCGCAGTAAAACTTTTGTGCTTAGCAACGTGTGAAAATGTTCTTAAATATTTGACGTCGATAGACCTGTTGACGTTTTTCATGGTGCAAACTACCCCGATGTTGCGTTCTTTTATTAATTATTCTTATTAAAAATCAGCGTAAAAGTAACAATAGTGTCATACAGATACAAAAAAACATTATTTATATACTCATAAATAATGTTTATATGCACCTATACAAATAAATACATTTATCGCAACCAACAACTGATTCACAAATCCCTATGTGCTTTTACAAACAACATATTTTGTGCCATTCTCGTACCAAAGTCCTTACACAACACCTTTCCCGGACAAATGACAGTAAACACAATTATAACCAAAACCTATGCACCCACCACCTTTTGATTACCGAAAATCGTTGAAATTTATGTAAATATTCATCATTTATAATGCTAAAGCTCGAAAGTCACTCAATTGAACCATTGTCCATTTTTGTGATCAATGTTGCACTCAAATGAAACTAAACACCTATTAATGTAAGTCCAGAATCAGAAATGCGACAAATCATTCCATTTTTGCGCTGACTCATGTTTGTAGGCGAATAAAAAAGAGCTAAAAATATAGCTCTTTCATTTCACTTTATTCTATCGGCGCTGTCGTAACCGAAGGAGCAAGCACAACATAAGAATAAGAGGCAGTGAGGAGCTTCCTCCTGACGAGTCGCTTTGAGTTGCTGTTACAGCAGATTCATTTGAAATATTCGGTAGCACCTCAATTTCAAACGAACCTATCCACTCGCCTCCATCGGCAGATAAAACCCTATATTTAATAGTGTCATATAAAGCTAACTTACGTTGAGCGGGTGCATTATAAATAATCTTACTATCTACAATTTTTGCAATACCATTACGTGGAGAGTCCAATATATATAATGTGTAAACCTCCTCATTAATATTAGGGATTAGATCGATTACATCTCCATATTTTACTTGTAGCGATTTAGTGCCTAATAATGACGCTTGCTTTCTTCGCACATCAACCACTACAGACTGCTTTGCATAACCTCCTAATGAATCTTGCACTAGAACGACAAACCTATATTGCTCCCCTTCAGCAGCATCACTAGGGATTGTTACTTTAAGTACTTTAGATTGTGAATCACTCAGCGACAGCCTTGGACCTTGAACTTGAGACCACGTTATTTGATGCTCTGAAGAATCGACATCTGTAATATTAGTGATCTTGAATATCACCGTTTCACCAGGCTCAGACTTAGCATTTGATCTATCGAGCGTTAACTCGGGAGCATCATTCACTGATTTAATATCAACGTCTACACGCGCAAAGTCCGTCTCCTCTCCTCGCCCATCTACCAGACGATACGTAAAGCTATCACGACCAAACTGATTAGCTAAAGGGTAATATGTCTCACCTTTTATCACGCCTTTTTTTGGCTTCTGCCCGATTTCAATTGAATAATTATTTGGCTTGGGTAAGTTGATATCATTCGCTAGTAGGTTAAGCAGAAAAGGAATGTCTTCATCGGTAGAAATCTTATCGTCGACAGCAATAGGTTTGGCTGTAGTTGGTAATTCAAAAAGCAGTGCAAAAGGGAAGTTCTGTCCGAACGCGCGCCCCAAGCCTTGCGTTTTATAATCAGAAATCGTACCTGAAAATTGCTTTTTTCTTTGTCCATCTCCTAAATATGCGTCCAAAAACTGAGTAGAGTATTCCGGAGTACCATTTTCAATCTCTAACACAATCAGCTTTAAGCCCAAGCCAAGCTTGATCTTCTCATCAAAAATGACTTGTCCACCGTCTTGCTGAGCTACACCTCGGTGTAACAATCGAGCGGCGCTTTCATCAATAACTGCATTGCCAAATATGGATTGGTATGGGTATTCGACTAGACGATAAAACATCGGCATCGCGACGCTCGTTGCTTTCGCGTAAAAATGTATTCCTGCAATATCTTGGTTTCCTTTGACAACATCTATGGGGAAGCCAAGAACATTAATATTTGCGTTATAACGTGGGTAGGTTCTTCCGAAAGAAGTGACCCAAGACGATTTGTTGTTTGAGTTTGGAACCAAAAGAGAGAAACTCGCTTTGGCATCATCGCTAGAAATATTTGTTATTGTGATATCTGTTTTTCTGCCAGCAGTAATCGCTGTTAAGGAAGGTTCTGAATCATCCGAGAGGTTGGTAACCGAGTCTCTACCAGGAAAGACATCACCAGTATCTCCAGAAGAAAAACCGCTTTCTAGTAACCCCTCTCCATCGGCTTGGAATACCTGCACTTGCATCGGACCTGAACTGTTGAATTGATTATCGATATTCACAGCTGTAATCAACAAACCTTCGCCACGAAGCGCTTGGTCATAATTGCTTTTACGTCTATTTTCAACGTAAGCACGCGGTCCAAATTGTTTAAGGTAAGGATCAAGATGAATAACTCCTTCGCCCTTTATAGTGTCTATTTCGATACGACCGGTATTGGAGAGTACTTTCGGCTTTAAAAATCCGGATGCCTCTTTACTCCACGCCAACATGTTAACCGGCGTTTCTCCGGCATATTGATCACTGGGTTTACTTCCCCAGCTTCCGCCTCCCATTAGCCCCCAATGCCCAATTGAACCATCATGCTTATAAGAATATAAATCCGGTAGCCCTAACATCAAATGCCCAAGCTCGTGGGCAATAACCCCCATGGTCGATTGATGATCATCCTGATAATCTGCGAAGAGGCAATATGCGCTAATGCGCTTTCCATCTATCTCGACAGTTCTGTGGGCAAACTTATGCGGCCAAATCGTAGGCGTTTTTTGTGTACCACTTGACTTGTCATTACCCGCAAAGACGAACATGACGGACAGCTCTTGAGGAGCAATACTATCGTCATTGTTGTAGTCGTATTGAGAAAGATTAAAGTCAACGTCTAGTGCTTCATAAGCTTTTTTGAACACATTATTGAGTTTAGTTTGGCAGTTACTTTCAGACTTGGAATGACAATTAGGGTGATCTATGTCCAACGTGACATTAATAACACCGTCGTTTTTAGTCCCTTCACTTTCTTTCGCTGGAACAACTTTATAATTCCCGTAACTATTTTTAAGAAAGTAATCTTGAACACTTTGCTGATTTTCACCAAATATCGTCGACTGAAAATCATTCTCTATCTGTTCGTCTGAAAAACTGACTTGTACAACCAACAGAGCCTGCTCAGTGAGCTTTTTATTTGAAGTACTAGATAATGATGATCGTTGCCTTTGTCTCGGAGTAAATCTTTTGTGGTTTGCAGCCGGCGAGTCAAAAGATTCATTGACGTGTATTGGGTCGATTTTTAAATTTTTGATGTTTGATTCAATGGGGACCTCAGCGCCACTCGAAGCCAGTACACCAGTTGAAATAACCGTTCCTACCCCGTTATCATTCATTACATATTTAGCAAAATACCATTGATTATCTGGATCCTGAATATACAGGTGTCCATCATGGTCTTGGTACCAAAACATATGTTGTGACCCCATTAATCGCAGCTCTTTTGTACTGCCATCAATAAAAGTCATCATATGCCAAGTTGGCGCAGGTAAAGTGGTCGCTTGTACAGAAAAGGCAGCAATGACTGCCGTCATAACTGTACAAATTAATTTTATCCTCATTATAAAAGTCTCGTTGGGCGAATAATCTTGAAATAGATAATTCGTTTATTAAATGAAACGAGACTTTATCAATGGTGAATTATATTAACCAATTAACTTTCCGACTAAACCTATAAATATTATTTATAGTTAATTTGGTTATAAAT
>NZ_MCZZ01000160.1 GCF_002875705.1 Vibrio sp. 10N.261.45.E2
TAACAATCCTTCGGGTGCGTTAATGGGCGTCGAGCGGCGGACGGGTGAGTAATGCCTAGGAAATTGCCTTGATGTGGGGGATAACCATTGGAAACGATGGCTAATACCGCATAATGCCTACGGGCCAAAGAGGGGGACCTTCGGGCCTCTCGCGTCAAGATATGCCTAGGTGGGATTAGCTAGTTGGTGAGGTAATGGCTCACCAAGGCGACGATCCCTAGCTGGTCTGAGAGGATGATCAGCCACACTGGAACTGAGACACGGTCCAGACTCCTACGGGAGGCAGCAGTGGGGAATATTGCACAATGGGCGAAAGCCTGATGCAGCCATGCCGCGTGTATGAAGAAGGCCTTCGGGTTGTAAAGTACTTTCAGTTGTGAGGAAGGGGGTAGTGTTAATAGCGCTATCTCTTGACGTTAGCAACAGAAGAAGCACCGGCTAACTCCGTGCCAGCAGCCGCGGTAATACGGAGGGTGCGAGCGTTAATCGGAATTACTGGGCGTAAAGCGCATGCAGGTGGTTCATTAAGTCAGATGTGAAAGCCCGGGGCTCAACCTCGGAACTGCATTTGAAACTGGTGAACTAGAGTACTGTAGAGGGGGGTAGAATTTCAGGTGTAGCGGTGAAATGCGTAGAGATCTGAAGGAATACCAGTGGCGAAGGCGGCCCCCTGGACAGATACTGACACTCAGATGCGAAAGCGTGGGGAGCAAACAGGATTAGATACCCTGGTAGTCCACGCCGTAAACGATGTCTACTTGGAGGTTGTGGCCTTGAGCCGTGGCTTTCGGAGCTAACGCGTTAAGTAGACCGCCTGGGGAGTACGGTCGCAAGATTAAAACTCAAATGAATTGACGGGGGCCCGCACAAGCGGTGGAGCATGTGGTTTAATTCGATGCAACGCGAAGAACCTTACCTACTCTTGACATCCAGAGAAGCCAGCGGAGACGCAGGTGTGCCTTCGGGAGCTCTGAGACAGGTGCTGCATGGCTGTCGTCAGCTCGTGTTGTGAAATGTTGGGTTAAGTCCCGCAACGAGCGCAACCCTTATCCTTGTTTGCCAGCGAGTAATGTCGGGAACTCCAGGGAGACTGCCGGTGATAAACCGGAGGAAGGTGGGGACGACGTCAAGTCATCATGGCCCTTACGAGTAGGGCTACACACGTGCTACAATGGCGCATACAGAGGGCAGCAAGCTAGCGATAGTGAGCGAATCCCAAAAAGTGCGTCGTAGTCCGGATTGGAGTCTGCAACTCGACTCCATGAAGTCGGAATCGCTAGTAATCGTAGATCAGAATGCTACGGTGAATACGTTCCCGGGCCTTGTACACACCGCCCGTCACACCATGGGAGTGGGCTGCAAAAGAAGTGGGTAGTTTAACCTTTCGGGGAGGACGCTCACCACTTTGTGGTTCATGACTGGGGTGAAGTCGTAACAAGGTAGCCCTAGGGGAACCTGGGGCTGGATCACCTCCTTATACGAAGATATTCACGATAAGTGTCCACACAGATTGAT
>NZ_MCZZ01000161.1 GCF_002875705.1 Vibrio sp. 10N.261.45.E2
TAGCGTCAACACCGCTAAAGAATAGCATTTAAGTTGACCTTGCTATTGCTTGTGTCTGCTGTTATTGTTTTGGTATCCCATTGATGAATGGAAATGAGTATTTGGAATTATTAACTAGAAACATGAATAAAAAAATCTACCACTGTAATGATGCTCACCAAGAATTGGCTAAAATGGAGTTATCGGCTAGGCGGATACTCTATATGTGCTTGTCTGAACTTGAGCGTGAGCGTGATGTTGATTCTGGTCTTACTTCTATTAAGTTCGACCCTGAACAAGTTTTTACTATTACTGCAAAAGATTATGCACAGCTATGTAATATCGATACGTCAGAGGCTTATAAGCAGCTTCAAAATGGTGTTTATGATATTCGTACTTATGGTATGGAGATCCCCGAATCTGTATTGCACCCAGAGCTTAAAGGGCGACCTAAAGACGGGATGATTGTATTTACTGTTGCTAATTACAGTTACTACTCGAACGGTGACGGATTCGTTGAAGTTAAACTTGCTCCTGAATTTGCCCCTTATATTTCAGACCTGACAAAAGAGTTTACGAGTCAGTTTCTTCTTAGTGCAGTTAGGCTTCCCAAAGGTAACGCCTATAATCTTTACCTTTTGTTATCTAGATGGATCAGTTCAGGAAAAATTGGCTACTGTGAGATTGAATTAGATGAATTGAAGCGAGAATTGGGAGTAGAGGGAGAGTGTTATAATAAGTTTAATACGTTTGATAATTCATTTTTCAAACGTGCTGTTAAGCAAGTCCTTGCTATCACTGAATTTACTTACATCGACATGGAAATTATTCAGAAGAAAGGCCGTAAAGCGCATAAAGTCAGAATTTCTTATGAGTACAAAAATCAAATTGATAAATTTGATGAGGCTGGCTTTGTCGTTAAAGCACCAAAGCCCGATAAAGAATTGGCAGCAAGTAAGGTTAAATTAAGTCCGTCTGAACGCTATCGACAACAATTGATTAAGGAGGGAAAAAAACCAACATTTTAAATGAATCGATTAATCGCTGATTGAACGAGCTGTAACTCGAACAACCAGCTAACCCAAAACCTACGATACTAGGATAGTGAGCTATGAAAAATAGTACCTTTCGCGTGCCTCTTTGTCACGTTACCTACGAACTGCTTGTTCAGTTTGTACACACGTCTTCAAATCTTACCTATAGGCAACGACAAGCCCTCCTTATTGGGAGGTCTGTAGTATGAGTGCCATTTTCTACGAAAAAGGCTCTCACAAAGCCAGAGAGTGCTTCCCTGAATTGTCTTAAAGACAATTCCAATGCCTTATGCTTTATTCGCTAGGGGTGTCTTACAGTGATATAGGAGAGAAGATGAAATGTAATTACCAATCTGTTCAGAATACGATGTCGAGAATGTTAGTTAAATTCTCTGTTGGGTCTGTTACCGAATTGAGAATGGTGTTCTTTTTAAGGGTGATGATGCGATAGGGCGTTACCCCTACGGGGCAAGGCTTTTCGGCTTCGCCTCGTGCCGATAACTTAACTCAATACGAGCTGGCTAATACCAGGTTCATACTTCACTTGGTATTAGCCGGCTCTTTTCGTTTAAGTTCCTGTCCCCCAATCCTGAACGCAAAATCAAGCCCCCATTCGGGGCTATTTAACTGATTGGAACGAAGAATCTGTAAGATTGACTCCGTTTCTCGCCTGTCTTTTCCCTTTGATTTCTCATTACCGTGTTGCGGTCTTCCTGCTTAACGTCCCAAATCAGAACCTCTAAAACAAGGGTATATAAACGCTTCGCGCCCTTGTTTTAAAGAACCATGATTTCGGGTCGAGCAGTCAGGCGACAACGGGAATGAAAAATTAATCAAAGGAAAAACTTATGACAGACTCAATCCGTAATCAATCAACAGCTTCTAACGTCCAAACAGCGACAAACGTATCCCCGTTTGAACAGTCAGGCTCATCCAAAAATGAATTTTTGAAAAGCTTCTCTGGTCGTAAATTGCGTAAAAATGCTAAGGCCAAAATTACTAAGTTGTTGGGTTTTGCGGATTCGTTGATCTTAAAAACTCAGTCAATGGGTATGGATGATTGCTATAGAAGTAATGAGCCTGTCACGATGGATAAAGCGGATTTTTGGGACTGGTACGAAAAGAATTACCGCGACATGGTGATTTTATTAACTATCCATGACGGGGTTCTGGTGAAAGTCCAAGTTTGTGATTGTATTTACCATTTTTCGGATGATGTAGTCATGACTTTCTCATTGGATGAGCTAGGCGCGGAAGGTGCTATTTTTGATAATAATTCTTTGGTTGTTGAAGAAGTCGAAGAGGTGAAAGAAGAGGTTTTATTAGCCCCGTTCTATAAGTACGAAAGCCTAGTTAATACCGCAGTTGTTGATCGCGTTACGATTCAATGGAGCGAGTCAAACCAGTTCGATGATAACGAGGTTTACACGCTGGAAGAGTACAACGAAAAAGCCATGATTGAAGCACAAGAAACTGGACGCGGTAACGGCTACGCGAAAACAATGTTAGAAATTACGTTTGATGATGGTCTAAGCGAAAAATTCAGACATGATATTGATGCAGATTACCCAACATTAAACCATTACTACGCTGCGGTGAGTGAGGTTAAATTAATTACAGCCTCTAAAGTGCGCTTTACGTTTGAGCAAGTAACAAAGGCGTTAATTGACGGTTATCTGTCACCGCTTAACAGTGACGAGAAAAAGCCAACACCACCGCCAGAAGATAAAACCCGAAAAGTTGTAGCCCTAGGAGACTATCAAGAGCGACAAGAAGAAAAGCGCGAGCGATTAGAAGAGCGAGCAATAAAAGCCGCTGCGGTATCTACGGAGCGTTTTAATACAGCAAGTTCATTAGGGAAAATGTTACCTTTTGGTCAGCCTATCCTAGTAGGCCACCACTCAGAAGCAAAGCACCGTAGACACGCGGAGAGCATTAATACAAACATGCGTAAAAGCGTAGAGGCTCAGGACAAAGCGGAATATCTAAGCCGTCGCGCTGATAGTGTAGGCTCTGCTGGCATCGCGTCAGACGACCCCGAAGCGGTCACAAAGTTAAAGCAAAAGCTCGGCCGATTGGTGCAAAGCCATGAGTTAATGAAAGCAGTCAATAAGGTTGTGCGCTCTAGCCACATGACCGAGGAAGACAAGACGAGCCATCCTGCTCTCGCTGCTATCAAGCGCACTTTTAAGCACACCCGCTCTGGCCTACAGCGATGCCGAGTGTGGCATTTGGATGTGCATGCCGACAGGCTTCCACGCCAGTGGATGCGGAGAGTCCAAGGACGCATTTAAAGACCGCGTAAAGCACTTCAAGTCGCCTTTACCTAGTTTTCTGGGATGTATGGTGGACTCGGGCACTGATTCCAGTCAGGCAAGCGAAATTACCTCACGAGAAGGTCGAGCGGCTTACTCACCGCGCTATGAAGAGTGTGTGAGTTGGGGGCATTCATTTAAAGGTGAGAAAGTGTGCAGCGCTTGGAGGCCAGTGCCTTCAAAGTTGTACAAAGACCAATCTTGCGTAACGTCACGCGACACATCCCACCGAACCCCCACTCAATGCACAGCGACGTATGAATACACTGAAATGTGGATGGACGGCCAAAGGTATGGTGAGCCTTACTTTTACAATCACAATGGCGACACCATCACGGCGGACGTCATCATTGAAAATTAAAGCATCGACACTTTGTTATCGAGTTATCCACCGAAACGGTGGGTAAGCCCAAAAACCGCAACAAAATCAAACAGTCAATGCACTGAGTTGCTTACTTCATTCTCATGTCAAAATTGGGGTAATGTTGGAGCACCCAGCGCTGCTGCTCATTGATTCGCGCTATTGGGATATTTTTAAGCAACTTAACAATGATGCTCTTTCCTTTGATGAAGATGATGTAGCCATGCACCTCATCTTGATTACCGTTTGGGTAGTTTATCACTCCGCTCACCATGGCACCCATCCGGCTTTTTGACACCCCTTTAGTTAACACTACCAAAGCATTTTCAGATAAGACTGTCACTGGTCTTGAGCGCCCCCGAACCGAGATGATAGGGCACGACTCATCGGGATATTGCATTTTAAAGTATCGCTTGCCTTCACTTTTAACTTCCATGAGTTCCCCCTTATTTTGAGGTAATCCTTATGACCACAGAAAAGTCCATGTTTAGCGATTTCAAAG
>NZ_MCZZ01000162.1 GCF_002875705.1 Vibrio sp. 10N.261.45.E2
AGTAAGACACACCCTGGAGGGGTTCCCGAGTGGCCAAAGGGAGCAGACTGTAAATCTGCCGGCACTGCCTTCGATGGTTCGAATCCGTCTCCCTCCACCATATTCTTCTTAATTGGAAAATCGAAAAGCCAACTCATTGAGTTGGCTTTTTTCGTTTCTGTTATTCTATATTTCACGCGGTAATTTCTCATCTGAACGCTAAAGAGCTCCCGTTACGGATCTCACGGCTGCATAGTTTGTGCCTTCAAGACAATCGAATTATCAATCATTCCAGACTTCACCGTGACGCTTACACACCAAGTAAGCCGCGCAGCCTAAACAGTTTGTAGAAACTGGCTCATCATATTTGTTGTTTCTGCTGATATGTGAGTTCAGGCTCTAGTACGGGCTCAAAAAACGTCATCATATCGATAAGCCCCTCGGCTAGATGTGGTTTAAGCAACCAATTAAAAACAATAAAAATGAGTTACTTAAATTGAGATTAGCCCACTTTGCCAGTCAGAGAAATATCAAAATATTTATCGTGGCGATATGCACTTTTCAGCACCGTATTCCCCATCCTTACCTAAATAACTCTCTTCCAGACACTTGCAGAGTCAAATCACCAGGAGGCACAAAAAAGCCCCTGCTGATTTCTCAACAGGGGCTTTCTATTATTTGGTGTCATTCTAAATAACTACATCATATTGATGTGTAGTTAAATATTGAGATTAACCTTGAATACCAACAATCAACCAAGGTGCATTGGCAGTTGTTAGGTCACGCTCTAGGTGCCAGATATCCGTAATGTCTTCTTCGATACCTTCCGCTGAATCACGGTAGCGACCACTAAACTGTAGGCTTAGTTGTGCTTTGCTGCCGTCATGATCTGCACGAACGATTTCAGCATCTACGTACATTACGTCTGTATGCTGATCACCGTCTAGCTTGTTGCGTTCAGCTTTTAGGTCTTCAAATAGGCTTGGAGATACGTATTCTTCAATCGTGTTTAGCTCGTTGTGGTTCCATGCACCTTGCAGTGTACGGTAGTGTTCACGAGAACCGTTGATGAATGCCGCTTGATCAAAGCCCGGTGGGTAGTTATGTGGAACATCTCTTTGTGCACCAAAACCAAAGCCACCAGCAGTGCCTTGTGATTGAGGCTGTGCTTGCTCGAAGTTATGAACATTTGGTTGTTGCTTAGGTTGTTCAAACTTGTTCTGACCCATGCCGCCGAATGCTGGCTGTTGGCCACGTGCATTCTGCTGATTCATTGAACCCTGCTTCGCCCCCAACATTCCGCGTAGGAATTTAAATGCTAGGAAAGCAATCAGACCCATGATCAGAATATCCATGAACTGGATACCTTCAAATGCGCCACCAAAGAATGCAGCTAAAAGACCACCAGCAAGTAAACCACCTAGCAGGCCGCCCATAAGGCCTTTCTTGCTAGAGTTAGCTGCTGTGTTCTTACCCGTTTGATCTTGACGGATCGAATTCGTGTTTTGTTGTTTTGGTGCTGGAGCCGTTTTAAAGCTTTTGCCAAATGACTTACCACCACCAAACTTTTTCGCTTCCGCGATTGGCGTCACCGCGACTGTTACCAACAGAATCGCGACTAGTGAGAAAAATCGTTTCATTATTATCCTTTGTAGGTTTTTTATCTTTCGACACCTTAATCATACTCGTTAACAAAGAACAATGAAATATTCACGGTGTTTACACATGTATCATAATATTGCGGCTATTAATTGATTACTAAACTAGCGGAGGGATTGACGGCACTCTGGGGCAGCATTAAAATATTGAACGATGTTCATTTAATAGAAAGTACCCATGGCAAGACGAAACGATCATACTCGCGAACAATTAGTGCAATTAACCTTAAAAACGGTGACCGATTTCTTAGAAGAGCACTCTTATCACGAGCTAAGTCTACGTAAAATTGCCAATATGATTGGTTACGTCCCAAGTACCTTAGTAAATGTATTTGGTAACTACAACCTACTGCTTTTGCATGTAGTAGCCCAAACATTAGATGAACTGGCGTCGGAATCTGCTGTAGCTGTTGAACAATCGAGCAACCCTCAACAAGCTCTATTCAACCTTGCCTACTGCTACCACGATTTTGCACAGAAACACCCTCACCGTTGGCAGCTTATCTTTGAGCACAACATGAATGGTGAAAACCTTCCTGAATGGCAATCTAACCGCATCGATAGAATGACAGGTATGCTAGAGCAGCTGCTAATCGCGATTGCTCCTGAACATACTAATAGCGAAGTCGTTAAAGCCAGCCGTGTATTATGGTCTGGAGTACATGGAATTACTCTTCTTAGCGTTGATGATAAATTTTTCGCCTCTGAGCCCATTGATGGTAAAGAGCTGATCAATAACCTAGTCTCAAACTACTTAACCAACTGGTAATCATCCAAGGAAAGACAATGAACAACAGCAGCCAATCTTCGCTGTTAACGCAAAAAAGGTTCCTACCCTACTTTATTACCCAATTTCTAGGAGCCTTTAACGACAACATATTCAAAAATGTCCTGTTACTGTTTGTTGCTTTTGCAAGCGTAGACACGCTACCTATTTCCAGCAATCTGTTCATTAATTTGGCCGCTGGCCTTTTTATTCTGCCTTTCTTCCTATTTTCTGCTTTGGCTGGTGTTCTGGCCGACAAATACGAAAAATCATGGTTCATCCGTAAAGTTAAGCTTCTTGAAGTGGTGATCATGTCACTGGGTGCGATCGGGTTTATCTACGAAAGCTACGGAATATTACTTCTGCTTCTATTTTTGATGGGTACACAAAGTGCTTTCTTTGGCCCCGTGAAATATGCCCTGCTTCCACAACAGTTAGAAACAAAAGAATTGGTCTCTGGTAACGCTCTCGTCGAGACGGGTACTTTCTTAGCGATCCTAATTGGCACCTTAGGCGCAGGTATCATTGCCTCTGAAGAAGGCGCGAAACTCATTGCTGCGGTGTGTATTGTTTCATTCGCTGTACTTGGTTATGTATCAAGCTGCTTTATCCCACTAGCACCGAGTAATGCACCAGACCTCAAGGTAAAGTGGCAACCTGTAAAGCTAACCCGCGCAACACTGGCGATTGCCAAAAAAGACCGCCCGACCTTTCAAGCACTGATGTCTATCAGTTGGTTCTGGTTCCTTGGCGCGGCTTACCTAACTCAGTTCCCCAACTTCACCAAACTGCATCTAAATGGCACTGAAAGCTCTGTTGCATTTCTACTTGCGCTGTTCTCGGTAGGTATTGCTATCGGCTCTTTGGCTTGCGATAAGCTATCTAATCACCGAATTGAAATCGGCATCGTGCCAATGGGTAGCTTAGGTATCTCAGTCTTTGGTCTTTTGATGGCAATATCTATCCCTGAGTCTTTGCCTGATTTTAGCTCTTTCCATCAGTTTGTAACCTATTCAGAGCTTTGGCCGCTATTTGCTTATCTTCTACTGTTGGGGATTTCTGGCGGTATCTTTATTGTTCCTCTGTATTCACTGATGCAATTACGTGCAAAACCAGACGAACGTGCCCAAGTGATTGCAGGGCTTAATATTTACAATTCACTGTTCATGGTAGGAAGCGCGGTTTTAGGTATTGTTTGCCTGAGTGTTCTAGAGCTTTCAATTCCGCAGCTGTTTGTGATGCTTGCGTTAGGCAATACTTTAGTGATGCTGTACCTGTTTTATCAGGTGCCTATCTACGCTTTCCGTTTCTTTACATGGGTGGTCACTCACACCATGTACCGAGTTAAGCATAAGAACTTACATCACCTGCCAGAAAAAGGGGGCGCGTTGATTGTCTGCAACCATGTGAGTTATATGGATGCACTACTGCTGAGTGCAGTTTGCCCTCGGCTTATCCGTTTTGTGATGGAAGAGGATTACACCAAATTGCCGCCGATTCGACGTTTCTTGAAAAGAGCAGGGGTTATTCCAATCTCCGCGACCAACCGCAACTCGATTAGAAACGCTTTCAAGGAAGTAGAACACGCCCTCCATGAAGGTCACATTGTGTGTATTTTCCCAGAAGGAAAGCTAACTTCTGATGGCGAAGTGGCTGAGTTCATGCGCGGTATGGAGCTGATTATCAAACGCTCCCCTGTCCCAGTGATCCCAATGGCTCTCAAAGGATTATGGGGCAGCTACTTTAGTCGTTACAAAGGCCGTGCCTGTAAAGGGCTACCCACTCGTTTTTGGACCAAGTTAGAGATAGAAGCTGGTGAACCAATTTCACCTAAACAAGCCTCTTGTGAAATTCTTCGACAATCCGTATCTGACCTTCGCGGATCACAGCGCTAGATAACAAGCCCTTTATTCATATCCGCTGAATAAGCGTTAAGTTTTCCTTAACGTTTGTTCAATTCATTTAGACTTACTTATCATTTTATTGAACGTATAGTGGTCTCATTACAATAACGCCACAACAAAACAAGACTCTAAATACAATGAACCTAAAAAAGTCCGTTCCGTTTTATCTTGCTGCACTGTTTTGCTTAACACCTTGGGTTAGCTCACCGACCGCTCTTGTTATCGGTTTTCTACTTGCTAGCTTAGGTTTAGTTCCTGAACACTTAGAAGTCGGCAAACTCACCAAAAAACTACTGGCCTACTCGATTGTTGGCTTGGGTTTTGGCATTCAGTTTGAAAAAGCATTAGCGGTAACCGGCGATGGTATTGGTCTCATTGTCACGACGATTATTGGTACATTAGTCATTGGTTGGTTCTTGGCTAAACGAATGGGATTAGACCGCACAACGGGCTATCTTATCTCTTCTGGTACCGCGATTTGTGGTGGTAGCGCGATAGCAGCGGTGGCACCCGCAATTAAAGCAGACGATGAACAGATTGGCTTGGCGTTAGCCACTGTATTCGTATTGAACTCAGTCGCTCTATTCTTGTTCCCGATGATTGGTCATGTGCTTGAACTAAGCCAACAAACGTTTGGTACATGGGCTGCAATCGCAATTCACGATACATCTTCTGTGGTAGGTGCAGCTTCGGCTTATGGCGAAGAAGCACTGACGACAGCGACAACATTGAAACTCGCTCGTGCGCTTTGGATCATCCCTATCGCTTTAGTCAGCGCGATGATCTTCAAGAACGATCAAAAGAAGATTACGATTCCCTACTTCATTTTCTTCTATTGCGCCGCTATCGCTGTGAGCGACTTACTGCCACAATTTGACATGGTCTACCAAGGGATCTTTGATGTATCTAAGAGAGCATTGGTGGTGTGTCTGTTCTTAATTGGTTGTGGCATTTCAGTAGAAAAGTTAAAAGCAGCAGGGCCGAAACCATTGATGTTTGGTATTACAATGTGGGTCATGATCTCAACGGGTTCACTGGCGTGGTTAACTCTCGCCTAGGCCGTAAAAAACGCTTTAAATGGTTGTTCGCTTCCCAGACATCGAGGTTGCGGGCAACAAAACAAAAAGGCAAAGCTCAAATGGGCTTTGCCTTTATCGTTTGTGATGAGGATATTTTTTGTAGCAACAATCACGAATCAAACAGGGGCTTATCACTCTTCTTGATCTCTCTTTTCATCAAAACAAGTACCACAACCAAAACAAACGCAGTGAGCTCTGCTAACGAACGCGTCAGCCCTGACGATGTTATCGCTTGGCCTATCTGCAGTAATACCGCAATGATGAGCGCAATTTTCATAATAAGACCTTATTCTATAATCCGTTATTTATATGGCTTATTATGATGGATGGTTATAAAGATAATAAATTCTGTTTTGAACTATCTAATTGCTAAATTAACTAACTGTTTAACAAGCTAGCAAAAAGCGAGTCAATGCACTCACTTAGAGTTCCTATGTTGTGACAACCACGCCGCTAATCCTGCTCTCGACACCTTAATGCTCTGCTGTTCTTGTTTAGGCATTTGATAATACTCTACCGGAAATTTGAACCGTTCAAGACGACCCGTCAATTGTTCGGCAAACCACTCTTTAGTTGGTAAATCAACACAGTCCACAATAGCGATAGGTCGGAATCCAAACTCGTCATCTTCAATGGGAACAATAAAAGCCTGATTAACCTCAGACAACTGATTGAGTGCTCGCTCTATTTCTTCACAATGAATGTTTTCACCACCAGAAATAAACTGATTGTCGGCTCTGCCAATAATCGACACTTGTTCGCCAACCCACTCACCAAGATCTTTGCTATCAAACCAGCCGTTCTTATCAACTAATGGCGTTAATTTACCTTGATAATAATAACCAGAAGCGAGCGTCTCACCGCCAATAAAGATGCGCTGTTCTTCAATTTTAAGCTGGCGATGGTTAAGGATAAACCCGGCTGTACTACTGGCATCAACGAGCTTGGCAGTCACGGTTGAAGCTGCTTCGGTCATGCCGTAGCCAAGCCATGTTTCGATGCCCATTTGTTGAGCCTCGAGACCAAGTGCTTCTGGAATATGACTCCCCCCCAAAAGTACATGCGTTAAAGTAAGTCCTTGCTTACTCTTTAGTAATCGATGTAGCTGAGTAGCGACCAATGAAGCATGACTGCAACCTACGATATCAAGTTCAAGCTGACCTGACCCTATTTTGATGCAGCCACCAGCCGCCAACCAACGATGAACTATCGCTAATCCGGACACATGGTACATAGGTAAACTCAGCAACCAAGTATCGCCTTGTTGATAACGAAATACCTCAAGCAGCCCAGTCGCAGAATATAAATGCTGATCAAGTGTGTGAGCGACCGCTTTTGGGTTTCCGGTAGAGCCAGAGGTGAACACGATGCTTGCGAGGTTTTGATAACTGAAACAAGAAGGTTCTGACGTTGCTATTGGCTTTTCATTACCATCTAGGTCATTCAAACAAGGCAAGGTAAGTAACTGAGTGTTTGGCGCTGCAACCTCAGACAGATCTATACCGCCGCTTTCTAGCAGCCACAAGTAACAACTATCGGAAGAAACATAGAGAGATTCAAGCTTTTGCGTTAAACGAGCGGCAGGCTGAGGCATAGTGAACGCACAAACCACACCCAAATTGAGTGCGGCAAGATAAACCGGAATCACTTCAGCTTGATTCTTGCCGACAATTGTCAGTACGTCACCTTCAGATAAACCTTGATGAGATAGCAGTTGTTGGTACTCACTCACCAATACTGTAACTTGCTGCCAAGTATACGTGCGGTGAGTAGTCACTAACGCAGGTTGAAGTGGGTTTTGCTGCGCCCACTGTACCCAGAGCGGGTGATGATTAGATTGTGGGCGCATCATAAGATAACCAAAAAATAGATTAGGAACTGACTGAGCTAATTAAATAGTGATTCAACTAGCTCATCAAATAGCTCAGCCTAAGAAGACCAAATCAATTGCTGCTGTTCAAGCGTAGAGACTGGCAGCTGACAACCCGGCCAAGAAACTTCTAACTGTTGCTTGAACAGGCCAATCGTATCCAGCCCCGGTACTTCATTTGGCAAATATTGCTGTGCCAGACGAGCAATCTGAGTTAAGCCAAGGCTCGACTCTATGCTTGAGCTCAATACAGGTTTAATTCCAAGTTGCTGTGCACGCTCAATGATTGCTACACAACGCTCTACAGAACCAATAAGAGTAGGCTTAATCACGACAGCTTTAACACCCGTTAAGTCGCTTAAATCAAACTCAGGGCTTCGCACCGCTTCTTGCAGTGTTTCATCCCAAGCTATCGCTACGCCGTGATCGATGGCAAATGCCAAGCTGTCTTCCGGCTTTTGGCAAGGCTCTTCAATAAAGCTAATGCGCTGACGAAGAGACGGCGAGATGTATTTAATGAACTGCTTCGCTTTTTCAGGCTTCCATGCGCGGTTGGCGTCAAGTCTTAGGGTCAAATCAGGGATCGACTCAAGGAATAAGCTAACCAACATGCCATCACGAATAGCTTCGTAAAGGCCCACTTTTACTTTAGCGACCTTCTCACCTTCCATCTCATTAAGCACAGGGATAAGTTCGTCTGGATCTCCTGTACACAAAGGTGCAGCTTGGTAGTTACCTTCCACATTGAGTTCACCTCGAAGCTCCATCAATGCCATCGAAAAGCCAAACGCGACAGAAGGATACAGCGCATCAAAAGGCGTCTGAGGGTTATTATGGCTCCAAAGCTCTAATTCATGTTGAAGTTGAATGCCAGCTTGTTCGGCATCTTCTTGGCTAAAACCAGGCAAAGGCGCAACTTCGCCAAAACCCGTTTTACCATCACATTCAAGTTGGATGATATAGCCAACACGTTCGTTCAACTTATTGTCACGAAGAACCACGCCACTATCCATAGGTAACTGATAACGGTAGAGTTTAGCGTGACGCTGAGAATTCACTGAGTTCATAAAGTTTCCTAAAAAACGGGGAACATCAAAACAAAACGAGCCGCTATTAGCGACTCATTTTGAAGAGGAGAAAGACTATGGGTTACGCGGGAATTTGTCGAAATCAGGTCGACGTTTCTCGTTGAATGCGTTGCGGCCTTCTTGGCCTTCCTCTGTCATGTAGAACATCATGGTTGCATTACCAGCCAACTCTTGTAGGCCAGCTTGTCCATCACAGTCTGCGTTTAGTGCCGCTTTCAAGCAACGCAGTGCCATTGGGCTATGCTGGAGAACTTCACGACACCAACGAACGGTCTCTTTTTCTAGGTCAGCCACAGGAACAACCGTGTTTACCAAGCCCATGTCCAGAGCTTCTTGTGCATCGTAGAAACGACACAAGAACCAGATTTCACGCGCTTTCTTTTGACCAACGATACGAGCCATGTAAGAAGCACCCCAACCGCCATCAAATGAACCCACTTTAGGACCCGTCTGACCAAACTGTGCGTTTTCTGCTGCAATAGTAAGGTCAGCCATCATGTGAAGAACATGGCCGCCACCGACTGCCCAGCCTGATACAGCTGCGATTACTGGCTTTGGACAAGTACGAATTTGACGTTGGAAATCAAGCACATTCAGATGGTGTGTACCTGAATCATCTTGGTAGCCGCCGTAGTCACCACGAATACTTTGGTCACCACCAGAACAGAACGCCTTCTCACCAAGACCCGTCAAAATGATTACGCCTACTTTCTCGTCGTAACGAGCGTCAGCCAGTGCATTGATCATCTCTTTTACGGTTTGTGGACGGAACGCATTGTGTACTTGAGGACGAGCAATCGTGATTTTCGCAATACCATCGTCAGACTTGTGGTACTGAATATCTTCAAATTGACTGCTTTCATCGCTCCAGTTAACTGCTGCGTAAAGTTCTTCTTCTGTGATGCCTACTGTTTTAGCCATGGTGATTCCCATTGTTCTATTAGAGACCACGACTAACGAGTAGTCGTGACGGTGTTGCTCTGCTTTTGATAGTGCTTGATACGAGAGAATCGCTCAGTCAGACTAACGACGACTGGCGATACATTGGATTATCAGGTTAGAAAACATCTCTGGTTGTTCAAAATGAACATTATGACCAGCGTAATCCACCTGACTATATTCAAAGCCACTATTCTCAGCTAGCTCCATGAATTTACGATCTTTTTCTCCACACACATAATGCAATAAATGCTCATGAGATTTCAATGTGGCACGTAAATCCGGTTGCTTAGCTAACGAAGTAGATAACAACATATTTGCTACTGATACTCCAAGGTTACCACTACGCTTTATGACCAAAGTTTGTCTTTGCTCATGATTTAGTGAAGAAAAGACGCTTTGTTGATACCAATCGTCTAAAACATCTTCAATCGACTGCTGTGCAAAGCGAACAGCCCACTGCGTATCATGTACTAACCTTTGTGCTCTTTCTTCATCACATTCCAAGCCAAAGTTACCACCTTCAATGATGACTTTCTCTAGGTTGAGCGTCTCGAAGCAAGGGCTTGTCACCCCATACATAGCAAGCCTCCCACCCATCGAATACCCAATCACCACGATTGGATAATCAGCAGGAAGATCGTTCGCTGCCAGTTGAGATGTGATGCACTGGACAATTTTCTTACAGCAATGATCAAATCCTACTGGATCAATAAAGCGACTTTGTCCGTGTCCGGGTAAATCTATGCAAAGGAGAGGAAAATCCTCGAGGAAGGGGTGGCATGCACTCCAATCATCCCCGCTTCCGAGTAAACCATGTAAAAAAACAAGCAAAGGTTTGTCAGAAGAATCTTGTACAGCTGGGTAATAATTGGAGTAAAGCATGTAAAGTCCTTAGGCTAATGCCTCGGTGAGCATTGAACTGAATTGTTTCAGTAAAGTAGACGCTTGTTCGGGAGGCGTCTTAACTTCCACGAGCAAGGTACCCTGACCCTGTTCGAAATGTTGTTCGATAATGTTTTGGTAGCAGTTCAAGGTTTCTGGTGCAGCGTATCCAAGCTGGAATTGCGCAGCAGCGTGTTCAAAACTGAAACCATGAGGCATTTGATAAAGTGACTGTTTCTGTTGCTCTGGTACCGGTAATAAATCAAAGATCGCACCACCATCATTGTTGGTCACAACAATAACCATCGGCGTTAAATTATGAGTCAGCAAAGCCAGTGAGTTGAAGTCGTAAAGCAAAGAGGTATCGCCAATCAACATCAGTAAGGGGGTCTGGTTGGCTTTCACCACGCCCGCAGCCGTTGCCACCAAGCCATCAATGCCCGATGCACCACGATTACTGTAAACTTGATTCGCAGATATTGACGACAGCATATCCACCAGCCTTACCATCAAGCTGTTTCCCACAAACAACTCTCTGCCTTTAAGTCTAGACGACAAGTCAACCGCAACACTCAACTCTGTCAGTTGGTCATTATTGGATATTTGTGCGAGTGCGAGTTGCTGAACGGTATTTGCAACCTCGATTAAAGGCGTCGCCCAGCCAGAATGTTTGCCTAACAAAGCTGGCAGGTGCTGAGCGGTTATCCATGACTCAATATTCTCAACAATATGAGTTTGAGGCAGATGATCTTGGTTTATACGATGCGCATCAGGTGAAACCACAACATATTGCGTGCAATCAAACGAAGCCGCTTGTGACTTAATCCATTGATTTAATCGCTTAGAAACAATGCGCTCACCAAACTGAAGAATAAAATCACACTGGTTGAGTTGCGCTTTCACTGAATCACTCTGTAACCACAGATCATAATGCTTCCAATCACTGCTCACGCCCGATTGCGGGTCGCAGAAAATTGGCCAACCCAAAGCAGAAGCAAACTGGTGCGCTTTCGTTGCCGCTTCTTTATCAATTGAGCCAATAATCACAGCACCTTTGCGCTCTAGGTAATCGCCCGGCGCTAATGGCTGTACAGTCAAATGATTGGGTAAACAAGTATTAGAATACGGGCTTGTTGAGGAACTCCAATTTGCGACACTGTTAGTGTAGTCAGCATACATTTCAGAGCTGTTCTTGGAATAGAGCGGCTCTGGGAACGGACAATTGATATGAATCGCACCGCCAACATAGCGTTGTTTCGCAAGCGCGCTATCAAGCGATGTGAGAAGCCAATTCAAAGAAATCTGTGTGGTTGGGCTTGGAAGGTTTAGCGCCGTTTCAACATGGGAGGAAAAGATACCCTGTTGTTGAATGGCTTGATTAGCGCCGCAATCCACTAAATCGATAGGTCGATCAGAAGTCAGTAAGATCAGCTTCTCGCGTGTTAACCCAGACTCAGCAGTCGCTGGTAGAAGGTTAGCTACCGCAGTGCCAGAGGTAACAATCACCGCAACTGGCTTATCACTGGCTTTAGCTAAACCGAGAGCCAAAAATCCAAGACCACGCTCATCAAAGTGCGTGTGTAAAGTTAGCTTGGGATTAGCTTCAGCTTCGAGTGTTAATGGCGTTGAGCGAGATCCCGGCGCGACACAAACATGTTCAACGCCGTTGCGTGCTAGCTCTTCAAGTAACGTGTGACACCAAACTCTATTCAATACAGCTTGGTCGTGATTCATGATGCCACACCCAGTGGTGGGTGATCGGAAATAAGGCTGAGCAGAGTAGACATCTTCTTATTCAGCTCTTGCCACTCATGCTCGGCGACCGATCCCGGCACGATCCCCGCACCAGCAAATAGCTGTACTTGATCGTTTACAATCAAGGCGCTTCGAATCGCGACACAGAATTCTGCTCGCTGGTGGCTGATATAGCCGACAGAGCCTGCATACCAACCTCTAGCAAACGGTTCGTGTTCCAGAATGAAATCCATCGCCTCTTTACGCGGTAACCCCGCCACGGCAGCTGTAGGTTGTAATGCAGCAAGCAACTGCACACCATTAACACCATTATTTAGGTGTGCATGGATGTTGCGCTTCAAATGCTGCACCTTACGCAAGCGCACTAGACGTGCATCTTTTTCAACATGGACTGTATGAGAATGAGGAGTCAAACGCTCAATGATGTCGTCAACCACATATTGGTTCTCGTTGAGGTTTTTGCTGTCTTGAGAAAGCCAGTTGGCCAGTTCCATGTCCTCAGTAGCGTTCTCTCCGCGACCAATGGTTCCAGCAAGCGCTTCAGTATCGAGCTCAGTACCATGTCGGCTGTATAAGCGCTCTGGCGTCGAGCCAATGAAACTGTGTTTAGAATCCAACACCAACATAAAGTGGAAACTATGGTGATTTTGCAGATAGCTGGCTTTGAGTAATTGAGCTGCACAGATAGGCGCATCGAGCTGCAATGTGGTTTTGCGTGCTAAAACGACTTTTTTGTACTCTTCGTCACTAATGCCTTTCAGCACCTTATCGACAAGGTTGCCCCACTGCTCTCTTTCTGGCACGTGGTTGATCTGTTCAATATGAGCAGACAAAGGCGCCAATATCGCCGCTTCAACAGAAAGCTTATTCAAAGCATTGATAGAAGCAACGCGATCAGGAGACAAGTTTACGGCCAGCGACCACGTATTGTCAAAGCGGATCAATTCAACCTGAGGAAGGAAGAAAAACGATTCCATGCAACGACGATTCTTTGCGGTATGCCCGTCAAACGAGCGTCCCCCCCAGATTCGTTGGTCTTCACCAAGAATCGCGTACGCGGGCGCAGGATCTGAAAACGTATGCAACTGTCCGAGCGCAACAACCTCTTCACGAGTGTCGCGTGACTGCCAGTAGAACTTAGGAAAGAGCGGTTGAGCATGAAGCCATTCAATAAATGCAAACGATGGTTTTTGCGTTAGAACTTCAACACAACGAACTTCGCTTGCTTGGGCATTTTGTACTCGCTCAATCAAAGCGGAGATAGTTTGCTGGAAATGTGACAAATCGACCTCGTTCACATCTAAATTATTATTATATTAGTTTGATACTTTAAGGAGAGCACCCACTTAGATCAAGAATGTACTGTATCTTTTCAACATTCCTGTGATTTTAAGCGATCCTACCCCTTTATTCATCTTAGCCAATAACCAAGAAAGCGATTAATTAAAATTTCGAAAACAGTGACAACAAAAAGACCAAACGTGACACTGAAATGCGACATTCATCAGATTTTTATTCTATCAAACGCCATTTTGCGGTACTTTAATAAAGTATTTAAATTAATTTCAGGAAATCGGCAATGCAAAATATCGGGATGTCGTCAAAACTCAACAGCGTATGCTACGAAATCAGGGGGCCTGTACTCAAACATGCTAAGCGCATGGAAGAAGAAGGGCATAAAATACTAAAGCTTAATATTGGTAACCCCGCCCCATTTGGTTTTGACGCCCCTGATGAAATCCTTGTTGATGTAATCCGTAACCTACCGACATCTCAAGGTTATTGCGACTCAAAAGGCATCTATTCAGCCCGTAAAGCGGTTGTTCAGCACTACCAGAAAAAAGGCCTGCGTAACCTTGATGTAGAAGACGTTTACATTGGTAACGGCGCATCAGAGCTTATCGTTATGTCTATGCAGGCGCTACTGGATAATGGTGATGAAATCTTAGTTCCCGCTCCGGACTACCCACTATGGACAGCGTCTGTTGCGCTTTCTGGTGGTACACCTGTTCATTACATGTGTGATGAAGATGCTGATTGGTATCCAGATCTAGACGACATGCGCGCGAAGATCTCACCAAAGACGCGCGGCATCGTTCTTATCAACCCGAACAACCCAACGGGTGCGGTATACAGCCGTGATTTCCTACTGCAAGTTGTTGAGATTGCTCGTGAGCATGGTTTGATCATCTTCGCTGATGAGATCTACGACAAAGTGCTTTACGACGGGGCGGTACACACATCAGTTGCAACGCTGGCTGAAGACGTATTAATGGTCACGTTCAACGGCCTATCTAAAGCTTACCGTGTATGTGGTTTCCGTGGTGGTTGGATGTTCTTAACTGGCCCTAAACACCTAGCGAAAGGCTATGTTGAAGGGTTAGAAATGCTGGCATCAATGCGTTTGTGTGCCAACGTGCCAATGCAGCACGCCATCCAAACCGCTCTCGGTGGCTATCAGAGTATCAATGAATTAATTCTTCCAGGCGGTCGACTGCTTGAACAGCGTGACCGTGCGTGGGAACTGATTAACAAGATCCCTGGTGTTTCGTGTGTAAAACCAAAAGGCGCGATGTACCTGTTCCCTAAAATCGACACCAACATGTACAACATCAAAGACGATCAGAAGTTTGTGCTCGACTTCCTTAAGCAAGAGAAGGTGTTATTGGTTCAAGGTACTGGCTTCAACTGGCCGAAACCGGATCACTTCCGCATCGTGACTCTGCCGCACATCGAAGACTTAGAAATTGCGATTGGTCGTCTGGAGCGCTTCCTGCAGACTTACAGCCAAGACGACCTCATCGAAGGTTAATTAACATAAAGAAAGATGGCTACAATTTGCTGTTTTAAAAGACTTTAACTTGTATTCATTCACTTCTATGCTTAAAAGGCTCCTGTTTAGGAGCCTTTTTTGTATCCGCTGTCTCGTATGCCTGTGTGAAAACAAAATACGAGTGGAGCATTGTTTAAAAAGGACATTTATGAAACAGAGCCATTTCTTCGCCCATCTTGCACGTATGAAGCTGATTCAACGTTGGCCTCTGATGCGTTCAGTCTCAAGCGAGAATATTTCAGAACATAGCCTACAGGTCGCTTTCGTTGCCCACGCCTTGGCGCTTATCAAAAACAAGAAGTTTGATGGTCAACTTAACCCTGAGCACATTGCATTGCTCGGCATGTACCACGATACCAGTGAGGTACTGACCGGTGATTTGCCGACTCCGGTTAAATACTACAATCCAGACATCGCCCAAGAGTATAAGAAAATAGAAGCCGCAGCAGAACAAAGGCTGCTTTCGATGTTACCAGAAGAGTTCCGCGACGATTTCGCGCCCTTCTTGATTTCAGGAACAGCAAGCAAAGAGGAACAAAGCATCGTAAAACAAGCCGACACCATCTGTGCTTACCTTAAATGCTTGGAAGAGCTCAGTGCGGGCAATCATGAGTACGAGCAAGCCAAGCGTCGACTGGAAGAGACTCTTGAACAACGTAAAAGCCCTGAAATGGACTATTTTCTCACCACATTTGCGCCGAGCTTTGAATTATCACTAGACGAGATAAGCTAGCTGGGTATAAGTTGTTTTTAATTAGCTAAATAAAATCAATTTGATAGGTGCTATTTTGAATTCTCAACTCGAACCACCCTTTGTACTCGAACAAGAATGGCAGCATCGAAATGACGATGAACATAAAATAAGACGTGATGATCACCGAAGCCCGTATCAGCGTGACCGTGCACGCGTGCTTCACTCTGCTGCTTTCCGTCGCTTACAAGCAAAAACTCAGATCCATGGCACCACGGTCAATGACTTTCACCGAACTCGCCTTACTCACTCTCTTGAGGCCGCTCAGCTTGGCACAGGTATCGTTGCCCAACTGAAAAAAAAGCAGCCCGAGTTTCGAGACCTATTACCCTCAGACAGTTTGATCGATTCACTGTGTTTGGCTCACGACATCGGTCATCCACCTTATGGACATGGCGGCGAAGTCGCACTCAACTACATGATGCGCGACCACGGCGGCTTTGAAGGCAATGCCCAAACGTTTCGCATTGTCACACAGCTAGAACCTTACACTGAACATCACGGGATGAACCTATCTCGACGCACTCTGTTAGGTCTGATCAAGTACCCTTCTCTGCTAAGTGAGGTTCAAGCTAAATTGCAGTCTGAGCCTGTTAAGCATCAACGACAGCTCCGAGCTAAAGATTGGATGCCAGCTAAAGCCATCTACGATCATGATCAAGAACTGTTTAATTGGGTACTGGAGCCACTTTCAAGCAACGATCAACAGCTTCTAAAACAGAAAAGAAAAACACACACCGAGCCTCTTGAACATAATAAGACAAAATATAAGTCACTGGATTGTTCAATCATGGAGCTTGCTGATGACATCGCGTATGGCGTGCACGATTTAGAAGATGCGATTGTGCTTGGCTCTGTGACCAAAGCCCAGTGGGTCGAGTCGGCTTACCCTCAACTGAAAGAGGTGGCCGACCCTTGGATTTGTGAACATTTAGATTCAATTACAGAGATGCTTTTCTCTGGCGAACAGTATCGTCGAAAGGATGCGATTGGTGGGATAGTCAACGCACTATTGACCAGTATCTCGATTAAGCGAGTGGATGCTAACTTTGAGAATGTTCTTTTGGCTTACAATGCGGTGCTTGAGCCAAGCATGGACAGTACGCTCGATAAACTGAAACACTTTGTCAGTGAGTTCGTGATTCAAGTGCCACAGGTTCAAGTCATCGAATACAAGGGCCAACAGATCATCATGGATATGTTTGAAGCTTTCAGCGCTGACCCTGAACGCTTGCTGCCACTGCCTATCAAGAAGCAATGGCTACAACATCAAGATGAGTCTCGAAAAATGCGCGTGATTGCGGATTACATTTCATCCATGACCGATGACCTTGCGCAGAAAATGCATCAACAACTGTTCTCGGCTCATACCGAGTTTTAATTACTGACGCACTCTACTGAAAACGACTTAATCTAAGTAGTTCTTCTCAAACACACCGGGCGGCATTTGATTGATTTGAAACTGAATCATTTGGTCAAATGCCGTTAGCAAAGGGCTAAAGTCGCCACCACTCTCTAGCAAGCTAAGCAAATGATAGCCAGCTTCGACGGTAGAAAGGCTGTTTTCACTGGGCGCTTTACGGATTCGATAATTACCCTTGAGGTCTTTCGGTAAGTGTACTGTGCTCAGCGCATGCAAGTTACTAGATACTTGCCACATCTTGAATGCCTTTTTCCACGTACCATCCAACAGAATCACACGCAGCTTCTTATTAGGACATGTCGCCGACTCAACTGAAACAGAGTTTTCGCTTGGGTATAAAATCACATGTTGGTACTGTTCATCGGCCAGCAATGCGTTGAGTTGTTCATTGTCTGAAAAGTCTTCGCCGACAAACGTCACGCTGTTATTTAGAGATAACGAGAGAATACGCGCTGTTCCCATCGGGCGATGCTCTTCTGATGGATGCTGAAGAATGATAAGCTCAACATTCGATTCGAGTGGTGTAACCCACTGACAAATACAAGCTTTCAAAGCCTTGCTGCATTGGGGGCAATAACGAGACATGGATTTAATGTGTACCCTGTTTTAATTTTCACTTCACTTTTATGCGTCTTATTCCAATTTGAGCCAATACAAGCTTGGGTCGTTTGGGATAGCAATGCGATTACCGAGGGGCAATGGTGGCGAATCCTAACAGGAAACTTTTCACATACCAACTACTCGCACCTTCTGATGAATCTAGCAGGCTTGTGGATCATCAGCTACCTGTTTCAACCGAGTAAAAAACAGCTTGTTGTTGCTCTGCTTGTGATCAGTTTAGTGACAGGCGTCGCTTTGTTGTTTTCAAGTATTCAGATCTACGTTGGCCTATCGGGCACTTTGCATGGTTTGTTTGGCTTATTCGCGCTCAGAGAGGCTTTAAACGGCAGGAAGTCTAGTTGGCTGTTAGTCTTGGGATTAGTCGCTAAAGTCGCTTGGGAACAGCTTATTGGTCCTTCTAGTACGACTGGCGAACTGATTAATGCTCGTGTCGCGATTGAAGCCCACCTAGCCGGAGCACTGGCTGGAGGCTTCATGGCTGTCATTTCATTTCTAATGAATAAAAGAACGGATCAAAGCTGAATTCTTTCGCGATTCTTTTCAACCGTCGCTTCACCTATCCCTTTGACACTCACCAAATCATCAGCAGTCGTAAATGCCCCGTTCTGATCTCTGTAATCGACGATCTCTTTGGCTTTCTTGTCACCTACACCCACCAATAGTGCTGAAAGTTCTTCGGCTGTTGCAGTATTGATGTTGACCGTAATCTCAATGCCATCGTAAAGCTCTGCCTTGGTTGGGCTGTCTGCAAACACCGCAGGGCTTAAGAAAATCAGAAATGAAAGAAGTAGTGTTGAATATATCGTGCGCATAAATCGTTCCTTTGTTCAAAAAACGTAACTTATGCATTTGCCGCGCTAGATAACACAATCACCAAATAAAAATAAAGCGGGTCACCTAAGTGACCCGCTTCGTTATACATCTTATTTTCATCAGCTTGTTTGTTGGCTCACAAATCTGTTTTGTAACTCAACTAACAATACACCTGTTGATTATTGACCTTGACCTACAACGTAGTATTCAACGTCTGCGTTTTTACGTAGTACGTTTAATACGTTAGTCAGATCTTGCTGGTTACCAACACGCTCCAACTGAGCACCAATTTGAGTGCTGTAAGCTGGGTTGATTTCAGCTGTCACTTTAGAAAGCTCAACAACAACGATGTTACCGTCTTGGTCTTTAGATTGACCGAACACAGCTTGGCCAGCTTCTGGTTTCGCTAGAGCAAATACAGATGCCGCTAATGGAGAGTTACGGTCAATTGTTTCAAGCTCAGTGAACTCAAGGTTGTTTTCCGCAAGCACTGCTTCATTGCCAGCTTTAAGTTCGTTCACTAAAGAAACACCTAGCTCAACGGCTTGTTGCTCAGCTTGTACTGCAGACAGTGCAGCCACAACTTGATCTTTCACTTCAGCTAGAGGAAGAACTGTCTCGTCGCGAGTCTCTTCTACACGAACAACAATTACGTGCTCAGGAGACACTTCGATAACTTCAGAGTTTAGACCGTCTTCTTTAACTTCAGGGCTCAAGATTGCTTGCATAACTGCAGGCGTCATCAGAACTTCTGGAGCGTCGATTTGAGAGATAAAATCTGTTGTTGTGATCTTCGCGTTGATTGCTTCTGCAGAATCATCTAGAGAATCTGGGAACTCAAATGCGACTTTCTCTAGCTCAGTTTGCTGCTCGTAGAACTGGTCTACAGCATGTTGGTCTAGAAGCTCTTGCTTAATCTCTGCCGCTACTTCTGCATAAGGCTGAGCTTGAGACGCTTTAAGTTCATCTAGTTTGATGATGTGGTAGCCGAAGTCAGATTTAACTAGACCAGTCGTGTCACCAATATTTTGAAGAGCGAAAGCCGCGTCTTCGAATGCTGGGTCCATAACATCGCGTTCAATCCAACCTAAGTCACCGCCAACATCTGCACTACCGAAGTCGTCTGATTTTTCTTCTGCTAGCGTAGCAAAATCAGCGCCTGCATTTAGCTCGTCTAGGATTGACTGAGCTTTTGCTTCGTCATCGCCTTGAACTAGGATGTGGCTAACTTTACGTTGCTCAGCAGTTGAATACTTATCAAGGTGCTCTTGGTAGTATTTCTGTGCTTCTTCATCGCTTACTTCAAGCTGAGACTTAAGCGCTTCAGCAGAAAGCTCAATGTAAGATACCTTAGCTTGCTCTGGACGAGTGTAAGCTGCTGGGTTGTCTTGGTAGTACTGTTCGATTTGTTCATCAGTTAACTCGATGTTTTTTGCTAGGTCAGCAACAGACAGGGTCACTGTGCGAATATCACGAGTTTGAGCAATAAGTTTGCTCTGAGTATCGATTTCGCCTTGAAGAACAAATTCACTGCCTTGAAGCGCAGTCACAAGCTGGTTGCGCATTAGGTCACGACGCATGTATTCAGCGAAGCTTTCTGCGCTGAAACCCGCACGACGTAGTGCTGCTTGGTAAACTTCTTGGTCGAATTGACCAGCCGTTTGGAACTGAGGCATTTCTAGAATCATGGTACGGATTTGAGAATCACTGATTCGTAGGCCTAGAGACTCAGCTTGCTGCTCAAGCAGTACATCGTTGATCATGCGATCAAGTACTGATTTACGGAAAGACTCTACGTATGCAGGGTCTGCAAGCATTTGAGCGAAGTAATCGCCAAGTTGAGACTGCATGCGATTACGTTCGTTTTGGTAAGCTTGTTCGAACTCACCACGACCGATTTCTGTATTGCCAACTTTAGCTGCTGCGTTGTTACCGCCACCGGTGATGTAGCTGCCTACACCTGCGAATACGAATGACAGGATAATCAACCCAAGGATAATTTTTACCGCGATGCTATTCACGCCTTCGCGTAATCGATCCATCATAATTTAAGTGCTCTCCGGATATGAAGCATTGGCTTCAAAATAAAAATCTATTCACGCGATATTATCAGAAAAAGAAATGCGCATCAGTAGGATGCGCATAATTTAAATAAGTTCAATGTGCTTTACACACATACTGTTTAAGAATGAAACATCATTTTTCAAACAGTAAACGCATTTTACTACCTTCCCCTCTCAAATTGAGGTTTCAGCAGCGAAAATTAGTTACATGCGTCTTTAAGTGCTTTACCCGCTTTGAAGCCAGGTACTTTAGCTTCTGCGATTTGGATCTCTTCACCAGTCTTTGGGTTGCGACCTGTACGTGCAGCACGAGTACGAACACTGAAAGTACCAAAGCCAACAAGTGCAACTTGGTCACCTGATTGTAGCGTTGTGCCAACTGCTTCGATGAATGCGTCAAGAGCGCGGCCAGCTGAAGCTTTAGAGATGTCTGCGTTTTCTGCGATTGATTCTACTAGTTGTGTTTTATTCACTGTTTTTCCCCTATGTGTCATCTGTGACTACTTCTCGATGACTGTACGTTCCATTTTGGTTTTAATTTAGCCGCAAGCCTTATTGCAAAAGGGCTGCCGCTTTGATCAATAACTTAGCGTCCAAAAAAAACGCTGACAAGCCTTTTCGGGCCTATCAGCGTAATTCTTTACTTATTTTTGCTATGCATCACTATTTTTTCACGTCAAACTCGACCCCTGACGGATCTCGTTCTAGCGCTACTTTCAGTACTTCATCAATCCACTGAACCGGGATCACCTTCAAGTCAGCGATTACGTTGTCTGGAATCTCTTCCAAATCACGCTCATTGTCTTTCGGAATCAGTACAGTTTTGATGCCGCCACGGTGTGCTGCAAGTAGTTTTTCTTTCAAGCCACCGATAGGTAAAACTTCACCACGAAGGGTAATTTCACCTGTCATACCGACCTCGGCTTTAACAGGGTTACCCGTCAAGCTAGACACTAATGCTGTACACATTGCGATACCCGCACTCGGGCCATCTTTTGGTGTAGCACCTTCTGGTACGTGAACGTGAATGTCGCGCTTCTCGTAGAAATCTGAGTTGATACCCAGTTTTTCTGCACGAGAACGAACCACAGTCATTGCTGCTTGGATCGACTCTTTCATCACATCACCAAGTGAACCAGTTTGCGTTAGCTTACCTTTACCCGGCATCGCTTCAGTCTCGATAGTCAGTAGATCACCACCAACTTGAGTCCAAGCTAGACCTGTCACTTGACCAATACGGTTGCTTTCATCCGCTTTACCGAAGTCGTGACGTTGAACACCTAAGTACTCTTTCAGGTTATCAATGTTAACCGTTACCGACTTAAGATCGCTGTCTAGCAAGATGTTCTTCACTGCTTTACGGCAGATCTTAGAGATTTCACGCTCTAGGCTACGTACACCCGCTTCACGCGTGTAGTAACGAATAATGCCGATGATTGCAGAGTCTTCAATCTCAATCTCATGAGGCTTCAGACCGTTGCGTTGAACTTGCTTGTCCAATAGGTGGCTCTTAGCAATGTTCAGCTTTTCATCTTCTGTGTAACCAGATAGGCGAATCACTTCCATACGGTCCAATAGTGGGCCAGGAATATCCATCGAGTTAGACGTCGCAACGAACATCACATCAGACAAATCGTAATCAACTTCTAGATAGTGATCGTTAAATGCGTTGTTTTGTTCAGGGTCTAGAACTTCTAGAAGCGCTGAAGATGGGTCGCCGCGCATATCAGAAGACATCTTATCGATCTCATCTAATAGGAACAGTGGGTTTTTAACGCCAACTTTAGACATCTTCTGGATTAATTTACCCGGAAGTGAACCGATGTATGTACGACGGTGACCACGAATCTCAGCTTCATCACGAACGCCACCAAGTGCCATACGTGTGTACTTACGACCCGTTGCCGCAGCAATCGAACGACCTAGCGAGGTTTTACCTACACCAGGAGGACCAACAAGACAAAGGATTGGACCTTTTAGCTTGTTAATACGGTTTTGAACTGCCAAGTACTCAAGAATACGTTCTTTAACACGCTCTAAGCCGTAGTGATCTTCGTTTAAGATCTCTTCCGCTTTCGCTAGATTCTTTTTAACTTTTGAACGCTTAGCCCAAGGAACGCCCACCATCCAATCAATGTAGCTACGTACTACTGTTGCTTCAGCAGACATTGGCGACATCATTTTCAGTTTTTGCAGTTCTTGCTCAGTTTTCTCACGAGCTTCTTGAGGCATCTTAGAATCTTCGATCTTCTTCTTCAGAGTCTCGAATTCATCAGGTGCATCGTCCATCTCGCCAAGTTCTTTCTGAATGGCTTTCATTTGCTCATTCAGGTAGTACTCACGCTGAGATTTTTCCATCTGTTTCTTAACGCGGCCACGGATGCGTTTTTCAACTTGTAGGATGTCAATTTCTGACTCCATTTGGCCCATCAAGAATTCCAGACGTTCAGTGACATCTAAGATTTCTAGAACGTGCTGCTTATCTACCAGCTTAAGTGGCATGTGCGCAGCAATCGTATCAGCAAGGCGAGCTGCCTCATCAATACCGTTCAGAGACGTTAGAACCTCTGGTGGGATCTTTTTGTTTAGCTTAATAAAGCCTTCGAATTGATTAATCGCACTGCGAACAACCACTTCTTGCTCTTTTTCGTCAAGTTCTGAGGTAACAACGTATTCGGCATCCGCTAAGAAGAATTCACTTTCTTTGAATTGGTGAATTTTTGCACGCTGCTGACCTTCAACAAGTACTTTAACCGTACCATCAGGGAGCTTGAGTAACTGAAGAATAGTAGCGACTGTACCTACGTTAAATAGGTCGTCGATTGAAGGCTCATCAGTGTCCGCTTCTTTCTGCGCGACAAGTAGTACTTGTTTGTTAGCTTCCATTGCCGATTCAAGGCATGTAATCGATTTTTCACGACCGACAAACAATGGAATAACCATGTGTGGGTAAACCACTACATCACGTAGAGGTAGCACGGGGATTTCGATACGCTCGGAACGTTCCAAGTTCATATATTTCTCTCTTCCGCTTTAACTTATAAAGCAGTATATGGGGCTTAAACGACTGGATTCAATGGAAGAATAAAAAAAAGGAGGTAATTGCTTACCTCCTTTTTCAATTTGAGTGACTTGTCTAAAAAAGACCTACTCTGCAACAGCTGCTTGGTTATCTGAGTTGCTGTAAATCAACAGTGGTTCTGACTCACCATTAATTACCGACTCATCAATAACAACCTTGCTTACATCAGTTGAAGATGGCAGTTCGTACATAGTTTCTAGTAGAACACCCTCCAAAATAGAGCGTAGACCACGAGCGCCTGTTTTACGATTCATTGCTTTCTTAGCAATGGCACGAAGGGCATCTTCACGGAACTCTAGCTCTGTATCCTCAAGCTCAAATAATGCAGCGTACTGTTTTGTCAGTGCATTCTTTGGCTCACAAAGGATTTGGATTAGCGCTTCTTCATCAAGCTCTGTCAGTGTTGTTGTCACAGGTAGACGACCAATGAATTCTGGAATCAGACCATACTTCACTAGATCTTCAGGTTCTACTTGAGTGAACAATTCACCGATAGTTTTGGTTTCGTCTTTTGAACGCACTTCTGCGCCAAAGCCGATACCTGAACCTGTTTCTACACGTTGTTCAATCACTTTATCTAGGCCTGCAAATGCACCACCACAGATAAATAAGATCTTAGACGTATCCACTTGCAAGAACTCTTGCTGTGGATGCTTACGGCCACCTTGAGGTGGAACTGAAGCAACTGTACCTTCAACAAGTTTTAGTAGAGCTTGCTGTACACCTTCACCAGACACGTCACGCGTGATTGATGGGTTTTCAGCTTTACGAGAAATCTTGTCGATTTCATCGATGTAAACAATGCCACGTTCCGCTTTCGCTACGTCGTAATCACATTTCTGAAGCAACTTCTGGATGATGTTTTCAACATCTTCGCCCACGTAACCCGCTTCGGTTAGTGTTGTTGCATCTGCCATTGTGAAAGGAACGTCTAGGAAACGAGCCAATGTTTCAGCCAGTAGCGTTTTACCACTACCAGTAGGACCGATAAGAAGAATGTTACTCTTACCTAACTCTACGCCTTCAGCTGTCGTATCACCATTACGTAAACGCTTGTAGTGGTTGTAAACTGCAACTGCTAGCACTTTCTTCGCGTATTCTTGACCGATTACATAGTCGTCAAGATGTTCACGAATCTCACGCGGCGTTGGCAGCGATTCCGATTCTTTCTTAGGAAGAACATCTTTAATTTCTTCACGAATAATGTCGTTACAAAGATCGACACATTCATCACAAATGTAAACAGAAGGACCTGCGATTAACTTGCGAACTTCGTGTTGGCTTTTGCCACAGAAAGAGCAGTAAAGCAGTTTACCGCTACCACCCTCTTTGCTTTTATCTGTCATTCGCTAACCTCTTAGCCTTAACTCTCTATGCTTGAGTGTATATCAATTTGAATCACTTTGCGTTAAACAATTGCCCTGCAATTATTGACCGCGGTGATTAAGAACTGAATCCACCAAGCCGTATTCTACTGCTTGATCAGCAGACATGAAGTTATCACGATCGGTATCGCGCTCAACAACTTCTAGAGGCTGACCCGTGTGCTCTGCCAATAGTTTGTTTAGCTTTTGTTTGATCGTTAGGATCTCTTGCGCGTGAATTTGAATATCAGACGCTTGGCCTTGGAAGCCGCCAAGTGGCTGGTGAATCATTACACGTGAGTTTGGAAGCACGTGACGCTTACCAGGAGTACCACCCGCTAGTAAGAATGCACCCATAGAGCAAGCTTGACCCATACATACTGTGCTCACGTTTGGTTTGATGAACTGCATTGTGTCGTAGATAGACATGCCTGCTGTTACACTACCGCCAGGTGAGTTGATGTAAAGATAGATATCTTTGTCTGGGTTTTCTGATTCCAAGAAAAGCAGTTGAGCCACGACAAGATTTGCCATGTGGTCTTCCACTTGACCTGTTAAGAAAATGATTCGTTCTTTTAATAGACGAGAATAAATATCGTAAGAACGTTCACCACGGGAAGTCTGTTCAACCACCATAGGAACTAGTGCGTCCATAATCGATGGCATTGTATTTTTTTCTTGGTAGCTCATATTCTTATGTCCCTAAAATAAATGGCCCGAATGATTAAATCATACGGACCATTGTTAGCAGAATTGTTGACCGTACGTCAACCTTCTACGTCAGATATTACTATATTAAGCAGGTTGCTGATTCATTAGCTCGTTGAAGCTAACTTCTTTATCAGAAACTTGAGCTTTAGCGATGATTGCATCAATAGCTTGCTCTTCTAGAGCAACATTGCGCATGTTGTTCATCATTTGCTCGTTTTGCTCGTAGTAAGCAATAACTTCAGATGGATCTTCGTATGCTGTAGCCATCTCTTCGATGATAGCTTTAACTTTCTCGTCGTCAGCTTTTAGCTCTTCAGTCTTGATTACTTCACCAAGAAGAAGACCTACAACTACGCGACGTTTAGCTTGCTCTTCGAACAGCTCACGTGGAAGTTGGTCAGCAGCTTCAGTGTTGCCACCGAAACGTTGAGCAGCTTGTTGACGTAGAACACCGATTTCTTGATCGATAAGAGCAGAAGGTACGTCGATGTTGTTTTCGTTAACTAGACCGTCGATAGCTTGCTCTTTGATGCGGTTCTTAACAGCTTGCTTAAGCTCACGCTCCATGTTCTTACGAACTTCAGCTTTAAGACCTTCAACACCGTCAGCAGCGCCGAACTTAGAAACGAATTCTTCGTTTAGTTCTGGAAGTTCACGAGCTTCAACTTTGTTTAGCTTGATAGAGAACTTAGCTGCTTTACCTTTTAGGTTTTCAGCGTGGTAATCTTCTGGGAAGTTTACGTCGATTTCGAATTCCATACCTGCTGTTTTACCAACGATACCGTCTTCGAAGCCAGGGATCATACGACCAGCGCCCATCTCTAGTGGGAAGTTCTCAGCTTTGCCGCCTTCGAACTCTTCACCGTCGATAGAACCAACGAAGTCGATAGTTGCACGAGAACCAGCGTCAGCAGCAGCTTCAACTTCAGTCCAAGTTGCTTGTTGCTTACGTAGAGTTTCGATCATCTCTTCAACGTCAGCGTCTTTAACTTCTACTGCTGGTTTCTCAACAGTGATGTTTTCTAGGCCTTTCAGCTCAACTTCTGGGTAAACTTCAAAAGTTGCGTTGAATACTAGGTCAGCGCCTTCGTTGTTTTCAACTGGTGCGAAAGTAGGTGCGCCAGCTGGGTTGATTTTCTCTTTAACGATCGCTTCGATGAAGTGACGTTGCATTACTTCGCCCATCACGTCTTGACGTACTGCTTTGCCGTACATTTTAGCAACCATCTTCATTGGCACTTTGCCTTTACGGAAACCATCGAAACGACGGTTTTTCGCGATGTTGCGTAGTTCAGCTGTAACTGCATCTTCGATGTTAGCAGCAGGAACAGTAATATTAAGACGGCGCTCTAGGCCTTCTAGCGTTTCAACAGTAACTTGCATTATATAAACCTCAAAACTGGCTCAGTAATCTGAGCATATGAGCCGTAACTTAGCTTTAATTCAAAAGCAGACGTTGTTGGCTGCATCCTTGTGTAGTGCTCTATCCGAACACCTAATTTAAAATCGAGCATTGATGTCTGAATTGATCATTCAACCAAACACCAGACTAATCAGCGATATCTTCGTTCTTCACGCGCCGATTAAAACGCAACAAAGCTTGTTTTCAGAAACAAGAAAGGTATCTCCGATTAGCCTCAGGACAGAAATTTTAGACGCGACATTCTAGCGATCTGTTTAATCTCTGTCGAGCCGTTCACCTCTGCATAATGATGAATGCTCTAAATTCGTCCAACTAAGTGATACAAAAACGATCAAATCATCACTTAGCACAACAGAAATGGGGACAATAGCGACTTTTTCAAGGGAATCGAGGGCTTTTTTTGCTAAAAACCTTAAAAAGAGATCTTGCTCTTGTTTTACCCCTCAGAGTCGATAACTTTTTCAACAATCACTGTTACAAACCCTTAACCTATACCCATCTGGCACTCTCGGCTTTCAGTAAAAACTACCGCTCTTTGCTACCATAAATGAGAGAAGACAGGCTTGATTATTTACCAAAGAAATTAGCGGAGAGCCTTCATGTTTCAAGCTTTTAGAATCCCAATACTATTAATGGTCACATACACTTTACTGATGGTGTTTGGTGGTCATTGGGTGTGGAGCACGAGCCATGAAAGTTTGTTAAATGATCATCAATCCAAACTGGACCGTTTTTCGGTTCACATTTCAAGTCAATTGGACAAGTTCGCGCACATCCCCGAGCTACTTTCAAAAGACAAAGAGCTGGTCGATGCCCTGCACTCTCCCAGTAACTCTGCGCAAATCGAGCTCACTAATCGCTATCTAGAACACGTAAACTCAGTGATTCAAGCATCCGACACTTACCTACTAGACAGCATCGGCACCACGATTGCGGCCAGTAACTGGAATCAACCGCGTTCGTTTATTCGTCGTAATTTTGCTTTTCGCCCCTACTTTCAAGAAGCGATTCTTGGCAATGAAAATCAATATTTTGCGCTGGGTTCAACCTCAGGAAAACGAGGCTATTATTATTCTTACCCCGTCTCCTATGCCGCCGAGATTATTGGTGTCATTGTCGTAAAGATGGATTTATCGCTGATTGAAGCAAGTTGGAAAGGCAAACAAAGTTTTTTTGTTGCCGACGATAAAGACCAGATCGTATTCATGTCGAGTAACCCTGAGTGGCTATTTAAGAGCCTTCAACCGCTAAGTGAAGAACAACACACTCGAATTCAAGAAAGCAGGCAGTACCTCGATACAAAAATAGAAAGCCTGCACTTCTCCGGCGATTTGGAGGGTGCCACCAGTCGGATTGAGTCACCGCACAAACTCGTCCAAGAACAATTTTTTAGCTCTTCGCGCTTCTTAGCCGAACCAAAACTCACCATTCGGGTATTTTCTCCAACCCACTTAGTTTGGTGGGACTTGGTTGCTTACCTTGTGGTTCTGAGCCTTATCTTTGCGATCATTTATCTAACGATGCAGCTCAATCACCATCGACAGCAAAAACGTGCTCAGATAGATAGGCTGCAATCCGAGGCCAAGCAAAAGCTCGAATTTCAAGTGCTTGAGCGAACATCCGAGTTACATGTCGAGATTAAGCACCGCATCGAAACCGAACATATGTTGAGACAAACACAAGATGAGCTTATCCAAGCTGCCAAGCTGGCAGTGCTAGGGCAGATGTCGGCGAGCATCAGTCATGAACTGAATAACCCACTCGCTGCAATTCGCAGTTATGCCGACAACGGCCGACTGTTTCTTGCAAAAGAGAAGACTGAGCGTGTCGATGACAACCTATCGCGAATCTCGGCACTCACTGATCGCATGGCTAAGATCAGCCACCAGCTTCGCTCTTTTGCAAAGAAATCCACCGCGGAAGAGCTACACACTTTGCAAATACTCCCAGTTTTACATTCATCGAAAGAGCTGATGAAACCACAACTCAAGAGCGAGCGAGTGAAGGTCAACGAACTTCCTGAGGCCTTTGATGCTTGCGTTCTCGCCAACGCCATTCAACTGGAACAGGTGGTCATTAATCTGCTGACCAACGCGATTCAGGCGATGGAACAACAAGACGACAAACAATTAGCTATTCTGTTAGAGATTAGGGAATCTGACCATCAACAAGCCAAGACTTTGCTGATACACGTTGATGATAACGGCCCCGGCTTCACCTCCCCTTCGAGCGGAAACTTTTTTGAACCCTTCCATACCACCAAGAAGAACGGACTTGGACTCGGGCTATCTATTTCTCAACAAATAATCAGCGGAATTAACGGCAAGCTAATTACCGGTAGCAGCCCTCAAGGTGGTGCTCGATTCAGCATTGAGTTGCCCCTTGTTGAACAAGAACATCAAGCAAAACTCAGCGATAACCAGAAGACAAAGAAGTAAAGGAATCACTATGTGTCACGTCTATTTCATTGATGATGAATCCGATCTAAGAATGGCCATCGAGCAGAGCTTCGAGCTCGCAGACATTGATGCTGAATTCTTTCCCGATGCGGAGTCTGCACTGCTCGCGATTCAAGAGAACGGCTTACCCCATGTAATCATCACTGACATATGCTTACCAGGTATCTCAGGGCATGACTTACTCAACACCGTGATGCACAAAGACAAAGAGATTCCCGTAATTATGATTACGGGTCACGGCGATATTTCGATGGCTGTTCAAGCAATCCAAGATGGTGCCTATGACTTCATAGAAAAGCCGTTCGCCAATGAGCGCCTCATCGAAACCACCAAACGAGCGATAGAAAAACGTCAACTCACCCTAGAGAACCTTGAATTAAAGCGTTCACTCAAAGCCAGCCAAGCGCTCGGCCCTAGAATCATTGGTGATACGCAATCCATGACGGAGCTGCGTTCCATTATCACCCATGTTGCCGACACCAATGCCGATATCTTGTTGTTTGGTGAAACAGGTACAGGTAAAGAGTTGGTTGCACGTTCTCTGCATGAACAAAGCAGCCGTCGAGAGCAAAACTTTGTCGCGGTCAATTGCGGTGCGGTGCCTGAGAACCTGATTGAGAGTGAGCTGTATGGCCATGAAAAAGGGGCATTCACTGGCGCAGAAAGCAAGCGAGTGGGTAAATTCGAGTTTGCTCAAGGCGGAACTCTGTTCTTAGACGAAATTGAGTCCATGCCGATGCAGGCACAAATTCGCCTATTACGCGTCTTACAAGAACGCGTTATTGAACGGGTGGGTTCAAACGGTTTAGTGCCACTAGATATTCGAGTGATCGCGGCAACCAAGGTCGACCTAAAAAAAGCCGCTGAAGAAGGCACTTTTCGCCAAGACCTCTATTATCGACTCAATGTTGTGACCCTGGATTTACCGCCATTAAGAAGTCGACAAGAAGACATCCCTGCACTCTTCCACCACTTTTTACTGGTCGCAGCAGCGCGTTACGGCAAGACAGCCCCAGCCCTTCCACAAAAGGAACTGCATGCGCTTTTAGCTCACGATTGGCCGGGAAATGTTCGAGAATTACGTAACACTGCAGAACGTTTTGTGCTTTTAGGTAAGCTTTCTCACTTGTCAGACAGCACCAGTGACACAACTCAAGAACTGTCCTTGGCAGAGCTGGTATCTGACTTTGAGAAAAACACGTTGAAGCAAGCACTTATCGAATGTAATGGCAGCATAAAAGAGACCATGGAGAGGCTGCAACTGCCACGAAAAACCCTCTACGATAAGATGCAAAAACACCAGCTCACGAAAGAATCTTATAAGGTAGAACCAAACTAAATTAGATTTGGGAGCGAGATCACCTATACTTATTTCGATAACGGGATGTTATGCAATAAATGTAATAAGGAAGTGACTATGGGTGAGAAAACAAAAGTTCCTTCGATCACCGATACTTTGGAGATTGATGGTGTTTTTTATACTGACAATCATGTCGATTTATACACACCAGAACTCGAGGCAAAACGCGCTTTGTATGAGCAGATAAATCCTCAATCAAATTGTGGTAGAAATATAGATGAGGAGGTCTAGTGACCTCCTCATTTTTTGTGGATTAAATTCTATGTCAGTGAATGGCTCAAATAACTACTTAGTTATGATTTCCGGCCCCATTAATGTGGTTGGTAACCATGTAGATACCCAAGGCACGTAAGTTACGATAATCAGGAATAAGAACATCACGCCCACCCAAGGCAGTGCTGCTTTCACTACGTTCATCATCGACATCTTGGCGACACCTGCGGTCACAAACAGATTGAGCCCGACCGGAGGGGTTATCATCCCTATCTCCATGTTCACCACCATCATGATGCCTAGGTGAATAGGGTCAATGCCAAGTGCAATTGCAATTGGGAAGACCAATGGCGCAACGATGATCAGCAAGCCCGAAGGCTCCATGAACTGCCCACCAATCAAGAGTAGAACGTTCACCACAATCAAGAAGGTGATCGGCCCTAAACCCGCAGAAAGCATAGATTCAGTGATCATTTGAGGGATACGTTCTTCTGTCAGTACGTGCTTAAGAATCAGAGCGTTGGCAATGATAAACAGCAGCATGATCGTCAGCTTACCCGCATCGTAAAGCGTATCTTTGGTGTCTTTATGGAAGAAGGTTTGGAACACCTTAACCAGCGCTGGCTTGGTGTTGTTCTTATCCGCAAAAGGCCCCATATCTTTATAAATGAAATTGGCAATGAAGAACGCGTAAACCGCTGCTACTGCCGCCGCTTCGGTCGGAGTAAAGATACCGCCGTAAATACCACCCAAAATGATAACAATCAGCAATAAGCCCCAACTTGCGTCTTTTGCGGCTGCGAACATCTCGCCCCAACCAACAAATGGCTGTGCAGGAATCTTCTTAATGCGCGCTGCTATGTAGATAGCGATCATCAGCATCACACCCGCCAGCAAACCTGGAATAACGCCGCCCAAGAACATACGACCTACCGATACATCCGTCGCCGCCGCGTACACCACCATCACGATTGACGGTGGAATCAAGATACCCAAGGTACCCGCGTTACAGATAACACCTGCCGCGAATTCTTTTGAATAACCGTTTTTAATCATACCCGCGATTACGATACTACCGATCGCCACTACCGTTGCTGGAGACGAACCAGAAAGAGTCGCGAACATCATACATGCCACAACAGATGCCATCGCTAAGCCGCCACGAAACCAACCCACCATCGCGATAGCAAAGCGAATAATACGTTTCGCCACACCACCAGTAGACATAAAACTTGAGGCCAAGATAAAGAAAGGAATCGCTAAGAGTGTGTAGTGGCCTGCAAATGCATTAAACAACGTTTGTGCAACTGAAGCTAATGACGCGTCTGAATGCATCAGCAAGAATATGATGCTCGATAAACCTAGTGAAATTGCAATTGGTACACCGACCAACATGAAAGCAATTACCATTAAAAATAGAAATAACATTGCCATGATTAGTCTTCCTTACCGTTAGATTTTGTACCCGACTCATTCGCTTTATTCTGCGTAGTCGAATTCAATACCGCTGTTGCATCTTCGTCCGAGCCTGCGAGCACGTCTGCTTTCAATGCATCCAACTCTTCTTCGGCTTCATGGCCTGCAATCATACGATCAAGCTTGCCTGTGACGACTTGATAAGCAACTTGAGCAAAACGGAACGTCAGCATTGCCATACCAATTGGCAATGCCATATAAGGAATAAAACGTGGCAGCTTTTCGTATCGCTCGCCTTCATTCAGCCAATCAGCAAGAAACTGAAGCATTTCTGGCATTGGGATATCGTCGGTCTCATACCATGCGCGATCGGTCGCGAATGGGTACCAATAATTCCAAGAGCCGATAAGAAGTAAGATTGAAAATGCTAGGCAGCTTGTGACGGCGATTAGCGCATATACTTTGCGTAGCTTTTCTGGGGCAAGATTGATGATCACATCAACGCCAATGTGGAAGTGTTTTTTAACGCCATAAGATGCGCCGACTAACACCATCCAAGCAAACATGAACACGGTCAGTTCTAGTGCCCATAAGATGTTGTCATTGAATGCGTATCGAAATACCACATTGGCAAAAGTAAGTAGCGTCATTGCGCCAAGAAAAAATGCGATTAGTGACTCTTCAATCGCATCCGTAACTCTTCCGACTTTGGAAAAAAGAGAGGTTTCCAGTGCTGATTCGCTAGAATTTGGTTGTTCCATTTGAGGCTTTTCCATAATTGACTCCGCTTATAATTGTTTTAATAAGGAGTGACGAATGCTCGCCACTCCCTTAGCGGTATTATTGGTTTGAAGCTAACGCTGCATCGATAAGGTCTGAACCGATGTCTTTTTCAAACTTCTTCCATACTGGTTGAAGTGCCGTTACCCATGCTTCGCGCTGTTCTGGCGTAAGCGTGCGAACCTCACCACCCGCTTCGATGATGTTGTTTTTGTTTGCTAGGTTAACTTTTGAAGATTCTGCGTTACGCGTCTCAGACACTTCTTGAACGATAGTGCCAAGTTGTGTGCGCACGTCTTCAGGTAGGTCTTTCCAGAAGTCGTTTGACGTTACAACTAGGTAATCCAAGATACCGTGATTGGTTTCAGTCACGCCGTCTTGTACTTCAAAGAACTTCTTACCGTAGATGTTTGACCATGTGTTCTCTTGGCCATCGATAACTTTAGTTTGCAGGCCACCGTACACTTCTTTGAAAGACATCTTCTGTGGGTTAGCGCCTAGTTGTTCAAACTGAGCTACCAATACATCCGATGCTTGAACACGGAATTTCAAACCTTTTGCATCTTCAGGGCTGATAAGAGGTTTGTTCGCCGACATTTGTTTCATGCCGTTGTGCCAGAATGCTAAGCCTTGAAGACCACGACGCTTCATCGCATTCTTCAGTTTTTCACCAGATTCTGAGTTTTGGAAACGGTCAACGGCTTCTACATCTTCAAATAGGAAAGGAAGGTCAAAAATGCGGTATTTCTTAGTGAATTTCTCAAATTTAGACAGCGATGGCGCCGCCATTTGAACATCACCATTTAACAGGGCTTCCAGTACCTTATTATCATCGTAAAGGGTCGAGTTAGGGAAAACTTGCATACAAGCTTTGCCATTCATTTCCGTGTTTACTCGCTCTTCCAGTAAAGAAGCGGCGATGCCTTTCGGGTGCTTATCGGTATTGGTTACATGACTGAATTTAATCACGATTTCACCAGGGTCACAGTTTGCAGCGGCATTAAAACTTGTGAGCGCAAGAGCAGATACAGACAGCAGGGTAAGAGGCTTAAACATTATTATTCTCCTTAGTAAACAAAGCAGCCCTTCAATGGGAACTGCGTGCTTTCACTAAGGCAATTAGCGCGCCACATCGACACAACTCATTAACATCCCTTTAACCGCAAGGCTTCATCCGATATTCCTACAGTTGTCGCTAACTCGTTGCATAAATAAATGGGTGGAAAATGACACATAGAATATTTGTAAATGGGTGGAAGCTGACCAATGTATTAGCAATGAATGAGGTCTGACCAAAAGCCACATTACCGATGATGCCTTGAAGTAATTTCAACCGATCCTGTAGAGTGCTGCACAACTTAGTCAGAATTACTGATCCACTACTTACCAAGAGTTGCTACCAATGAGTCAGATCTACCATCACCCAGTACAAATTTACTATGAAGATACCGATCACTCAGGTGTGGTTTATCACCCTAACTTTCTTAAATACTTTGAGCGTGCACGCGAGCATGTGTTGGGTAGCGATAAACTGGCGGAATTGTGGAATGATCACGGATTAGGTTTTGCGGTGTATAAAGCCAACATGACTTTCCAAGATGGCGTTGAGTTCGCTGAGATCTGCGACATCCGAACCTCTTTTGAACTCGATGGCAAATACAAAACCTTATGGCGACAAGAGGTATGGCGTAAATATGCCACTAAACCTGCCGTGATTGGTGATATTGAAATGGTTTGCCTAGATAAAGACAAGCAACTGCAGCCAGTGCCAGCTGAAGTATTAACAGCGATGCTTGGAGAAACGAGCTAACTTGGCCTCACCAAACTCACTTAAAAGAGATGAGACGACGAAAAGGTTCTCATCTCTATTTGCATGGGTTGTAAATTCCCGCCAAGCGTAACCGCAAAACGATACTGGTCATCTAATCGCCCCAAGCAACATTGCCAATCTGTAGAACTATCGTCTTGTTGAGCACAATACAGATCCAACCCAATCTCGCTATATAGCCTGATTTCGTTATACAAGCCTGATTGAAAGCCTGACGAACTGATCTCCAATGTTTTCTTAGTCAAATTAGATAAATCGAACGAAAAGCTTCGTAACGATGTGGCTAGCCCGTTGCCTGTCGCTTTGATATACGACTCCTTCAGCGCCCACAGATCGAAAAAACGCTCTCTCTGCTGCTCTTTATTAAGTTCAAGTAAATCCGCCAGCTCTTTATCTGAAAAGTAATGCTTCATAATCGAGTCGATATTGGTCGAACTTCTCGCATGTTCGATATCGACACCTAATTGAACTGGCTTCCCTAGTCTATGGCAAACCGCGATTAACAAATGTTCTTTGCTATGACTGATATTGAAATTTAACCCCGTCTTGAGTTGCTGTTCGGCGACTAAACTTGGCTTTCCTTTCTCGCCATATTCAAAGCGCCACGCTTCAGGCACGAATTCAGAATAGCTAGACAACACCTTTCTTAGGTAGTTACGAACATAAAGGGCTTGAATTTGAGATGAGGGCATTCGATAACGTTCGACTTTCGCTATTTCATCGACCGTGAGTGACTGTTTGAGATGTGACTTACTACCGTTATCATCACGTAAATCACCCAAAGAACATAGCCACAAATCAACAACTGGTTTTTCCAATTTACTCACATTCACTTCTTCAAACCACTCATCAGAAAAACATCAAAACGAACAAATTTAACCCACCTATGATTTGAGATAAACATAGAGAATCTGCGCAGGAAACCTCCTTCATACAGGGAGTTAAAACTAACTTTTAAAATAATAACAAATTAAAACACAGATCACACTCCACCTTACGGAACAGGCATCTATTAAATGTTACTTACAAAAATCTGACATAGATCTCACCAAGTCAAAACATAGAGTATAAACACTAAAAAAGAACCAATATCCATTAATTATCAATAAGTTAATATAATTAAAAATACAAAAAACAAAAGTTCCTCGAAATCATCTGGTCTGAACAGATCATAGTCGCCTCTGGGAGCATTGTATCGACAACTCACCTCGGGTAGCCTGCTCAACCATTAAACAAATTCACACGTTTTTATTGCGGATACATGCTTTACATAAACCAGTACTTTGGACAGGATTTAAATGGACATTACCCTCACATTCGAATGCCCTCTTCTCGCATGAAACACGTAATCAAACCCTGCAAGTCACTGTACTTCGCACCCTCAATTTCAGTCAGGTGGCCGACTTTCGGTAGCCTTACTCTTCAGCTGCGTTTGCCCAAATCTGTCTCAGATTTATTTTCGATTTACTTAAAAGCGCAGCCTCAAAACACGACATCGCCCTCAGTGATTTCAAGTGGAGACTCATAATGAGCCAACCCGAAAAAAATACACCGGAATCAGTCGACGACACTCGACTCAATAAACGCCTAAAAGACATGCCGATTGCTATCGTTGGTATGGCAAGCATGTTTGCGAACTCTCGTTACTTAAATAAGTTCTGGGATTTGATCAGCGAAAAGATCGATGCCATTACCGAAGTGCCTGATACGCACTGGCGCCCAGAAGATTACTACGATTCAGATCGCACGACGCCAGACAAATCTTATTGTAAGCGCGGTGGTTTCATCCCTGAAGTCGACTTCAACCCAATGGAGTTCGGCCTTCCGCCAAATATCCTTGAACTGACTGATACGTCACAGCTGCTTTCTCTGATCGTGGCAAAAGAAGTACTTGAAGATGCCAAACTGCCAGAAGGCTACGATCGCGATAAGATCGGTATCACGCTCGGTGTGGGTGGTGGTCAGAAGATCGCTCAAAGCCTTAACGCTCGTCTTCAATACCCTGTTTTGAAAAAAGTATTCAAGAGCAGTGGTATCAACGACGAAGACAGCGAAATGCTGATCAAAAAATTCCAAGACCAATACATCCACTGGGAAGAGAACTCATTCCCAGGTTCATTGGGTAACGTAATTTCAGGTCGTATCGCTAACCGCTTTGACCTTGGTGGCATCAACTGTGTAGTAGACGCTGCTTGTGCAGGTTCTCTAGCCGCTATGCGCATGGCACTGAGCGAGCTAGTTGAAGGCCGCAGTGAAATGATGATCACAGGTGGTGTGTGTACCGATAACTCACCAACCATGTACATGAGCTTCTCGAAAACGCCAGCATTCACCACTAATGAAACCATTCAACCTTTCGACATCGACTCAAAAGGGATGATGATTGGTGAAGGTATCGGCATGGTTGCTCTTAAGCGCCTTGAAGATGCAGAGCGCGATGGCGACAGAATCTACTCAGTGATTAAAGGTGTCGGTTCTTCTTCGGATGGTAAGTTCAAGAGTATCTACGCGCCTCGCCCAGAAGGACAAGCAAAAGCACTAAAACGCGCTTACGACGATGCTGGATTCGCACCGCACACACTGGGCCTGCTAGAAGCGCACGGCACAGGTACTGCAGCGGGTGATGTTGCTGAATTTGGTGGCTTAAACTCAGTATTCAGTGAGAACAACGAAGAGAAGCAACACATTGCGTTAGGTTCTGTGAAATCTCAAATAGGTCACACCAAATCAACTGCGGGTACTGCAGGTTTAATCAAAGCTGCATTAGCACTGCACCACAAAGTTCTGCCGCCAACGATTAACGTATCGGCTCCGAATCCTAAGTTGGATATCGAGAACTCGCCCTTCTACCTAAACACACAAACGCGCCCTTGGATGCAGCGTATCGACGGCACACCACGCCGTGCAGGTATCAGCTCATTTGGTTTTGGTGGTACGAACTTCCACGTTGTATTAGAAGAGTACACGCCAGAACACGCTCGCGGTGACAAATACCGTCAGCGCCAAGTACCGCAAACTCTGTTATTCAGCGCGGAATCTCGTCAAGCACTGATCAATGAGCTAAAACAAGTTTCAACTCAAGCTGCAGACGCTGCGTTCAAACTGGAAGCGCTTGCTGAGCAGCACGCTCTACGCGAAATTGACGCTAAGCATGCTCGTATTGGTTTAGTCGTGACTGACCAAGCAGACCTTCAAGCGCAACTGACTCAAGCCCTTTCAATGCTTGAGAGCCAAACCAAAACACATTGGCAGATGCCAAACGGCATTAGCTACCGTGAGTCGGCACTGATTGCAGAAAACGGCGCAGGTAAAGTGGCAGCGCTATTTGCAGGTCAAGGTTCGCAATACCTAAATATGGGTCGCGAGCTTGCTTGTCATTACCCTGAAATGCGTCAGCAGCTTGCTCAAGCGGATCAAGTATTTGGTCAACACAAGAAAACGGCTCTGTCGCAAATTCTGTTCCCAATTCCAACCTTCACACCAGAAGCAACCAAAGCTCAAGAAGCGGTGTTAACCAACACGGCCAATGCGCAAAGTGCGATTGGTACTGTGTCTATGGGTCAGTTCGACATCATGACTCAAGCTGGCTTCAAAGCTGACATGGTCGCAGGTCACAGCTTTGGTGAGCTAAGTGCACTATGCGCATCGGGTGTTATCTCGCAGGACGATTGCTACCAGCTAGCTTTCGCTCGTGGCGATGCGATGGCAGCGACACCAGAACAGGGCGACAGCGGTACTATGTTTGCGGTCATCCTAGATGCAGACAAACTTCCAGCCGTTGAAAGCTGCATCAGCCAATTTGAAGGCGTGAGTATTGCCAACTACAACGCTCCGACTCAACTGGTTATTGCAGGTCCAACTGCGACGGTTCAACAAGCAGCACAAGCGCTAACTGAACAAGGCTTCAAAGCGATTGCTCTGCCTGTTTCTGGCGCTTTCCATACACCGCTTGTTGCTCACGCTCAAAAACCATTTGCAGCTGCAATTGATAAAGCTGCATTCAGCGCTCCAACGCTGCCGCTTTACTCAAACGCAACGGGCAAACTGCACAGCAAAGACGCTAAAGCGATCAAAAAAGCGTTCAAGCAACACATGTTGCAATCGGTTCGTTTCAGCGAGCAAATTGAAGCTATGTATGAAGCAGGCGCGCGCGTATTCGTTGAGTTCGGTCCGAAGAACATTCTTCAAAAGCTGGTTGAGAAAACATTGGCTGATAAGAACGAAGAGCTTTACGCAATCAGCATCAACCCAAGCCCTAAAGGCGACAGTGACCAACAGCTTCGTTTAGCTGCGGTTCAACTGTGCGTGGCGGGTGTTTCATTAGACAACATTGACCCTTACCAAGCTGACATTGCTGAACCTGCAAAGGCATCACCAATGAACATCAAGCTGAATGCAACCAACTACATCAGCCCTGCTACTCGTAAGAAAATGGATCAATCACTGGCTTCGGGCAACGTAACCGAAAAGACTGAGATTGTTGAAGTGAAAGTTGAAGTCGAGAAAATCGTGGAAAAAGAAGTGATTAAAACAGAAATCGTTGAAGTACCTGTGGCTGCTCCTCAAGCTTCAAATGTACAACAGTCAGCTGCTCCAGCACCAAGAGCACAAGTAGTAACAGCAGCTCAACAGCCACAAGTGGTTCAAACAGCCCCAGCGACTAGTCAACCAACAGCTTCAGTAACCGTTGATGAGTCTTCACTGCAATCGTTCTTCAATGCTCAACAACAAGCAGCAGAAGTACATCAGCAATTCTTGGCGATTCCTCAGCAATACGGTGACACATTCAACACCCTAATGTCTGAGCAAGCGAAAATGGCAACAGCTGGCGTAGCAATTCCTGAGAACCTACAACGTTCTATGGATATGTTCCACCAGCACCAAACTGAAACGCTAAAAGCGCACGCTCATTACCTAGAGATGCAAGCGCACAGCAACAACTCAGCACTTAATATGCTGACGCAAGGTTCAGTACAAACGGCACAACCAACCTTAGTTGCGCCAGTAAATGCTCAGCCAGCGATTAAAGCTCCAACTACTCAAACTACTCCAGCAGCTATCGTCCAACAGCCTGTAGCTCAAGTACAAGCGACTTCTGTACAAGCTCAGTCTGTTCAAGCTGCGCCGGTTCAAAATACAACAACTCAGAAAGCTCCAGTACAGAAAGCAGCTCCTGCACCGCAAGTAGCGGCTCAAGCGGCAGCGCCTGTTGCAGCTCAGCCTGTGCCAGTTAAAGCACAACCAGCTCCTGTGGCTGCACCAGTAGCAGTACAATCAGCAGATGCTGAAAAAGTGATGCTAGAAGTGGTCGCCGAGAAAACGGGTTACCCAACGGAGATGCTTGATCTAGAAATGGACATGGAAGCAGACCTTGGTATCGACTCAATCAAGCGCGTAGAGATCCTTGGTACCGTTCAAGACGAAATGCCGAACCTACCTGAGCTAAACCCTGAAGATTTAGCTGAGTGTCGTACTCTTGGTGAAATCGTTACCTACATGAACAGCAAGATGCCAGCATCAGCGCCTGTGGCAGCACAGCCAAGCGCAACCGCTCCTGTTCAAGCAGCTAACGGTCTTGATGCAAAAGTCGTTCAGCAAACCATGCTAGAAGTGGTGGCTGAGAAGACAGGTTACCCAACGGAAATGCTTGATCTAGAAATGGATATGGAAGCTGACCTTGGTATCGATTCAATCAAGCATGTTGAGATTCTTGGTACGGTTCAAGATGAACTGCCTACTCTTCCAGTGCTAAACCCTGAAGACTTAGCTGAGTGTCGTACTCTTGGCGAAATCGTTAACTACATGAACAGCAAGCTTCCAGCTTCTGCTCCTGTGTCTTCACAAGCACCAGTAGTTGCTCCGGCAACAACTGGCAATGGTCTAGATGCGGCTGTCGTTCAAAAAACCATGTTAGAAGTGGTAGCAGAGAAGACGGGCTATCCGACTGAAATGCTAGACCTAGCAATGGATATGGAAGCTGACCTTGGTATCGACTCAATCAAGCGTGTTGAAATTCTAGGGACAGTTCAAGACGAGCTACCGTCTCTTCCAGAGCTCAACCCTGAAGACTTAGCTGAATGTCGCACTCTAGGCGAGATAGTCGACTACATGAACAGTAAGCTTCCGGCTTCTGCTCCAGCAGCGGCTCAAGCATCTGCACCAGTACAAGCAGTATCAAACGGTTTAAACGCAGAACAAGTTCAAAGCACAATGTTGAGCGTAGTAGCGGATAAAACGGGCTACCCAACAGAAATGCTCGACCTAGCAATGGACATGGAAGCTGACCTTGGTATCGACTCAATCAAACGTGTTGAAATCCTAGGTACAGTTCAAGACCAGCTACCAACATTGCCAGAGCTAAATCCTGAAGACCTAGCTGAGTGTCGTACTCTGGGTGAAATTGTTGCTTACATGAATACTAAAGGCATGAACAGCAAGTTAGCTCCTAGTCCAGAAACGGCTCCAGAAGCAACTGCAACCGCTGTAGAAAGCGCAAGCAACGACCTAAATCCTGCTCATGTACAATCAACAATGATGGAAGTGGTTGCCGATAAAACTGGCTACCCCGCAGAAATGCTCGACCTAGCGATGGACATGGAAGCAGACCTTGGTATCGACTCTATCAAACGCGTTGAGATCCTAGGTACAGTTCAAGACCAGCTACCAACACTGCCAGAACTAAACCCTGAAGACCTAGCTGAGTGTCGTACGCTTGGTGAAATCGTTACTTACATGCAAAGCAAGCTATCCGCTGCTGCACCCGTAGCGACTCCAAAAGCTGAATCAGTAACGCCTATCGCAGAAACAGCGACAGCGGAACTTCCTCCACACAATGAGGTAGCGCTAAAAAAGCTACCAGCGGCAGATAAACTCGTCGATTGTTTCTCAAAAGACGCTTGTGTCGTGATCACAGATGATGGTCACAACGCTGGTGTTCTAGCAGAAAAGTTGACCGCAAACGGCATTCAAGTTGCTGTAGTGCGTAGTGCTCTTTCTGCCGCGTCACCTTTAAACAGTGAAATCGCAAGCTACACACTCAACAGCATCGATGATGCTAGTGTGACAGCAGTGATTAACGACATCGAAGCAGACCTTAAAGCGTCGAACAAAGTGATTGCTGGCTTCATTCATTTACAAGCTATCGTTGATGCGAAACAAAGCAACGAGCAAGCGGTTAACTTGAATGCAGACTCAAGAACTTCACTGACCACAGCGTTCTTATTCGCCAAGCACCTAAATGGCCAACTGAATGCCGTTTCTGGTCGCAGTGTGTTCTTCACACTAAGCCGTATCGATGGTGGCTTTGGTTACCTAGATACTAAGCAATTGATGAATGCGGAACTTAACCAAGCCGCGCTGTCTGGTCTAACTAAGACACTAAGCCATGAATGGCCAAACGTGTTCTGCCGCGCATTGGATGCTGACGCTTCTATTGATGCTCGTCACCTAGCTGAAGCTATCATAGGCGAACTGTTCGATATCGATACCAACACGGTTGAAATCGGCCTTAGCCATGCAGAAAACGGGGAATCTGGTCGTTCAACATTGATTGCGGCAACACCGGGTGCTGCACAAACTAAAAACACAGGTGCTCAACTCACCAAGAGCGACAAGGTTCTGGTGACGGGTGGCGCTAAAGGCGTGACGTTTGAATGTGCACTGACGCTTGCTAAGCAATGTAAGTCTCACTTCATTCTTGCAGGACGTAGTAAGCATATTACTTCAGCTGAGCTACCTCAGTGGGCACAAGGCAAGCAAGAGAAAGAGCTGAAACCGGCAGCGATTGCGCACCTACAAGCTACGGGTGATAAGCCAACGCCGAAGAAAGTTGATGCCTTGCTAAAACCGGTATTGAGCAGCCTTGAAATCAACGCAGCACTTGCCGCTTTCAATGAGATTGGCGCGAGCGCTGAGTACCTAAGCCTAGATGTGTCGAACCATGAGTCGGTAGCGAAAACACTGGCGAATTTCGACGGCATCACGGGGCTTATCCACGGTGCAGGTGTACTGGCTGACAAACACATTCAAGACAAAACACTTGATGAACTGAACATGGTTTACGGCACGAAAGTGGGCGGACTAGAAGCGGTTCTTGGTGGTCTTGATAGCAGCAAGCTAAAACTGATTGCGATGTTCTCTTCGGCGGCGGGTTTCTACGGAAACACAGGCCAAAGTGATTACTCGATGTCTAACGAGATCCTAAACAAGGCGGCTCTACAACTGTCTGCTCGTAACCCTCAAGCGAAAGTGATGAGCTTCAACTGGGGACCGTGGGACGGTGGCATGGTCAACGCAGCACTGAAACGTATGTTCACAGAGCGCGGTGTGTACGTGATTCCTCTTCAAGCAGGTGCAGAGCTGTTTAGTTCTCAACTACTGAACGAAACTGGCATTCAACTGTTGGTTGGTACGAGCATGCAAGGTTCTGACAACAAGGAAGCTGCTGTAAAAAAGCTTAATGCGGAGTCTGTGCATCTTGCAGAGAGTCCGCTGAATACAAGCATCACTGTGACACGTCATCTTGATCCTAAGGCATTGCCTTTCATTCAAGATCACTGCATTGCCGGTAACCCAGTGTTACCGACAGTGTGTGCCATCCAATGGATGCGTGAAGTGGCTGAGCAACTGTTAGGGGTGAACGTTAGCGTTCACAACTACAAACTGCTTAAGGGTGTGATTTTTGATACTGATGAAGTGCAAGAGCTAAAACTGGTTCTTTCTTCTGATGCTAAATCAAAAGATCAGCTAAAAGCGGTGATCAGTTGCCAAGGGCGACCACAGTATCAAGCTCAGTTGCAAGTTGCCTCTGTGCAAGTTTCTGAAGATGTTCAACAAGCGTCGACAAAGCGCTTTGAGGCCAACACTTCAGCACCTGTAACAACGGCACAAGCTCTATACAGTGACGGCACTCTGTTTCATGGACCGAGACTGCAAGGTATTACCTCAGTTGAACGCTTTGACGACTTAGGCTTATTGGCTCAATGCCAGTTGCCTCAGGTTGAAAACAGCGACTGCGGATCATTTATTCCTAAGCAAGGTTTTGGTGATAGCCAACCATTTGCAGAAGATTATTTACTGCAGGCAATGCTGGTATGGGCTCGATTGAAGTACGGCGCAGCAAGTCTACCGTCTGCAATCGGTGAGTTTATTTGTTACGCACCGATGCACAATGGTGACCAAGGTTGGCTAGAGCTCAGCGTAATAAAAAGCACCGCTCGTTCACTGCAAGCTGATATCTCGCTTTACCATCAAGATGGTCGTTTAAGCGCGGTAATGAAAGGCGCAAAAGTCACCATCAGCAAGAGCTTAAATGACGCATTTTTGCCGAAGTCTAGCTCAACTGTAGCGAGTAAGCCGAAAACAAATAAGAAAACAGAAAAGGAGCAATTGTCATAGTGACTGTTCCTACTAATAAAGCGATGCCATTGCGCATCGCTCTTTTAGCTCAGCCAGCAAACGCGGCTGAGCTTTCTGCCGACTTATTATCTTCATTCCCTGAAATGACTACGGTTGTGGTTGATGGCAATTTTAATCAAGCTCTTGCTCAAGCGATTGAGGCAGTCAATCAAGGCAGTGTAGTTAAGCTCTGCTTAGAATCTAACTCGCATTCCTTAGTGATGTTGAGTGCACTGACCGCTGCTCAGAATAAAATTCACCCACACGCGAATTTAGCGGGTTTTGTAGATACAGCTATCGAAGGTAGCGTTCAGCTTGCTCTGGATATTGCACGCCGCCCCGCTACAGATCTAAGCCACCAACAACAATACTCAGCCCTATCAGCTTCGCAGCAGTTTAATAAATTGTTGAATATGGTTAATGCGATATCGAGCCGCTCATTACCGAGTCATTATTGGTTTACTGAGCCGAACAAAGCGCGTGTTGCTTCATTGACCTTCAATGACGATAGCCAACAATCCACCAGCCTGATATTGACTCAAGCGACAGGGTTACAAAAACCAAAATCATTGCTATCCAGCGAACGTTTGATGTTTGTAATTTCAGGTCGTGAGCAAGCTGAATTGGTTTCTCAGTTAGCCTCATTAAGAGATGAGCTTAAATACATTAGCGATTCGGCTGACAGCGAACTTGCTATCGCTACCTTGATGCAGTCAAACCTAAGTCATTTCCAAAGCGTTCAGCACAATGCTGACCGTGGTGCGAATATCGTGATTCAGGCCGCTTCAATTGAGGCAGCACTACAAGAGATCACAGCGCTAGAAAATGCGTTGCCAAAAGTAATGGCAGACAATAGCCATTACAAAACCCCAGCGGGCAGTTGTTTCTCACCGATGCCTCAAAGTAAAGGTGGCGTTGCATTTGTTTACCCTGGTGTTGGCACGGTTTATCCCGGTATGTTGCGCGAATTTCACCACCATTTCCCACAGTTATTTGCTCGTTTAGAACGTGAAGGGAACTTGAAAGAGATGCTGCAGGCTGACAAAACCTACGCTGAAGACACGCAAGAAATGTCGCTCAGTGAATTGGCAATTGCAGGTGTCGGCAGTAGTTATTTACTGACGCAACTCTTGTGTGAGGAATTCAAAGTGCAGCCAGATTTCGCCTTGGGTTACTCCAAGGGTGAAGCCTCAATGTGGGCCAGCTTAAATGTTTGGAAAAATCCACATGCGCTGATTGAGATGACCCAAACTAGCCCTATTTTCACGACGGCTATTTCTGGCGAACTCACCGCAGTGCGTCAAGATTGGCAGCTGAGCAGCGACGAAAGCATCCAATGGAATAGCTTTGTGGTTCGCAGTGATGCGCAAGCGATAGAGGCTCTGTTACCGGAGTTTCCACGTGCTTACCTTGCCATTATCCAAGGTGACACCTGCGTACTGGCCGGTTGTGAAAGCACTTGTCGTGCTCTACTAAAAAAGCTTGGTAAACGTGGTATTGCCGCAAACCGTGTTACTGCAATGCACACCACACCAGCACTGAGTCAGCATAACCAAGTGCGAGAGTTTTACACTCAACCACTGTTCGACGAGTTGCCAAAGCATATTCGCTTTATCAGTGCTGCAGGTCTACCGACGGGCGCACCAATCAATATCGACATCGACAGCATCGCCCTTTCGATTGCCGACACCTTCTGTTCGACGCTGGATTTCACCGCGTTGATCCAGAGTGCACGTCAGCAAGGTGCTCGCCTGTTTGTTGAAGTGGGTGCCGATCGTCAAACCAGCACATTGATCGACAAGATCAACCGCAGCGACAACGTAGCAGACCAGTACTGCTCAATCGCTTCCAATGCCAAGGGTGGCGACGATATTGTCACGCTCATCAAATGCATTGGTCAGCTCATTACTCATCAAATTCCACTGTCTGTCGAGCCACTTATTCAAGGGCTAGAGCAACAGATCACCGCCGCTAAGCAATTAAATGGTGTACCTCAAAGCAGTGCAGTAAATCATCAAGGAGAGCTAGTATGAGTTCTCAACATCAGGCTCAAAATAAGCAGCAAGTGAAATGCAATAAGATCGCGATTGTCGGTATTGCTAACCAATATCCAGAAGCTGACACGCCAAAAGACTTCTGGCAAAACTTGCTGAATAAAAAAGATTCTCGAACCACATTAAGCGCTGAAAAGTTAGGCGCTAAACCTGAAAGCTATCAGGGTGTGCAAGGTGAGTCAGACCGCTTTTACTGTGATAAAGGCGGCTACATCGAAAGCTTCAATTTCGATAGCAATGGCTACCGCTTAACGGCTGAGTCATTCAAAGGTGTCGACCAAAGTTTCCTTTGGGCTTTGGATACCAGTCGTAAGGCTTTAGTCGACGCTGGCATTGATCTGAATGCCGATGTTTTAGAACGCACAGGCGTGATCATGGGTGCCCTTTCGTTCCCAACCACACGCTCAAACGATCTGTTTCTGCCGATGTATCACTCGGTGGTCGAGAAAGCACTTAAAGGTAAATTGGCTAATGACCAATTTTCATTGCTACCAACCAATGAAAACGCTCAAGACCTCAACCCGATCAACGGTGCTGCGGCACATAATGCCTCTAAGTTAGTGGCTGATGCATTGGGTTTAGGCAACGTGCAACTTAGCCTAGATGCAGCATGTGCAAGTTCAGTATATTCATTGAAGTTAGCGTGTGATTACTTAAACACAGGCAAAGCCGACATGATGTTGGCAGGCGCAGTATCGGGAGCAGACCCATTCTTCATCAACATGGGTTTTTCCATCTTCCACGCTTACCCAGACCACGGTGTTTCGGTTCCGTTTGATAGCAACAGTAAAGGCTTATTTGCTGGTGAAGGTGCTGGTGTGTTAGTCCTAAAACGCTTAGCTGATGCAGAGCGTGATGGCGACAACATCTATGCAGTCGTCAGCGGTATTGGCTTATCAAATGATGGGCGCGGTCAATTCGTATTAAGCCCAAATAGCAAAGGACAAGTACAAGCCTTTGAACGCGCTTACGAGGCTTCAAACCTATCACCAGACAGCATCGAAGTGATTGAGTGTCACGCAACCGGCACACCATTAGGTGACAAGGTTGAGTTAACCTCAATGGAGCGATTCTTTACTGAGAAATTGAGTGGTTCTAACCCGCCATTGATTGGCTCTGCCAAGTCAAACCTCGGTCACTTGCTGACTGCGGCGGGTATGCCGGGGATCATGAAGATGATCTTTGCGATGAAAGAAGGTCTGCTTCCACCAAGTATTAATTTGGACAAACCACTATCGTCACCAGAAGGTTTATTTGGCTCACAGACGCTACCAACACAAGTGCAACCTTGGCCAAGTAAAGCGGGCAACTCAGAGCGCTGCGCGGGTGTTTCCGTCTTTGGTTTCGGTGGTTGTAATGCTCACTTACTGCTTGAAGCGTATTCAGATACGAGTCATGTAAACCAGACGCTAGAATCAGCGTCTCCAAGCCTACAATCGCCTAATTTAAGCATTACAGGCCTAGCGTCTCACTTCGGTTCTCTGCAAAGCATCAACGCGCTGAACACTGCGATTGAGACTAACAACGATGCTTTCATTGCTTTGCCGAAGAAGCGCTGGAAAGGTTTAGACCAACATCCAGAACTTCTGAATCAGTTTGGTTTACACGGCATTCCGAATGGGGCTTACATCGATCAATTCGACCTCGATTTCCTTCGCTTCAAAGTACCGCCTAATGAAGATGACCGTTTGATCTCTCAGCAGTTGCTACTGATGAAAGTCGCAGACGAAGCCATCAAAGATGCCAAGCTCGTGGCAGGCCAAAAGGTGGCAGTACTCGTTGCGATGGAAACTGAGCTGGAGATGCACCAATTCCGTGGACGCGTAAACCTGCATAGCCAACTGGCTGACAGCTTTGCCAACATGGGTATTGAGCTAACACAAGACGAATACCAATCGCTAGAAACCATTGCGATGGACAGTGTGATGGACGCAGCCAAGCTGAACCAATACACCAGTTTCATCGGCAATATCATGGCTTCGCGCATCTCTTCATTGTGGGACTTTAACGGCCCTGCCTTTACGATTTCAGCCGCTGAACAGTCAGTTGCTCGTTGTATCGATGTCGCGCAAAACCTAATGTCGCAAGAATCCATGGATGCCGTGGTAATTGCAGCCGTCGACCTAAGCGGCAGTGCGGAACATGTGATTCTGAAGAACAGCATGAGCCCAGTGTCGCTTGATCCAAAATTCGGACAGCCGCAAGAGGGCAGTTGGAATGTCGGTGAAGGCGCTGGTGCAATCGTTCTTGTTGAAGAGAGTCGAGTAACAAGCAACCAAGATACAGCTTACGGCAGCATCAACGCATTGGCGTTTGGTTCAAGCGAGCGTAACAACGCCGTTGCTGATCAGTTACTGACTCAAGTCGGCATGAGCTCAAACGATGTATCTCTGCTTGAGCTTAACCATGCACCAGAACCTTCATCACACGAGTTTGTATCTCTCAACTTAGGGGTTACCAAGACTACTCAAGCAAGTCAACGTGTGGGTCACTGCTCTGCAGCTTCTGGCATGGCAAGCCTGCTACACGGTCTGCTCAACCTGAACCTTGAGACTCTTAATCCAAATGTCAGCTCTAAGAGCGCGATTGTTGCCAACATCAGCGAAGGACAATGTTCACAGCTGCTACTCAGCCAATCGAGTATTGAATCTCAATCACTATCGGTTCGTTTAAGCAGTGAACTGGCGAGTGATGCTAAGCGTCAATTGGTTAAGCAAGTCACTCTCGGTGGTCGCGATATTTATCAACATATTGCCCAAACCCCAGTAACTAATTTGGCAACGATTCAACAGAAAGCTTCTGGCAAAAAAGCAGCAAGAGTGGCGTCGATTCCAACGACCGCACACATTCAAGCAGCCCTTGCGCAAAAAGAGTTAGAGAAGAAAGCATTAGCTCAGAACGCGCTAGAGCCAGTACTCGAAATTCCTACATCAGTATCCCCTACTCTGGCGCCAACTCGCCACAGTCAGCTAACAGGTAACCACAGCAATATGACTCATGTCCTATCCGCTAAAAATGGCGCGTCTCAAATCGACGCTAAGACGGATGCTGCATTACAACCGTCTGTAACACCACACAACCAAGCTTTTGCTCAAAACCAGCAAGCAGCCCAGCAAGTACACAAAGCATTCCTGCACACTCGTGCCCAAGGCATGCAAATGGCTGATGCGCTACTAAAAGCACAGTTAAACGCAATTACGTCTGGTTTAGATAGCTCAGCCGAAGCATCAGCTCAGTCTGTTCAAGCTCAACCGGCTCAGGTTCAGTCAACGCCAGTCAACGTACTTGCAACGCCAGCACCAGTAAAACCTATCCGTAAGCCGTGTATCTGGGATTACGATGATCTGGTTGAATACGCTGAAGGCGACATCGCTAACGTATTTGGCCCTGATTATGCGATCATCGATAGCTACTCGCGCCGCGTTCGTTTGCCAACCACCGACTACCTATTGGTTTCTCGTGTAACTAAGCTCAACGCGACCGTTAACGAGTACAAGCCAAGCACAATGACCACCGAATACGACATCCCAGTTGATGCGCCGTATCTTGTCGATGGTCAGATCCCTTGGGCTGTAGCGGTTGAATCTGGTCAATGTGACCTGATGCTGATCAGCTACCTAGGCATTGATTTTGAAAACAAAGGCGAGCGTGTTTATCGCCTGCTTGATTGCACATTAACCTTCCTTGGTGACTTGCCTCGTGGTGGCGATACACTGCGTTACGATATCTCAATCAACAGCTTTGCTCGCAATGGCGACACGCTGCTTTTCTTCTTCTCGTACGAATGTTTCGTTGGCGACAAGATGATCCTGAAAATGGATAACGGTTGTGCAGGTTTCTTCACTGATGAAGAGCTAGCAGACGGCAAAGGAGTGATTCACACTGAAGACGAAATTAAGGCTCGTCAGCTTGCAACTAAGCAACGCTTCGACCCTATGCTGCACTGCCCTAAAACCCAGTTTAACCACCAAGAACTACGCCACCTACTGACTGCAAATATTGCAGAGTGTTTTGGCCCAACTCACCAATCTGATCGCCACCAGCCATCTCTATGCTTCAGCTCAGAGAAGTTCATGATGATCGAAAAAGTGAGCCGTGTTGAACCGCAAGGCGGCACATGGGGACTTGGTCTGATTGAAGGTCACAAACAGCTAGAGCCTGAGCATTGGTACTTCCCTTGTCACTTCAAAGATGACTCAGTAATGGCGGGCTCTTTGATGGCAGAAGGTTGTGGTCAACTGCTTCAATTCTTCATGATGCACCTTGGCATGCACACACTTGTTCAAAATGGTCGTTTCCAACCGCTTGAAAATGCGCCTCAACAAGTACGCTGTCGTGGACAAGTGCTACCACAATCGGCAGAACTGACATACCGTATGGAAGTGACTGAAATTGGCTTAAGCCCTCGTCCATACGCGAAAGCCAACATCGATATTTTGCTCAACGGCAAAGTGATTGTTGATTTCCAAAACTTGGGTGTAATGATCAAAGAAGATGACGAATGTACTCGTTACCTACCTTCTTTAGAAACAGCTGTCGCGACTCCTGTTATCGAAAACTTGGGCCATACGCCAGCAGTGAACCAACAAGCTTCAGCAAATGCGCCACTTATGGCTCAAATTGAAGACCTAGAAACTGCACCAAACAAAGGGGTGATTCCACTTCAACACGTTGAAGCTCCGGTGACTCCTGATTACCCGAACCGCACACCCGATACGGTTCCGTTCACGCCTTATCACATGTTCGAATTCGCGACTGGCGATATCGAGAAATGTTTCGGCCCTGATTTCTCTATCTACCGTGGCATGATTCCACCACGTACTCCGTGTGGCGACCTACAGCTAACCACTCGAGTCGTTGAGATCGACGGTAAGCGTGGCGACTTCAAGAAGCCTTCATCGTGTATCGCAGAGTACGAAGTGCCAGAAAATGCATGGTACTTTGATGAAAACAGCCATCACACCTTGATGCCTTATTCGGTATTGATGGAGATTTCACTGCAGCCAAACGGCTTCATCTCTGGCTACATGGGCACCACACTTGGCTTCCCAGGTGAAGAACTGTTTTTCCGCAACCTAGATGGCAGCGGCAAAATGTTGCGTAACGTCGACTTGCGTGGCAAAACGATTACCAACGATTCTCGCCTGCTTTCAACAGTAATGATGGGTACTAATATCGTACAGAGCTTCAGCTTCGAACTGAGCACAGACGGTGTGCCGTTCTACGAAGGTACAGCAGTATTTGGTTACTTCAAAGGCGCAGCTCTGAAAGACCAACTTGGTTTGGACAACGGTAAGGTGACTCAACCTTGGCACATCGACAACAACCGCACGCCAGATGTAAACATCAACCTGTTAGACAAAACGACTCGTTACTTCAATGCACCTGTTTCTGCTGCGGGCGAAGTGCAAGAGCACTACAAATTGGCTGGCGGCCGTTTGAACTTTATCGATACCGTGCAGATCACCAGCGATGGTGGTAAAGACGGTCTGGGTTACCTATACGCTGAGCGTACGATTGACCCAAGCGATTGGTTCTTCCAGTTTCACTTCCATCAAGATCCAGTAATGCCGGGTTCTCTAGGTGTTGAAGCGATCATCGAGCTGATGCAAACCTACGCGCTAAACAAAGATCTTGGTGCTGGCTTCCGCAATCCAAAGTTTGGTCAAATCCAATCTGAAGTTAAGTGGAAATACCGTGGTCAGATTAACCCTCTGAACAAACAGATGTCTCTGGATGTACACATCACTGCGATTAAAGACGAAGACGGTAAACGCATCATCGTCGGCGACGCAAATCTGAGCAAAGATGGTCTGCGTATTTACGAAGTGAAAGACATCTCGATTTGTATCGAAGAAGCATAAGCCGCCATTAGTTATAGAGACAGAGAACTAGGAAAGAATTTAGTATGACAACTCAAACCACTATCAATAACGAAAAGCTATCTCCGTGGCCTTGGCAGATCGAAGAGAACACAACGCGTTTCGATAACGCGGCAATGTCGACAATCTTAAAAGATTTAAGCCTTGCTTGTTACGTAGTGAATCACCCTGAAAAAGGCTTAGGCGTAAGCCAACAAGCTGAAATCACATCGGGTGACTCAGCAAGTGCTGCGAACAGCCAACCTGTTAGCGCATTTGCTCCGGCTCTTGGTACTCAAAGCCTAGGCGACGAAGATTTTCGTCGCTGCCACGGCGTAAAATACGCTTACTACGCAGGCGCAATGGCAAATGGCATCTCATCTGAAGAGCTTGTAATTGCACTTGGTCAGGCTGGCATTCTTTGTTCATTTGGTGCGGCAGGCCTAATCCCGTCTCGCGTTGAGCAAGCGATTAACCGTATTCAAGCAGCACTGCCAAACGGCCCTTACGCGTTTAACCTGATTCACAGTCCAAGTGAACCAGCGCTAGAACGTGGCAGTGTAGAGCTGTTTTTGAAGCACAAAGTGAAAACGGTTGAGGCTTCTGCATTCTTAGGTTTAACACCGCAAATCGTTCACTATCGTGCCGCTGGCCTTAGCCGCGATGCACAAGGCGAGATTCAGATTGGCAACAAAGTTATTGCTAAGGTAAGCCGCACTGAAGTGGCAAGTAAGTTCATGCAGCCTGCTCCTGTAAAAATGCTGCAAGCTTTGGTTGATGAAGGCCGAATCACAACAGAACAGATGGAACTGGCACAGCTGGTTCCTATGGCTGATGACATTACAGCAGAAGCCGATTCTGGTGGTCACACAGATAACCGTCCACTGGTTACACTACTGCCAACAATACTTGCACTGAAAGAGCAAATTCAAGCACAGTACCAATTCAAAACTCCGCTACGTGTCGGTTGTGGTGGTGGCGTAGGTACGCCTGACGCTGCTCTAGCGACGTTTAACATGGGCGCAGCTTACATTGTTACTGGTTCAATCAACCAAGCGTGTGTTGAGGCTGGCGCGAGCGAACACACACGTAAGCTGCTTTCGACAACTGAAATGGCTGACGTGACTATGGCCCCGGCGGCAGACATGTTCGAAATGGGTGTGAAACTGCAAGTGGTTAAACGCGGCACTTTATTCCCAATGCGTGCAAACAAACTGTATGAGCTATACACACGTTACGACTCAATTGAAGCGATTCCAGTAGAAGAGCGTCTGAAGCTAGAGAAGCAAGTATTCCGTTCAACACTGGATGATATTTGGGCTGGCACTGTGGCTCACTTTAACGAACGCGACCCTAAACAGATCGAACGTGCTGAAGGTAACCCGAAGCGTAAGATGGCGTTGATCTTCCGTTGGTACTTGGGTCTTTCTAGCCGTTGGTCAAACACCGGCGAACAAGGTCGTGAAATGGATTACCAAGTATGGGCAGGCCCTGCACTTGGCGCATTCAACGCATGGGCGAAAGACAGCTACCTAGATGATTACCAACAGCGTAATGCCGTTGATCTTGCTAAGCATCTGATGCACGGGGCGGCTTACTTAGCACGTGTTAACCTGCTGACCTCTCAAGGCATCAAGCTTGATCCAGAGCTAGCACGTTGGAAGCCGACGCAAAGAATGGCATAGGCATTTCAATACAGAGTTAATTAAGCTCAACGAATAAAAAAAGCGACCTTAACTGGTCGCTTTTCTTTTGGTCATTCTTCTTAAGCTAGCTAAAAGATTAAGACTTCTGCATACGCTTTTTCAAACGCGCTAAATCAATGGCGCTTGAACGAACAGTAAGTTTGATATGTTCGTAGTCGTACTCTTCTTTCACCACACTCATGTTTGAGCGAATTTCACCGATGATGCCTTGTCCAGAATAAGGAATCGTGATCTCTTCTTCGATCATACCTTGTTCAGCCACACCAACGATGTACTTGTGCAGTTTCGTGATATCCAGAGGATCACGAGTTGACGTTAGCATCGCATCTGGGAACTCTTCAATCAGCTCTAACTGCTGTTCTTCAGTCAATCTATCGCACTTGTTCAGTACCAATAGTTTTTCGCTGCCTTCAACGCCCACTTGCGCTAATACGTCGTGTACCACATCAAGTTGCGCGCGGAATGAAATGTCAGAAGCATCAACCACATAAAGCAGCAATGAAGCATCATGGGCTTCTGCTAGCGTTGAGTGGAATGAAGCAACCAGATCGTGTGGAAGCTTCTTGATGAAACCCACCGTATCTGACACTAGGATACGCGGCTGAGTAATTGGTTGAAGCGCACGAACCGTGGTGTCTAGCGTTGCGAACAGTTTATCTTCACCCACCACTTCGGTTGCTGTCATTGCACGCATCATCGAAGACTTACCGGCATTGGTGTAGCCAACTAAAGCAACAGTGAAAAGCTCCGCGCGCTTAGTGCGTCGGTTCTTCATTTCATCTTGTACGCTTACTAGCTCACGTTTAAGCGCAGCAATTTGGTCACGTACTTTACGACGGTCTAGCTCAAGTGAAGTTTCACCCGCACCTTGGCCCATTTGGCGTTCTTTGTCGCCCTCAGACACTTCACGAAGTCGTGGCACTAAGTAGTTTAAACGAGCGATTTCAACTTGCAGGCGAGCAGTACGAGTTCGAGCGTGACGGCTAAAGATCTCGATGATGATACCGGTACGGTCAAACACTTCGACACCTAGGTGAGATTCGACATTACGCAGTTGAGACGGGCTCAAATCACAGTCGAATACCACAACATCGGCAGCGCCATATTGAAAATCGCCTGTTGGAAGATCATCAAAATCCAGCTCGTCGATTTCTGAATCAAACAGACCCGACTCATCAAGGAAGTCTTCATCTTCTGCTTCTTCAATCGAACCTTGGTAACCGGTTAGGTGCGCAATTTCTGCCAGCTTACCCGCCCCCAACACGTTTTGTCGTTGAGTTGAACTGTGGTGCTGCGATTGAGTACCGACCACTTTAAACCCTAGGGTTGTTACTAAGCGAGCAAGTTCGGCAAGAGACTCTTTTGCTTCGTCACCTTTGAAGTCCGGTGTCGTAATAGAAATAAGTAAAGCGTTACTAGCTGAGGGTTTTGCTGTTAGTTTCATGTATTCTTCTGTTTATGCACCAAAGTGCAACCTAGTATTTGGTCTAAAGTTGAGTCGATCCTACGCTGTTCTACGTCAGCTTTATAGAGCTGAGAGAGACTAAATCGCGATATTATTGCAGTTAAAGCACTTAACTTGGTTATCCCTCTGTTATTGTGAGGAATAAAAACAGGCTGCGAATAAACAAAAAAGCAGTATCACGTTACTTATTACTTGGTGATACTGCCTTTCACTTTTAAGCTATCGTTTAGTCAAAAATCGACTCAATGACTAGAATTCGATTCTCGCTTCCGTCTGAGCATCAAAGAATACCGCCTTCGATAAATCAAAATGCAGCGGTGCCATTTGCCCAACTGACACCTCAAATTCCGGCGACAAGCGACACGCGACTTCTTGATCGTTAACTTTAACCATCGCGATGGTATCTGGCCCGGTTGGTTCCAATACCTCTAGCTGCAAGTCTAGCTTTGTAGAGGCAGAAACATCATCGCTCTCTTGTTCGGTAATGTGTTCTGGACGCAAACCAATCACCAACTCTTTGCCATCTTGGTCACGCATGCTTTGTGGCAAACGAATGTGGTGTTCTTGAGCTGCAGTACCAACCACTTTAATAATCGGATTCTGTTCCTCATCCAAATCCACCATGGTTTTAATGAAGTTCATTGATGGTGAACCCATAAAGCCAGCCACAAACATATTGTTAGGCTTAGTGTAGATCTCTTGTGGCGTACCGAGCTGTTGAAGTTCGCCATCTTTCATTACTGCGATACGGTCAGCCAATGTCATTGCCTCGATCTGATCATGGGTTACATAAACGATCGTGGTATTGAGCTTCTGGTGCAGACGTTTTATCTGATGACGCATCTCAACACGCAGCTTGGCATCCAAGTTAGAGAGCGGCTCATCGAACAGATACAACTTAGGACGGCGCGCCAAAGCACGGCCCATCGCGACACGTTGACGCTGACCACCAGAAAGTTGCGACGGTTTACGGTCTAGCAGTTGCTCGATTTGTAAGATTTCAGCGACACGATTTACTTCAGCGTCGATCTCGTTTTGTGGCATCTTACGAATCTTCAGGCCAAAAGCGATATTGCCGCGCACCGTCATGTTTGGATAAAGCGCGTAAGACTGGAATACCATCGCGATGTCGCGGTCTTTTGGTTCAACCTGCGCCACGTCTACACCATCAATCACGATTTCACCTGAGCTAATATTCTCTAACCCAGCAATGGTGTTCATTAAGGTGGATTTTCCACACCCCGAAGGGCCGACAAGTATCAAAAATTCCCCCGAATCGATACTGATGTCGATGCCCTTTAACGTTTCGTTGTCCGCGTTGCGATAGGTTTTACGGATCTGTTTTAAATCTAATGTTGCCATGGGTAATTATCCTTTTACTGATCCTGCCGTTAGGCCACGAACAAAATATTTTCCTGCGAAGACATACACCAACAGTGTTGGCAGTGCGGCGATAATCGCGGCAGCCATGTCGACGTTGTATTCTTTTACGCCCGTACTGGTGTTAACTAAGTTGTTTAATGCCACGGTGATCGGCTGAGTTTCTGAGCCCGAATAGACCACCCCGAACAAGAAGTCGTTCCAGATTGCGGTGAACTGCCAGATCACCGTTACCATGATGATTGGCGTAGAGATCGGTAATAAAATCTTAAAGAAGATGGTAAAGAAGCCTGCACCATCCAGTTTTGCCGCTTTGATCAACTCATCCGGAATCGAGATATAGAAGTTACGGAAAAACAGAGTGGTAAACGCCATGCCGTAGATAACGTGCACAATCACCAATCCGATGGTTGTGTTAGCCAAGCCCATCTTGCCGAGCATGGTCGCCATTGGTAGCAGCACGACTTGGAACGGGATGAAGCAACCAAATAACAGCAAGCTAAAGAACAGGTTTGAGCCTCTAAATTGCCATTTCGTCACCACGTAGCCATTGAATGCACCTAGTAGTGTTGAGATAGCTACCGCAGGAATCACCATTTGGAATGAGTTCCAAAAGTAGCCTTTGATGCCTTCACATTTAACACCAGTACAAGCGGTGTCCCACGCTTTATACCAAGCATCAAACACCCACTCTTTAGGTAAACTCATCAAGTTACCTGCCTTTATGTCTGGTAGAGTCTTGAATGAGGTTAGGACCATCACAAACAACGGCATTAGATAAACTAAGCAGAAGAAAAGCAGTGCTGAATAAATAAAGATTCGAGCAAAATTGATGTTATTCATCATGACTTTTTCTCCCTAAGTTCAGAGTAAAGGTAAGGCACGAGAATCGCTAAAATACCGGCAAGCATCATCATGGCACTGGCAGCACCAAGACCAATTTGTCCACGTGTAAATGAGTGTGCGTACATGAATAGCGCAGGAAGATCCGATGAATAACCGGGACCACCTGCCGTCATTGCGGTCACAAGGTCGAAGCTCTTAATTGCAATGTGTGAGGTGATGATCACCGCACTGAAAACCACAGGGCGCAAGCAAGGTAAAATGATTTTGAGATAGATAGTGGGTAAGCTTGCCCCATCGATTTGAGCCGCTTTGATGATTGAAGAATCGATGCCACGCAGACCTGCTAAGAACATCGCCATCACGAATCCAGAAGACTGCCAAAGTGCTGCAATCACTAAGGTGTAAACCGACATTTCAGAATTGACGAGCCAGTCAAATTTGAAGTCAGTAAATCCCCAGTCTTGCATCAGCTTTTCAATGCCAAGACCCGGGTTAAGAATCCATTTCCACGCCGTACCCGTCACGATGAATGACAACGCCATTGGGTAGAGATAGATGGTACGAATCGCGCCTTCTTGACGGATGTTCTGGTCAAGTAATACAGCTAAACCAACACCTAGCAAGATAGCAATCGCCATGAATAGAAAACCAAACACACCGAGGTTGGTGATAGAGGTTATCCAACGATCGTTGTCCATCAGCTTTTCATATTGGGTTAAACCAACGAAGTTGAAGCTAGGAAGAAATCGAGAGTTGGTGAACGACAATGCGGCCGTCCAAAATATATAACCGTAGATACACACCACGGTCACTAACGCAGTTGGCGCCAGCACAATTTTAGGTAACCAATGTTGCAACCTGTCAGCAAAACTCGGTTTCGGTGCAGGCTGGCTCCTTGTGGGTTTTGGAGTCGACTCAGTCAAAACATGCTCCATAACTTATCCTTGTTGCACAATCGAGCCAATGGCTTACCTTTCGGCACCACATCAGCATTACGCATATCAGAATTAGAAGTGAAGAGCAGATAGGCTCCCTACGAGCCTACCCACCCTGGGGGTTTGGTACTAAACCAAGTGTGATTAGATAGCCGCTTTCACTGCTTTCGCTAGCTTGGCTGCCGCTTCTTTTGGATCGGCGTCTTTCTCGTTGAAGAAGTTAGTCACAACGTCATAGATAGCGCCTTGAGCGTAGCTTGTCGTTGCTAGGCCGTGAGCCATACTTGGTACAAGGTCGCCAGATTCCGCACTCGCTTTGAAGGTTGCCATTGAGTCCAACGCACATTGGTCGAACTTAGACATGTCCATATCGAGGCGCACTGGAATCGAGCCTTTGTTTAGGTTGAAGACTTCTTGGAAATCTTTGGTAAGAATGGTTTTCGCTAGGTCTTGCTGCGCCTTTTGGTTTTCTTTGTCGCTTAACTCAAAGAACGCAAAGCTATCGATATTGAAAGTAAATTGGCCGTCAGTACCTGGAGCTGGTGCACAGATGTAATCTTTACCCGGCACTTTGCCTGCCGCAGTAAATTCACCTTTCGCCCAGTCACCCATGATTTGCATTGCAGCTTCGCCATTGATAACCATAGAGGTTGCGACGTTCCAATCACGACCTGGAGAGTTACTGTCGATGTAGTCACGCATCTTTTTAAACTTGGTGAACACTTCCACCATTTTGTCGCCAGACAATACGTCCATATCAAGTTCAACGAATGCTTTGTTGTAATCTTCACTGCCTAGAACATCAAGTGCCACAGCTTCAAAGACTGTCGCGTCTTGCCAAGGTTGACCACCGTGAGCCAGTGGAATGAAGCCCGCCGCTTTGATCTTGTCTGCAGCAACAAAGAATTCATCTAATGTCGTTGGAACCGTAACGCCTGATTTTTCTAAAACAACAGGGTTCGCCCAAAGCCAGTTAACGCGGTGAACGTTGACAGGAACCGCTACATATTCGCCGTCCCACTTCATCACTTTAGTGACAACTTCTGGCAGTAGTTCATCCCACTGTTCTTGTTTCGCTGTTGCATCGAGAGACGTCAGAAAACCTAAACCACCCCACTCTTGAATATCATGACCTTTGATCTGCGCAGCAGATGGAGGGTTACCCGATACTGCTCGCGTTTTTAAAACAGTCATCGCACTTTCACCGCCGCCACCAGCAACTGCGAAGTCTTTCCAAGTATGGCCTTGTTGTTCAATCATCTCTTTCAGTACAGCAGCGGATTTCGCTTCGCCACCGGCAGTCCACCAGTGAAGCACTTCCACTTCACCAGCTTGAGAAAATGTTGAGGCAGTAAGAAGAGATAGAGTAAGTAGGGTTTTATTGATTTTCATTATTATCTTCCATGTTTAGCGGACTCGACGTCCGGTTCAATAAAGAGTCTACTTATTCTGATTGATAAGATTGAAACAAAAGGTAATCTCAATGTAACATAATTGTTACATTACACTTCTAAGCCTCTAGGGATATAGACTTTGGCTTCTAAGCCACCTTGAGAGGAGTTGCGAATAATGAGATCTCCGCCGTGTCCATGCAGGATATTTCGGCAGATCCCGAGCCCTAAACCATGTCCTTGGTCGTCGGTTGCAAGCCTAAAGTAGGGTTCAAAAACCAGCTCTAACTTGTCTTCAGGGATACCTTTGCCGTGATCCTGAATCGTCACAATGACCCACACTGAATCACTGCTGATATCGACTTCGGCGGATTGTCCATATTTCACAGCATTGTCGATAAGATTGGTGAGCACGCGTTTAATCGCTAAAGGTTTAGCTACCAAAGGCTCAATCACAGCAGGTTCAAACTCGACCTGAGTTTGGTATTGATTGTGTAATTCAATCACGGAGAGCATCATATCGTTGAGATCGATAATGGCATTGTTTTCGTGGAGGTCTGTGTCTCTTACCGCTTGTAATGCCCCCTTCACCATCATCTCAAGCTCATCCAAATCCTTGTTGAACTTGTCTTTCTTGACCTCACTTTCCAATAGCTCGGTTCGAAGCCTTAAACGGGTGATTGGCGTCTTCAAGTCATGAGAGATAGCCGAGAACAAATGCTCTCGGTCGGCAACATAGCGACGAATGCGCTGCTGCATGCGATTAAAGGCTCGAGTTGCCGTAACCAGTTCCGTTGCCCCTTCTTCGTTAAGCGGAGGCTGCTGAATATCCATGCTCATTTCATTGGCCGCCCTTGCTAGCTTTTTAAGCGGGCGTACTTGGCGGCGAATCATTAAGTAGGTCAACACCAGCAGAATCAGAGTTGAAGAGAGCAAGAAGATCACCTGTTCACGACCAAGAATGGTGTCATCCAGTTTTACGTAGGGTGCAGGCAACAGCGCGGCAATGTAGACCCATTCATGACTGGCTAGCTCTATCTGAACGACCAAAATAGGCGGATTAAGAGGCTCTAAGGTTAAGGTGTGATGTGCCCACGATCGAGGGAGATCACTCAAATAGATATCATTTTTAAGTAAGCGAAGGTGTTCTGGACGTGAAAAATCTACCCGAACTGATTCGACTTTATTGAGCTTGCTACTCAAAACGCTTTCTATGGCTTCTATCGAGGCCGTTTTTAAACGAGTATCGGGAATGGGGTCCACAATCAGCGCCTCTTTGTTGAAAGAGACGAAGAAGCGCGTACCGCCCATATTTCGAATTTGGTCTAACACGATATGGCGATATTTGACGGGCAAAGACTGGAAGAAAGTCACCGTTGAAGCAAACATGTTCGCCATGCTCGATGAGGCCGAACGAATCCCTTCCAGTTCCTTGTGTTTGGATTCGCTATACCAAATGGAGGTTGCGATACCTTGCGCGATGACGACGGCTAGCAAGGTCAAAAGCAAGGTTCGAGCAACTAAGGAGTTTGGCTTTAAACTTCTCAACCACTTCATGCTCAGTGCTCATATTGAACAGGCACAGCAAGGATATAGCCGTTGCCACGCATGGTTTTAATGTAGTGCGGGTATTTAGCGCTATCGCCCAATCGGCTCCTCAGTCGACTAAGCTGTACATCAATGCCGCGCTCAAAAGGCAGCGCTTCACGGCCTCTGGTGGCAAAAGAGATAGTATCTCGGTCTAACACTTCATTAGGGCGAGTAAGGAACAACATTAACAGTGAGAAGTCACTGCCCGATAAGTCCATTTCTTCTGAGCTTTCATTGTGAGAAATTCGATGAGCTAGGGTATCGAGCGTCCAATCACCAAAGATAATCTGTTTAGGCAATGAATCACTCGGCTTATCATCGACAACTTGAACACGGCGTAACAGGGCTTTGATACGCGCCATTAACTGGCGAGGGCTAAACGGCTTAGCGATGTAATCATCCGCACCAATTTCTAAGCCAATGATCTGATCAGTTTCATCCGATACCGCAGTCAACATGATGATAGGCACATTCGATTGCTTACGGACGCGTTGACACAAAGTAAAACCATCGTCACCGGGCAGCATCACATCAAGCAGAATCAGATCAGGGTAACCTTGGTTTTGCAGATGAGTTTCTAGTTCAACACCGTCTCCTACAGAAGAGACATCGAAACCCGATTTTGTGAGGTACTCTTCCAGCAGCTCGCGGATTTCTTGGTCATCATCCACCACGAGAATTCGAGTATTTGTTGGCATCGCCCAAACCTATTAAATTTACAACTTATTCACATAGTGTATAGGCAGGTTGAGCATTTGATTATTGATATGTTTGTAAAATTAGAAGAACAAACAGACAGAGATCACAACTAAGTGACCTCTATCTGCTCGTTTAATTAGACGAATCACTTTACGACGAGCAGCTGATCTCCATCGCTTTGCCCCATTCTGGCGGTAACGCCGCTAAATGTTCGTAATCAGGATGTTCCGCATAAGGATCTGCCAACACCACCATTAATGCATCAATATCACTGCTATCACCACGTTCGGCTTTATCTATCGCAAGCTGAGCTAGGTAGTTTCTGAGGATATATTTAGGGTTTATCTGTCTCATCTTTTCGCAGCGCTCTACAGCTGAACACTCCTCAAGTTCACAACGCTGCAAGTAGTTATCTAGCCATAACTTCGCTGCATCACGATCGATAACTAAATCAATCACCTCCTGTGGCGGCAAGGTGTCCAAGTTCGACAACATTCTAAAGAACCTTGGATAATCCACTTTATTTTGCGACATCAACTCGAACATCGATTCAAACAAGCGACTGTCACCTTCTTGTTTCGAAAGTAGTCCAAGTTTTCTGCGCATCATCTGGCTAAAGTACCCGTTCATTTGTGGTTCGTACTGCTCAAGTGCCGCTTCTAGATCTGCCCTCTCGATCAGCGGTGACAATGAATGCGCCAACGCAGATAGATTCCACATCCCGATTCTTGGCTGTTGATTAAAAGCGTAACGGCCTTGGTAGTCAGAATGATTACAGATCAACCTTGGGTCGTATTCATCAAGAAACGCGAACGGACCGTAATCGAAAGTTTGGCCGATGATCGACATGTTGTCGGTATTCATTACCCCATGAGCAAAACCATTCGCTTGCCACAACGCCACCATTTCCGCAGTACGATCAACAATCTGATTAAACATGGCTGCGTAGGGTTTCTCTTCACCGAGGCACTCAGAAAAATGCCATTCAATCACTTTATCGGCCAGCAGCTTATGCTCAGCCAATTGGTTGGTATAAAAAAGGTGTTCAAAGTGGCCGAAACGGATGTGTGATTCAGCAGCACGCACCAACAATGCGCCCCACTCTTGCTTCTCGCGGTACACTGGTGTGTCACTGGCCATCATGGCCAACGCACGTGTGGTTGGGATGTTAAGCCCTGCCATCGCTTCGCTACAAAGATACTCACGCACAGTCGATCGGATAACCGCACGTCCATCTCCCATTCGCGAGTAAGGTGTTTTACCTGCACCTTTTAGGTGTAGATCGAATGTTTCACCACTTTTAGCGACAATTTGAGCTAATAATAGCCCTCTTCCATCACCTAAGTCTGGATTGTAAGAACCAAATTGGTGGCCTGCGTATTTCATTGCTACTGGTGAGAATTGCTCAGGTTCAACATTGCCCGATAACGTCTCAAGCAACTCTTCGGATACATCTTCAAATGACGGAAAGCCGAGCTCTCTCGCAAGGTTGTGGTTCCATGCAAGCCATTGAACATTGCTTAACGGTGTTGGTTGAATTGGGGTATAGAACAGTCGAGGTAAAGCCGTAAATCGATTGTTAAATGAAATAGAATCCCAGACAGACATGAGAGGCACACAGTAGATAAAAGATAACCTAAGATTATCACAGTTTTGTAACAACTTCAGAGATGCAATTGCGCTTGTTTATAGAGGAAGATGAAGACTAGGGAGTAAATTACGAGGGGATCTTACTAAGAAAAGTTAAGTGGCTAGCCTGATGAGAAAAGCCACATTTATGAGAGAATGAGTTCTAACTTTGAAGACTTTTTAACAAGTGATTTCATAATAAAAACTGGGAATATAGAGCCATGAAGCTGACTACATTAGAGCAAGAATACCCACTAGAGAAAGGGTAGAGAAAATCCAAGTACGACTGATTACGCCAAAATTACTGTGTTGAATCATTTCTTGATGCTGCATATGTCTCTCCTTGAGAACGTGATGGTGTAACTACAATATATCGGCTTTTCGCCAAAAGCAGCAAGCACATTAATATTAACCTTTTATGACAGCATTAAGAATATTCTGTAATCATTCACCTCTCTGATAAAACAGAAAGTTATGCTCGACTGGTCGTCGAAAGCAGTGCCCCAGCCCCAATAAAGACGCCTCCAGTGACGCGATTAAAAGCCTTAGCCCGGCCTTTGGCAAACAACCAATTTGACGACTTCGCGCCCAAGTAGGCATACACTAATAACCAAGACAACTCCATTACAGCAAAGGTCAACGCAAACACAGCAAACTGAGGAAACAGAGCAAGTGACGGGTCGATAAACTGAGGGAAAAGTGCGGTAAAAAATAGAATCGCTTTCGGGTTACTCGCGCCAACAATAAAACCACTTAGGTAGTGTTGCACCGCGCTTTCTTTAACAAGCTGAGAATCGGTTTGTTGACTGGATAGATTGTCATAGTCTTGTTGGCTAGAACGCAATGATTTCCAACCGAGGTAAATAAGATAGGCTGCACCAGTCCATTTGATAATGTTAAAAACCACTTCCGACGAAGCGATAATCACACCCAAACTAGTAAACGATAACGTCAGAATGCCAGTAATCGCAGTTAAGCTACCCAACGCAGTAAATATCGATAATTTAAAGCCAGATTGCACACCTTTAGTCATGCACAACAAGGAACTTGGGCCTGGTGATGCCGTTAAGATCAACACCGCTAATAAATAATAAATCCATGTATCAAAGCTCATCGTGAATTCTCCTTAACTCACTAAAACGACTAATTATTAAACACCAATATGTAATAAGCCCTCATATTAATCAACCAAATATTGCGCTTAACGTCTTCGATATGAATACAAACATCTCTAATCTAGGCAATAAAAAAGGTTCATCGCG
>NZ_MCZZ01000163.1 GCF_002875705.1 Vibrio sp. 10N.261.45.E2
GACTCCGGGAGGCGCCTCCACTATTCAAAGTAGAAAGGCCAGCAGAAATGCTGGCCTTTTTGCTATCTGAGATTTCACTTCTACGCATTACATCCAAAATTCTTATCTTTGCTCTCTGTTCACTAACATCTCTAGGGACATAGTGCTTATGTGATCACTTTCTTTGTCAGTTTTCCCTTCAGGAGATCTATCATTTGCTATACAGCAAACAAGATCTGTTAACTAATTGTGGTGTTCGCGAGTGGAATTTAAGAGGAGTGGAAAAGGGCGCCTGTCCTTTGGGTCATTAAGTTCTTCATATTTATACATAGTTGCTCATGAACCTGTAACGCTTTCATGGGTTATTACAGTTCTTATGACTATAAATGAAAATGATTGTCATTTACTTACGTTATTGCTAACCTATTATGAAAATTTACAACATTCTATCTAGTGCAAGAAAGTGTATATAAAACCCCGCTAAACCCCATTAAACCTACGGTTATTCGTTTGCTTAGCCTGATAATTAAGCAGATCTACCTCTTTTGTTCTACCCCTTTAGGGTAGTTTGTTTTCGTAATTGATTTACATCATATTTTCATTTTCTTTCATAATTCATTATTCGCTCAGTTAAGAAATATATAACCTTCAGGAATTCTTATGAGCAAGATGAAGCTAGTCGTAATCGGTAACGGGATGGTCGGCCATCGCTATATCGAAGATTTAGTCGAGAAGACAGATGTTACAAACATGGACATCACCGTGTTCTGTGAAGAACCACGAGTAGCATATGACCGTGTGCACCTTTCTTCTTACTTTTCACACCACACTGCAGACGAACTTTCTTTAGTTAAAGAAGGCTTCTACGAGAAACACGGCATCAACATGCTGATCGGCGAACGTGCAATCAACGTTAACCGTGAAAAGAAAACAGTTTACTCAAGCACTGGTCGTGAAATTCAATACGACAAACTTGTTCTTGCTACTGGCTCTTTCCCATTCGTACCACCAATTAAAGGCAACGAAGGTAAAGACTGTTTCGTTTACCGCACAATCGAAGATCTGAAAGCGATTGAAGCTACGGCTAAAAACTCTAAGTCTGGTGTGGTTGTGGGTGGTGGTCTACTTGGTCTTGAAGCGGCAGGCGCACTAAAAGCACTTGGCGTGACAACACACGTTGTTGAGTTTGCCCCTAAATTAATGGCTGAGCAGCTTGACCAGGCGGGTGGTAACCAACTTCGTCAAAAAATCGAACGTATGGGCGTAAACGTACATACAAGTAAGAACACGCTTGAGATTGCTCCTGAAGGCACTGAAGCTCGTAACGTAATGCGTTTTGCCGACGGTACAGAGCTAGAAACTGATTTCATCGTATTCTCTGCTGGTATTCGCCCACAAGACAAACTTGCTCGTCAAATGGGTCTAGGTATTGCGCCTCGCGGTGGTATCGAGATTAACGATCACTGTCAAACGACAGACAAAGATATTTACGCTATCGGTGAGTGTGCGTCTTGGAACCAAACGTTCTACGGCCTTGTTGCTCCTGGTTATAAGATGGCGACCGTTGCTGTTGACCACGTTGTTGGTAACGAAAGCACATTTGAAGGTGCGGACATGTCTGCGAAGCTGAAGCTTTTAGGCGTGAAAGTAGGCTCTATCGGTGATGCAAATGGTCGTACTCCTGGTTGTAAGAGCTACGTTTACCAAAATGAAGAGTCAGAAGTCTACAAGCGTATCATCGTTTCTGAAGACAACAAGAAGCTTCTTGGTGCAGTAATGGTTGGTGATACGTCTGATTACGGCGATCTTCTACAGCTAATGCTGAACGAAATCGACCTTCCAGAACATCCAGATGCATTGATTCTTCCTGCACACGCTGGTGCTGAAAAACCAACACTTGGCGCAGACTCTCTTCCTGAATCTGCAGTTATTTGTTCTTGTTTTGATGTAACGAAAGGCAAGATTGCTCAAGCAGTCGCTGAAGGTCATCATACAATTGGCGATATCAAGGCAGTAACAGGTGCTGGCACTGGTTGTGGTGGCTGTATTCCACTTGTGACTTCAGTATTAAACGCAGAGCTTGCTAAAGCCGGTGTTGAAGTGAAGAACGACGTTTGTGAGCACTTTGCTTACTCTCGCCAAGAGCTTTTCCACTTAATTCGTATCGAAGAAATCAAAACGTTCGACGAGTTGCTAGAGAAATACGGTAAAGGCTACGGCTGTGAAGTATGTAAGCCTCTAGCGGGTTCTATCCTTGCTTCTTGCTGGGGTGAACACATCCTTAAGCCTGAGCTAGTGAAGCTGCACGATACCAACGATAACTTCCTAGGTAACATGCAAAAAGATGGTACTTACTCTGTTATCCCTCGTATGGCCGGTGGTGAAGTAACGCCTCAAGCGCTAAGCGTTCTTGCTGACGTTGCGGCTGAATATAACTTGTACACCAAGATAACGGGTGCACAACGTATAGGTCTATTCGGTGCTCAAAAAGATGACTTACCAGCAATCTGGAAGAAGTTAATCGCTGCAGGTTACGAAACGGGTCAAGCTTACGCAAAAGCACTTCGCATGGCTAAAACATGTGTGGGTTCAACTTGGTGCCGTTACGGTGTTCAAGATTCAGTTGGCCTAGGCGTGATGATCGAGCACCGTTACAAAGGCATCCGAACTCCTCATAAGATGAAGTTTGGTGTGTCTGGCTGTACTCGTGAGTGTGCTGAAGCTCAAGGTAAAGACTTAGGTATTATCGCAACTGACGCTGGTTGGAACATGTATGTATGTGGTAACGGTGGTATGAAGCCTCGTCACGCAGACCTACTTGCAAGCGACCTAGACCAAGAAACGCTAATCAAATATATCGACCGTTTCATGATGTTCTACATCCGTACGGCTGCGCCGCTACAACGTACTTCGGTATGGATGGACAACCTAGAAGGTGGTGTTGATTACCTACGTGAAGTGATTGTAGACAACAAGCTTGGCATCAACGACCAACTTGAAGCTGATATTGCAGGCCTAGTAGACAACTTTGCTTGTGAGTGGACAGATACAATCAACGACGAAGCTCAACTTAAACGCTTTGCACACTTCATCAATGCTGATGACCGTGATGAAAACGTTGTGTTTGTTGATGACGGCCGTGAACAACACCGTCCAGCGACATTCACAGAGAAACACCCTGAAGCGAAGGGCGATATCCTTCACGTTGAACTGGTTTAATTGGGAGACGACATCATGGCATTTACCAAAGTTTGTAAGATCGAAGACATTATCCCAGGTACAGGTGTTTGTGCATTGGTTGGTGGTGAGCAAGTGGCTGTCTTCCGTCCAACTAAGGCTGAAGAAGTATTCGCGATTAGCAACACAGACCCATACTTCCAATCTAACGTGTTATCACGTGGTTTGATTGTTGAGCACAAAGAAGAGCTTTGGGTGGCGAGTCCGCTTAAGAAGCAACGCTTTAACCTAGCAACAGGTGCGTGCATGGAAGACGAGAACTTCAACGTGAAAGCGTACAAAGCTCGAGTTACCAAAGGTGCTGTAGAAATCTCTGCTTAATCTTCGGATGAGTAAGATTTGATAGTTCAAGGGTTCTAGTTATCGATATTGCCTTAACTCGGCAACTAGAACCTTTTCCTATCCAATTTTAACTTTTAATTTTAACTTTTTAAGGACAACCTTATGTCTACTGATTTTAAACCGGCAGAATTCGTTCAAACTATGATCGATGTAGGTGAAGCGAAAACCAAAACGAGTACTCGTGATCTTCTGATCCGAAGCACTATGGCCGGTATCATCCTTTCTCTTGCGGTTGTTGTTGCTATCACAACTATCGTGCAAACAGGCATCGGTATTGTTGGCGCTCTTGTGTTCCCAGTAGGCTTCGTCATTCTAAGTGTAATGGGTTATGACCTAGTAACGGGCGTATTCGGCCTTGCTCCTTTAGCTAAATTTGACAACCGCCCAGGCATTACTTGGGGCCGTATTCTTCGTTGTTGGGGCATTGTTGGTCTTGGTAACCTTATTGGTTCTTTGATTGTTGCTTTCCTAGTTGCTGTTTCATTAACAGGTAACTTCTCTTTAGAACCAAACGCTGTTGCTCAAAAGTTCATCGCTGTTTCTACAGGTCGTAGCTTAGGCTTTGAAAACATGGGCATGGACGGATGGATCACATGTTTCGTACGCGGCATCTTTTGTAACCTAATGGTATGTCTAGGTGTGATTGGTAACATGACAGCACGTACTGTCGCTGGCCGTGTAGCAATGATGTGGTTCCCAATCTTCATCTTCTTCGCACTAGTGTTCGAGCACACAGTAGTAAACATGTTCCTATTCCCACTAGGTATGATTCTTGGCGCTGATTTCGGTATCGCGACATGGTTGAACTTCAACCTTATCCCAACAATCCTAGGTAACATAGTTGGTGGTCTACTAATGACGTGTGTTCCTCTATACTTAACTCATGCTAAAACAGCCCCTTCTCTAGGCGCTAAGTAATTAGACAGCTCTAGGTTAATGAGCAACTAATAATGTGTGTTAAGCCCCAAGCTGTTGATTTGGGGCTTTTTTGATCTTAACACTCTCTACTTTTGATAACCGTGCACCTAAGGCGAGCAATGTGTGCTTGATGATGGTGCAAATGTCAGGGTTTTCCAACGTAATAGATTGTTTTGTTATATAAACTTCTATCTTGATTAGAATTAATCGTGAAGTTTTATGGCAACAACTGATAGTCTAAGAAGTAGGGATATTGGTGATTCATACAACGATGAATCGTCATACAGAATTAAGCTTGAAATATAACAAGCTAACTTTCGGAGCAAAGCATGTCAGAAGTATCGCCATCGAATGTTAAAACAGGAAACACAGGATTTGTTTCATTAGTAGGTGCAGGTCCAGGCGACCCAGACTTACTTACACTAAAAGCAGCACGAGTGATTCAACAAGCAGACGTTTTGGTTTATGACCGCTTGGTATCAAAAGATATCTTGGCGATGGCTAACCCAGAAGCGGAAATGCTGTATGTGGGTAAAAAGCTCGATCATCACTGCGTACCTCAAGAGCAGATCAACCAACTATTGGTTACTAAAGCACAAGAGAATAAACATGTAGTACGCCTTAAAGGTGGAGACTCATTTATCTTTGGTCGTGGCGGGGAAGAGTGTGAAACGTTAGCTGAAAATGACGTTAGATTTGAAGTGATTCCGGGTATTACGGCTGCTGCTGGGGCAACTGCTTATGCCGGTATCCCTTTAACGCACCGAGACCACGCGCAAAGCGTCCAGTTTATTACCGGTCACCTTAAGAAAGATGGTGAAGATATTGACTGGCGTTCGCTTGCTCAGCACAACCATACGATTGTGTTTTACATGGGCTTGAAAGAGAGTCCAAACATTCAGAAGAATTTACTCGAAAACGGTATGAGTGCAGACATGCCGGTAGCGATCATCGAAAACGGTACCCGCCAAGAGCAGAAAGTTTACCGTGGTGGGCTGCGAGACTTGGCTGAACTTGCTAGCGTTGCAAAGAGCCCTGCATTGATTGTTGTAGGTAGCGTTGCCCAACTGCATGAGAAACTAGCCTGGTTTAATGAGCAAGCCTGATCGTTTGATCCTCGGCTTAAAGACGTGAGCCGTTGCTTTGATAGTCAATAATTAAATACTGCAGCGGCTACCTCGTCGCTGCATTTCTTGTTGGCGCATTGGCATTTCGTCGATGATATTAGTGATCTGTTTCCAGTTTGTTTTGCCATTCCATCGGTGCTTCTCTTTTCCATCTTTACCAATCAGCACTGCAGTGTGTGATCCTTTAGGGATCTCATAAATGTTGGTGACTGCCTTTAAGTTAAACTCTTCTTCTAGCCAAGTTGGAACGGTGTAGCCACTCTCAGCTATGACCATTATCACGACGTCTCGCTCATCCAATTGACAGTTATTTATCAAGACTTCATTCAGAAATTCTTTAACGACTGAATCTTCTTTCGGAGCGAAATAAATCACGCTGCGATGCGGTAAAGGTTTTGAGTGAGAGTAGGCTGGGTAGGCGAGTGCTGAGTTGACGGTTAGGCTCATGATCAATACCGTGCAGATAAAAAGAAACTTATACAGAGTTGGCAAAACTGTGGAGTCTGTACTTGCTTGTGCTCCCCCAGTTGAGTTTATGGCCACGCACGGCTTTTCCGTTTGTCGGTGTAACATAACCCACCTCCCTTTATTATGCTAAGCCTGATTAAGGTCCGGTTAGGGCGTCAATCAAGCCCATCTGAATAGAGCTCTTCACAACAGAAGAACAAACCACCACCCTTAAGCATAGTTAGGTTTACGCTAAAGATAATAGGATTTACGTTTACGATCGCTGACAAGTTCATTTTTATTGAGTAAAGCGACTCGCATTTTCCAATTGAATCGAATAGGGTATACGGAAAATATAAAGGTATGAATTTATGGAAAACATAGCAATTTTGGTCGACGTTCAGAACGTTTACTATACGACGCGCGACAAATACCGTTCTAACTTCGACTATAACCAGTTTTGGTATGTTGCCACGGAAGGTCGCAATGTTGTTGCAGCTAATGCTTATGCAATCTCAAGCCAAGATCCTAAACAACGTCAATTTCACCATATCCTTCGTGGTGTGGGCTTTAACGTGAAACTGAAACCATTTATCCAGCGCCGAGATGGAAGTGCAAAAGGTGACTGGGATGTGGGTATTGCTTTAGATGCTATAGAACTCGCTGAAACGGTTGATACGATCGTTTTAGTATCAGGAGACGGTGATTTTGAAATCCTCGTAGAGCGAATCAAAGACCGCTTTGAAAAACCTGTTGAAGTGTATGGTGTTCCGGGACTAACTGCTCAAAATCTTATCGATTCTGCCTCAAAATTTGTACCAATTGAAAAAGATTTTCTTCTATAGAGTAAATCGGACATTTTATAATTGAAATCAATAATAACGATAATTAGAATGCAAACAGTTCTTATTTATCGGTGTGTTTAATGTCTCGCGTTTTAGTTGTTGATGATGATATTCAGTTGTGTGAATTACTGGGTGAAGTGTTAGAAAATGAGGGGTATCACGTTGATACTGTTCATTGCGGTGAATCCGCGCTTGAGTTTATTCAATCTCACCCAGTCGATTTGGTCCTGCTTGATGTAATGCTTCCTAATCTAAGCGGCATTCAAGTCGCAAGACGTATTTGTCAGCGTTTTGCTACTCCCATTCTTATGTTAACCGCACTTAACGATGATGCCTCGATGCTCGATGGCTACCAAGCTGGAGCCGATCAGTACATTGCCAAACCTTTTAATGTACCTGAACTCTTAACTCGTATTAAAGTGATCTTGCGCCGAGTGGGTTTTGAACGCCAGAGGCAATCATTGGCTTCGTCTAATCATGGTTTGTGCGAACAACTATCACGTTTACCTTTAACTGGCACAGAAAAAGACCTGCTTGATTATCTCGTTAAAAATGATGGCATCGTTGTCTCCAAATCCGATCTCCAAATCCATGTACTTAAGAAAGAACTGTGTCCTTTTGATCGTAATTTGGATATGCATATCAGCAATATACGCCGAAAGCTTGTGCAGGCGGGCTTGTCAAAACAACATATTAAAACTGTTCGTGGTAAAGGCTACAGTTACCTAGAGTCGGTAGGAGCATGAGTAAAAAACTGCTGCGTTGTCCTGACTTTATCGCCAATCGTAAAGATGGTTTAACATTCCAACTTTTTTCGTACTTGACGATTATCATTATCAGCATTTTTATTTTCCAAGCTGTAGCTGAGAAGGCCTTGATGAAGGCATTATTGAAAGTCCCAGACTCTGTGAAGCAAGAGATGCTAGACCTCGCATATCAAGCTAACGTGTTAATCGAAGAAGGGGACATGGATGAACTTGCTGACTGGGCCAACGCTCAGCAGTATTACCTATTTGTTTTGGGAAAAGACAATCACCCGATCACACATAGGCACATGCACCCACATTTTGAATTCAAGTTGCGCTTCTTAAGAACGTTAGATCATCAATTGGATGCTGTTGTGAATAGGCCGATCTTTGGCCTACCTTTAAATGATGGAAAAAGCCTAGTTATCCAATTGCCGCACCGGTTCCATCCCGCAAAGTCGTTTGGTTTGTACTCGTCTTTGATGAAGGTATTCATCGCTTTCATTATTTTGTCTTTGTTCTCTTTGATTATGGCTCGTCGGCTACAACAACCTTTGGATCGTTTGCGAGAAGCGAGTCGACGCTTAGCGGAAGGTGACTTCTCGGTACAAGTCGTCTCTGAATTGAAATCCAACACACGAGAGTTCAATGAACTCGCGGTGGACTTTGATCACATGACATTTGAGATCAAATCTCTCGCAGAGAAGCAGCGTCGATTAATACGAGATGTCTCTCACGAGCTCAGGACTCCACTAGCAAGGCAGAACCTCGCATTGCACTTACTACGCTATAAAGTTGATGAGAAGAGCATAGGCTTGCTAGATCGTATGGAAAGCGAAACAGAAGAGATGAATAAGCTGGTGGGTGAAATACTCGAGTTTAGCCGCTTAGAAACCTCTCGTTATGATGCTAAAACAAGCTTGATGCACCTTGAGCATTATTGCTCGATGCTGATCGCGCAGATGCAAAACGATTTAAAACCTAATCAAACGCTGGTGGGTGATTTAGAAACTCCAACTTCGATGGTGAACATTGATGAGCGATTACTTTTAAGAGTGATCGGGAATTTAGTTGGCAACGCGATTAAATATGCGGGTGAGCATGCCCATATTTCGGTAACTACGTATGAAGCGACTATCGATCAACGTTACAGTGTCATATCTGTAGAAGATGACGGTAATGGCATTCCTGATAACAAGATTGCGGGTATATTCGACCCGTTTACACGAATTGAATCAGCCCGAGATAAACAGTCTGGTGGTTATGGTCTAGGCCTTGCGATTGTGAAAGAAGCGATGGGCGTGATGAATGGACATGTGACCGCTGAAAATAGAGAAGGTGGGGGGCTGAAAGTGAACTTGATGTTCCCAATATGTGATTAGCTTTCACTACGAGATACACATTAAATGTAACTAGCCCCGTATAGTTGCGTTTAAAAAAGCGATACCCAATAAAAAACGCCACGGCATCTGCAGTGGCGTTTTTTTATTTACTTTTTTGAGTTAAAGCATAGCCATTAATTACACTTTAACTCGATAGCAAGAACGTTAGATAAACTAGATTATGCCTGTTGGCGAGCTAGTTTAACTTCTTCTTCTTTCTCACCCGCTGCTGGGTCGTTGAAGCGAGACTCGTCAAGAGCGCCTTCAGACTTAGCAACGATGATAGATACGGCACTATCACCTGTGATGTTTACTGCGGTACGAATCATATCAAGAAGACGGTCAACACCCATGATTAGAGCGATACCTTCAAGCGGTAGACCAACTTGGTTCAATACCATCGCTAGCATAACAAGACCAACTCCAGGAACACCTGCTGTACCAACAGACGCTAGTGTCGCCGTTAGAATAACCATTAGGTAATCACCCATTGAAAGGTCGATGTTATATGCTTGCGCGATAAATGCAGTCGCAACACCTTGCATGATTGCTGTGCCGTCCATGTTCACAGTTGCACCTAGTGGTACTGTGAAAGAAGCGACTTTGTTGTCTACGCCCATGCGGTTCTTCGCTGTTTCCATTGTTACAGGAATGGTTGCGTTCGAAGATGCTGTAGAGAATGCAAACATGATTGCATCTTCCATCTTACGTAGGAACGTAATCGGGCTAAGACCTGTGAATCCTTTAAGCATAGCGCTGTACGTAACCAGACCGTGTAACAGTAGGGTACCCGCAAGTACTAAGAAGTATTCTGCTAGGTTCCAAATTGCACCCAAGCCAAGGCCAGAGAACAGTTTCGCCATTAAGAAGAATACGCCGTAAGGAGCAAGGTTCATTAATAGCGCAACTAGCTTCATGATCACTTCGTTTAGATCAGAGAAAACTGCAGCGATACGTTCACCAGGTTTGCCCGCCGCACTGATTGCGATACCAAATAACACTGCAAAGACGATAACTTGTAACGTTTTGCCCTCAGCCATCGCCTGAATAGGGTTGGTTGGGAACATGTCGATGATTACTTGGCCCAAAGAAGGGGCATCCGCTGATTTGAAAGAGCTCGCAGCAGTAAGATCCGCACCAGCTCCAGGTTGGAACAGGTTACCGATAGTTAATGCAAGAGTGATAGCAACGGCTGTAGTACCGATATAAAGTGCAAGCGTTTTGCCACCCATACGGCCAAGAGTTGATAAGTCTTTAAGAGAACTTGTACCGCACACTAGTGAAACGAAAACTAATGGGACAACAAGCATTTTTAAACTGGCGACAAAAATTTGTCCGCCTACTTCAAAGAGTCCGTTAACGATGTAGTTGTTAACAAATCCACTTTCTGCAAAAAGGGATTGAATGGCAAATCCCGTGAATATACCTACGACCATACCGAGGATTACTCGACCAGTCAGAGACATAGGTTTCTTGGTATTCATTTAGAACACTCCTTATTATTTATAACTTTGATACCTTTTCAAAGTGAGCAGGAGATTAGCAGTCGGATAATCAAATCAAAAACCAAAAATGAGTTTGAAATTATAGATGTGATCAAAGTCACTGATAAAAATGCAAAATAAACATGATTAAATAAAATAATTCACTAGTCATTTACATTTATCGAGGGTTTTATACATAAATTTGTCATTTCAAAGGTAGTAAATAAGAAGAGATGATTTTCTAATCAATCTTAACGTCTTCAATTGATTGGGCGAATATCGTTGTTTCAAAAAACTCGGTGAAGATAACCACTCGATTTACGGTCATCGGCCTTAACTATTTGTATTGAATTGGCTTCTTGAACTCTCCAAATATGACCCACCGACAGGCCTTTACAAAACTTTACGAATGCAAAGAATGTAAATTTAATGCAAATGGTAATAGTTATCACTTATATTCTCTCCCGAAATAATTCAGTGGTACCGGCAACGGTTCAACGAACACATCGAATAAATAACAAAGTGTTCGTCTAAAAGAATAAAATCGGAGTAAAGGACATGTTTTCAAAGAGCCCATTGGCTTTAGTGATCGGCGCAGTATTAGCTTCACCAGCAGTATTGGCAGAAACAGTAAAAACTGACGAGCACATGGTTGTTGAAGGTCGTGACTACGGTTACAAAGCCGACACAAATACAACAGCAATGCGCATGGAGGCGACTCAATTAGAGACTCCGGGACAAGTTTCAGTAATCGATGAGCAAATCATCGATGAACAACGCGCTAGCACATTAGGTGAAGTTCTAAAGAACGATGCATCTATCTCTGCTGGTTCTAAATCTACAAACCGTGAGCGTTTTAACCTACGTGGTTTTGAACTAGATAGTGGTTCTAGTTACCTACGTGATGGTGTTCAACACTGGTCTCATTATCGCCAACCCGTTGAGCTTTTAGAGCGTGTAGAAGTGTTGAAAGGGCCTGCTGGTCTTCTTTACGGTAAATCAGCACCTGGTGGCCTAGTTAACATGGTGTCGAAAAAACCAACATATGAAACGCAAGTTTCTGTTAGCCAAGATATCGGTTCTGACAATTATACGCGTACTGTTGCTGATGTGAGTGGCTCGCTAAATGAAGCTCAAACATTACGAGCACGAGCTATCATATCGCAAGAGAATCAAGATTCTTATCGCACACGTTTCGACGGTACGGATGTACAAACAGAACGTTTCGTTGGTGGTCTGTTTGTTGATTACGACATTAACGATGATGTGATGCTTTCTTTACACTACGACAGAACACAAGAACTAGGCGATCTAGATAATGGTTCTAAAATAGATACCACGACAGGTAAAGTTGTCGATCCTAATACCGTGACAGATCAACGTTTTGCTCAAACAGATAATGATGTAGCAAACTATGGTGTTGCAGTAACTGCAAACCTAAATGACACATGGTCTGTTAAATCAGGTGTTAGTCGTCAGTTTTATGAGCGCCAACGTACAGAATCTGACAATGAAGTCGACTTCAACTCATCAAATAGTGAATACGGCTACAAAGTATCGGATCGTCATGATGAATGGACTTTCGATACTGCCTATGTTGATTTTACTGGTGACTTTGATGCTCTGGGCGTAAATCATAGAGTACTTGTTGGCGTTAACGGCCTGCATTACGACTATAAGCAGCTTTACTCACAAGATTACGCATGTTCAAGCGCAACTGAAGCTGAAGCTGTAACGGCTTGTGGTAATGGCTTCGATATGCCTTCAGATATCAGCTACCATAACGATGACGCGCTATCTCATTCAGAAAGCAAGCACTATGGTTTCTACCTACAAGATCTAGTAACGCTTAATGAGCAATGGCAAGTACTTGCGGGTGCGCGCTTTGCATACGACAAAACTATTAGCAGCAAAGGTAAAGAAGAGAGCTTTAACAACGTTCTTCCGAAGCTAGGTGTAATTTACTCACCTGCATCGAATGGTTCGATCTACACAGTATATTCAGAAAGCTTTGAACCAGTTGGCGAAATCACGGACCAGGACGATGTGAACTTCGGTCAATCACAAGACGCTAAGAAAGGTACTTTGTATGAAGTTGGTACAAAGTGGGAATTGTTTGACGAGCGCTTATTTGTATCTGGTGCGGTGTTCCAAATCACTCAATCAAACATTCAAGTGACAGAAGATGTAGATCCTAACGCTAACAACGGAAAAGAAACACGTACTTCTCAAGTTGGAGAGCAGGTTCATACTGGTATTGAACTGTCTGCAACAGGCTACCTAACTAATGCGTTGTCTCTAAGTGCATCTACTATGTTCCTTGATGCGGAATATAAGAATGACCCAGCGTTAGAAGGTAAGACACCGGCTGACGTGCCAGAGTTTACTGCAAGCATCTGGTCTACTTATGCGTTTAACAACGGTACTGACGTAAACTTAGGCGTGTACCACGTCGGTGAGCGTTACACAGAAAGCGCTAACACATTTAAGAAAGACGCATATACTCGTGTAGATATGGGTATCGCACATACTATGAAGTATGACGAGAACCTAGATTTCGTTGCTCGTTTTAATGTAGAGAACTTATTCGATACAGATTACCTTGAAGGTGGTAGCACAAGCAGCGTAGTAGTCGGCGAAGGCCGTAACTACATGGCGACTTTACAGGTAAAATACTAATTTGTTAGTAGGTTACTATTGGTAGCTTAAATGTTAAGGGGAAGGTTTCGACTTTCCCCTTTCGTGATTCTGCTATTTCACAAAAATAACCCTAGTAATAAGAGTGAGTTTTAATGATAATGAGAGTGCTTATCAATAAAATTCATTTGACCTTCTTCTATAGTAAATGACTACCATTATGAATCTTTTAAAAACTAGCCTAGCGCTTGCCATCAGTTTGGTTGCAACGTCTTCTATGGCAAACAGCTTGGATCAAGCTCAATCAATTCAAAACAAGACCAATAACGCGTCGGCTTCGAGCCAAAAGGTTATTGATAAAAGCTCACAGGCGACTTTAATGCTGCAAGCTGAGATTGAGCGTCTGCAAGAAGAAGTCAAAAATCTAGAAATCTATCATGACCACCTTGCTGCATTGGTTGAGAGCCAGAATCAAGAAGCTCAGAGCATTGAAGGGCAGATCGACGAAATCAAATACACACGTCAAGGTGTTGTGCCTCTGATGTACCAGATGATTGATGGCCTTCAGCAGTTAGTTGAACAAGATGTGCCAATCAAGAAAGAACAGCGTCTAGAAAGAGTCGAAAAGCTGCAAGCAATGATGACTCGTGCAGATGTGAGTGATGCAGAAAAGTATCGTCGTATCCTAGAAGCTTACCAAATTGAGATGGACTACGGCATCAAGCTAGGTGCGTACCAAGGTCGTGTTGCACTAAGCAACGACAGAACGATCGAAGCTGACGTATTGCACCTAGGTCGTATCTCTTTGGTGGCTCGTAACCTAAATGGCAGCCAATACTGGGCTTGGAATCAAACAGAAGCTCAGTGGCAAGAGCTAGATTCTTCAATGAAATCTGAGCTAGATAAAGCTTATGACATCGCAAGCCAACAAGCGGCGCCAAGCTTGATTACTTTACCTGTTTCTTTAACTGTTGCGGAGGTTAAGTAATGAACTTAAAGCCATTAGCAGCATTGCTTTGCATTACGTCAATTTCATTTTCTGTTTTCTCAGCTTCAGACTCAACGGCTCAGCTCGTTAATAAAGCAAAATCAGAAAGTCGAACTCAAGCTTCTCACAACGTAGTGCGTGAAGCTGATTTTAAAAAGACTGAACAAGAGCTCAAAGCAATTAAAGCTCAGCTTGAAGCGAAGCGCACCTCTATCCAAGGTGCGACAGATGTTCTGACTCAAACATTCAGTGACAACGAAAATAACCTTGCTCGTTTAGAAGAAAAACTGCGTTTAGAAACGGGTAGTCTTGGTGAGTTATTCGGTGTCGTTCGTCAAAACGCAAAAGAACTTGGCGCAGAGCTTAGCTCAACAGTAAACAGTGTTGATCGTGCTGAGCATACTGCAACCGTCGATCAAATCATTGATGCTAAATCTCTGCCTTCAATGCCACAGTTGACTGGTTTGTGGATGAGCATGGTTGAACAGATTAAAGCGAGCTCAGAGCTGAGCAAATCTCAAATCGCATTCATTAATGGTGAAGGTAATACAAACAAGGTTGATGCTTACCGTTTAGGTTCGATCGGCTTAGTGACAGACCAAGGCTATGTAAGTTGGAACACGCAACGTGAAGATGCAATCGCATACCTTAAACAACCAGAAAATGGTCCAACGTTAACATCACTTTCTTCATTCGCGAACGGTGAAGTGGCTAATGTGGTTGTCGATCCTTCTCGTGGATTCATGTTAGAGCAACTAGCGCTAACGCCAAGCCTAACTGATCGCCTTCAAGCGGGTGGTGTGGTTGGTAAAGTGATTCTTGGTTTGCTTGCAATTGGTCTAATCATCGCATTGGTTCGTGGTATTTCTTTGGCTATCGCTCGCCAGAAAATTCGTGCTCAACTTAAGAACCCAGAGCAAGCGGGTAACAACCCTCTAGGTCGTGTTCTTGCGGTTTACAACAAAGAGCAGAACCAAACGGTTGAAGCACTAGAGTTACGACTTTTAGAAGCCGTTGTTGATGAGCAGACTCACCTAGAGAAAGGCTTGTCGATGCTTAAGTTATTGGCGGCACTAGCTCCAATGTTAGGTCTTCTAGGAACAGTAACCGGCATGATCGAAACATTCCAAGTGATCACTCAGTTTGGCAATGGTGACCCTAAAGTAATGGCGGGTGGTATTTCGATGGCACTTGTAACTACGGTACTTGGTCTTGTTGCGGCGATGCCTCTTCTACTAGCACACAATATTCTTAGCACTCAAGCAGAGAACATTCGCAATATTCTTGAGAAACAAGGTATTGGCCTTGTTGCTGAGCAGGCAGAAAAGACCGTTGAATCAAACGCAGTTGTTTCACCAGTTGGGACTGCTGCGTAATGGATATTTTGTCGGGTTCTCTATTACCAGCAAGTTGGTTAACGAGTGACTGGCTGCTGTCTTTATCAAGCTTTATGGAGCAGGGCGGTTTCGTCCTGTGGTGGCTAGCGGCTGTCGTCCTAGTGTATTGGGTGCTTGTGGTAGAACGTGTGCTCTATCTTGCGTTCTATTTTCCTAAGCAACGCCAAGCTTGGATAGCAAAGTGGCATGAACGAGAAGATCACTCTTCTTGGCACGCTAAGGCCATTCGCGAAGGTTGGTTAGGTCAGGCGAGTATCTTGCTTAACCAAAACTTGAATTTTATTAAGCTGTTAGTGGCTATCTGCCCGATGTTGGGCTTGTTAGGTACCGTAACCGGTATGATCTCTGTCTTTGATGTCATGGCGACTCAAGGAAGCAGCGACCCTAAATTGATGGCTTCAGGCATTTCGTTAGCAACACTGCCAACCATGGCAGGTATGGTTGCTGCTTTAGCGGGCATGTTCGTTCACGCTCGCTTAGCGAAAGTGTGTAATCGCTTAGAATTGAAATTAGAAAAATCTTTAAGGAGTCAACGATGAGACTCGGTCGACGTCATTCTAAAAACGAAGAGGCTCAAATAGACCTTACTTCGATGCTTGATATTGTCTTTATCATGCTTATTTTCTTTATTGTGACCAGTTCATTTGTTCGTGAATCAGGGGTTGAAGTCAATCGCCCACAAGCTTCTAACGTAGTAAGCCAAAAGGATGCAGGCATCTTTGTTGCGATTACCTCTGCTAACGACATTTTCATTGATAAGCGTGTCGTTGATGTTGAACGTGTCCAAGCGACGTTAGAACATTTGTTGCTAGAACAACCTGATGCTTCTTTGGTAATCCAAGCGGATGAACACGCTTACAACGGTACCGTTGTTAAAGTGATGGATGCCGCGAAAGGTGCAGGTGTTAAAAACATTGCGCTTGCTGCTGATAAGCGATGATCTTGGAGGATCTTCATAAATGATTCGCCTATTTCTTGCTTTACCTCTAGCGGGTGCACTGGGCTTAGCACTGTTTTCTTTCATGGCTTGGATGGTCGATAATGGTCACCAACGCTCACCAGACGATAGCGAGACGTTAAGTTTCAACATGGTGATGGTGGAACAAGAACAAGAAGTTCAAAGAAGACAACGTGCAGTCCCTGAAAAACCAGAAATGCCAGAGCCGCCACCAGAAGCGCAAACATCTCAGTCACAAGCTGAAGTTACGCCTCTGAATTCGATGTCTTCTTTACCTTCATTGGATTTGAATACATCCATTGATGGACTAGCGATTAACGCACCGACATTCTCTGATTTTGGGTCAAACCAACAGGCCATGCCTTTGTATCGAGTAGAGCCTCGTTACCCTGCAAAAGCGCTTAAGCGCGGAGCTGAAGGCCATGTGATTATGTCTTTTACCATCGATGAAACGGGACGCCCAATTGACATTCAAGTCACTGACGCAAACCCACGTCGTATGTTTGAACGTGAAGCGATGAGAGCACTTAAAAAATGGAAATATCAACCGAAAGTCGTCGATGGAAAAGCGATAGCTCAGGTTGGTCAAACCGTGAAACTAGAGTTTAAGTTGGCAAAATGATGAAACAGATATGGATATTAGTGGGCTTGTTGTTAATGCCCCTTACAACACAGGCGCAAGAGCTAACCCAATATACTGCTATTCGTGTTCAAAAGGCGCATAAGCTTGCGCAAGATGAACAGGTTAAACAGGCAATTGACGTACTTGCAGGCTTGGAGCTTTCTAAAGGCTACGACAAAGCGTACGTAGCTCGTATGCTGGGTGTGTTTTACTGGCAAGATGGCAAAACCGACAAGGCGATTAAGCAGCTTACATATGCCGTCGATACCAATTTACTGGTAGATGAACAAGCTTGGATAACGAAGCGTATGCTTGCTGATCTGTTATTAAATGATCAGCAGTTCAAAAACGCGATTCCACATTACTATGAGCTAGTAAAAACAGCACCAGAGACAGAAAAGAAAGACGTGCTTTGGATGCGAATTGCACAAGCGGAATATCAAATCGAGAACTGGTCAAAAGTACTAGTAGCGATTGGTAATCGTGACAAGTTCAATGCAAAATCAGAACTGTCGCCTCTGTCTCTAAAACTGGGTGCACAACTACAGTTAAAGCAATGGAAGCAATCCATTCCAACACTGGAAAGCCTGATTGAACTTCAGCCAGAAAAAGACAACTGGTGGCGTCAACTTGTGGGTATTCAGTTAAGACTAGAGCGTAACCGCGATGCATTGAACACGTTAGCACTAGCTGATCTTCAAGGTGTTGAACTGAAAAACTCAGACCGGAGACTACTGGCTCAGCTTTATGCTAAACGCGGTATTCCAGAGCGTGCAGCACAAGAGATCGCTAAGTTAGATGACGCGAACAGCGATGTTCAACTTCTGGCTGAGCAAGCAACCTACTGGCAGTTAGCGAAAGAGTGGGACAGTGCAATTGAAGTGTGGATGTTAGCATCTAAAAAGGACGCTCAATATCATTGGAATGTAGCTCAGTTATTGGTTCAACAAGGATACTACGACAGAGCGTTAGTTGTTTTAGATAAAGTAAAAGACAAAAACAAACAAGCCGATGTTGCGTTAGCGAAAGTACGTTCTTGGTACAAGCTAAAGAATCTTGATAACGCTCTTGCTCAAGCAAAACGTGCGAACAACATTGAACCTTCTTCTGAAGCAAAAGGTTGGATTAAATATCTGACTCAACTACGAACGGTAAGCGATAACGGAAACGTCTAACCGTTTATAGAAAGCAGAAAATAAGAAACTGTTCGTAAGAAGTAACAACAGCAAAAGGGTGTCATTTGAGCGTTCAAATGACACCCTTTTTAATTTTTGGCGGTTAAAGGTTTTTGATCTTTGTTATTCTAGTGTATTAATTAAGGCTCGCACATCGTGCCGCTGGACGTTGCACTTTGAATCACGCCGCTGGTATCAGCAATCCAATTAATGGTGCAGTCACGATAAGGGTTTTTGAACGCATGTACTGTATAGCCATTGTCTAACGGCTTCTTTGTTTCAATCCAAGCATAGTTTCGAGAAGCCCAAAAACTGATAGGGCGTGACCGTTCGGTGAGATAACGTTCTTGTACATCGGTTATGTCTGCACCGATGAATTTTTGAATATGTTTTTCCGTGCTGGCTATTTGGCTGGTACACGCCGTTACTAGCGCAGCAAAAGCCAAAACAATAATACGCATTTCAAATCCTTTTAAGCTTAATTAGCTATCATCAAACCAGTGATCAAATAGTCCCAACTTTCTATCCTTAAAGCCACAATTGTTACCTTAAACCCATCTCAATCAAGCGTGTTGAGATAGAGGTTTTTTGAGTTTTGATCCTGTTATCGACAACCTCTAACAGAACGAATCAAATCCCTCTAGTACACGTTAGCAAGAATATGCATACAGTTCGATTATTTCCCATGTAATGTTATGTAAATTTCCTTACGCCACTCGGCAAACGTAAACAATGTAAATTGAATGCCAATACGAATGATTATCAACTAAATTGTCGCCATAAAATTTATAGGTATTGGTTTGTATGTCGTTAAAAAGTAGGGCGGTTCAATCATGGGCTCGTCGACTTCATGTTTATATTTCAATGGCACTTCTGTTCGTTGTTCTTTTCTTCTCAGTGACAGGTATCACCTTGAACAGACCTGAGTTATTTGAATCAAGCCAACCCAATATTCAACGCTCTACTTTAGAGCTTCCTACGAGTTTGTTCACGATCCAAGACGGGCGATTAAAAGCCGACGAAAGAGCCTTCGAAACATTCCTGTTTGAAGAGGTCAATTTATCTGGTGTTCCTTCTGGCTTAGATATCTACGCCGAAATTGAAGACGGTGAGTTGCTGATCGGTGAAGTGTCTATGGACTTCAAAGGTCCAGGCTACAACGCTTCCGTGTTTGTTGACGTGACATCTGAAATGGTCGAAGTCGAAACCACGAATTACGGTGTGATTGCACTGTTGAATGACTTACACAAAGGCCGTAATAGCGGTGAGGTCTGGAAATGTTTCATTGATATCACAGCACTGTTGATGATCTTCTTTGTGCTCACTGGCGTGTGCTTACTGTTACCTAAGAAAAAGACGCTGAACACCTCCATCAAGTGGACTGTGTTTGGATCTGCAATCTCACTTGTTATCTATTTTTTCGCCGTGCCTTAACGCTTGATTCGATTGATGAATTGGATTGAAGAACGAACTTAAGGTTAAACGGATTTAAAAGGTTGTTAAAAATGAAAAAAATGAACTGGAGCAAGGCGCTTCTTGCTTTATCTCTTTTGCCAAGCCTAGGTATGGCACAAGCGATTCCTGACACGGCAAAACTTGATGTCAGCTTTGAGCTTCCAAAAATTGATACGTCTATGTATGCACGTCCTTATGTGGCGGTATGGGTAGAGAACAGCGAACGAAAGTCAGTGAAAACCATCGAGCTTTGGGTCGGTAAAGACGAATGGCTTAAGGATCTGCGTAGCTGGTGGAGAAAGGTTGGCCGTTACGATCGTGAGCTAGTTGATGCTGTGACGTCTGCGACACGTCCTGCTGGTCAGTACCGTTTCGTTTGGGATGGTAAGAGCGACAACGGTGAGACGTTAGAGCAAGGTGAATACACGGTTCATATCGAAGTGGTTCGTGAACACGGTGGCCGCAACTACCTTCGCCAAAAAGTATCACTCACAGATTCAAATGCGTCTTACGAATTAAAAGCAACGGAAGAGACGGGTGAGATCACCCTGAACTACATCGCTAAATAGTAAGTGCGAACAGTAAAACCAAGCTGAACAGAATAGACAGTCGTCATCGTAGGCTCAGATAGAGCGACACGGCTAACAATTATAAATAATGGAATTTAACATGATGAAACAGACAAAAATCAAAGCACTTGCTCTAGTGGGTGTGATGGCATTCGGCCTAGCAGCAACGACAACGGCACAAGCTCACCCACGTTGGATTTTGCCGTCTCACTTCACTGTATCTAAAGAAGGTGGTGATTGGCTAACGTTCGACGTGACTGCATCTCACGGTACGTTTGTTTTTGATAAGCCTGCTGGCAGCGAAAATGCTCATGTCATCATGCCTGATGGTCGCAGCGAGCGTCCTAACTTTGTGATTCGTGGCAAGCGTCGTTCAATCTTCGATTTCTACTTTGAAGAAGAAGGGACACACAAGGTCGCAATCAACAACGAACCGTCTTACTACACGCAATACAAAGCGGGCCGTCGTGACACAGTGAAATGGGTTAAAGCAAACAAAGCAGAACGTGACTCTGTGCTTCCTGAAAAATCACGTGACGTGGTAACACAAATCAGTTTCACTCGCGCAGAAAGCTACATCACGGTGGGCAAGCCAACGGATTCAGTGTTCAAAATTGAAGGCAAGCTTCTTGAGATGAAGCCAGTGACTCACCCTTCAGACATCGTTGAAGGCGAACCAGTAACATTCCAGTTCTTCTATAACGGTCAAATCCAGAAAGACGTGAAAGCGGAGATCACTCGTGAAGGTACACTTTACCGCAACCATCAAGAACAGATTGACGTAGTGAGCGATGAGAATGGTGAAATCACGTTTACTCCAGACGTAGCGGGTCGTTACGTAATGAAAGCGAATTACAAAGGTGAGTTGATTGACAACCCACTAGCAGACAAAGCAAGCGCGAACGTTCACCTAACGTTCGAAGCACTGCTTCAATAGTCTGTGATATCGGGGCCAGAACCCTGATTAGGAACCAAAAAATTTAAGGGCTCATTTGAGCCCTTTATCGCTCAGTTTACTTCTGAGAATTTGCACTGTGGCTAGGGTACGAACCATGACAATAAAAACAAAACTTAACGCTTTAATGACTCCTTGCTTAGCACTGGGACTTGGTTTCGCTGCATTACCTGCGCAAGCACACTTTCCACTGATGAACTGCTGGTTTGAAGGCAAAACCGTTGCTTGTGAAGCGGGCTATTCAGATGGCAGCAAAGCGATTGATTACGCGGTTGAGATGTATGATTACGAAGACAACTTGATTGCAAAAGAGATGACAGATAAACGTTCTATCGTTGAATTCCCACACCCAAACACTGAGTTCTACCTTGTATTTGATTCAGGGCACGAGTTTCCTGTTGAAGTGGACGTTGTTGAGATCAGCGAGAAATGATGATTCAAGGTGTACGTGCTGACACGGGAGGCAGAGAAGGCAAATGGGTAGGGCTGATTATTGTGGCCATTCTGAGCTTTGCCACGGTTGCTATCCCATTTCATCAAGCAGATTCTCATATCGTAGCGGTACTTGATCATCAGATCTTAGTTACCGATGTCGAGCAAGAAAACTTGGCGATGCTATCAGAGCTACGTTTGGCTCATGAAGAAATCCGAGACCTGCGTATGGACTTAGATGGCGAATGGCCAAGTGTCATGTCACTTAAAGATGAATGGGTTGCCCCGTTTGTCGAAGACCAGAGTTGGAAGCGCAAAGGCTCTCATATTTGGGTATTGGACGAGCGTGGTTACTATTTCTCTACGCCAAGTGAAGATGTGACACCAAGTGAACAAGCTACGCCAACCGGTCATGGTTCTGCAGATTCCTTTATTTTAAACGCGAACAGTGTTTCTCCTGAAATCTGGATCTTCTTGGGTGGTGTAGCGAAACAGCCAGCTACTTTTGACCAACAAACGCTTGAGTCTACTGGTTGGAAAATGGTCGTGAACGAATCAGAAATTGAACAGCATCATGAAAGCGATGCTCACTAATAATAAGAGAATTACTATGCGAATTATGACTCTGTTCATGTCGTTATTAGCGGTGTTCATGGCACCCAATGCATTGGCAAAAGAATACAAGATCGACAGTGATAAGCTGACTATTGGTATCACGCTTCAGCCTTACTACAGCTACGTAAAAGCAGTAGTAGGCGATAAAGTGAACATTCTTCCGTTGGTTGACGCAGGTTTCAACCCACATAACTACTTACCACAACCCAATGATTTAAAGCGATTGAGCCAAATGGATGCAATCGTAGTAAACGGTATTGGTCACGATGACTTCGCACTTAAAGTGATTTCAGCCGCGCAACGTGGTGACTTAGTCGTGATCGAAGCGAATAAAGAAGTGCCTCTACTTCCTGCTCTTGGTCAGTCTGTTGGTCAAGGTGCCGTTAACCCGCATACCTTTGTTGGGCTTTCGACAACGATTCAAAAGGTTTACACCATTGCTAGTGAAGTTTCTAAGCTCGACCCAGACAACGCTGCGTTTTATCGCAAGAATGCGCGTAAATACGCTAAGCAATTTCGTTTCATGAAGCGTGATGCGATGTTGTCCTTAGGTGAGTTAGATACCTCAGGCATGAAGGTTGCGACTACGCACAACGCTTATGGTTACATTCTCCAAGAGTTTGGGGTGGATGTCGTGGCAGTAATTGAGCCTGCACACGGTGTTGAGCCAAGTGCTAGCCAACTTCAAGAGACGATCGAGAAGATCCGCGCATCGGGCATTGATGTTCTGTTCTACGAGTTAAACATGCCAAACCGTTTTGTTGACACGATTGAAGCGGAAACAGGCGTTCAGCTTTATCGTTTCTCTCACATGACCCACGGCGAATATGAAGACGACAAAGTAGAAGTTGAGATGAAGAAGAACCTAGAAACGTTAATCGAAGCAATGAAGTTTGCGGCGGCGAACCAAGCGAAAAGCGGGAACGCATAATGCTAGGTCCATCAATCTCAATTAATAAACTGGGTCTGCAATACGACAACAACGTGATTCTTGATGATATCTCGTTAGAACTTAAAGCGGGCGAGTGTCATGTGATCATGGGACCAAACGGCGGCGGCAAAACTTCTTTGCTACGCTCTGTACTTGGCCTTACGCCTTTCTCCGGTCAAATCAATATCCACTGGCCAGAAAAGCCAAGTATTGGTTACGTTCCCCAGAAAGCGACCTTCGAATCGAGCTTACCTTTGACGGTAATGGACTTCGTACTGCTTAACCAAACGCGAATCCCATTGTTTTGGCGTCGTAAATCTAAGCAATTGGATCTTGCACTCGCACAGTTAGATCGCGTTGGTATGGCGACACGCAGCGACCGCCGTATGGGACAGTTATCGGGTGGTGAGCAGCAACGTGTGTTGTTCGCTCAAGCGTTATTGGATAACCCGAGCTTACTTGTGTTGGATGAACCTACGACGGGCATGGACGAGCAGGGCGTTCGTTATCTGGAATCACTCATTCGTGAATGTGTTGATGAAGGCCGCACGATTCTTGCGGTACATCACGATGTCACAGCAGTGCGTCGTCTTGAAGCCAATGTACATGTTGTGAATCGATTCTTGGTCGATAGTGGTCCACACGAAGAAGTCTTACACCCTAGTAAAATTGAGAGTCTCTTTCAGCATTACAGCAGTGGTTCTGCCATAACTAAATCTCAGGAGGTTGCGTAATGGAATGGTTACGACAACTTGCCATTAGTGGCGTGGAAGCGGGGTGGTTATCAGAAAGCTTCATGTATGCCTTTATGGTCAATGCTCTAGTAGCAGCGTTATTACTTGGCCCTCTGTTAGGTGGGCTTGGTACTTTGGTGATTGCTAAGCGTCTCGCTTTCTTCTCTGAAGCGGTGGGACACGCGGCATTAACCGGTATCGCAATCGGTGTTTTGCTTGGTGAGCCACCAGAAAACCCAATCATTGGTCTGTTTAGCTTCTGTATGATCTTCGCTCTGCTTCTTCACTTTGTAAGAAACAGAACCAATGTTCCATACGACACCCTAGTTGGCGTTTTTCTTGCTCTAGCCTTGGCTGTGGGTGCGGCGTTACTGATGTACGTTGCTCGTAAGATCAACATCCACATGCTTGAAAACGTACTGTTTGGCTCGATTCTGACCGTAACAGACCAAGACTTAGCGATTCTTGCAGGTAGCTGCGCGATCATCATCTTGCTATTGATACCGACGTTCAACCGCATTCTCCTGACTTGTATCAGCCCTGATATTGCAAAGGTGCGCGGTTATAACACCAGTTTCTATGATTACTTGTTTGTCATGATGATTACCTTAGTCACGATTGCAGCCGTGAAGATAGTGGGTGCGGTTTTGGTGGGTGCGTTATTGCTGATCCCTGGTGCGACCGCTCGATTGCTGACTAAACGCATGGGAAGCTTTGTACTGCTGTCTGCATTGCTGGCCACCATCGCGTGTTTGGTCGGAACCGTGCTGCCTATGGAGCTAAAACTGCCAGTGCCATCGGGCGCGTCAATCATCATCGTTTCTGCAACGTTTTTCTTAGCAGCAACGCTATACCGAATTGTAAGAAAGGCGTAATCATGACTTGTTTAATGAATCGTATCGCTAGCTCAGTAAAAGCAACCGCTCAAGTGAGTGTACTTGGTAGTATGTTAATAGCTGGTTCTGTGCTGTCACTGAACGTGAATGCAGAAGATATTCTAACCAGTACACCTGTGACTTATGCGTTGGCGACAGAGCTAACCAAAGGCACGGACATTACGACCGAATATCTGCCACCCAAGCGCTACGGTATTGACCGTCTGCCGAATTGGTTTGGTACCAAGGGGGCGAATAAAGTGCTTCAATCGGGTGAAAAGGCGACCGTTGCTGTAACGCTGTCATCCATCTGGCAAGCGGATCCTACCTTCGTCTACGCAAGACAAGGAAACATACGTTTAGTGGAAGTAGATGCGGCTCAAGCAATTACACCGCGAGCACAAGGTGTAGCAGCGCTTACATTGTCCAGTGGTGATGTGTCTAAATACGCGTGGTTAAACCCGACTAACTTAACGCGTATGGCGGCGATTGTAGCTGACGACTTTAAGTTGTTGTGGCCTGCGCAAGCGGAAACGATTGATAGCAACTTACAACGTGTGATGTTGGATGTTCGTGAACTCATCAACAAGCAACAAGCGGTACTTTTAGATAATGAAGTAGATTCGGTGTTGCTGCTTTCAGAAAGCTTGGAAGATTTTGCGTCTGGTAGCCAATTGTTTGTTGAAGAGCGCTTGTTCAAAGCTGAACTGGAATGGACAGACAAAGACAAAGCCAAGCTTAAACAGATGTTTTCGGAAGATGATGCTCTATGGTTAGTCACAGCGAAAAAGCCAAGTAACTTGGTTAAATCATTGGTACCGAATGAGCGTATCTTGGTGGTGGATTCTGTTGACCGTTGGGGTAGAGCAGGAATCAACGCAAAAGCACCGTTTGCCCGTTGGGAAGTACAGCCATTCAAAGGCTAACCAGCGTGATTAAAAGTGGTAGGATCAAAAAAGCAGCCCAAATAGAGGCTGCTTTTTTTGTTCTTGTCCATTAGTTCTATTCAGAGCTTAGAACAAGAGGGCTGCGAATATTAAACTTACTCTGCAGCTTTTGTCTCTTCAGTTTCAACAGTTGCTTCTACTGAGCCTTCAGCTTGCTCTTGAGCTGCTTTAGCTTGTTCTTCAGCTTCCATTTTTGCTCGGTCAGCTTTAGAAATGTAGCGAGGCTTGTTGCTACTATGCAGTTTAGAATTCGCCTGTTTCTGCTTCTTTTTTAGAATTTGATTGATTTTTTTCTTACGGTTCATTGCTGCATAGCCTTGTATTTAGTTTAGGCGGTGGAGGATAATCATTTTAGCTCTAGAACTCAATATTTACATGGTATTCAGCTAGGAAAATATCACTATGCAGGCAGTCGAGACCGAACGTTTAAGATTAAGAATGATCACACCTCAAGATGCGACGTTTATTCAACGATTATACAGCTCAGAAGATTTCTTGCGTTACATTGGTGATAAGGAAATCAACGACACTGACAAGGCTGTAGAGTACATCGAAAACAACATTCTTAAGATGTATGAAGAGAAGGGCGTCTGTTTGTTGATGGTCGAAATCAAGGATACTTCAACGCCAATTGGTATTTGCGGCTTAATTAAAAGAGACACTTTAGAGTCGCATGATATTGGTTACGGGTTTGTCCCTGAGTTTTATGGTCAAGGTTTTGCTCAAGAAGCAGCGGAGGCGATAATTGAACAAGCTAAGCAGAATGCTGATATCGTCATTTAGTTGCCATCACCACCTCTGATAACATTCGAAGCATCGCACTGCTAACTAAGTTAGGTTTCGTGTTCGATCGAGTTGAAGAGACGATAAACGAAAGCATTAATCTCAACCTGTACGGTTTCTCACTAGGTAATTAAAACATGTTCCAACATAACAATATTCTACAAGGCGAGCTCGCAACGGAGTACAAAACCGTTATTGCGATGGTGCATATCTACTGTAAAGACCATCACAGTGCGATGCGCGAGAATAACGCGTTATGTGAGGAGTGTGAGCAACTGTTGCGTTATGCAGAAACCCGACTTGACCGTTGCCCTTATGGTGAGGCTAAACCGACCTGCAATAAGTGTCCGATTCATTGCTATAAACCTGACCCGAAAGAGCAAATGCGTTTAGTGATGCGCTATGCAGGACCAAGAATGTTACTCAAGCATCCGATTTTAGCGATTCGTCATTTGATTCATGAGAAGAGAAAAGTGCCAGAAAAGCCTCTGCCGAATGTGTCGAACCGTCATATTCGAATGAACAAGAAGTAAGTGGCGCTTTAAAGTCATTTCTAAAGAAACGAAAAAAGGTCTGATTTCTCAGACCTTTTTGATGTAGATACGTTTTATCTAAACTTGAACACAGCTAAGTAACCTACGCCGCTTGAGGCTCATCGTAGGTCACTGTGAGGTTGTTGATCCAGCGTCTGCTCAAGTAACGGTGTGAACATATTGCCAGTTTCACCACTTCTTCTACCAACATCAAACCATAGATGTATTTGAAATCCCACCCTGCGATAAACGCGCCGTAAACACACACAGGAATACCAACCATCCACATTGCGATGAAATCCATACGCAAGCAGAACGCATTATCGCCACCAGCGCGAATAATACCGTTAATGATCACCATGTTCAGCATACGAATCACCACAGCAAAGCACATAATGGTCATTGCAGGTGAAGCGAGTGGGTAAAGTGCATCTGTAGAAAGGTTCAGCCATGTTAGAACATGTTCTTTACCCATAAACAGTATTAACCCTACTACCGCACCAAAGCCAATGACGGCTTTAATGAACGTCAGACCCATATTCATCGCGTCATCAAACTCATCACGGCCTAATGAATGACCAAGCAACACGGAACACGCTACAGAAATACCAAAGAAAATCGAGTAACACAGTGATTCAAACGGCGCGAGCATAGAAAATACGGCGAGTTCCGTTGTGCCCATGTGACCAAAGATCATTTGGTATGCCATAGTACCCATTGCCCATAACACCGCATTCATCGTTAGTGGCAAAGCAATACGACGGTAAGATAACCACAATGATGGACGATGTGGTGAGCTAGGCGTGGTCAATAACCAGTGTTTACGCATGCGCATGTAGCCGTACATCAAGCCAACTTGAATCGCACGAGCGAGTGTTGTCGCAAGAGCTGCACCTGCTACACCCATAGCCGGAATACCAAAGGCACCTTTAATTAGAACGAAGTTAAGCGCAATGTTGAGTGCAATGGTCACCGCGCCAAGTAATAATGGAGTTACGGTGTCACCTGATGAGCGCATGCTTGCCTCTACCACGACGACAATATGAGTCAGCAGCAGAACAGGGAATCCATACCAAAGGTAAGTCGCGCCAAGTTCAATCACGGTTTGATCGCTGGTTTGCAACATCATTAAAAACTGAGAACCAAGAGTGATGATTACAGTCACAGGCAGCAGAACTTTTAGGCCAAATACCATCGCGATAGATGACACTGTGCGCGCGCTTTTGCGGTCGTTCTTCCCCCAGTATTGAGCGACTAATGTTCCGTTTGCTGAGGCCAACCCTGCCATAATCATAATAGCAACGAAGTGCCATTTTGATGCAATTCCCACAGCGGCAGCTGCTTCCATGCCAAAATCACTGACCATTAAAACGTCAGCAAGGGCAAGAATAGCAACCAGCGCGCTTTGCAAAGCAACAGGCAAACCAAGTTTAACGATACGAGGTAAGATGCTCTCTGGCTTGTTATTCATAGATGAGTTAGGGTTGATGTTAGTTGTCATAAGCTCTCCGATTTATGGCAGAACTATAGTGATTTGAGCGAAGTAACAACATGTTTAAAAAACAACAAAACCTGTGCGAATCCGTCATTGATACCATGAAGCCTAAATCAACGTGGCAAGATGATGTTTTTCTCGCGGAACAATGTAAAGAACGTTTTTTGACCGTTGAAGATATCCCGGAAATGAAAAGCTGTGGTGTCTATATGGGTGGTATGGCAAAGCTGCATGAAGCGTATTGGGTTGAACGTGAATCTGTAAATGTTCATACGTTGATTTTTACGCAAGAAGGGGGCGGAATCCTTACCACCGCAACCTCAGTACAAGCGATTACGCCATACACGCTGGTGGTTCTTCCTGCTGGAACCCCATTTCGCTTTGAACTCGATCCTCAATACAACTATTGGAAAATGGCGTGGATGCTGACGCCTGATACCCTACAGTGGCAACATATTGCGAGCTTGGGTCAGAGCATTGTGCCTTTCGGCGAGTGCGAACAAATCTGGTCACTAATGAACTTGGTTCACTTTGAAATCGGCGGCAGGGCAAGTTATAGAAAGCTGCTGATGAGCGAAATCATACGTACGTTAACAGGGTTTGAGCCTAAATCGACCAGCACCACGGCACGTGTTCAGGCGTTATACAACGAAATCGAAAGCAGTCTGCATTTAGCGTGGACAGTAGCAGGCATGGCTGAGCGTGTGTTTATTAGTGAAGAGCAGTTAAATCGAGTCACGAAGTCGCTGTTCAATGTTTCTCCACGCAGCAAATTGATTCAGCTGAGAATGGATAAAGCGACCAGTTTGTTGAAGCAGCAAGATTGGTCGGTGTCGATGATAGCCAATCGTCTGGGGTATAAAGACCCATATAATTTCTCACATCGGTTTAAGAAGCATTTTGGTTTATCTCCGAGCCAATATCGTAAAAGCCACCGCCTGACACGCTAACTTATTAATCTGAAAATCAAAGTAAAAGGTCGGTAGAAATGTGTCTGATATTCGGACGAAATTTAACTGTAAATCCAATATAAAACAGTGTTCATTTACGATGTCTGATAACTCAAGAATGCAGTAGATTTACTGTATTGTTAACGAACGGGGTTATGTACTTTTCTCTTACTTTTATGGTCATGCCTATGCAAATCGGTATGGCTGATTCACAAAATAAGAGGTAAGTGATGCCACAAGACATAACGGACATGCCGGACTTTAGTTCTGAACGGGTAATCGTTCTCAACAGGAGAGAAGTGAATACTAAAACGAAATTGGTCCGAAAGGAAGAGAACGGGTCAATCGTCGGGACATTATCTGAACCACACCGTAAGGTACTTTTCTATCTTTACCAGAACAAAGGCGTGGTCATCAGCAAGAATATTCTCAAGCGCGTAGGGTGGCCTGGTAAGTCTGTGACATCCGCTTCAGTGCTTGTTGCCATTTATGAAATTCGCAGAATGATAGACTGTAAATGCATCTATACCATACCGAATGAAGGTTATTTGTTAGAGCCCAGACCCTGCTGTTGATATTCTGTTCATATTCTTATAATAAAAATTTAATCTCTTTACCGTATACGCTGCTTTCATTATCTTCGATTTTAAGCGTCCATTTATAAGTGACGTTATTAAACACATCTCTTAATAAAGTTGTGTCGTTGGTTGCTCTATTAGGGAATATTATATGAATACGGACTCTTCCCCTGTAATTGAAGGTAAACGTGTAGAACAAAACGAGGTCTTGGAGGTAAACGGAAAGGTTATCGAGCTGAACACAAAGCTCATACGCAATCTAGAAAATGGTTATATCGTTGGAACGATGCCATTAGCTTACAGAAAAATGATTCTCTCTATGAATCGTCATCGTGGACAACTATTCAGTGTCGGCCAGCTAAAAAACATCGGTTGGGAAGGCGAGAAGGTCACCAACTCTTCGGTGATTGTCGCTATTTCAGAGATACGCTCAATTCTTGGTGATGGATTGATCTTAACGATCACGGGCGAAGGCTATGTGTTTCAACCATAGTGTTAACCATTAAGTATTGCGTATAAAAAAAGGGCGCTTCCTTCAGACTTATCGTCTTTGGTGAAGAGCCCCTCAGTGTATCGTTCAATCTTACGTGATTAGAATCGATTACTCGCCAGCGATTTGTAGTGGAGAGCGTTTTAGGCTTGCAATCAGCATGTAGATCGTTGTCGCTAGCAGAGACGCGAAAAGGTAAGTGAATAACCCTGCTTGAGAATCCATGAAGCTGTCTGCCACGATTGGACCTGCAACCGAACCGATGCTGTAGCAAAGCAGCATGATTTGAGTCACTGACACCAAGTAACTTGGATCTAAGTTACGGCAGCCCAAGTTAATTGCAATTGGGTAAAGTGCGAACGTCGCCATGCCTAGCACGAACAGGCTCATGCCTAGTACGTAGAAGTCATGATTGATTGTTAGTACGCCAATGCTTGCAACACCGAGTAGGCAGAACAAAGCCATTAACAACACTTGACCTACATGGTGAGATAACCAAGTCACCATCGGCTGCACAGCCATGCCACCCATAATCACTAAAGCCATCAAACCACCAATGTCTTCATGCGCAATGTTACGTTGAGCAAGCTCTACTGGCATTAAACCGTAAATCGCACCCAGTGTAAGCCCAGACACAATGCAGCCAATTAAAGCGCTGTGGCTCAATTTGCTGACCTGTTTTAGAGACAGAGACTGGGCATCGTGAATCTGTGGTGGTGTTGCTTGTCCGTACATCAGCACAATGATCGCACCAAATAGCAGTGTGAACATCGCGATAAAAGGTACGCCGCCAGTGATACCTAGGTAACCAATGCCTAGCTGACCAACCGCAGAACCGCCGTACAGAGAACACATGTAAATCGCTAGGCGTTTAGCACGTTGTGATTCGTCACCGCTCATTAGCCATGATTCAACGATTACAAATATGCCTGCTACCGCAACACCAGCAACAAAACGAGCCAATAGCCATACTGCTTGATGTGGGATCAATGGCAACACTAGGATCGTTGCAATGAACACACTCAGTGCAACTACGAACGCATCTTTATGACCAATACGAGCAATCGCACGCTCGATCAATAACGTACCCGCTAGAAGACCCGCATAAAAGGCACTCGCCAACCAACTCGATAGATTACTGTCTAGGCCATATTCAGACAGCATTAATGGCAAAGAGCTCATTAAGTAGCCAGAAGCGATCGCGTAGAAAGACAGTGCAATAACTGGAACGGTTATGCGAGTTGTTGGTTGGATGTTGTCCAATGCAGGAGCCTCCGATAGTGAAAGAAACGATGAATTTTCCGCGACTATGGGGGAGAAACTGAATTGGGTAAAACGAATAAAAATGGTCGTTAAGATAAAAGAAATTTATCGCCAATCTAAACAAAAATACCATTGCGCTATTTAACGATTTGGCGAGATTTTATGCGGTCAAAAAGTACTTAAGCCGTTGTTCAGCGGTGGTTTAATTTAGAAAGCGATCGCAGAATCGTTGTCTATCTTTGATTTGGATTGAATGGAAGTTTATGTGTTAGGCCGTTTCTTTACGGTATTGGCGTGGCGAGTTACCACTCCACTTACGAAAGGCATGACGAAAGTTCGCGCTATCTGAAAATCCCACACGCTCAGAGATCTCCTCAATGCTCATTTTGGTCGAAGACAGATAGTGTCTTGAAAGATGAAAGCGAACATGGTCGAGTATCTTCTGATAGCTGGTATCAGCAGCTTTAAGGTGTCTACGTAGTGTGCGAGAAGACATCCCCAGTTCTGAAGAGATTGATTCTATCGATGGGTAACTTCCTGGCCTCTCGAGCAGCATTTGTGAGACCTTTTCTTTAAGGCTGGTGGACGCACTGACTTTTGCCAACATGTCATCACATGATTTAAGACACATCTGTAACGTGATGGTATTGGCCGTAGGAAGAGGCGAGTACAAGCTCGTTGCATCAAATTGCCATTCGAGGCGATCACTATTAAATTCAACCGGGCAACGGAAAATCTCGGTATAGAGGTCACCGTATTCTGGTTTCGGATAAGGGAAGCGGATCACTTGGGATGGAAAGGGCTGTTGCAGAACTTCTTCACACAGGCTTTGAATTGCCGCGAACCAATACTCACAACAAAATGGAAGCAGAGAGTCCAAGTCGATCAGCTGCTCTGCTCTGAAGTATCCAACGTTATCTTCTACTGACATAGTTTTTCTCAGCACTGGGCCAGCAAGTTGGAGATATTTAAACCCAATCAGCAAAGCATCTAACAGCGTTTCGCTACTGAATACCGCATAACCCAAAACACCAAAGTCGCTAAACCGTGCTTGCTGGCCAACTCTTAACCCTAAACCGCCTTCATCAGTATTTGCCAGTGCATTGCTAAATACCGCCAACTTTTGCGCCAAGGTAATGTGCGTGTCTGGCGTGTTGAGCTGAAGGTCATCAATGTTACTGCCTTCCAACAATGCTTCGATATTAAGCGCGGGTGACATATAGCGATGCAGTAGTTGAAGATCAAGAATACCGAATGCTTGCATATCGGGCTCGTAGACTGCGGTGTATTCCATAGGATGCCTCTGGTTGAATATCGTCATCTTAACCGAACTTTTAACATTTACGCCTGTTGCTTGTTCTCACTTTCCCAAGCTTGTTCAAACTTTTGCTTGATGTGTGCAAGGTTTTACAAGGTCTGATTGAGCTGTGTCCGAATATCACCGGTTTTTGTCTTTTTGAAACCTGTTCGATATGTTATCAAAATGTTGTAATTTGATGGGTTGCACATTGGAGCGTCTCAAACATTTTGCTCAATACCTACGGTTTTGCTCAATAACGACTTTTACCTATATGACACGCCAATGTGCAGGCTTTGATAGCAACAAAGACAACACTTATTACAACGATTAAAACGTCTAAGGCGAACGTGACCGTTAGGTCTAGCCAAATAAGGAGATCATGGATGCACAATCTTGCTGTTAACTTGGAACGTAGCGCTTCGCTGTTTCCAACTAAAGCCGCTCTGCGCATGGGCACAGATGAAGTCAGTTTCGCTCAGTTGGAACAACTTGCTGGGAAGGTAGCTACGAATCTAGAGAGACTTGGCTTAAAAAAGGGTGATAAGGTCGCGCTGTCGTGTCCCAATGTGACTTATTTCCTCATTGCTTATTACGGTATTCTAAAAGCAGGCTGTGTCGTAGTGCCTTTAAACGTGTTGTTTAAGGCCAGAGAGATCGCTTATCACCTTAATGATTCTGATTCGAAAGCTTATTTATGCTTTGAGGGCAGTGAAGAGCTACCCATTGGGCGCTATGGATTACAAGGTTTTGCGCAGGCCGATAACTGCGAACATTTCGTTTCTATACCAATACCAAACGGCGCAACATCCACGCTCTCAGAAAACCATAACGAGCAAGAAACGATCGCAGATTGGCTAGCACAACCTTTGGATGTGTATGAGTCTGTAGCGTGTCATGGCGATGATACCGCAGTCATTCTGTATACCTCGGGTACCACAGGCCAGCCAAAGGGCGCAGAGCTTTCACACACCAACATGCAAACCAATGCGATGTCGTCACAGTATCTGATGAGATTGGAATACAGCGACACGACGATGGCCACGCTTCCTCTGTTCCACAGCTTTGGCCAAACCGTCATGATGAACGCGAGCGTGTTGACGGGATCAACCATGGTCTTGATTCCACGTTTTGAGCCGTCACTGGTGATTGACCAGATCATTAACCATAAAGTGAGTGTCTTTGCTGGTGTTCCAACCATGTATATCGCGCTGCTAAAGGCGGGAGAAGAGTCTCCTGATACTTCAGAGCAAACAAGCAAACGGTCTGAACAGGTTAAACATAGCTTAAGGCTTGGCGTGTCTGGTGGTGCTTCGATGCCGCTTGAGGTTATTCGTCAGTTTGAATCTCGCTTTGAATTACCGGTATTGGAAGGATACGGGCTATCTGAAACAGCGCCAGTCGCGACTTTCAATCATATCGATGGTGATCGTCTGTCGGGCAGTGTTGGTCAGCCGTTGTGTGGTCACCTTATCAAGATTACTGATGTACAAGGCAACTCGGTGGCAATGGGAGAATTGGGCGAAGTGTGCATTAAGAGCCCAAGTGTTATGAAAGGCTACTATCAACGACCGGAAGCAACGGCAGAAGCGATCAGAGATGGTTGGTTTTTAACGGGCGATATCGGACGCGTTGATGAGCATGGAAACTTGTTTATTGTCGACCGTGTAAAAGACATGATCATCCGCGGTGGTTACAACGTTTATCCGCGAGAAATCGAAGAAGTATTGATGTGTCACCCTGATGTGGAAATGGTAGCGGTGGTGGGCGAACATCATGAGCAGCTAGGTGAAGAGATTCATGCCCATGTGGTGCTTCACGAGCATACTCAATGTGATAGCAAAGCCTTGATGGCTTGGTGTCGTGAGCAACTCGCGGATTACAAATACCCTCGTAAAGTGTTCATTCGTAGTGCGTTACCGATGACGGCAACAGGTAAAATCTTGAAGCGAGAGTTGCACCCTTTAGAAGTCGCGGAGGCAATCAATGGATAACTATGACTTGATTATCGTGGGCGGTGGCTCCGCTGGTTGTGTGATGGCTTCTCGGCTTTCTGAAGACCCAAACACGACCGTTTGTTTATTGGAGGCTGGTGGCAAAGACACGAGCCCATTTATTCATACTCCAGTGGGTGTTGTGGCGATGATGCCAACCAAGCTCAACAACTGGGCTTTCGAGACCGTTGAACAGCCGGGTTTAAATGGTCGCAAGGGCTATCAACCGAGGGGTAAGACACTCGGTGGTTCTAGCTCTATTAATGCGATGATGTACGCCCGTGGGCATCGCTACGACTACGATACATGGGAAAGCTTAGGCAATGCTGGCTGGAACTATGAATCGTGTCTGCCTTACTTTAAAAAAGCAGAGAATAACGAAGTCTACCAAGATGAGTACCATGGCCAAGGCGGTCCATTGAATGTGGCGAACCTTAGGTCGCCAAGCCCAATGTTGGAACGCTATTTAACTGCGTGTGAGTCGATAGGTGTTCCTCGTAATGACGATATCAACGGCGCCGCTCAGTTTGGTGCAATGCCGACGCAGGTGACTCAGCTGAATGGTGAACGATGTAGCGCTGCTAAGGCTTACTTGACACCAAACTTGTCACGACCCAACCTCACTGTGGTAACTAAAGCAACCACACATAAGGTTTTGTTTGAAGGTAAAAAAGCGGTAGGTATTGAATATGGATCGAATGGCAAACGTTATCAGATCCGATGCAACAAGGAAATCATTTTGTCTGCAGGTGCTTTTGGGTCGCCCCAGTTGCTGTTGCTATCGGGCGTTGGCGCTAAAGATGAGTTGACGGTTCATGGCATAGAACAAGTTCATGAGTTACCGGGAGTGGGTAAGAACCTGCAAGATCATATCGACTTGGTTCACTCATACAAGTGCAGCGAAAAGCGCGAAACTTTTGGTATCTCGCTGCAAATGGCCTCTGAAATGACCAAAGCACTGCCTTTGTGGCACAAAGAACGCCGAGGCAAGATGAGCAGTAACTTTGCCGAAGGGATAGGCTTTCTTTGTTCCGATGATCATATCGCTGTGCCAGATTTAGAGTTTGTATTTGTGGTCGCAGTAGTCGATGACCATGCGAGAAAAATTCACACCAGTCATGGATTTACGTCACATGTCACCTTACTGAGACCTAAAAGCCATGGCACTGTAACACTGATTAGTGCTGATCCATACGATCCTCCCAAGATCGACCCTGCGTTTTTCAGCCACCCTGAAGACATGGAGATTATGATTAAAGGGTGGAAAAAGCAGTATCAAATGCTAGAAAGCGAAGCGTTCGATGATATCCGTGGCAATGCTTTTTATCCTGTCGATGCCAATGATGACAAGGCTATCGAGGAAGACATCCGTAACCGCGCTGATACCCAATATCACCCTGTTGGAACCTGTAAAATGGGACCTAGCAGTGATTCATTAGCCGTGGTGGATGAAGATCTTAAAGTCCATGGGTTGAACAACTTAAGAGTCATTGACGCGTCAGTTATGCCGACATTAGTCGGGGCCAATACCAATGCGCCAACCATAATGATTGCTGAGAAAGTCGCTGATCAAATTAAAAACCAATATAGCTTGGATAAGAAAGACAGTGTAAATAAGCAAGGCGCGAATGAGAGCGCAGAACATGAAATGACTGGTTAGAAGCACAGATTAGAGATAACAAGCGGATTTACAATAGGTTAGGGAGCCTTATCCATTAAGGTTCCTTAACCTATTTTGTTTGTTGATTACTCAAAGAACCGAAACAAACTTACTTAGTTAGAGCTTGATTAAGCCATTGATCAAATTGACCTTTAGGTAACGCTCCGTTAATTGTATCGACACGTTTACCGTCTTTAAAAACCATCACCGTAGGAATACTTCTGATTTGATACATTGCCGCAAGCTGTTGCTGAGCTTCAGTATCAATCTTTACAAATCGAACATCTCCAGAGCGCTCTTTTGCAACGTCGCTGAACACAGGCGCGAAGCCCACACATGGGTTACACCACGTTGCCCAGAAATCGACAACGACAGGCTGTGAACTGTTCAAGATAGATTGGAAATTAAGAGACGTTCCCTCGATAGGAGCGCCATCGAGCAGTGCTGTTTTGCATTTGCCGCATGTTGGGCTTTCTGAAACTCTTTCTGAAGGAACTCGGTTTACGCCATTACAAGAAGGGCAGCGTGTGTTGAATGTAGACATAACTTTCTCTTTTTATTGTAACTCCGTGGCTAACGCGATTTACGAATCACGCTCGGAGCGCTTATACTGTTTAAAACTAGAATACGATACTTAAATAAAAACAAACAATAAACAGGTAAATGATGACAAAATTTTACGCCGAAATTACTGGCTGGGGAAAGTGTCTACCACCAGCCGTGCTGTCCAATGATGATCTAAGCACTTTCATTGATACGTCTGACGAGTGGATTCGAACTCGAACTGGTATCGAAAACCGTCGTATCAGTCATGTAAATACCTCTGAGCTAGCGACTGTTGCAGCGCAACATGCCATGGCGTGTGCTGGTCTCACAGCTGAAGACATCGACCTTGTGATCATCGCGACGTGCAGCCCTGATTCTCTTATCCCAAATACCGCATCTAAGGTCCAGCAGAACTTAGGAATTAAGAGTGCAGCGGCTTTTGACCTTAATGCAGCGTGTACTGGCTTCATCTACGGTGTTGAAACGGCAACTCGACTGATTCAAGCGGGTAACTACCGTAATGCAATCGTTGTGGGTGCAGAACGTCTGTCGTTTTTCATCGACTGGACCAAGCGTGATACTGCGGTTCTATTTGGTGACGGAGCAGGCGCTGTGGTTCTATCTCGCACTGAAGAGCAAGTTGGCCTGCAAGAAGCTCAAATCGGTTGTGATGCGGAAGGCCGCGATATTCTAGCAGTACCAAAATTCGGTACATCTATGGACCGTTTTGCTGCTGATAACGGCTACTGGGACTTCGATTTTGTCGGCAAAGAGATCTTCAAGCGTGCGGTTAAAGGCATGGGTGCAGCAGCACACACTGTATTGAGCCGTACTGGCATCTCAACAGACAACATCGATGTAGTGATTCCACACCAAGCAAATATCCGTATCATTCAAACGCTGTGCGATATCGCGGGCATTGAGCGTGAGAAAGCGTTTGTGAACATTCAAAACTACGGCAACACGTCGGCTGCGACTGTGCCAATTGCTTTGTGTGAATCGTTAGAGCAAGGCTTTGTTAAACCTAACTCAAACATCCTTGTGGCGGCATTCGGTGCTGGTTTAACTTGGGGTGCTGGTCATATTAAATGGGGTAGCCGAGTTGAACCGTTAGGCCAATCGGACGTTAAGCTGCCAGAAGCGGATAAGTCTGCTTTAGAGCTTTTAGAAAGAGCCATTTTACACTGTAAAACGCATCCTAATTCTGAGAACGACTAACATTATGACGCAAGCTAGCAACATGGCGCAAGTTCGTTTTATGACAGAAGCCGACCTCGATGAGGCGGCTTTGGTTCATCAGTCTGCCATTATCCGACAGAAAAACTCGCGAGATTGGTTACAATGTAACTTGAACGCTTCACCACGTTTTCTTAACTTTATTGCTGAAAGCGATGGTGAGATTGTCGGCTACATTATTTGGGTCCAAAAGAGTGGGTTTAGACCTGAAGCTGTTTTGGAGCTAGAGCAACTTGCTGTGTTACCGAGCGCGCAGGGCAAAGGATTGGGTCAAAAGCTGATTCTAGACTCTTTGCCGCAAGTGAAGCAGAAGCTCGCAGAGCAAGGCTCGACACTAAAACATGTATTAGTGACCACCAGAGCAGACAATTTTGCACAAAAGCTATATCAATCGACGTTGGGCGCAGAAGTCGAAACCACGATTTCAAATCTGTACTCTGCGGATGAAGTGCTTATGATAGCTCGCAATGTAGGTGAACGAATCTGATCGCTGAGTTCTTAGAACTAATTATAATCAGCGGTATAAATCGATTTACGTTTAATTAGGGACTTCTACAGTCCCTTTTGTTATTTCTTAGGAAGTGTTTTGAAGAAAGTTTTAGCAATTGGCTACGTTTGGCCAGAACCGAATTCATCGGCGGCTGGCAGCCATATGATGTCTCTATTACGTCTGTTTAAGAGACAAGGTTGGTCCGTTGAGTTCGCAACGCCAGCTCAAGAAACCGAACACATGATTGATCTCTCAGAAGAGGGAATCACAAGCCAATCTATTCAGTTAAATTGCGATAGCTTTGACCAGTACATCGAAGAGCTGCAGCCTGATGTTGTTATGTTTGACCGTTTTATGATGGAAGAACAATTTGGTTGGCGCGTTGAAAAGGTATGCCCGAATGCCTTTAAGCTGTTGGATACTGAAGATTTACAGTTCCTACGTAATGCTCGACATGAAGCGGTTAAGAAAGAGACGGAGCTGACCAAAGAGCACCTATACAGTGATTTGGCAAAGCGTGAAATTGCCGCGATTCTACGTTGTGATCTTTCGTTGATCATTTCAAGCTACGAGATGGAATTGCTTCAATCTGAGTTCAATATCGATCCAAAGCTGCTACATCACCTGCCGTTCATGGTTGATCTTAATACGTTACCTAAAAGCACGAAAAGCTTCGACGAACGTAAGCATTTCATGACTATAGGTAACTTTAGACATGCACCTAACTGGGACGCGGTGCTTCAGTTGCAAAAGATTTGGCCAAAGATTCGTAAGCAGTTGCCAGACACTGAACTTCACATTTATGGATCGTATCCACCACCGAAAGCGACGGCTTTGCACAACCCTAAAACCGGTTTTCATATCAAAGGTTGGGCGAAAGACGCTCAAGAAGTAATGGAGCAGGCACGTATTTGTGTTGCGCCACTGCGTTTTGGCGCAGGCATTAAAGGCAAGTTGCTTGATGCGATGAAGCTTCAAACTCCAAACGTAACGAGCGAGATCGGCAGCGAAGGCATGTTACCGCAAGGCGAACTACAATGGCCGGGTGCGGTGGCAGATGATATTGACGAGTTTGTTGAAGCCGCTGTTGCTCTCTATAAAGACGAAGATAAGTGGCTTAAGGCTCAAAGCCAGTGTCATTCGATTCTTGAAGCGCACTATGAACAGAATCAACTGGGCGACAAATTGATAGAGCGTCTGATTGCGCTGGATTCTGAGCTTGAATCACATCGATTGGATAATTTTTTTGGCTCGATGCTTAAGCACCATAGCATGGCAAGTACTAAGTACATGTCACAATGGATTGCTGAGAAGAACAAGATCAAATAGCTGCTTTTTCCAAAAAAAAATGAATCACAAGCCCTTAGGTTACCTCCTAGGGGCTTTTTTCAGGTTCATCGCGGATTAGCG
>NZ_MCZZ01000164.1 GCF_002875705.1 Vibrio sp. 10N.261.45.E2
AAAAGTTTGCGACAGAACCCTTTAAAGGCTTTCGCTTTACTGGCCTTGAGCTTTCTCTCTTTAGCGAGTCTATCTGCGGCTCGTGAAGAATAGAGTCCATCGAAATTCTTTGGGGTATTGCGTTCAATTTCCCTAGAGATTGTCGATGGGCTTCTACCTAGCTCTTGAGCAATCATGTTTACTGATGTGTGTTCAGCCCAACGCTTCTCAATGTAGAACCTGTCCTCGGATGTCAGATGTGCTGCCCTCTCACCCTCTAATCAAAATGATGAATAAACATGCTGAGAGCAGTATAAATCAATAAGTTAGAGCCCCCTTAGTGGGTCATTTTTACATCGGTGCTGACATCAGTCCTTTTAGAGCTAATAAAACAATAGTCCTTTCTATCATTTCCTAGTTCTGTTGTTTTTATTTTTATTTTATAAATACTTTCCACGTCGGCCTGATCAATTTTTATTGTGTTATATAAAGAAATAGCATCGGCCATATCTATAGTTAAATCCTTACCATAAGTACAACCTACCGATATATCAATTACTTCATCATTGTTTAAGTTGTTTATATATTTTAAATAGTCATCAACACTTTCTTCAGTTAGATAATAATTAGATACAGGAATAAGATAATCCCCGTTGTCTGTATAAAGCAGGCTTGAACTAGCTTTGTTTATTACTGCGTGTTCATAAGCAGAAGAAACTAAAATTAAAACAAAAAACAGACAACCCAATGTTGCAGATAACAGTCCAATAAAACCTACCATACAGAAAAATCCAAGTCTTTATTAAATACAGATGTTATATATGATAAAAATGACATGCTATCATTAATAACATGTATGCTAGCTTTTACTCCTACCATCTTATGAAGAATATTTCTAACATCATTTTCATCGTTAAACTTAATTTTAACTGAGTAATATCTAGTTTCATCTTTATCATCAACAAATGAGTCTACGCTAACATTTGTGATTTTACCATAAAAATGCCTCTTGATGCCAGGGGCATCTATCCTCACTTTAACTTCAGAGTTTATATCAAAAAAAGGCCGTAACTTTGAACTAAATCTCCCATCTATATATACGCCATGATCTTTTCTTTTGATTGTCATTATCTTTGCATTTTTCTCAACATAAACTCCAGGATATAAACCAGTCTCTAAAGACAAAATAGAACCACTAATTGTCGACTTTATGTTAGTTGATTTTATTCTATCATAAAGGATATTTAAATCAGATTTATTTTTAGCCATTTCCAATTCTAACATTTTAGCCTCCTCTATATTTTCAGATATAAAATCAACCGTCATTTGAGTAAATTTAGAGTACTCAAGTAACATATCATTTTCAGACTCAATCAATGAAAGACTATTATTTATATTATCTAAGTCAACACTCTTTTGAGACAATATAGCATCAATAACTCTTGTCGTCCTTCCCAAGGACTTTTCTAAAACCTCTACCTTTTCATTTGATAATTTTTTTTGAGACTCTATATTGATTTTTTTTTCTTCTAATGTTTTTTTGTTTTTTTCAAAAAAAAGTTTCCTACTCAAATAAAACCTATATTGCTCTCTCAACCTTAATAATCTTGCGCTAATTGTTTTTTCAACACCAATCAATAATGAGTTACCCAGTACATCTTCACCGCTTGGATTGTTTTCATCTAAATGAAAAGTTCCTGAAAGGAATATATTGCCAAGCAACTCCCTTTCATACTTCAAATAATCACTCTTTATCTTATATATTTCCCTCCTTTCTTTCATTAATTCAAGATTATGTTTATCTTCTATGTTTTTTATTGATATCATTTTTTCACCAATATCAACACTATCACCTTGACTTACATTTAAACTTTGTATTTCACCAGAAATAGGGGATGTAATATTAATGTTACTATCTGTTATAGAGATAACCCCATCACCACTCGACACCACATCGATATTATAGTGTGATAATGAAAAAACAAATAAAACAAGAGAAAGTACCCCATAAGTTACACTTGATTTAATCATTATATTCTATATTTATTGGGTGCTATTGATCTTAACATTTTCACCTGCATAACAGTATCACTTAAGTTATTATTTACGCTTAACAACTTCACTTCTCCATCCATTCTTGTAGAAACATTCTTTAACAGGTCTAGTATATTTGACTCATCTACATTTATCTCATTTTTAAGATTTAAAAAAATACTTTCACTTAAATCAAGTTGCTCTAACAAGTTACCCTTGGTATCCTCGAGTAAAGAATATTGTTTTTTTAAAGAATCCGAACGAATGACATACTGATTAACAATACGATCTCGATCTATATAAGCTTTTATTAAAAGTTCTTCTTCACTTTTTTCGACTTTATAATTTGAGTAGTCAAAGAGGTCTACATAAAAACCAAGCCCAATATAAGAGTTAGGCTTATCATAGCCTGTATTACTACTGCGCTTATGTTGGGTTTCAAGGTTAATTGTGATTATTTCATTTAAAGATTTTACATTATTTTTACCAAGCCTTATATTAGTATCTGCTCTTTGTATATCAAGGTTATCTCTAACTATACTTTTAGTGTCAAAATTATCTTCATTAATTTTTAATTCTATTTCTGACAGGCGATCGCTAATAATAAAGTTATATAATTCAAAATATTTGGGAGATATGTTGTTTATGTTGTTTATGTATGTTTCAACTCTTGACTCTATAGATAATATTAATTCTTCAGATTTTTTCTTTGTTACTATTGCAAAATTCTTATCTGATTTTTTCAATACCCCTGATGTTGATATTTCCTCAACTATATCATCAAGTATACCACTCTGATTCCTTAATTGATTAATGGCTTTCTTCGAATTCTTTAGCTTTATTAGATTATTAATTACATTCCTATATGTTTTTGTTACCTCTAAATTATAATCAATAATCGATAGGTTTAAGTTTTCATGATTACTGGCAATATTATATGAAACCGTATCCCCCCACAATTTAGCTGTTCCTGTCGCACTTATTTCAGACTTTAGTCCATCGTATCCTTCTAAGTATTTCCTTTCTGAAGCAGAAATTGTAACTTTTGGCACATAATAATTTTCAGAACTAGACAAAAGATGTTTTTTAGATAAAATGTCAGCTTCAAATTTAGATGCTTCATATGAGTTTTTAACTATCTCTTTAACTAACTGATCAACGTCATGGTCAATCGTCAGAAACTCAGAAGAATTTTCATTAGCAAAACCATGTTTAATTATAGAAATAAAAAATATTATAGATATTAAAAGATAACTTTTGCACTGTATTATTTTTGATGATAAACGTTCTAAAAAATTAATAACAAAGAATATCCTCTTCATCTTACTTCCTCTTATTCACAATAAAGATCTCCCTACTAAGGATGCAACCAATTTCACAGACAATAGTCATGTGAAAAACACTCAATAAAGCAAGAGATTTATTGAGTGAGTGAGGATTATACTTAGCTATTCACTAAGGGCAACCGCATATATGAGTCCACCACATTCTGCACTTTTCGTTTTGTTCGATGATAACCTCAACAGGCGTTTTAGTCCAAGACATTTGTGAGGACGTTCTGCGTTATACTGAAGCAGATAATCTGCTAGCTTTTCATTAAATGCTGTCATGTCTTCAAAGAGCAAAGGCTTATAATCCCCGTCTTCCAGATGAAACAGTACAAATTATCTTATTGAAAGGTATCAAAAATGTTACGTTTGAATTTTTCAATATATTCAGAGTATATCTTGAATCTTTGGTAAATTAGTTTAAGCAATTTGTTATTTACTGATGATAGTTTTAAGATGGAGTCTATTTTTTTAGTGGAACTCGAATTATTTTCATTTATTTCACCTATCACTTCCACTATAACGTTAGAGTTTCTAGATAGGGTTTTAATATCATCAACATTATTAACCTGTTCTTCTTTTAAGGAATTAAGCAACTCATTAATATTTAATAATATTTTATTATTCTCTTCCTTTTTTGAAATCAATGAATTTAAATTATCATTTGTTTTTACCATTACACTCAAAAGATCTACATCATATTCAATGTTCGATAATCTTAATGAAGATAATTTTTTTTCCATTTCATTGACTCTTTCATAAATAGAGTCTGGATTCATACAATCACTAATATTAGTGTTAGTTGCTTTATCCATGTTTGATGCTATAAAAAAACCAGAAAAGATTACATATGCTGATGTCCCGACTCCCAAAATGGACGTTAAGAAAGCGAATGACATTCCGTTTAATGAGCTACCTATACCGTCCGTCATGGAGTTTATTTCACCGGGGGATTGATTGTTTAAAACACCTGAAATCGATGATATCATTTCAACAAGACCTATAAAGGTACCAATCAAGCCAATAGACACCATAGCAGAAGCAAGCATATTAATTTGAGAAATGTATACTTTCTTCTTGTTTTTAATATTAGGAACAAACCCAAAATAAAAAGATCTAATAGTTAAATAACAATAAATAACTGAAGTTATAGTTGTTATTTCGGGGGCTATATTGTAACAGCTCTGTACAAAATCATTGAATAAATCAGAATATAAAAAAAGAACATAAGGTAAAACAAAGCAAAATAAACCAAAATAAAGAGTCATCCGGATTCTCTCTCCTACTATTAATTAACATAAATGACAATCGTACCATGGCTTTGTTGCGTAATTCAATGGAACTAAATCCAGAACCTACGATCTGATCAGCTACCTCCACTCTCTCTCGTAGTCCTATGCCTAAGCCTGGTTCTGTCGCAAACTTTT
>NZ_MCZZ01000165.1 GCF_002875705.1 Vibrio sp. 10N.261.45.E2
CTCTACTCACAGGTTAATTGATAGTTTAGTTAAATAGGATTTTTATTTAATTAGGAAGGAAAATAAAAATAGCTCATTTACACCTATTTCATCTGCTCATCCAAGTTAAGTACTGTCAAAGCATTGCTTACGCTGGTTGCTATCACGTCTACCACGCCAGTTCTTAATGCACCTAACAGAGCGAGTGGCTTACTGTTCTCGGCGGCAATAGCAATGACTTCAGCTATTGGGCGAAACTCCTCTAAACCTAAGCCAATCACACGGTCACTCATTACTGTGTTTGCTGCTTTGCCGTGTACATCAAAAAAGTCGTAACCCGCAAAGTCACCGACCACACCTTGTAGTAAGCGAGACTGAACCACTTCTCCTGCAGTAAACCAACCTAAATCGACCATATAGCTGTTTTCACTCATGTCACCAATACCAACCAAAGCGACATCGGCCTTTCGCGCCAAGTCGAGTGTTTGCTTAACGGTGCTGTTCTCCATGAAAGCCGTCTTTTGCGCTTTGTTCTCTGCATAAGCGGGCGCGTACAAGGTTTCAGAAGATCCACCGTACTTTTTGGCTAGCTGCCTACATATATGGTCGGCATTAAACATACCTCCCCTTGGGTGAATACCGCCAATGCCGCACACAAATTTACAGTCACGAGGCGTAATTACACCAGTATGATGAGCAACAGACGATACGTTACGGCCTTGCCCTACTGTTACCACCATGCCGTTTTTCAAGGTACTGGTTAGATAGTTCGACACTAAGCCAGCAACTTGGAGTCGCTGCTTCTCTTCATTCGGTTGATCTAGTGCCACAAGTGCACGTTTCACACCAAAGCGCTCGATCAGGCGTTGTTCTATCTTGGCACTGAATACGGGGTGGTATTTCACGGTGATCTCAACAATACCCTCGTCGCGTGCTTGTTTGAGCATTCGACCAACCTTTGCACGAGAGATAGAGTACTTTTTGGAGATCTCTTCTTGTGTCGCGCCATCCTGATAATAAGCAACTGCCACTTCAGTGAGGAGATCAGTGTTTTCTTCGGAAACATCTTGGATATTCTTACTCATATACCACGCAACCTATATTTAACAATTATTTTACCTACTTTGAGAACAAATGTTCGATGCATCAGCAAGTGATACACAAGTTTACACCGTGAACATATGTAACAACAAGGAACATTTGTTCGCGGTGATTACCTTGGTTTTATTGTTGATTAATTCACCTCACTCTGCCCGTTAAACGTTTGCTTGCATACCCCATGATTACTAGAGCGAAATATATTTGACTGAAGTCACCATACAGGACTATTTACCGTTGACTTTGATGCTAGATAGGATAAATATGGCTACATCATTTACTCATCGAGCGATCAAATGTTCTGTGCAAATGTTCGTTCGAAGAAAAATTTAAATTAATGTAAGTTTGGCTCACTGGTACAACCATTGAGAACTTCATTAGTTAGCTTGCAAATGCCCACACCTCTCTTATTAATGAGGTGTCATGCGATACATAGGATGATCAAAATGAGCAATAAATTAGAGCAACTTCGTAAACTAACAACTGTTGTAGCTGACACTGGCGATATCGAAGCTATCAGCAAGTACACTCCTGAAGATGCAACAACTAACCCATCTCTAATTCTTAAAGCTGCTCAAATTGCTGAGTACGCACCTCTAATCGATGCTTCTATCGAATACGCTAAAGCGCAAAGCGATGACAAAGCACAGCAAGTTCAAGATACTTGCGACATGCTTAACGTGAACATCGGTAAAGAAATCCTAAAAGTTGTACCAGGCCGTATCTCTACAGAAGTAGATGCTCGTCTTTCTTACGACATGGAAGGCAGCGTTGCTAAAGCTCGTCAACTTATCAAAATGTACAACGACGCTGGTATCACTAACGACCGCATCCTTATCAAACTGGCTTCTACTTGGGAAGGCATCCGTGCTGCTGAAATCCTAGAGAAAGAAGGCATCAACTGTAACCTAACGCTTCTATTCTCTTTCGCTCAAGCTCGCGCTTGTGCAGAAGCTGGCGTATTCCTAATCTCTCCTTTCGTAGGTCGCATCATGGACTGGTACAAAGCGAAAGAAGGTCGTGATTTCGAAGCTTCAGAAGATCCAGGCGTAATCTCTGTTTCAGATATCTACAACTACTACAAAGATCACGGCTACAAGACTGTTGTTATGGGCGCAAGCTTCCGTAACATCGGCGAGATCCTTGAACTTGCTGGTTGTGATCGTCTAACTATCGCTCCACAACTTCTAGCAGACCTAGAAGCAGCAGAAGGCGAAGTAGTAGAGAAGCTAATCGACTCTAACGGCACTAAAGAGCGTCCAGCAGCGATGACTCACGCTGAGTTCCTATGGGACCACAACCAAGACGCAATGGCTGTTGAGAAGCTAGCTGAAGGTATCCGCAACTTCGCTGTTGACCAAGGCAAACTAGAAGACATGATCGCAGCTAAGCTGTAATCACTCTTATCAAATTCAAATAGGGGAACGTTCAGTTCCCCTACTTTTATCAATTTTGTTTTTCTTAATTTTTATTCGGAAGTTCTTATGAATCGCAAACATCTAGCTAACGCTATTCGTGCTCTAAGCATGGACGGCGTACAACAAGCAAACTCTGGTCACCCAGGCGCTCCTATGGGTATGGCTGACATCGCTGAAGTTCTTTGGCGCTCTCACCTAAACCACAACCCAGCAAACCCAGAGTGGGCTGACCGCGACCGTTTTATCCTGTCAAACGGCCACGGCTCTATGCTGATTTACTCTCTGCTTCACCTAGCAGGTTACGAGCTTTCAATTGAAGACCTGAAAAACTTCCGTCAACTGCACTCTAAGACTCCAGGTCACCCAGAGTACGGCTATGCACCAGGTATCGAAACAACGACTGGTCCTCTAGGTCAAGGCATCACTAACGCTGTGGGTATGGCTATGGCTGAGAAAGCGCTAGCAGCACAGTTCAACAAAGAAGGCCACGACATCGTAGACCACTACACTTATGCATTCATGGGTGATGGCTGTCTGATGGAAGGTATCTCTCACGAAGCATGTTCTCTAGCGGGTACGCTAGGTCTTGGTAAGCTGGTTGCTTTCTGGGATGACAACGGCATCTCTATCGATGGTGAAGTTGAAGGTTGGTTCTCTGACGATACGCCTAAGCGTTTCGAAGCGTACGGCTGGCATGTAATCCCAGCAGTAGATGGCCACGATGCTGACGCTATCAACGCAGCTATCGAAACGGCTAAAGCGGATCCTCGCCCTACTCTAATCTGTACTAAAACAGTGATTGGCTTTGGTTCTCCAAACAAAGCGGGTACCCACGACTGTCACGGTGCACCACTAGGCGCTGAAGAAATTGCAGCAACACGTAAAGAATTAGGTTGGGAGCACGGTCCTTTTGAAATTCCGTCGGAAGTTTACTCAGAGTGGGATGCGAAAGAAGCAGGCGCAGCTAAGGAAGCAGCGTGGAACGAGAAACTTGCAGCTTATGAAGCAGCATACCCTGAGCTGGCAGCTGAATTCAAACGCCGCGTAAACGGTGACCTACCTGCTGAGTGGGAAGAGAAAGCAAACCAAATCATTGCTGATCTTCAAGCTAACCCAGCAAACATCGCTTCACGTAAAGCATCTCAAAACGCACTAGAAGCGTTCGGTGCTATGCTACCAGAATTCATGGGCGGCTCCGCTGACCTTGCGCCTTCTAACCTAACTATGTGGTCGGGTTCTAAGTCTCTTGAAGCAACTGACTTCTCTGGTAACTACATCCACTACGGTGTACGTGAATTCGGTATGACGGCTATCATGAACGGTATCGCTCTGCACGGTGGTTTCGTACCATACGGTGCAACGTTCCTAATGTTCATGGAATACGCTCGTAACGCAATGCGTATGGCTGCTCTGATGAAAGTTCAGAACATCCAAGTTTACACGCACGATTCTATCGGCCTAGGTGAAGATGGTCCTACACACCAACCGGTTGAGCAGATCGCTTCTCTACGTTTGACTCCAAACATGAGCACATGGCGTCCATGTGACCAAGTTGAATCTGCAGTGGCTTGGAAACTGGCAATCGAGCGTAAAGATGGCCCAACATCGCTAATCTTCTCTCGTCAAAACCTTGCACAACAAGATCGTGACGCTGCACAAGTAGCTAACATCGCTAAGGGTGGTTACATCCTGAAAGATTGTGAAGGCAAGCCAGAGCTTATCCTTATCGCAACAGGTTCTGAAGTTGAGCTAGCGGTTAGCGCTGCGGCTGAACTAACAGCTGAAGGCAAGAAAGTACGCGTCGTATCTATGCCTGCAACTGACGCGTTCGACAAGCAAGACGCTGAATACCGTGAGTCTGTACTTCCATCTGACGTTACTGCTCGTATCGCAGTAGAAGCTGGCATCGCTGACTTCTGGTACAAGTACGTTGGTTTCGGTGGCAAGATCATCGGTATGACAACATTCGGCGAATCTGCACCAGCAGGCGAGCTATTCAAGATGTTCGGTTTCACTACTGAAAACGTAGTAAACACAGCGAAAGAGCTTCTAGCTTAATCTTGAATAAATTGACTTATCAAGAATAGGTTGATGCATATTGAAAGCCCCGCATTATAATGCGGGGCTTTTTTGTCGCAGTTTCATTCAGAGACACAAATACGATTGAACGAAGATAGAAAGAACAGTAACACTCTCTGATTTAAGCTATTAAAAAATAAATCGAGCTCCCAAACGCAACGTATTCTGTTTCAAGTTTTTACTGTAGGTATAATCATAACCTGCATCCACAGCTAGCCATGAAATCACCTCAATAGAACTGACGATACCCAAACTGTTTAGGCCGTGTTGATAGACGTCTGTGTAGCTATAGAATGGTTGTAATGACCATCGCTGATTCACTGCAACAACAGCCCCCACTTCACCTATAAAGCCTTGATCATAGTTTTTAGTCGTATCCCTATCGCAGGGTGCAATAATCGAATCATTACGACACGATGAACGTCGTTTGGGTTTCATCCAACTGACACCACCCAACGCGTACAACTCCAGATTATCATTCAATGGATGATAAGCTCCCAAGTGAAGTGACAAATTAGAAAGCGTGGTTGATGACCGAGTTGCCAGCGATGAGTCAAAACCCATAAACAGTGAGTCGGTCGCTACAAAGTTACCGCCAAGATAGCCGCCGTAAAGTTGTTTGCTCCCCGTATTATTGTAGGCACCTTCAAAATAGTCTTGAAAACCATCATCACTTACACGAGTTTTCTGGTACCCCGTGTAGAGGTAGTTAGAGCCCTTTGAAGCCAAGCTTGAAAAGCTCATCATACTTAGGCAGATGCTGGTAACAATCAGGGTACGCATTTTTAAAACTCGGTAATTTAAATGAGATGTTAGAAGTTTAACCTAATAGCAATTGAACGATGTTCTATTTTTGTTTCAAAGATTTTCAAACCGACACTTTTAATCCGTAAAAAAGCCTCGCTAACTTATGACTTAGCAAGGCTTTAACTTACTCTTGTTCCGCTTGTCTGTTATTAGGCTTCTCGCTAATGAGAGTTAAGCTTAGTGGTTATTTTTCCTCGAAACGCTTAGCCAGCTGATAGAACTCATTGACTTGTTCTTTTAGCTCTGTGGAGTGATCTTTCACAGAGTGTGTGGCAACCAAATTTTGCTCTGCGGTCGAAGCGATAGACTGCATATGCAGGTTTACTTCACTCGACAGCTCATGTTGTTTATGGGCGGAACTTTCAACAGACTGCATCAACTCATTCATTGATTGCATTAGGTTTTCGACTTCCGATAAGCGCTCAGCACTTACCTTCGCAACATCACCACACGCGTCCGTTTGCTCTCGGTTCGCCAGAATATCTTTTTGCCAGCCTTCAATCGTCGCTAGCATGGTATCGATACTCTCTTTAATCTGAACTGTAGCGTTAGATGTGCGACCTGATAACGCACGAACTTCGTCGGCAACAACTGCAAAGCCGCGCCCTTGTTCGCCTGCTCTAGCCGCTTCAATCGCAGCATTGAGCGCCAACAAGTTAGTTTGCTCTGCAATTCCACCGATCTCTTCCATTATCTTGCTTACACTCTGCGCTTGGTCACTCAGTTGGTAAGTCGTTTGAGTCGCCTTTTCGGCCTGAGAAGCTAGACTCTCTAAGTTTTGATGGGTTTGATTAATACTCTCTTTGGCACCTGCACAGGTTTGCAAAGTCACATCAACAATCTGGTGTGCTTCTTCTGTGCGAGAAGAGACCTCATTTGCGGTTACTTCAACCTCTTCAGTCGCCTCTCGTACTTGAAGAATGTCTTTTGTTTGCTGGTCTAAGGCTTCAGATACTTCAAATGACGTGGCATTCAGGTTGTCTGCCAAATCTTGGAGTGGCTTAGCAGAGTCTGTCATACGACCTAATACAGTACGGATTCGTGCAGACAGTAGTTTCAAGTGAAAATCAGCAACAGAGAACTGACTATTGCCTGAATAGACAAGGCGACTGACACTATCAAATTTAGACTGCAGCTTTTTCAGCTGCAAAGGAGTATCAATGAGCTCTTGTCGGAACAATAGCGCAAGAGCAGAAACAGGCAGTAAGCTCAAAAGCCATTGAGACACTTGCCCTACTTCGACGAGGTTTAAAATCAAAGGCGCAGACAAAGAACCCAACAATACGGCGTAACGAACACTGTCACTGATCTTTAATGACCACTGGCGACCCGATTTTTCAGCCTTCAATAAGCTTTGGTAAGCCTTGTCGGCAACTTGTATCCACTCATTCTTAGGCTTAACACGAACAGACTGATACCCACTCACCTTACCGCTCTCGTAAATGGGGGTAACGTAAGCGTCGACCCAATAATATCCACCGGACTTGGTTTTGTTTTTTACGATGCCACGCCACGCTTTACCTTGTTTTAGGTTAACCCACATATCAGCAAAAGCGGCTTTCGGCATATCGTTATGCCTGACTATATTGTGGTGTTGCCCTAGCAATTCTTGTTGGCTGTACTCTGCTATACGACAAAAAGCATCATTACTGTAAGTAATCACGCCTCTTAAGTCAGTGGTAGAGACAAGTTGTTCGGTTTCGCTGAGAAGCGTTTCACGAGATTGAGAAGATGAGCTGACAGTCATTATATTAACTTAGGTTAATTATTATTTTAGGTGCGGAATATATACAATTATTAAAGTTATGACAAAATATGAACATCACACTTTACGTAAATGCCTGCTATTTATACAAAAATAAGCTCGACACCTCACAAAGCTAATCACCTCATCTGTCTTCTCAAGCTAACGGTCATGACTCATCTAAGTTTACTGCCGTGGTAAATTTCACGGTTCTCATCGAGACGGAGGTATGGAATTTACGAATGTTCAGATCTTTGCGCAGCACTCGTTCAACAAAATCTTCGTAAGCTTGGATGTCTTTGACCGTCACAATCAACATAAAGTCAAAGCTGCCTGATATTTGATAGCACTGTGTGACCTCAGCAGCCTTTGAAATAGAATGGCGAAAAATCTGATAGATGTCCCCTCGGTCACGCTCCATTTCCACAGAAACAACCAAAGTCATCTTACTGCCAGTAAGCTCAGGGTTGATGATAGACACATCACCTACGATTACGCCCTCTTCTCTTAGGCGCTTCACTCGCTTCAAGCAAGCAGGCGGTGATAATCCAACAATCTCAGCCAGCGTTTGGTTAGGAATCCGGTTATTCTTTTGAAGCTCTACCAGAATGCTTCGATCTATACGGTCTATTTCCATAATTTCTTAGAACTACAGTTTTTTAAATTATAATTTCTAATACTACGATAATTAAAAAATTTAGCGCAACATAAAAGATACATTTGGAAATCTCAATCACAACAATCACGGTAAGATCTTCTCATACCAAACAATCGAACCATGGTCGTAACTATGAAATCAACCTATCAATTTTTTAAAGAGCTCCTTAGGGAGATTTTCGACGTCACCTCGACTCTATTCCGAATCATGATTCCAATTATCATCGTGATAAAGGTTGTTGAAGAGCTCGGCGGAATCGTAATTCTTAGTGAATGGCTGAGCCCAATAATGGAAAGCGTTGGCTTACCAAAAGAGATGGGCTTGGTATGGGCAACGACCATACTCACTAACATCTATGCAGGGCTGATTATTCTTATTAGTTCCGATGTTCCTCTCACTGTCGCTCAAGCCTCGGTGCTAGGCAGCATGATGCTTCTCGCGCACTCACTGCCAATTGAAGGCGCAATCGCGAAAAAAGCGGGTGTAAGCTGGTTGGCTACCTTGTCTGTGAGAGTCGGTGGGAGTTTGGTGTTGGCATGGTTGCTTAACCTCAGTTATCAATACGGGGACTTACTCAACTATCCAGCAACCGTTTTATGGCAGCCAGAAGTATCCTCAGATAGTAGTTATATCGGTTGGGCTATCGAACAGCTGAAAAACTTTGCAGTGATATTCATGGTCATCTCCGCCCTATTGTTGTTACTTAAAACGCTAAAGGTTCTCGGTATAGAGAAGCTCATGGCCATGTTATTGCGACCGTTTTTGAGACTACTAGGCATTAGCAAAGATGCTACGAATCTAACCATCATTGGTATCACACTGGGCCTTTCGTTTGGTGGCGGTCTATTAATCAATGAAGCAAAGAAAGGGCATATCTCAGCTAGAGACGTGTTCACCGCGATCATGCTGCTCAACTTGCTCCACAGTTTGATTGAAGATACGTTGTTGATCTTGCTCATTGGGGCTGACTTCTACACCATATTTTGGGGAAGATTAGTATTCTCAGTACTGGTTATTGCTTTAATATCAAATGTCATTAAGCGGATTAATCCACGCACCTGCGAACGCTATTTTTATCGCGATGTCTCTCAGTCATAAGTAAATCGCCAGCGCGAACAAAAAGAAAAGAGCTCAAATAAGGGCTCTCTTTGCCACTTGGCGCTCTTATCTCCTCTACTTTTGTTAAATTTCACTTCCTTGAAACCCTGAAATCACTCTCGAAGCCCTAATTATTGAAGTCTAGAATGAAAATAATTTTAGCTCGGGGTATTTACTAATAACTCAATTATTACATGCATATTTCGAACACCGATGTTCAAACAAATATCTTGCTATTTAGAGCCTCACATCTGATATAAAGCGTCCTACCGAATAATAACCACTTCCAAATCCATGTTATTGGATATCAAAACTATCAACTATTCATTCAACAAAAACAATTAAATAACTGACAATAAAATAAATAAACCCCCTTATTTTATATTAACTCTAAATGTTGAAACCGGAACGAATAATCACTTGTAATAATTATCCGTTTGATTGGTTAATTTTATAAATATATTTTGTTACATAATCAAAACTGATGGCTCTTATGACTATGTTCCTTATAACAGCGCCTCTTATAAACGAGACTCATACAACTATGAATCTTAAGAAAACACACAGAAAAATAATGACTTTAATAGTTCTACTTTTTACCTCACTGTCACAGGCTTCCACTATTGAGAACGATGAACTATTGCTGAAGTCATTGATTAACCGAGGTGTTATCTGTACCGGCTTAACCTATGAGGAAAATCAAGAAGCTTTGCGTATTTATCTCAACGCTAAAAAAGCGAAGAGCAATCCGCTTGATTCAAAAAATAGAAAAGAGATAACCAATAAACAAGAGGTACACAGTAAAAAACAAACAACAAACACACGTCAGTTAAATAAAACACCACAAGAGTGTATTAGGCCAAACTCGGGCAACCGATCCGAATAAGGCAAGTTGATACTGATATCGACATGGAAATATAAAAAGGAAATAGAATGAAAATGATGAGAAAAACATTGTTGGCTTCAGCAATGCTTACTCTATTTAGCGTCAGTAGTTATGCAAAGACACCTATTGATTTAGGGGTTGTTAATGAAGACAAGCTGATTGAAATGCTAGTTAGACAAGGCTTAGTCGACCAAGATGCAACCGATATGGCAAAGCACGATGCATTAGACCGTTACTTGAAAAATAAAATCAATTCTGGTTTTAAAGGCGATGCTCAATTCGGCAAAAAAGCACTTGAGCAACGCGCGAAAATACTCAAAGCGATAGAAAAAGGGTCTGGCATCAAAAAAGCGAGTGTCTTTGCTTTAGAAGTCGGTACCAAGCGCACAGACAAAGTGCTCGCTCTATTGGTCGACTTCCCTGATTTGAACTGGGATGACAACAAGCTGACCGAAGAACACACGCAGATGCTCTACAAGAGCTACAACCCAGAACACTATCAAGAGTTACTGTTCTCAAATTCTGGCTACACAGGCCCCAATGGCGAGAACCTAATCTCGATGCGCCAATATTACCAAAGCGAATCAGGTGATAGTTACAGCGTTGCAGGTCAAGCTGCGGGGTGGTATCGCGCCTCTAAGCCCGCGTCATTCTATGGTGGCAACTCCCCTACCACCGACAACGACTTAAACGCGCAAGAACTGGTTCGAGAGGCGCTCAATCAATTAGCTCAGGATCCGAACATCAACCTTGCCGATTACGACATTGAAGATCGTTACGATTACGACGGCGATGGAAACTTCCGAGAACCCGATGGTGTGATCGATCACCTTATGGTATTCCACGCATCGGTAGGCGAAGAAGCCGGTGGTGGCGTGTTAGGCCCTGATGCTATTTGGTCTCACCGATTCAATCTAGGTCGCACTCATGTACTTGAAGGCACCTCTAGCTCGCTTCCAGATCGCTTTGGTGGCCAATACGCGGCGTTCGATTACACCATTCAACCGATTGATGCAGCTGCCGGTGTTTGTGCTCACGAATATGGTCACGATTTAGGCTTACCTGACGAATACGACACGCAATATACAGGCAAAGGTGAGCCCGTTTCTTACTGGTCGATCATGTCTTCGGGCAGCTGGGCAGGTCAAATTGGTGGTACACAACCAACGGCCTTCAGCTCTTGGGCAAAACACTTCCTCCAGAAATCAATTGGCGGCCGTTGGATTAACGATGATCAGATCTCAATTGATGACCTAGAAGAGAACCCACAAGTGTATACGCTGTTCCAAACAACGGATAACAGCCGTCCGAACATGATTAAAGTGGATCTTCCTGAAAAGCAAATTGAAAGTCTGAAACCTTTTGAGGGCGAGTATTCATTCCATTCTCAAAAAGGCGATGATCTGAAAAACAACATGACTCGCAAGTTAGTGATCCCAGCGGGTGATTCTGCTCTGCTTTCGTTCAAAACTTGGTATGAGATTGAAAAAGACTACGACTTTGCACGCGTGCTAATCAATGGACAAGCCATCGCAGGCAATATTACGTCAATGGACGACCCATACAACACAGGCCTCGTTCCTGCTATTGGCGGCGAATCTGGCGGATGGATAGACGCTGAGTTTGATGTTTCACAGTGGGCAGGCCAAGAAGTTGAACTGTCGTTTGAGTACATCACAGATGGTGGTTTAGCGATGGAAGGTTTCTATCTAGATAACCTTGCAGTGGTTGTCGATGGTGAAGTAACTGAGATAGACGATGGTGAAAGCAACTCCACCTTCGCCCTTAATGGCTACAAGCTGAGTAATGGATTCCATCAAGCTCAGCACTACTACCTACTGCAATGGCGCAGCCACATGGATGTGGATGAAGGCCTAGCGAACATCAAACGCATGGGTCAATTGATGTCATTCGATCCGGGTCTGATCATTTGGTATGTCGACGAATCACTTACCGATAACTGGGTTGGCAAACACCCAGGTGAAGGCTGGTTAGGTGTTGTAGACGCAGACCAAAATGCCATGATATGGGAAAACTCAGGCGAAGTTGCTCAAACTCGCTACCAAGTTCGTGATGCTGCGTTCTCACTCAAAGATCACACGCCAATGCGACTTGTAAACAGTGATAATGACGTACTTGAAGACACCAGTTTGGTGGGCAATGCCAGCTTCTCTGATAACCAAGATTACACATCACCTCAAGCACCCGATTCAGGACGTATCCTGACGGAGTTTGGCTTAGCGGTCGATATCGTAAATCAGAGTGACAACAACGAATACGGTGTGGTTCGCTTATCTAAAGTAAGCCAACACAACGTTGCCCCTACTGCGAACTTCGAGCTTAATGTGACTGGCCTGAACGTTTCTGCAAACAACTTCAGCTCAGACCAAGACGGTGAGATTACTAGCTACCTATGGGACTTTGGTAACGGTGCAACAAGCGACGAAATGTCTCCAACTTGGTCTTACAAACAAGCCGGTGAATACACCGTTAGTTTGACTGTTGTCGATGACAAAGGCGCTACCGATTCGTTTAGCTCAGCTGTGAGTGTTGAATCTCCAAACGCCCTTCCTGAAGCGAGTGCGAAATACATTCACTTGGGTCGTTGGGTAACCATGTGGTCTACAAGTTCAGACAGCGATGGTCGTATTGTTGATACCGAATGGACACTTCCAAACGGAAAGGTAAAACGAGGTCGAACATTCACGTCAATCTTCCCTTCATACGGAAAGCACGAAGTGACATTGAAGATAATCGACGACCAAGGTGGCATTACCACTAAAACGATTTTGGTCGATCTGTAAATCATCGCAGGCTCTGTCATGCGTATTTACAAAACAAGCTTAAGTACTGTTGTCAAAGGATATAAGCCAAGACAGCAGTTTTAAGAAAACGTTATTATTTAAGCCGTAAGCAAAAGCCCTACCTTATTGGTATAATGCCGTTCGGATAAGCA
>NZ_MCZZ01000166.1 GCF_002875705.1 Vibrio sp. 10N.261.45.E2
TCTAACTGGAGCAGATCATGATCCTCAAATTATCCAAGTTTACCTCCATTTTAAGAGTGAACAGTTACCCCTAATGAAAAGGGTAAGTCTATATGAACACTTAATATCCCTTCTAGAAGATAAAGGACACATACTTCAATATCGTATTGCAATAGCTATAAGTTATTTATACGTGTGTGATGAGGAAACAGCCTTGAAATTGGTCTCGGATGCAATGGATCAGTATACAGAGGATGAATGTGACTCATTGTATAGCAAGTTGATTTATGCAAGGTGCCTAAGTCTACGTGGTGATTTAAGTCAAAACGGAAATTTAAAAAAATTAGCATCTGAGAAGTTTGAAGAGATTTTATTGTGTGAACACTTGACGGATATTGGAGCATCAGAGGTTTGTTGTGGAATAGCTGGTTGCCTGTTTCATTTGGCTAAATTTGATGAAGCAATAAAATTCTATCAGCGTGCATATGAAATTTCTGAAAAAGAAGTAATCAAAGTCTTCGTAGCACTTTGTATGGCCGACAAATCAGATAAACAAGCCTTAGAAGTCTTGGATTCAGTTGATTCTTCATCCTTAAATAAGTCCGAGTTTTTCGACTTTGCTGTCAACTATTCTTATGCGGCAACGAAGTTCGAAAGTAAAGTGGGTATTCAGTCTAGTTTAGAGTTGCTTAGGTCAATAGCTTGCGCTGAACCTGTTTTTGAACAGCGTAGACTAAAATTAATTTGTGAACTGAACGATCTATTAGTAACAGGAAAGTATTCAAAAAAGCAGTATTTATTAGACATGCTCAAAATACTAAATAGATATTTACTAATCCAGCCTAATGTTGCTGGTATAGGTTTAGACATTAATAAGATGCTTAAAGGCCAACAATCTAACAAAGCATTTAGAGGTGATTCATAACGCTTGGTATTTTTGTTCCATCTTTGGATTCATTGTTTAAAGTGGTATGGTTGAGTTTAGTGGTCGCGTTACTCATGCCTGATTTGCCTTTTAAAGAATACTAGTCACATAACAACCAAACCTATTCTGTCTTAGTTTCAAGGAGGAAACATGACAAGCGACCAACTATTGGAAAAGGCACTTTATAGCAGTGCCAGCATCCACCAACCCCATTCTTTAAAAGCCTATTTGGCTGCGAATTATCTGAATGCTTATTTCGCCAAATCAGACAATGTGTGGCTTAAAACGAGTGAGCTGATAGACCAAACTGAGATTGAAGTTTTAGGTGAGTACTCTACAACGGTGCAGGCGCCAAAGTTTACGGATTTTCGTATTCACAGGATATTGGATAATGGGGTATACCCAGCGGCGTATGCTGCTTTAATGCAGTGGCATGAGAATAAGGGCTTTCAAGATATCTTCTCGCATTACGTTTCACAGACTTCTCAAACAAGCGAATACCTTTCCCACAATGTGACTATCTTATTGGCGTTGAATCGTGTTTACCGTGAGTTAGAGCCGTCTCAAGTTCCCGCATTCCTTAACCGCTTCACTGAATTTGTCACATCGACAAGTTCTGACGGTGACCGAAGCACTGACACAAGCGAAGTCGTAGAGCTCGATAAGGTATTACAAGCATGCCTAAAACAGTTTGGTTTCTTTGGGCACAACCTCATTACGCTTACGTGGATATTGCGTTGCAAGGAAGATCTGTCGAAAGAGCAATATGACGCCATGCTTTCTAATCTCTATCGACAGGCCAATTGCCCTTTGGAAGAGCCAGACGATGAGATTGATCAAGCTATCTTGGCGCAGTGTCAAAGCTCAGATAATTCAGATGAGCTCTATGACAATGTGCACCGATTGGTTTTTGGATATACGTCGAATCTACACCAGATAACCCTAGCGGACGCATTGTGTTTTCTTCACGAACGATTCCCTGAACATACAGCAGAGCTAAAATGTGTCGCAGAGTATCAGTGTCGTTTGTTAGAACAGTAAATTTAGAGATAGAGCTACCCCGTTTGGTGGGGTTCTTAGTTGATACGACAAGCTTAAGGCATACTTAACCCAATGAGATTGTGCTGCGCTTTTATCAGAAGTGGCTCTTAATTTATGGACATGACTAGAAACGTAGAAAACACTCTCCTGAATTTAATTGCAACAATAAATGACATACAAACATAGAGGTAGCGCACAGAATCGAGAAAGGGGATATCGTGATCACGTAATCATTGATCTAGCCGATAGTGAGATAGTGATAAGAGTTCGATAATTCGTTGTCGGATCTAAATTAGAACTGTAAGTCTAATTTCTAAGTAGTTGTTATCTCAGGAAGAGTTTTTGTGCTATGCGCCCCTATATTAAATACATTATCCCTATTTTAATTCCTTTCATTATCCTCGTAATGCCGCTATCAGCGTTTCCATTTGAAGGCCTTACGATTATTCAACAACGCGTTATCGCGATCTTTTTATTAGCGGCATTGTGCTGGGTGTTCGAGCCTATCCCGATCTACGCGACGTCTGTTGTTATTATCGTTCTGCAGTTATTGATGTTGTCGGATAAAGGGCTGATCTTTTTAAGGTTTGAGCATGGGGAAGAGCATTTTGGTGAGCTGTTAAAATACAGCGATATTATGGCGACATTCGCTAGCCCAATCATCATGCTGTTTTTAGGTGGTTTCTTTTTAGCGATGGCTGCCACTAAATATCGATTAGACGTAAACTTAGCTCGCGTGTTGTTGAAGCCATTTGGACAAGACCCAAAGTTTGTAATGCTCGGCTTAATGTTGATCACGGGTATTTTTTCGATGTTTATGTCTAACACGGCAACAACGGCAATGATGCTATCTATTTTAACGCCTGTACTGGCTGTGTTTGGCCCGAAAGACCCCGGTCGTGTAGCGTTTGCGCTTTGTATCCCTGTTGCCGCTAACATCGGTGGTATTGGTACCCCAATCGGTACCCCTCCGAACGCTATCGCACTTAAATATTTAGTTGGCGATAACCTCATTACGTTCGGCGAATGGATGGCATTTGGTGTGCCGTTTGTCGTTATTATGATGGCGTTAGCGTGGTTTTTAATCGGCTTTATGTACAAAGCTGACCAAAAGAAAATCGAACTAAGTATTAAAGGTAAATTCCTTAAAACACCCAAAGCCATTGCGGTGTACGTCACTTTTGCGCTGACCATCATTCTTTGGTTAATGGGTTCAAGCCACGGCATGAACTCTTATACCGTAGCTCTGATTCCTGTGGCTGTGTTCTCTCTTACTGGGATCATCAATAAAGAAGACCTGAAGAAAATTTCTTGGGACGTATTGTGGCTTGTATCAGGTGGTATTGCGCTTGGTTTAGCGCTCGATAAAACTGGCTTAGCAAAGCTGGTGGTACACAGTATTCCGTTTGATGCTTACTCACCCTATGTGGTGTTGTTCGGAGCGGCGTTCTTGTGTTTGGTAATGGCAAACTTTATGTCTCATACCGCAACGGCTAACTTGTTAATGCCAATTATGGCGGCATTAGGTTCGTCTATGGCTTCACTCACGCCACTAGGCGGTGAGTTAACGTTAATTCTGGTTGTGACTTTTGCCGCTTCATTAGGTATGTCGCTACCAATCAGTACGCCACCGAATGCGTTGGCTCATGCCACGGGTCATGTGCAAAGTAATCAAATGGCCAGAATCGGTATTATTTTGGGTGTGGTTGGTGTGCTACTGAGTTTTGCTATGGTGTGGGTGCTACATTCAATTGGTCACATAGGATAACGATACGTGTATCAACAAAAGCTAGAAGCACTTATCGATCGCTATTTTAATCACACAGAACGTCGGGTGACGTGCTGTGCCGGTAACACCATTATTGAGCAATCAGCGTTAAACACTCGTTTATATTATGTATTTAGTGGAGAACTGGAAGGGTTTTATACCGATGCGAATACACCGCAAGTGCGAGTATTTAGCGCAGGTAGTGGGGCTTTTATAGGCGTTCATAGCTTCTTTTCTGGTAATTGGACAGCATCTTCAACGGTTGTTGCCAAAACCGATGTTGAGTTAGCGTGGATCGATAAAGACACGCCTGCAGAAGATGAACGTAAATTTGGTCCTCTTACCGCACAGTTCACACCTGTGATTGTCAATGAGTTGTCGCGTCGTCAACGCCGCGCAACACAGGAAGCGATCGCGAAGCAAAAAGCGCTAGAGAAGTTACATACTGCTGAGCAAATGACGACCTTGGGTCAATTGGCTGCAGGGATTGCCCATGAGCTTAACAACGCTATTGGTGTAGTAAATAGTAAATCTGGCCGACTTGAAACGGTCATAATGGAACTACTTGAAGAAGTGCATCCAGAAGCCAGTCAATTTTTCGATTTTGGGTTAATGCATGGTCAGAAAACGTCGTCGTCAGAAGCACGAACACGTGGGCGACAATTTGAAAGAAAATATGGTTTAGACAAAAACATTGCTCGCTCTCTTGCAAAGGCGATTCCAATTGACGCTTTATCGGCAACAGACGTTATTTCAAAGCATTGGCTGAAAAACCCAGAACAAGCGATTCGCTTTTGGCAGATGGGCTGTGATTTACATGATTTACGATTGGCATCTAGACACACTGTAGGCATTGTAAAATCGGTTAAACAACTTGGCAGAGTTGATATTGACACCGAAGAAGCGGTTGATATTAACGACTCTATTAACCATGCCTTATCGTTGTTACAAAGTGAGTTACGTAGAGTGTCTGTGCGATTGAGCCCTGCGGATTTACCGTCTTTTAAAGGCTCGAAAACAGAACTCGTTCAGATTTGGGTCAACATTGTAAAGAATGCTTGTGATGCAATGTCGAATTCAGACGATGCCGCAATAGAGATTCAAACCAGATTAAGTAAGAAAAGGATATTAGTTACGATCGCGAATAACGGCCCTGAGATAGACGAGGCGACTCGTAGAAAGGTATTTCAGCCCAACTTCACCACTAAAAAAGGTGGTTTATCGTTTGGACTGGGCTTGGGTTTATCAGTAGTTAAGCGGATTGTGGCAGGTTATGGCGGAAGTATCATTGTGAAAAGTGATGCTTCTAAAACTGTATTTAGAATCAAGTTACCAATAGAGGGTGAACATGGAGAAGCTTAATTTAATCTGTGTCGATGACCAGAGAGAAGTACTGAGCGCAGTGATACAAGATCTAGAGCCGCTGGCGAGTTGGCTGAATATTGAAGATTGTGAATCAGCGCAAGAAGTGCTTGATCTCATTGATGAACTTGACGCAGAAGGCGAACACATTACCGTCATCGTGTCTGATCATGTGATGCCAGGGAAAACGGGTGTGGAGTTACTCACTGAAGTGTTCCATGACAGCCGCTTTCCGAATACAAAGAAAATCCTTCTTACGGGGCAGGCCACTCATACTGATACCATCAATGCGATTAATGCAGCAGGCATCGACCGTTACTTTGAAAAGCCTTGGCAAGCAAGCACATTAGTTGAGTGTATTCGTACTCTTGTCACTGAGTACATATTTGATCAAGGGCTTGATTACACAGACTATCAGAATGAGCTCGACCAGCAGGTTGTGTTGAGACGCTTACGCTAGTCTCTATGTTAGCGACTTACGCTCGTCATTTATGTCAGTCGCTTAAAATTGTATGCACCGAAGGACGCTTTCCGAAGGATTTTGTCTTTGAAAGATGTAATCTTTCGGTGCCTATATTACCTATCTCTTTTAGTCGTTCAGGTTAAGTATTCAGTTATTAACACACTGGTTGCTGGCTTAAGTCTAAAACTCATACGCCACGCCAACGAAAATGAAGTTAATGCATATCTTTATAAACCGCATGAGTGCCGCGCCTGCCTCCAAGCAACGCCAGCGGATGCATTGTGTTCTCTTCATGAACGAATCCCTGAGCATACAGCTGAGCAAAAATATGTCGCAGAGTATCAGTGTCGTTTATTCGAAAAGTGAGCCGGAAGTCAGATGGGGACTTACAACGTAAAGGACTAGGCTTTTCACTGATTACTGCGTAATAATGCATTTGCCCATAAGTGGGGGTTTATAGTCAGTAGGATTTTAAAATGAGTGAGATTGCTCGCTTTATCTCTGGTGAAGCGCCAGATAATTTTGGTCGAAATATAGAACAGTTATTGGCTTACAATCATTTTTGGTTGGAGCATGACCATAAGTACATTCAAGTATTCTTCCCAATCGATGAGGGGACTAAGTTTAATCAACATGCACCGTTGGTTACTCAAGAAGATAGGGTACTTTTTGTAAGTTCAGAAGCGCTCCGCACAGCTCATCTACAAGTGCTTGATCTGATGCTTGAGTTTTGGGGTATGCAGCGGAAAGGGAGTGAAATATCTTCATCGTTGCCACTTAGCCCAGCGAACCATGTATGGCTAAAGAATCATGACCATAACCAGCTAAGGCTAACGCGAGCCATTCGCAGTTTATACTTGTTAGGTAATGAAGAGGTCGCAACTCGCTTATGTGACTTTCTAGTATCAGCGGCGAGCGAAACAGGCTCGGTGTCGGAGAAAACCGTTCAGTATTGGCGCAATGCCTTGGAAGGTTAGTTTTTTGTGCAGAGCTTTCGGCGCTGTACATAATTGATTCCCAATGTGCGGCATTTTCGTAGGATGCCGCTTTCTCTACATTCAACATTTGAATGCAATTTGTGGAATATATCAAAATTAATTAAATTGATGGTAAGTTATTACTTTTCATTATGTTAGGGTTCTTTCCTTAAGGTCAGCGGATTAGGGAAGAGGCTCGTGAAGAAGGGTTTTGTGATAGCGATATCAATCGGCTTTGTTGTCTTCTTCCTCGTTGGTCGTGAGCTTCTGTGGTTCGGGTCTAATAATTCCGAGTCGTTCCCTAAACTTCCTGATAGTCCCCAATTTATGCCATCTACCGAATTCGACGGTGAGTGGCTAGGCCGTCGCATTAACACCACTGGCAATAATATGTGTGAACGAACAACCATCACCGGATCCATTCGTGAGGGTAAGGCCACGCTAAGGCTTACCTACAACGGAACACCATTAGAAGGTTGGGTGACAGAAAGCGGTGACTTACGTCTATATGCCAAACATCGCCAATGGGATTATCGCTTTTCCGCACATGGCAGTAGCAATAGGTTTGAGGGCCGGTGGTACTTAACCAATGGCCCATGCCAAGGAACTTGGTTTATAGAAAAGGTCGATGGTAAGTAGGGTTGTTAGCACAAGGCGCCGTATAAAATTAACCAGCACAAGGTTCTTTTAGGAGAGATAAGTGATCAGATTAATCGCCGTATTTATTGTGGCTTTCGGATTAGGCGCATATGCGAGTTTACATGTGTTGACCGATTATGTTGAGAGCATCCAAGACAGTCACAAGGTTGTCGTACAACAAGGATTTGAAACCTATAAATATGCCAATACAAAAGATGTTGCCCCATTAATAAAAGCATCGAACTTATTAGCTCGTTATAGTGCTTGTGAATTAGAGGGAGATGAAGGCGATGCGATTGCATTAACCCTGTCTATGAACGCTATTTCCTTTGGGATGTTATCGAAGCAAGCGTCTGACCTCGATCAGGATACCTTTAGGACTGGTTTGATGATGTTTAGAAAACTCAAAGACAATGAGAAAGCGTCTGGTCAGTTAACGGAGATACTTACTGCGTACTGTAAGGAGAGTCTTCGCTATCTATACGACTGTGAAAAGCTTTCTAATTTGTTAGGCGAAGAATGGGATACCCAATGGGAGGAGCTGAAACCAGAATGTACCTAAAAACGATTCAACATATGTGGCATTTACCTATGTCGTATTCCGGTGTGATTTGAAAACAAAGGACGCAATATGGAAGTAAAGCTGGTCAAAGGTTCAGATCCTCAATTCGCTGAGCTAATCACCAAAACGAATATGGCGAGTTACTATCAGGCTCGTGGCATCGTTTGGGGTCATAGTCAGTTTTTACGAAGCTGGGATGAGCTGGATAACTATGAAGTCTATGTCGGTGGTAACCGTATTGGAGTTATTCGATTCAGCTATACCAGTGATACTACGTTTCTCAGAGACTTTCAGATATTAGCTGAACATCAAGGCCGAGGCTTTGGTGCTAAGTGTTTAGATTTAGTGATCGAACATGCGAACAATCAAGCATCGAATCAGTTAGTGTTGCGTGTGTTCAGTGAGAATCCCGCTATTAAGCTTTATCAATCAAAAGGCTTCACCAAACTTTCCGAGGTTAAAGGCTTGGTTGAAATGGAGCTACGTTTAGATTCAATACAAGGAAGGCATCATGGTTAGCCGTATCCGATTAAATTTTGTTAAATATACTCTGCTTGAGTTCGCACTCGCTGCGTTCTTATTAGTGTATATTTATTGGTTATTTGATGGTAACCCTCAATCACTACCTACTATTGGTTTGATGTTCAGTGCTGTTGCGCTATTAAAAGTCGTCACGCTATGGTGGCAGTTCCGCAATCGCTCTTTTGAAATATCGAACAACCATGTTTGTTTCGATGGTTACGCTTGCGATATCAAGTTACAGGGAAATATTCTTCCTTTTGGTATCGGGTCTGTTATTAAGCTTTCCTACACGAAAGGTGCGATGCAAAAACGCAACATCTACCTTCCGAAAGGGGCAATGAACCAAGATGAATGGCAGCGTGTATTAGCTTGTCGTGCATAGTCCCACTTCTTTAGTTTATGTTGTGCGCCAGTTTGTATTTCAGGCTCTGTGGGTGTGCTAGTATCCCTTTTTTTGCACCGAGCTAGTGTATGACTAACGACCATTTCCAGGGTAGATACGAAGTAGAGCTTAAGTATAGCCTCGATTCTAAATCAGAATTCTTGAAGACATTGAGTCTTATTCCCCATGAAGTGATGCTCCAAGATAACCTTGAGTGCGATTGGTATTTCGATAGCCCAGACAGAAGCTTACAAGCTCAAAACAAGAGTTTATGTATTCGCACAATGGAACCGTCGGGCATTAAGTTATGGATTGTAAAAGGCCCAGAGTCTGACCGATGTGAAGCGACAAACATCACCGATGCGTCGAATGCCAAGAGTATGCTTGAGAACTTGGGTTACGAAGTGATTCTAAAAGCACAGAAGACACGCAGTATCTACTTCGTGGGCGAATTTCATATTACTGTCGACTCACTAAAGGGTATCGGTGTTTTTGCAGAGTTCGCTATCATGACGGACGATGAGTCTAAGTTATCGGTTTATAAAGATGAGTTGGAGTTATTAGCCAGTCGATTTGGGCTGACTCAATCAGCACTACAAACTCAGTCTTACAAGCAGATGTTCGAAGAAATGAACGCATAACACAGCGCTTAAGTGTCAGGGAGAGTTATGGATACCATTATCAAACAAGCCATCGAATTGCGAAAAGAGGCCAAGTATCAAGAGTCACGAGACTTGTTAGCGACACTGCTCGATGATGAAAAATATGCTGCGAAAGCGCACTTGCAGATAGCTTGGTCTTACGACAATCAAGGAAAAGAACAGCAGGCTATCGAGCATTATTTGCTGTCCCTCTTGGGCGAACTTACTTCTATAGAACGCTTTGATGCGCTTTTCGGTTTGGCGAGTACTTATCGAAGCCTAGGTCTTTATGCAGAGGCTTTTAGCTATTTCGAACAGACGATGACAGAGTATCCTGAATCCCTTGAAGTTCAGCCTTTCTACGCGATGTGTCTGTATAATTTAGGTCGCCATAAAGAGGCGACGTCTCTATTACTTGAGCTGTTGGTTTCTACGACCAACAGCGATGCGATTAAGGAGTATCAACGAGCGATCTCCTTATATGCTCAAGACTTGGATAAAACTTGGTAAACAGCCTGTGAGTAGTACGCCTCACTTAATACGAGAAAAGCCTAAGCATCATTCGATACTTAGGCTTCAAGATTTAACTTTTCTCTTCAGATCAGCCGTTACGCTGAAAGCTCATTACGAACGATCTCTGCGCCAGCGCTGAGTGCATTCAGCTTAGCTGAGGCAATGTCGCGTGGTAGGGGAGCCATACCGCAGTTGGTGCAAGGGTAGAGCTTGTCTGCATCAACATACTTAAGCGTTTCTCTTAGAGTGCTGGCCACTTCTTCCGGTGTTTCAATAGAGTCTGTCGCAACATCAATAGCGCCAACCATCACTTTTTTACCGCGAACAAGCTCAAGCAGTTCAAGTGGTACATGAGAGTTGTGACACTCTAGTGAGATGATATCGATATTAGATTGCTGCAGCTTAGGGAAGACTTCTTCATATTGGCGCCATTCCGTGCCTAATGTCTTTTTCCAATCTGTGTTTGCTTTGATGCCGTAGCCATAGCAAATATGTACTGCGGTTTCGCATTTAAGCCCTTCAATGGCTCTTTCCAAACAAGCGATACCCCAATCATTCACTTCATCAAAGAACACGTTAAATGCAGGCTCATCGAACTGAATAATATCCACGCCTGCAGCTTCAAGTTCTTTGGCTTCTTCGTTGAGGATCTTTGCAAATTCCCACGCCAGTTTTTCACGGCTTTGGTAATGCGCATCGTAAAGTGTATCAATCATGGTCATAGGCCCCGGCAGAGCCCATTTGATCGGTTGGTCAGTTTGCTGACGTAAGAATTTCGCATCTTCAACAAACACCGATTTCTGACGAGAAACTGGGCCTACAACAGTCGGCACGCTTGCATCATAACGATCGCGGATTTTAACGGTTTCACGCTTTTCAAAATCAACGCCATTCAAGTGCTCAATGAAGGTGGTTACAAAGTGCTGACGTGTTTGTTCGCCGTCACTCACAATATCAATGCCTGCTTGTTGCTGCTCGTGCAGAGAAACACGCAGTGCATCGTGTTTGCCGTCAGTAAGTTCATCACCTTGCAGCTTCCACGGAGACCAAAGTGTCTCAGGCTGTGCAAGCCAAGACGGTTTCGGCAAGCTGCCTGCTGTTGAAGTCGGTAATAGTGTTTTCATAATAATTCTGCCTGTCCTTAGATTCCCAAAGTGGATCGTACGTTTCCTAATGCGCGTAAAATAGCTCGATTACTGCGCGTAGTTAGCAGACCAGTTTTCTAGTACCGATTGGTATGGCTTAATGAAGTTTTCTTCTGCGAATTTACCTTGTTCAACCGCTAGCTTGCTTCGTTCTTCTCGGTCATACACGATTTGAGTCAGTGAGTGATCCAAGTTTTTCAAATTTGGCTGGTAGCAGTTACCTGCAACAGCGTTCGCGTTGTAGATCTCAGGGCGGTAGATCTTCTGGAAAGTACCCATGGTACTGATGGTGCTGATAAGCTCTAGGTTAGAATAATCGTTCAGCAGATCACCGAAGAAATAGAAAGCCAAAGGTGCAACGCTGTTTGGCGGCATGAAATAACGAACTTGTAATCCCATCTTCTTAAAATATTGTTCAGTTAAAGACGACTCGTTAGGTTGGTATTCAAAGCCTAATACTGGATGTTGGTTTTCAGTACGGTAATAGGTTTTATTATCTGACACACTTAAGCAAATAACAGGTAGTTTATTAAAGTTCTTTTTGTAAGCTTCAGAGTTAACGAAATACTTAAACAGCTTGCCATGTAAATCACCAAAATCGGCAGGAATACTGAATTTATCTTGGCCTTTATTATGATCTAAAAGTAATACGCTGAAATCATAATCACGAACATAAGAAGAGAAGTTATTCCCGATAATACCTTCAATACGCTCGTTAGTTTTACGGTCTACAATATTGGTTTTCAACACTTCAATTGAAGGGAATGCCTCGCCGTTGCTTTCGATGTCCATATCAACAGAAACAATTTCAAGCTCTACAGAGTAGCGGTCACCCTTTGGGTTATCCCAATGTGCTAAGGCATTGAAACTATTGTCGATCATCTGTAACGCGTTACGTAAGTTCGCTTGACGACTGTCGCCACGAGCCAAGTTTGCAAAGTTGGTTGTAATACGCGTGCTGTCTGCAGGTTGGTAGTTTTCGTCGAGGCTAATGCTCTTAATCGTAAAATTAAATTCTTTATTCATGTTGATTTGGTATCCCAATTTGTTTTCTGATTCTCTCGGTCTTTAGTATTAAAACTGACTTTATTTTTTGCTTGTGACCGGATTAAGAATAGAAGGCTATGCTGTCTGAAATTAGTGCTTAGTAGAATTAATTTCGTATAAAGTTAATTGCTTAAGGTTTTATACGTGGATAGGGTGGCCATTAACAATGGTATTACTTCACATTCACCATGAGGAATATTCATGATCTATATGTTTGAATATTCAAGTCGGTGTCAGTTATATTAACTAGCTTGATGGAAATATAACCACATTAATAGTGTGTTATTTAAGATGATTAATTTAATAAGAGATGGATGAAATGAGTGAATTGTTGTTGTTGATTTTCTACTGTGCGTTACTGGGCAGTGGTGTTGGGTTTCTAGCCGGTTTGCTAGGTATTGGCGGGGGGCTGATCATTGTTCCCGTATTAAGCAGCATTTTACTTTATTTAGAAGTTCTACCGTCTGACCAAGTTGTTGTCGCTGCGATTGCAACCTCGTTAGCATCAATATTGTTCACTTCCACTTCTTCAGCACTTGCTCACCACAAGAATGGTAACGTGCCTTGGGACTTGGCGCCTTGGATCATGTTGGGTGTTGCGCTAGGTGCACTGGTAAGTGGCTTTATGGCGGCTCTGTTGCCAGAAAAAGTTGTACGTATTGTGTTTGCTGTGAGTGTTGTTCTGATTGCGATTAAGATGTTCTTGAGTAGCAAAAGTGATGCACCTAAGGAACGAAAACTGCCGAATAAAGGCGTGCTGACTGTGCTGACAACCATTACGGGTGGTTTGTCTGCCATGATCGGGATTGGTGGCGGTGCGTTGTTGGTTCCGTTATTAACGTTCTTTTCGGTCGATATGAAAAAGGCGATCGGGTGTGCCTCGGCTTGTGGCATTGTCATCGCGTTGTTTGGCTCTATCGGCTACATCACTTCAGGCAGCAGCCACTTCGCGCTAACAGACGGCTTTGCAGGCTTTGTTTATCTGCCTGCGCTGCTGGGTATCGTGTGCACATCTTGGTTTACTGCTCCGTTGGGCGCAAAGGCAACCAACCATTTGCCGGTTCCAACGATTAAGAAAATCTTCTCAGTACTGCTGGTTATCATCGCAGCAAGTATGGTGGCTCGTTAATTTCAAACAGTTCATGACCATTCGGTTGATTGCTTAATTAGACATTTAGGTGCGAAACACCACGTAAGTGTCTAATTGAGATCGAAGCCTTTAAATAGCGGAATTCATCCCTTTTAATGCATCACTACTCATAATAAGCTTATCCCGTTTTATAAATGTCTCAAATGTGCTCAAGCACTCACGTAAAAGGAATTTATGATGGCACGGGAAATCTCATTTAAAAGTAATGGACCACAATGGAACGTGGTTCTATCAATGGCGATAACCTATACCATCGTATCTCTGATGATCAGTTTCTTTTATCAAACTGAATTACAGCTTTTCCCTTTCATCACCTCAATTACCCTCATGACTGTGGTTTACATGGTTGCCTCAAGGCTCACGAAAAGCCATTTGTCTTTAGACGATGGGAGTGTGTATTTACATGGTATCAAGGCGAACCTAGTGGTTAAAAAGTCTTTGTTTGGTCATTCTTTTATTGAAGTGAAATCCTTAACCGAAAAAGGTTACCACAAGGTGAATATACGCAAAGGGCAGGTTGAGCTATCTGATTGGGAGCTATTGTTGAGTAAGACGACATAATCACATTGATTAGATACGAGTAATGAGATCCTAATAGGAGCAGTCATCAGGCTGCTCTTTTTTGTTTGTCAGTCTACATTTATACGATTATGTCTATGAGTATGTTGACAAAATCTTGTTGTTTAACCGGATTCACTGCTATAGCTAAATGTACTTGTTCTTATCAAGGCAATGCTAAAAGTGAGTGATTTATGGACCCGTTAACGCAGGGCGTGTTAGGCGCTTCTTTGTCACAATCGGCAAGTAAAAAACAACATTTAGTTGTTGCTGGGGTATTAGGGCTGCTCTCCGGCTTGGCGCCAGATTTAGATGCACTGATTAAGTCTCAGAGTGACCCTTTGTTGGCATTGGAGTTCCATCGACAATTTACCCATTCACTCTTCTTTATCCCCATTGGCAGTTTGATCTGTGCTTTGGTTCTGCATCATCTCATTGCAAAAAGGCGTGGGCTTTCTTTCAAACAAAGTTGGCTGTTTTGCGCTCTGGGTTATGGCACTCATGCACTGTTAGACGCTTGTACCAAATCAAAATACTGACTGATTTTCTGTTAGGTTGTTAGGTAAATGAGTGATAGTTACCGTCTAGCAATAGTGGAGGGATACAAAGTCAAATTTTAGATACAAAGATTCCCTACTAACAGTTTTTTTTGTTATTGAGCAGATGCTATAGCACAGACTGTTAGAAAATAGACATTGATATAAATAGCGATGATAAATTTTCTGTTAGCCCGAATTCAACTGCGAAG
>NZ_MCZZ01000167.1 GCF_002875705.1 Vibrio sp. 10N.261.45.E2
TCGGTCGATTTTTTGCCACAGCGAGAGCAGGCTCGACTAGAGCAAGTGAACCAAATGTTTTTAGAATGGGTACAGTCTTTGTTTTCACAATGTAGCTCTTTACAGCCCAAAGCCGGTTTGCCGCAGGCGAGCATTTTAGTGACTTCAATGATTTCGATATCTCGAAGTGTTGAATCAGTCGCCACCATGGTTTCCAATGCTTTATTGAACTCAAGTAGAAAGTTAAGCGGTCTAGGTTGATAGGGGGTGTTGACAGAAGTACGAGCAGCCATGGTCAGTAAAGGTAATCAGGTTGTGATTTATAGCGAATGAAAAACCTGATTATACGCATAAACCTGCCACGCGCCCAATTGCAGCGTAGCTGCTATGTTCATAGCAGCGAGAGCTGGATGGCTCGTCTTGTGTTGTTCATCATTAAAATTACTTCCTTATTGGTAACGATAGTCGATAGAATGGGCGGTAAGAAACCAACCTAAACAAAGGGAATTGTGCATGACACAAACACACATCTGTCGCCATGTGGACAGCTTGATTGATACGATTGAAACGGATGTATTTCATTTGGAAGGGGTCAGTATCCACTGCACCTTTGCCTTAGATAATGAAGAAAAATGGCTGAATACGTACTTTTTAAAAGCCAGCCAAAAAAAGATGAAGCAGATATCGTTTACCAATGGCGTCATTATCAACCTTGATGACTTCATGATTGAGTCGTAAGTGTCGGTTGTTATCGCCATTTAGACCGCTTTGTGGCAATATCCACACGGTAAGAATCTACCCCAAGTTGGTAGAGAATCATCAAGGATGATATTTGCTACCGCCCTCTCCTCTGAGGGCTTTTTTCTACCTTCTGCTCAATCATTCTCAACCTGAATACGCCCATCCAAGTTAACCTCTACGTGATAGCGTCTAACGATATCTAGCCACCAATCTGAATCAATGGGCGGCGTTAAATGACAATGCTCAGCAATCTTTAAGCATTGGAGTAGCGTCGTCAAATCTAGGTAAATGGTCTGACCGTTGTAGAGCAGCTCAAATTTTGGCGCGTCATCGCAACTGACTGATGCCGCCCACGCTTTCAGGCTCTCATCGTCGTACTCGGAAAAATCATTGGGGGTATTGTGCATTCTGTTTGCCTCTCATTTGTTTTGTTGGTGGGGTTTGACGGGGTGTTACCCCGTCAGTTGGCTGTAGTGCGCCATCACTCGCTTTACGTAGTGCTGCGTCTCTTTAAAGGGGGGAATGCCACCGTATTTCTTAACATTACCTTCACCCGCGTTATAGGCCGCAAGAGCCAGTGCGGTATCTCGATACTTCTTTAATAATCGAGCCAGTAATCGCGTGCCTCGCTCAATGTTTGCTTGATGTTTAGCGATTTCAAAG
>NZ_MCZZ01000168.1:0-575 GCF_002875705.1 Vibrio sp. 10N.261.45.E2
TCTCCGCACAAGTTCAGGTGGATTTTCCCACCTTTGGATTCCAGTACTTTCAGTGCCGATTGCTGATTGCTGATCTCTATTTGGTTCTGGGCGATGATTATTCCCTGCCACCAAATCACGCTCGAACAAGCGACCAAAACAAGCACTACGCTCAGCACTATCCAAAGCCAACTTTTCAAAACTAATGCGCTCATGCGTTGGTTCTGGGCGCGAATGTCGCCTTTGATTTTCTGCTCGCTTGATCTCAACGCCTGTTCTATAAACGTCTCGTGCCTCTCGAATTCGCTCTTGAGACGTTGCTCTGTATCGTGCGCTTGCTGTTTCGATTTCTTCTCGAAGTCCTGCGCCAAACTTAAAATCTTGCTCATAAATCAGCCCTTTCAATCGAATGTTTCGACCGCCTTCTGGGTCGGATATGGAAATACTTTTTTTGGTTTGTCTAACAACCGAAAAACCAACGCCTTCAAGCGCGTTTACCAAATCTTGTCTATTGCTCAACTCTCCATTGCCAGCCATAGACAACAATCCATCAGTGATAGCTCTCGCAGCTTCATACTTTGGCTTAGGCAAATTTC
>NZ_MCZZ01000168.1:1362-4156 GCF_002875705.1 Vibrio sp. 10N.261.45.E2
TCTTTTCCTAGTAAATAATCGACGGGTCCCGATCCTCTACCTGCGCCCCTAGCATGAAATTTAACTATCATCTTTCGCGTTCTCCATCCTCATTAGATTCAGCTCACGCTGAAGACTCGATAACGCAGCAATGATTTGAACTCGATCAACCGGCTTCCAATCTTGACTGTGAAGAGCTCGTGCAATTTGATTTAGGTTATTGCCCATTCCAGAAAGCTGCCTCAACAAGGCCGGATCGACATTGGGAACTTGATTCGCTCGGGGGAATTTTGCCCCTAAGCAATATTCACGCATCCATTCAGCAAGTCGAGGTTTTGGACTTCGCTCCATTAATGCTGAGTACTCATCATCGGTTGCTCTGATTTTTATTATCTTCTCTCGTTTATCCACGAAAAATTCTCCTAGCCGCTGAGGGAAGTTAGCTCGGAACGAGGTCACTTCTCGAAGTGGTTAACTGGGGTAAAGGGGGCGTTAGCGCCCCTTTCCAGCTCACAGAGAAACGAGCGTAGCGAGTGCACTCTGTGTATGCTGGCTTAAAACAAAAGCGCGCGGTCAGGTTAGCATAAATTTTAGGCTGAAATCAGTTAAGATTTTAAGTAGAGGAGTGAACCACTTTAAGGTTTTAAATGGCTTTAATAGCTTTCGGAGTTCTGACGCGCTTCGCTTGTCGGATTTGCAAAAGCTCTACATGCAAGCATATAGCAGCTCTCACAAATCTGAATGAATCACTCTATATAACAACGTGGCGAATATACGCTTGAGTGGAGGGAGTATTTTGATTTGTGTATAGGGGGTCTATCCCTAGGCTGTTGACCTAAAGATATAAGTTTGACCACCATTACACAAATTCGTCTATACGCCGTCGTTTCGGTCGTACCCGTCAATGCGGCTAGAGTCATAATACTGCTCTAACTCGACAACTAAACTCTGTATTGAGCACCATTCGCCTGTTGCCGACTGAGACCTTAATACCGCATGGGTGTCTTAGCGTGTTGGTTTAGGCTGCTTGTGTGAATGGTCAATCCCGCGACTTATGGAATCACTTCCATTGTCTTTCTCAAGCTAGAATACAATCTTGCCGAACGATTCAATACCGGACAAACGTAACGCTAGGAGTTAACCACTGCACGATAGTTTCAATCCACAACCAAAAGGTTTTCGGTAAAGGGTTATAAACAAAATTGCAGTTAAGAGGGATGACTTGGAGTGGCGCAGTATTGAAAGGGCTAGCGTACATGGGCTACAATCTCATTACTGGTGCAATCCACTGAGCTTTAACAACTCAATGCATCTTGGAATCATTAGCCTTGCAGGGCTTTTAATTCTGTTGGTGATAGCTTATTTCTGTCAGCTATCATCACAACTTAACCTCTGTAGGATAGTTATCTAGCGATTGAGTATCAAGAGGTTATGGCTACAAAATGCGTAAGCGTGATGTAGTGACCGCATTTTTATGTGGTCGCCCCCATTCAAAAAGGCAGCCCTAGGGCTGCCTTTTTTCGTTTCATTACCATCTAAGAGCTTGGTTCGCACTAAGTGGCGTTACGTTAAACAAGGGGAAAATGTACACGTCTTAAATCTGAACTATACTCATAAAGCAGCAATGATACGTTTTTATTCCTTTAACAAAAAAGCCTCCGAATTAAAAGGCATTTATCTAACAACGTCATCAATAGACAACCAGAGCATTAAGATTCTGTTACCTTAGCTAGGATTCATCTGCGCAACGAAGAACGGCTCCTAATCGGGAGCCGTTCTTGTGTCTAAATCTCAGTTCGCACTAAGTGCCATTACGTTAAATAGATCTAGCTTAGCTCATAAAAGCTAGGTTTTTCTTCTGTGAAAATTTGCTTAGTCAAACTAAAACTAGATGTATCTTCAAAAAGTCCTGTTGATACCATATAAGTACTATCGGGTTTATAGAAAAAGTAGAGTGATGAACCGCAATTAGAGCAAAACGCACGTTCTCCATGGTCCGACGATTGATGAATCTTAATAGAATCAACTCCGTCCAAAGCTATTGATTCCCCTGCATTAAAAGGCATGAACGCTCCTGATGCCCACCTGCGACATGATTGACAATGACAAGCCAATACCTCACCGGTTACACTCTCTACGGTTAACGAAACATTCCCACAAAGACACTTTCCTGTATTAGCCATCTGATAATTCCTAAAAATATAAAGTGTTAATTTTATTCATTGCATAAAAAAATGAAAGGAACTGTTCTTTATTTTTCACATTCCCACAAGAACGGCTACCGAAAGGTAGCCGTTCTTGTGTCTGAATCTGTGTGCGCACTAAGTGCAGTTACGTTAAATAGTTCAAAATTGACCTTTTAATACTACATACATCATCAAAGAATTCAGGAGTACGCTAAAAAAAACAACTGCATAAAGTTTATGAGACCATTTATCTTCAATCTTTTTTATTTTTGTCACTAAAAAAGACTTAGATACAGGATCACTCTCACTTATTGCTTGGTTAATTCCCATAGCAATGGCTGTCGCTTTTTTCTCGGGAACCCCAGACTCAACAAGACTCTTAGTCAATGTAGGAACATCAACAATAATCATATCTCCTAACCTTTCCTCTAGTTAATTATCTGACTTAAATTACTAGGAAAGAGCTTAGATTCACATCAAAATCCGGTGTTCATTATTCCTATTATGGTAAATGCACGAGTTTACTATCATAAACTCCCATCAGAGCGCCTCAGAAGCGCCAGACAGACTTTATAAGCACTTACTACGCTCTACTAACCCACAAATGGAGCTGTAAGTTTGTGACGCTT
>NZ_MCZZ01000169.1 GCF_002875705.1 Vibrio sp. 10N.261.45.E2
TTTTACTTGACCACTACACTCATCGCTATTAATCCTGCTCAATTTCAATCGATAGGGTATCCACGTTGTAATTCTTAAGAGGCTGCATTTCAAAAAAACGAGTGGAGTAGGGAAGGACTAAAGTTCCTGGAATACGCTTAGCGATTTCTGCACCTTTTAAATATGTTGAATTTTTGCCATCAGAGATCTTCCATGTTGTATTGGTTAATCGACCATAGCTATTACCACTGTTAAGCACTTCGAGAACCCATTTGTTCTTTTTGTTGCTCTGTTTAATGCTTTTAATTTCTAGCTGCGAAGCGGTGTTCTGAGGTCGGACGTTGACGAGAGTATTAAATTGAAGCAAAAGGCTTACTTGTCCTTGATTACTGCTAGCTCTTTGAACTTTTACTTGCTTAACAGCAATACGATACGCTTTAGATTCGGTGATTGAAGGATCACCTAAATATCGCACCATGATTGATTGTGAGCGTCCAGGTTCAATAATTGCAGTCACCGGGATCACTAATAATTCGTCATCTGCAGGAGTGACAGTCTCTTTTCCATATTTATCCATTGTCATATATACAGGGGACAACTCAACTGTGAGTGGCTCTTTAGAAGAATTCTCAACCCTCATAGTCATTTGAGCTCTTTTACCAAGCGGTGTCATTTCCATAGACATGGGTTCTACTTTGAACGCATGTACGGGTAAACAAGTAAATGACAATAAAAGAAGAACAGTCCATTGCTGCATGATCCATTTATACATAGGGAGGAACTCCAAATTAAACTTACGTCGTTGAAATCGAGGTGAAGATAAAGTCGGAGGTCAATTAATAACCCCCGACTTATTGGCGTTTAATTCGAAGTGATGTTTACTGTCAATGTATCTGAGTAACCACCTGCCCAAGGTGAGGTTTCTGTCGTAACAATATCAATGCTTGCGGCAACACCAGTAGCTAATGCCCCAGAACCACCATAAGAGTTACTTACCGAAACATCATTTTGACCTGGGCCACCAGGAGCATTAAGTGTGAAAGGAGCTAGGCCCGAAGGGTTGAATGTTGCATCATATGTAAGAGCATAGTCTTCGCTATCATCAGACTCTAGACCACCTTCAGCACTAGTCAGTGTCACTGTTGCACCGTCGACGTCGTTACACTTCATGTTAAGACCGCTAACAGAAAGGTTTTGAATTTGAGATACATTACCAAAGTCCATCAGTTGCGTTGAAAGACCAGTTACTTCACATACGGGTGAAACAAAGCCGACTAACTGGACATCACCAGGAGCGGCTTGGACTTGAGCACCAAAGATAGCAGTGACTGTTGCTGCGTAGAGTGTTAGCTTTTTCATTAGAAATTCCTTTATCTTAAATGATTGGCTCGAATACTGCTGAGCGTTTGTTATTCTGCAGATACATTGCAGAGTTTTCACTTTGTCACGCTATGAATCGAAGGGTAAACTTCGATCTCAATAACGTCTTGATAATAACCTGCATAACGCAAGCTATTTTCGAGTGCTACCCTAAGGCTCCCATGTTGAGCAAAAGGAATAACACCAGAACTGTTTATCATTACTGGTGAAGTAAGTTGGCTGCTGTGCCTACTTTCATAAAGACGAAGTTCGTCTATCTGTAATGACAGGTTGTAACTCTCAATAATATCAACTCCTTGATGTTGATATTTTAAGCCGCCATGTTTTGAGTTAATCGTTATACCCAACGGATGGTTACAATAAATATTAAAAGGCAACGACTGCACATCACGGTGTTCCGTAAAGTTCATAACGTTGCCAGAAGAAAAATTAATTTCGCATCGGTCTTTGATCTGACCGCTAATTCCTAACGTTAAGCTATTAGCACTGACATAGAATGAAAGTGATAGGCTAAAAGTTAACGTAGAGACGATGAAGTTATGAAAATTCGGCATTGCTTTAATCATAATTTCCCCCCTCAACGAAAGAATGTAACTTGTTGCTTAACTTTCAAAACTATATGTGCTGTGAAAAATGATGAAGTAGTAAAAAAAGTTTATTATTCAAGAGAAGTATGAGTTTTAGTATGATTTTTATCTGAAGTTTGTAGAGTTGCTATTTGAATAATGATCTAATATTCAAAGAGATAATCAGTTCTTGCTCAACAGCAAGCTTTAATCTGGCTTATTGTTTTATTGATAAAATTAGGATTGTAGTCTACGGCTTGTTATGAGGTTGTTTTTTGGGCTTAGTAGCAAGCCGATAATAATAATTTCAATGTTGTGAGCGAAGGTATTAATCTAAAAGTTTGATTACGAGCGAATGCAGATATTCAAAGGAAGAGAGGGGGGCTTAATATAGCTTAAGTTTATTATTGAAATTAGTTATTTAAATGGTATTTAGAACTGAGACCTTTAATTTATAATTTCTATTTTTTGGTAATTGAAAATTAGGCGTAAATGTCATTAAATTTTTTCCTCTTAGGCCAAACAATAATTTATGTCTCTAATGTAAATTGAACTTAAACGGCAATAGAGTGTTAAATGTAGGAATAATTCTTAGGATGTCTTCTGATAGGTCAAAATGAGATCGCGTTCTGTTCAGATCAAGTTGGTGTTGCTATTAGAAAACGAGCAGGTTTTGAAGGTTATTTTTGCTGCGAAATTGTTTAATGAAATGTTTGAAAGACTAGTGCTTCCCACAGGAAGCTCTAGCCTTAGCGATAATGGATAGGAACTTTGCTGAGAGTTAAAGCGCTTTTTCCAGTTCAGTTAGGAATCGAGAAATGTCTGCAGCGCTAATATCACGGTGGGTAACAAAACGAACAGGATTCCCTGGTGACATCGTAATGCCTTGTTCGCTCAGCTCGCGAGCGATTCGGTTGATATCCACGGACTCATCTAACTTCGCAAATACAATGTTGGTTTGAATGAAATCAGGGTTAACCGAAAAACCTTCTAGTTTGCTTAAACCAATCGCTAGGTTTTTTGCGTTCTCATGGTCCGCTTTAAGCTGAGGCACGTTCGCTGTTAGAGCCATTTTACCCGCAGCCGCAAGAATACCTGCTTGGCGCATACCGCCACCGACCATTTTACGTAGGCGACGGGCTTTCGCTATGTACTCTTTGCTACCGAGTAGTAATGAACCAATCGGAGCACCTAAACCTTTCGATAAGCAGATTGTCATCGAGTCGAAGTGTTGTGCGATCTCTTTGATATGAACGTCTAATGCCACTGCTGCGTTATAGACGCGCGCACCATCTAGGTGCATTTGCAAGCCATGTTGGTTTACAAACTCACGAGCTTCCGCTAGGTAAGACATTGGCAGTACTTTACCATTGATCGTGTTTTCTAAACTAAGAAGCTTAGTACGAGCAAAGTGGCTGTCGTCAGGCTTAATCGCGGCTGCAAGCTTTTTAAAATCTAAAGTGCCGTCTGGGTTGTTCTCGATTGGTTGAGGTTGAATCGACCCCAATACCGCTGCGCCACCGGCTTCGTACTTGTAGTTGTGCGCCTGTTGACCACATAGGTATTCATCACCACGCTCACAGTGTGCCATCAAGCCAAGTAGGTTAGCTTGCGTTCCTGAAGAGGTGAACATTGCTGCTTCAAACCCCGTTTCATTAGCAGCCCACTGTTCTAGTTCGTTGACTGTTGGGTCATCGCCATAAACATCATCGCCCACTTCTGCGCTTGCCATTGCCTCACGCATAGCTTGTGAAGGTTTAGTTACTGTATCAGAACGAAAGTCCATGTTTTTCTCCTAGAGTACTTTAGGTAGCCATATAATTGGCTATAGATAGCCACATAGTTGGGCTTTGCTTAAACAAGCGATAGTTTTGGTATCGGTGATTTGGTCACATCGTATTTTTTCGTGCAGTTCTTCTAAGCTAAGCTCTATCACTTCTATTACTTCATCTTCGTCGCACTCAAAGCGTGTGGTGAGGCTTAATTCTTTTGCGACAAACAAATGTTGGATCTCATCACAGAAGCCAGCTAAAGGGGTAACTTGCCCCAAACTTTGAAAAGAAGTTGCACTGTAACCTGTTTCTTCTTCCAACTCTCGCTGAGCACATTGAAGAGGCGTCTCGGCAATTTCCATCGTGCCAGCGGGCAGCTCCAAAAGCCACTTTTTGAGAGAAGGGCGAAACTGATTAATGAGGATGATTTTTCCAGACGAAGTGATGGGAAGAATAACGGCCGCGCCAGGGTGGTTTATCGTTGTATGTTTTATCACGACGTTCGTAGGGAGCGTCACATTCTCTTCTATGAGAGAAATACTTTTCCATTTATGGATAACTTTACTCATGCAGTCTGGCCACATTCCTTGCCAATTTATCGTATAACTGAAGACGTGCACCACCATAACGTCTATGGTGTCGAAAATAAAAGAAAAATTAGGTTTAACAATTGATTTAGTTTCACGCCGTTCGTGATGTTACTCTCATAATTGGAATCTATGATTGCGCCAAAATTACCGACGTAACCATCTGATATAAATGCAACTCAATAATAAAATACACTTGTAACAAAGTGCTAACAAATGTATAAAAACATATCTAGACTCTCAACTGTTCAAAGATTTTCGGAGTAACGCATGAATCCCTCTATTTCCTCACATGCTGACAAAGCGCTACTCTCTGAGAGAATCAACAAATTAGCGCATGCTCTCTCTGATGGTGTCTACGAAAGAGAAGACACGATTAAGCTCTGTTTACTGGCTGCTTTAGCCGGCGAAAGCGTGTTTCTATTAGGTCCTCCGGGTATTGCGAAAAGCCTTATCGCTAAACGTCTCATTCAGGCTTTCGACAACAGTAGTTATTTCGAATACCTGATGACACGTTTCTCTACTCCAGAGGAAGTGTTTGGCCCACTAAGTATCCAAGAATTAAAAGATAACGGCCGTTATGTAAGACTGACTGAAGGCTACCTACCAACAGCACAAGTTGTATTCCTTGATGAAATTTGGAAAGCCGGCCCTGCAATCCTAAATACGTTACTTACTGTCGTTAACGAAAAGACTTTCAAAAACGGCAGCGACATTGAACGCGTACCGATGCGTCTACTCGTTTCAGCATCTAACGAACTTCCAGATGAAGACAGCGGACTTGAAGCCCTCTATGACCGTATGTTGGTTCGTGTGTTTGTAAACCGTATTCAAAACAAACAAAACTTCAAATCGATGCTGACGACGGGGACTTCTCAAGAAGCTGTGATTCCAAAAGGTTTGGCGATTACGGATATTGAATACCATCAATGGCAGAAAGAGCTTGATAAACTGGAACTGACAGACAATTCGTTTGATAAGTTGTTTGAACTGAAAACCATGCTTGAAGATACGGTTAAAAAACAAGGGGCCGCCTCAGAGTCAGAATTGTATGTATCAGACAGACGTTGGAAGAAAGCCGTTAAACTATTGAAAGCGAGTGCGTTCTTCAGTGGCCGAGACAGCGTAAACCCGCTGGATATCATGCTTCTGCAAGATTGCCTATGGCACAGCCCGGAATCACGTGATGTGGTTCGTAGTGTCGTTAAGGACTTTGCCTTGAACCGAGCATTTGATCAGCAAGAGTCGAAAGCTCAAATCGAAATGTCTCGTGAAGAGTTAGAAGAGATACAAGATGATGTTGAATCAACGTTGTCTGTGTCGCTCTCTATGGAATCAACCAGTGGCTTGCTGCGTAAAGATGTTTACCAAAGTGACATCAAAAATGCGAAGGTGTACAGCGTGGGCAGTGCTTACAATCTAGTGAAACTGGTAATGCTGCAGAGCAACATGTCGGTGTCTGAGTCTGAGAAGGGTGACAGTCGTTGGGTCTATGTAGCCAAAGATGATTTTGACCGTGTGCTTAAAGAAGGCCATGGCGACATTTACGGTTACGTAAACGAAAACAAAAATCTATGTCGTTTAAAACTCGACTTGGATGCATCGAACCAATTAGTGATTAAAGACATTGCCAATCGCTCTGTATTGGTGAGCGTTGTGACTACAGACGGTTTGGACCAAGAACTGTACAACAAGTGGTTGAGCGGCGCAGAAAGAGTGTTAGAGCAGCTAACCGAAGCTGAATTCAAGTTAAAACGTGTTCGCACGGAGTTCCATGATGCGTTGCCTCATAACTATATTGATCCAGATTTGCCGAAGGCGATGGAAGCAAGTTTGCAGGCGGTAACGCAAGATCTCGAAACAACGAAAGTGAAGAGCAGCAAGATCGCACAGCGTATTAAGTTCATGAGCCAATACTTCGAGTAAGGGGAGAGCATATGTTAGGAGCAGACGGCTTAAACCTCGCTTTGATGGTAGCTGATTCAGGAATCATTGATACAGCGATGAATGATCTCATTGCTCGTTCTCAAGTCATGATGGCTGCGGAGAACAAAGGCGTGAAAACATCAGTCAAAAACCACTTAGTTAAATGGCGCGGTAAAGTTAAAAAACGCGTCACTAAAGTGTGTGAAACTGATCGATTCCAAGAGGAAATCGCCCTTTATCAAGAAGTGATTTACTGGGATGAACCGCAGTTTTTTGATGAGATCGACAACGTAATCAAAAAGCTGGAGTGGCACTCAGCGTTTTATCTACAAGCTAGACGCCTTATGGAGAACAATAAGGGCGTTTATAATGCGATGTTTCCACACTACTTTTGTGACCAATGGTACCAATCACTTTCTGATGCGATTAAGCAAGCTCAAGTAACCGAGCTTGAAACAAGCAAAGAAAAAGTCTTAGCCGATCTTTATCAGCGCATGGAAACCATGAAAAACATGGACAAAGTGACGGAGTCGGGTGATGAAGGCAGTGTAGGGCGTTTGTGGGACATGGCATCTGCCAAGTTAAGCAAAACAGACCTTACCATCATGAAGCGCCATGCTGAGTTCTTGAATAAGCATAAGGGCTTGCAAGAGATCGCTGAAAAGCTGGGCCGTATGGCTGGTGAGGAAGATGATCCTTCGCTACACAAAGCCCCTGTAGAAGAATTGCAGATGGTTGAAGAGAAAAGCGATGAAGCGGTCGATGATATTGTTGGGATTCACGAAAGTGATGATCTGAATAAGATGCTGCCAAACGAAACCATGTTCCTAGCTTACCCTGAACTTGAGGTTATCTTTTACAAGCACTTGGCCGACAAGCGCTTACTTAGCTATCGCTCGCAAGGTAAATCACGCACGTTACGCAAAGTGAAAGCGCAGAAGCCAGATAGCAAGAACATCGATATTGAAAAGGGCCCGTTTATCGTCTGTGTGGACGCTTCGGGCTCAATGAGTGGTTTTCCTGAGCAATCGGCTAAAGCGATGGCTTATGCTTTGATGCAAATAGCTCTTGCAGAAGAGAGAGACTGTTACGTGATTTTGTTCTCTTCTGAGCAGATTACCTATGAGTTAACTCGGCAAGATGGCCTACGTGAAGCGAGCGACTTCTTAAGTTATTCGTTCCACGGCGGTACGGATCTAGAACCGGTTCTGATGAAGTCGATTGACTTGATGACGGGTGATAAATACAAGAATGCCGATTTAATCGTACTTTCGGACTTTATTGCACCTAAGCAGTCAGATGAAATGATTGCTCAAGTTGAAAAGCTGAAAGAACACAAAAACCGTTTCCATGCGGTTAGCCTTTCTAAGTATGGTAACCCTCAACTCATGACCATGTTTGACCACTGCTGGGCGTATCACCCGAGCCTTGTTGGTCGTTTCATGAAGAAGTGGTAGTGCTAGAGCATCATATTTGAATCCATTTTGCTGTATGTTTTTTGATTGAAGAGATCGAACATGCAGCAATTTGATTTAAATGTCAGCAAACGGAATTTAAATTCACTTTTTTGTTTGACTATCTCCCCTCAATCCGTAAAGTAGGCACCCGAACACAGCGGTGCGGCTTTCTTAAGTCCCTAAAGTGTTGAATTAAAAAGGCGCCTTGGCAGAGTGGCTATGCAGCGGATTGCAAATCCGTGGACCTCGGTTCGACTCCGGGAGGCGCCTCCATTCTTTCTCTTAGTTTGATAAGTTAAGAGATATTAAGAATGAAAATGCGATACTAGCTCAGTTGGTAGAGCGCAACCTTGCCAAGGTTGAGGTCATCGGTTCGAACCCGATGTATCGCTCCAAATTTTGTAGTGTTGATTCATTTCGACATTAAGATGGTGTTTTACTTTTCAGTAATCGGCATCGCAATAAAGAATTGCGTGCCCTGGTGGTGGAATTGGTAGACACAAGGGATTTAAAATCCCTCGACGTTCGCGTTGTGCCGGTTCAAGTCCGGC
>NZ_MCZZ01000170.1 GCF_002875705.1 Vibrio sp. 10N.261.45.E2
TGAATTACGCAACAAAGCCTATTAAATACGTGAATCAAGGGCTGCACGATACTCAACTCAGCCTAAGAACATGCCATTGATTTCAAATCTAGCGTGTTCATAAACAATCTTGGGTCGGTAATATTGCACAACATAGCTGGTGTTGGTAAACAGTCGTCATCAACGTAGTCGACATAGTCTGCCGCCGAATCAAAGATCAAAATATCTAAAGCCAAACGATCCAAACCATATCGGCCTCGGTGGATCATATCCGCTGAAAACACCAATAAATCGCCTGCGGCCAACGGTATCTGTTTGCCTCCGGAGATAGCATCGCTGCTCACTTTGCCATTTTCTTCCTGGCGAACATTGTACTCTTCTTCGTTGTCCCAGCGCTTGTGTGTACCAGGGATAAGCTCCATACCGGGTTCATCAAAAAGGGGCACTCGCAGATGCAATACTTGGGTTTCCATGATGACTCTCATTTGGTCATCAATATCGTAGTCGTATTGACAGTCACGATGCCAGAAGTCTTTTTGTTGTGGGTTTACCGGGTTGAAGAACAGCTGTGTATTCATGAATGCCGGTTTGTTCGGAATCACTGCATCGACAACTTCCATCACTTTTTTTGAGCTGATGAAGTTGAAAAGCACACTTCGATCCTCGGTTGGCAAATACTCACTTCCCGTAATCAAAGACGAGTTAAATGCTTCTTCTTGATAGAAGTCTTCGTTGTCTGCTTTCCAAGATTCGTGGAATTTCAGCACGACTTTTCTTAGCGATGCAATTTGAGCTTCATCGACATAATTTCTGAGAACAAAGTAACCGTGTTTTTCGTAACGGTCACTTAATTGTTGGCTGTTTTCTACCACTGACTACCTTCGTTTATTTATTGTCGTGCAATCACCACAGATTTCTTGGGCGCATAATGCCAGACACGAGTGATTCAACCAAGTAACGAGTGCAGAAGCCTGTAGATTCAGTGATGCTATAACGCCATGTGTGGGCGAGTTTTACATGCTTATCTATGTCATGGACTCATGCGATACAGATGTCCCCATATGTGACACATCCCTTATTTTATAAAGCGCAATGATTCATATGGTGAATAAATTTATAATTTCGATAATTATTGACCATATTGTGATTTGAATGGCTTAGGGAAGAGAGTAAATCATGGATGGTTTTTCGCTAGATATGAGAACACTGAATTTTATTATTATTTTGTTCTCTTTCATTTACTGTATCGGCTTATTGCTGTTCCAATTTACCCAACAGCCCATTAAAGGGCTTTCAATCTTTTCTATTTCAATCTTTGTTATTGGAACTGGGCCGTTGATGTTGAGCCTAAGAGGGGAGTTACCGGATTGGATTACTGTTATTGGTGCCAATACGGTCATTGCGCTTGGTTTTCATCTCGCTTTGTACAGTTTATGCCTGTTCCGAGAGTATTCCTTGAAATGCACCTACTTCAGCAGTTTGATGATATTGGCTCTTCTGCTAGGTTTTATTCACTTCACCTACTACGAACCTTCCATCAAGGCTCGAATTATCCTCATTAGTTTATATTTGGCCTTTGTGACTCTTTGCACTGCCTTTGCTGTATTAAAGGGTCAACGCGATGACTTGCAGTTAGCTACTCGGATGATGGCCTTGTCATTTTTGGTATATGGTGGGTTTATGGCTTTCCGAGTATTGGTGACGTTATTTTCCTCTGAGTTACATGATTTCATGACGGCCGCGCTCATTCATCAACTTGCCTTTTTAGTGAGTATTGTTCTTATCGTGTCGATGAGCTTCACAATGCTCTGGTTGATAAATGCAAGATTGCTTAGGTCTATTCATGAGTTGTCCTACAGCGATCCTTTAACGACACTTGGAAACCGCAGAGCATTAGATGAAATGGTTCCAGTTATCATGAAGAAGGCAGGTACTACGCCTTTCAGTGCCATTATGATGGATATTGATAATTTTAAGTCGATTAATGACCAACACGGGCACATTGTGGGTGATCTCGTCATCAAGTCTTCTGCTGAGTTGGTTCAAAGTGTGATAAAAACATCGCCAACAGCCAGTGCGTTTCGTTTTGGCGGAGACGAAATAATGATTTTATTGCCCAATGTTAACTTCTCACAAGCACAGACTATTGCTTGTAAGCTTCGATTATCTATTTCAGAGCTCTCAGCTGTGCAAGGAAACGAGATGTTCCTGACGTCGAGTTTCGGTGTTGCTCAGCTTCACCCACATGAGAATTGGGATGAGTTTATTAGCCGAGCCGACAAAGCTTTGTATCAAGCGAAAACAAACGGTCGCAATATGACTTCAATTTGTCCTAGTCATATTAACGATCTCGTCACTGCCTGATGATGACAGGTCTTTATGCGTTAGTTTGCCCCGCCACTATTTTGATACAGCCATTATATTGTTGGCTGTGGCGCAGAGTCTGCTTTTTGGCTTTGCGTTAACTTCTGTGAGGCAGTGGCTTCAGTTTCTTCTGCTGACGTAAAATGTTTATCTGTTAGCGTCACGGTCATTCCTTCATGCTTCACTGTTGTGCTTGACGCCTCTAGTTGTGCTTGGTTGGTCGCAGCAGGCTCTGCGAATGCCATTAGTGAGGTTGTAAATACGATTGTTGCTAGTGCGATTTGAGCGAATGTTTTCATTTGGCTGTATCCTATTGGGTAATGACTAATAGCTGATATATGCACTATAAAAATTATGTGGGGGTAGTTCTTATCATTTTACGCCATCGTAGTATTTGTGCGGTGGATGAACGTTTAGGTTGGATATAATTTACAAGTTCTCTTTGACCGAATGCCAAGTATGGCGATGTTCAACTCACTGCCACATCACCAATACCGCTGCGATAGAGAGTAAGACGAGTGCGAGAATATCTTTGCGGGCGATGCTTTGCCCCAACCAGAAGTAGGATATCAACACCATAAAGACTACCTCAACTTGCCCCAGCGTTTTCACATAAGGCACGGCTTGAAGTGACATTGCGCTAAACCAACCAAGAGAACCAATCACACTGGCTAAGCTTGTCATGACAACCAATCTCGACTTCTTGAATATCTGGCGCAACGTGTCTCGTTCCATGAAGAAAAGATACGTACAGATAATGCATGTCTGAAGAGTAATTACTAGAAACAGAACCCAAGCGGCGCTATGAGGGAAGGGTAACCCAATGATCAAGCTTGCTTCCCGCACCCAAAGAGACGTCAAAGCAAAGGCGGTGCTACAAGCCATACCTAATAAGAACACTTTCGGGGACAAGCTTCGCCAGCCAGAAGCGCTACTCATTATTAGTACGCCTAAAGTACCAATAAGCACACCGACCCAACCTGTCACCGTTAAAGCGGTACCAAAAAACAACACGGATAGCACCGCAGAAACGGGAGCTTCACACTTAGCTAAGCCTGCGCCGATCGCATAGTTTTCGAGCTTAAATAGCATCACCATTAAGCCAGTAGCGAGGATCTGCATAACGGCTGCTGCAATAATGTAGAAAACAAACTCTCCCGAAAAAACAGGAGTGGATACAGGTTGCCATTGGTAGAGGGCGTAGAGGTAAATGAGGGCGATTGGCCCCGCCCAAATAAAGCGCGCCAACGTCACACCAGCCACGCTCATGGTGCCACTTAATTTGCTTTGAAAGGCATTGCGCCAAGATTGGCTAAAGGCAGCAAGAAGAGTAAAGGCTATCCAACTAAAAGACATGACGTGTCCATATGTTATCTAATTCATTGATTATATTAACAAACAAAACCAAATAAGAAGCGACTTGTTCTTTTAATAAGCAATAGTCAGCTGAAGTGAATATTCAGTTTTGAAGCCAGTTCGAAGGGAGCACGCTGTAAATCTTAGCGGATCCATTTTGCTCGTTACACGACATTAATAGGTTGTTTAGAAAATCGCCTGTTTTCTGTTCTTAAAATAGAACAGGGCACTGATCGAAACGAACAGTAAGGTGAAGTAATAGAAAAACGAAGATAGTGAAGCCAAAAAGGCAAGGTTCTGCTCTACCTCTTGCTCAGTGTAACCCTGAGACACCAACTTATAGTAATACGCATACAAAATACCGATCAGGCCGTATCCAAGGTTAAACATCAGGCCTTTAAAGCTTAAAACGGTGGCTCTGTTGTGCGATTCGGTCTTTTTGTTCAGATGGTAGCTGATGAAAATGTTCATCGTCATGATGATAAAGATTAACACCAGTGCTGGAATGACTCCGTAAATCGACCAACCTAAACTGATCCAGTAATAGGTCGCCATGCTTGCTAGTCCCATAACCACAATAAAGGTTTTAGGCTCGATGCTCTCCGCTAATCTTCGGCTTTGCCCCGCCAATATTATCTTAAGCAAGCTTATACCCGCGCCAATAAAGCCGAAATAGATAATAGGAATATCGATGGCCAGATAGTATTGGCTGTTCATGGTTAGGAACATCCGCGAGGTGTGTTCGAATAGGCTGTAGTAGAGCAAGATGAACAGCACGTATGGTGTAGCAAATACCCACTTACCCGCATTGATCGTCAATTTAAGGCTTGCAATGGTGGTCGCCAATTTGGTTTGGCCGCTTGGCATCACCTTTTTCTCTTCGCGCATATTAATCGCGGCATAGATGGCGATCATCGCAACAAATAAGGTGGCGAACACAGGAATACGCATGAGATCTTTAGTGCTTTCTGGCTCGGATAATCCGAGAAAATGAAAGACGTTCGTCATAAAGTTCACATCGTACATCGCCGCACCGATCAGTGTGACAAAGATACCTACGGTTGAAGCGACACGAAGCTGAATTTGCAGAACTCGCGGCCACAACTCTTCGTTGCCTTGCTCTTTTAACGTGTCGTAAGCCAGTGCTTCGTCGGCGCCGCTGGCCAGAGCCATCGCTAAGCCACTGAGAATCCGGTTAATCAGAAAGACAATGAATACCAAGTTGGGGGTTCCGGTGGGCACTAAGGCGATCATCGCGATCTCAACAAACATCACGATCGAAGACAGTACCACCAATTTCTTACGGCCTAAGGTATCAGCGAACGCGCCCGACGGCACTTCAGCAAGCACGATGGTGGCAGCCCAAACCACATTAAGCATCGCGAATTGAGAGAGAGTTAGCCCGTAATCTAAATAGAGTAGGGTGAATATAGGGTAGTAAAAACGCGCAAAGTAGCTGCTTCGAAACATTAAGAAGTAGCGGACGTTGAGGATTTTCAGGATTTCTTTGAGCGTCATGATAATTCAGTACTTTTAATAACACATTATTATGTATATACCGTTTAGCCTTTTAAATCATCGGATTGTTGCCAAATACCTGAAATATCTGTTTTAGATAATTTACGGGCTCTATATTCCTAAACGGTTACCGGTTTACCCTTCTTCAAATCACGCACCCTGTCCATTTACTTTGTTGTATTCGTTTCAATTTGTTCAACGGGTTTTGATCCAAGTTCTTTAACGTCAGTCTCGTTTAATATCGTATTGTATGATTTAATTGAGTGGTGGTAACGATATGCCACAATTCCAAACGTAATTGAGCGAGCGAACAGATGTTAGAGTCATTTAGTTTAGGCGATAGTGACTGGTTGTAATACTGGCCTTGGACAAGGTATTGCAATGGGTTTAGCTGAAGCTGGTTGTAAGGTTGTTGGTGTTAACCGTAGCGAGCCTGAAGAGACCGTTGAGATAATGAGTGCTGCGGGTCATGCGTTTTTAGACGTACGTGCCGACCTTCTAAAGCAAGAGTGTATTCCTGGCATTATAGAGAGAACTTTGGCTGAGTTTGGTCAAGTCGACATCCTGGTCAACAATGCTGGCATCATCCGCCGTGAAGACGCGATTGAGTTTTCAGAGCAAAATTGGGATGACGTAATGAACGTCAATACGAAGACCGTTTTCTTTATGTCTCAGGCGGTTGCGAAGCAATTCAAGGCTCAAGACACTGGCGGCAAGATCATTAATATCGCATCAATGCTTTCATTCCAAGGTGGTATTCGCGTGCCTTCTTATACGGCCTCAAAGAGTGCTGTGATGGGAATAACACGTGCGATGGCGAACGAATGGGCGCGCGACAACATCAATGTCAATGCGATTGCCCCTGGCTATATGGAAACGAATAACACTCAAGCACTACGTGACGATGTTGAGCGCAATCAAGCGATTCTTGAGCGTATTCCTGCCGAACGTTGGGGTACACCACAGGATATCGCAGGCCCTTGTGTGTTCTTAGCATCATCAGCATCGGATTACATCAACGGTTACACCATTGCTGTCGATGGGGGGTGGTTAGCACGTTAACTGCTCTTGTAACAAACACGGTTAAGAATTTTAAATTTGCAGCAATCTTGCAGGAGAACATAAATGAAAATCGCATTAATGATGGAAAACAGTCAAGCCGGCAAAAATGCCATGGTCTCAGCTGAGTTAGAGTCGGTGGCTGGTGGTCTTGGTCATGATGTTTTCAACTTAGGCATGACTGACGAGAACGATCACCACTTAACTTATATTCATCTCGGTATCATGGCGAGCATTCTGATCAATTCAAAGGCGGTGGATTTTGTTGTGACGGGTTGTGGTACAGGCCAAGGTGCTTTGATGTCACTGAATCTGCATCCGGGTGTCGTTTGTGGATACTGCCTAGAGCCATCAGATGCTTTCTTGTTTAACCAAATCAACAACGGCAATGCTATCGCCCTCGCTTTTGCTAAAGGCTTTGGCTGGGCTGGTGAGCTGAATATCCGTTATATATTCGAAAAGGCTTTCACCGGTGAGCGTGGCCAAGGTTACCCTCTGGAGAGAGCAGAGCCACAGCAGCGCAATGCAGCTATTTTGAATGAAGTGAAAGCGGCGGTGGTAAAAGATAACTTTATTGACTCGTTAAGAGCAATCGACCAAGAGCTTGTAAAAACAGCGGTTGGTAGCGAGCGCTTCCAACAATGCTTCTTTGACCATTGTCAAAACCCAGACATTGCAGATTACGTACGTTCACTTTTAGATTAATTTTATCAAGGCCTTACTTGGCTGTTAGATTTAAATAGAACATAAAAGAGGAGCACTAAGGCTCCTCTTTTGTTTTGCTCTGTGAGCCTGAAAGTTTTTAAAGGTGTGGATAAGTCATCCGCGATTTGCTTTAGATGATCAGTTCACACGCTTAAAGTTAGGCAGCAAGGTTTCAGGCTGCTGCTCTACAAATGCTTTACTTGGTGAGTAAGCACGGAAGTAGACAAACCAGTTTTCGTCTTCTCGGGTTTGCACCCAGTTAGCTTCGTTCACACCTGCTGGTTTAGTTGGCGAGAAATGGAAGGTGTAATTGCCTTTTGCATCTCTAACTGTCCCTTCGATGTTTGAACCCACATCAGCACGCTCAATGTCGTTGTCGATGATAGCGCGGTTTTCAACGTTGTAGACAGTGATGGTCCAGAACAAATCGGCGAAGTTTACATCTCCATCCAGTGTCAGAGTGTAGTGATTGCTGCCATTAAGCCCTTTTCCATTGTCATCACGGTAGTTGTCTAAGTAGATCTGACCCCAACCACCATTCTCAAAACCGTGCATTGCAATGTCGTTAGTCACTGCTTCATAAAACCAAGCCGCACGTCCATCAAGGTCCATACCATAGTGACGTTCTTGGTTTGGTGTTGAAGCCGTTGCGATCTCCCACGAATTCCCTTCTTTACCATAAGCCGCGTGTGGCAGGCGTTCGGTTTTGTTGAAGTCGATGTTTTTGACCATGGCTTCACCCATGACGACAGCTTGTTCTAAGATGTCACGCTGCTGAGCTGATGGGGTAAATGCTTTGCCTTTTTCAATACCTAGTGGGCGTAGCATGTCGTGCATCATACGATCGCGTTCGGCTACTGGCTCAGCTTGTATTGCTTCATTCAGTGTTTCCCAAAATGCCATGCCACGCGGGTGTTTGGCGTCTTCGCCACGCTCAGGGAAGTTCACACCGTTATTGCTAAGTAGTTTGCCACTCAGGTCTGTGATTTTTAGCGCTTCTAAATCTTTCATACGCTGTTGTTCTGACTTCGCCATTAAGCGAACACCGAAGAAAACATTGTTCGTGTCAGACTCAAATACCTTAGCGCCCTTTGGAAGGTTACGCGGCGTTTCAGAACCTTTTGCTTTTACAACGTAGACACCCGGCTCTGTCATTTGAGAAATGCCAATTTGCCACATGGTGTGCACTGCACCACGTAATTCGTCTGTCGGAATCTCAATCACTACGGGCTCTTTCTCTACGTTAAACCAGGTAATCGCATACGGCGTAGAGGTGTTGTAAGTTAAACCACCCAGTTTAGATTCATGAGACTCTACGTAGGTGATTTGGCCATCTTCTGCGCCCATGTTGGCATACGCTTGTTTCCATGCGTAATTCGAAACTAAAGGTACTGACCAAATGTACGCTTGCGACGCTCGTTGATAATCCATCAATTCAAACAGCTTCTCTGAGCTTGCTTGTGTTGGAATGCCATGAAGAAAGTCGGTTTCGAAAGTAAAGTCACCTGCACGTGTTTGAATAGTTTCTGTCGTGTCATTGTTCCCAGCTATCGCCGTTGCAGAAAACAAGGCTGTTATAGAAACTAGCATCGCTGTCGATCGTAGTGGGCAAGTGAACGTACCGATAAGGGCTTTAGATATTAGGTTCATATGTGTCCTCAAAAACTCAAAATTATCGCTAAAACTGAAGTAGCTCGTTGAAATTGATAAAGCTCGTTAAAGCTGAAACAGTTCGCCAAACAGAAATCATTGGTTCAAACTGAAAGAGCTCATCCAAGCAGAGAATGGCGGCTTAAAACTGATAGTTAAATTCGATGCGGTGATCACCGTCTTCGATACTTGTATTTTCTGTCCAGTTTGCGAAATAACGAACGTTGGCTCTTGGATTGATTTGATAGCTCGCTGCAAATTCATGTGCGAGTACAGAATCACTGCCCTCAAAGCCATGATCTTTGAATGTTGAAGACCCTGACATTGTGCCTAAATACATAGGGTTATAGTTCAGCCAAATCTTGTCTGTGAGCTGCATTTTGGCGTACATACCTGCCACGTAGAAAGTACCGTGCATGTTATATCGGTCACTAAGCTGGTCTGCATCGAGATCGCCTCCCGTGCCTTTAACCAATTCTTCGCCCGCAGCGATACCGACACCCGCGAGTGGGTAGAAGTTAAACATGCCCATTTGTGGCAATGCTTGAATAAAGCTGTAAGACGCACTGCCTTGGTTGCTATCGAAATCCCAAGACATATCAACTTGAGTGCCTCGGCCATTGGTTAAGTCTACGCCGAAGTTTCTGAAACGAATCGAATCGATACTGTCATCTGCGCCTCGGTTGTTCCAACCAATGGCTTCACCAGCAATGCCTTTGATTTCCAAGACATTCATACCCATGGTTGTATCACTACCAGTGTCGTAGGTTTGCCCGATTTTCAGATTTAAGCCTTTGTCTGTGTAACCGAAGCCACCTTGTGTATAGACGGCTAACGGATCTGACATATCTTGAATTTCGGTTTCTTCCGCAAAGGCGGCACTTGCCAGAAGTAAAGGAGTTAGAGAAAGAATTGAACGTTGTAATAACATTGATGCCTCATAAGTTTATCTCACTACATCCGTGTGTTGCGTGAAGGTGGGATAACTATACAAAGTGGAAATCGTTAAGTTAATTCATATAAACTTAATCATTCGTTAAGCAATGGTTTATGGTTTTGGTATGAAACTGAACAATGTTGATTTGAACTTACTGAAAGTGTTTGTGGTGGTATATCAAGAAAAAAGCTTGCGAAAAGCAGCCGAAAAGCTGTTTGTTTCGACGCCGGCGGTAAGCCAAAGCATTAAAAAGCTTAAGGAATCGTTAAGTGAGGAGTTGTTTGTCTTGTCCAATAAGCAGTTTCTCCCGACGCCTTATTCTGAGGATCTGTATCGACGTGTTTTTCCACTACTGGACGGTTTAGTTGCGGCGATAGAAGAAGGTAAGCAGTTTACTCCTGCCGAATTAAGCGAAGACTTTAAGATAGAGGCGAACCCTCATATTTTGCCTTGGTTAACACCGGCTCTTTTTCATCAGCTCGTAATGGAAAGTCCACTTTCAAGGTTGATAAGCCATACGAGTTCTCAAAATTCGTTGGAAAGACTTAAGAACGACGAGGTTGATTTTGTTATCCACTTCGAAGCCGAGAGTCTGCCTGCCGAGATCATTGCCGTGCCTCTCGTGACCTTAAAGTTTGTATTGGCGGTAAGAGCCGATCATCCTTTCAAGGCGTCCATCGCAACGATTGATGATTTGTTGTCGTTCCCATTTGCTCATGTTGACCTTGCTTATTTTGACCAAAACAAACATTCACGGTTGGAAGAGGAAGTTTTGAGCCAAGGTAAGACCATTAACATGGCGCTGCGAACGACTTCTATTATTGCGCTAATTGAAACGATCAAGCACTCCAATACTATTGCCCCCTGTATGCCTCCGGTGATTGAACAACATAAAGGTGTATTGCGTTCAATTGTGATTGAAGGACTGGAAGAGGGGACCGAGGAGATGGAGGTGTTCGCCTATCTTCATAAGAAAAACCAGCACTCAGCTAAGTACAAATGGTTACTGGATTTGATCGAAACTGCGATGACAGAAGCCAAGCATCAGTAAACTTTAGCTGTGTTTTTTTTCATTCAATGAGCCTGAAAAAAATGCCCTCAAGATATCTCTTGAGGGCATTTTTGATTCGTTGTTAGCTATTCATTTTCTGTTTCTTTAGAAGCATCCGACGCCCAGCCTTTCTCAAGCCAGTTGTCGAGCACATGTTGCAGTGCGTTCAACGAGGTTGGCTTTTCTAAGCGACCATCCATCAACTTGCTGATCATATCTAACTCGTGTTGTCCTGATTCGCCAGACAAAGCAATGATTGGCGTTTGAGGAGAGCGTGCCTTGATGATTTGGCTTGCGTCAAAGCCATTCATTATCGGCATTTGTACATCCATTAAGATTAAATCGACCTTATGTGATTTGAATAGCTCGATAGCATTTGCCCCATTTTTGGCCTGCAAGCTATTGACGCCCAGTCGGCTTAAGTACATCTGAACCAGCGTGCGTTGTACTTCTTTATCATCGACGATAAGCACGGTTGGAGCTAAATGGCTTTCTGGGGCTTGCGCACTTGTGGGGCCTGAACTGTGTGTTTTCGCTTGGTTGTTTGGTTTAGCTTCTGTATTCGCTTTGTTTTCAGTTGCGGTTTGACTGTGTTTCCAATCATTGAAGTAAGGCGTACGAAGTGCATCTGCTTTGGGTGCATTCGGAACCACAGGGAAATACAGGTGGAACTCAGTAAACTCGCCAAGTTTAGAGTGGCACTCTACTCGGCCGCCAAATGAACGCATCACTCGTTGGCAATAGCCAAGCCCTAGGCCACTACCACCGCTTTTTTGATAGGAGAAAAAGTCATCAAAGATCTTATGCGTAATGGCTTCGTCGATGCCTGGACCGGTATCTCGGAATATAAGAGCGTTCTCATAGGGGCCTGTATTGGTGCTGATCTCAATTTGGCTCTCTGGGTAAGAATCAAAGTAGTAGATTGCGTTGCGTATCAGGTTGAAAATGACGAAATTGAATAAGGTTTCATTCAGCTTTGCGACAAAATCCTCTTGTTGCGGCAAACGAATGCGCTCAATGATCTTCTCATTCTCAAAGCCATAGTGACTTACGGCTTGATCCACGGCTTTGTGGATAGAGGTCATGGTCACTGGACCGTGTTCTGGCGTACTGTCACTGACTTCGCGCAGGATGATATCAATCAGTTGGCGCCCACGTTGAATTGCCGCTTGGCCATTCTCGATATCTTGTAGAATTTTCTTAACTGGGGCTTGGTTATCAATGTGCTGCTTTAACACCTCAAAATGCAACTGTACTTGAGCCAACGGGTTACGCATTTCATGAGCGATAGAGTTAGCTAGGGCGCGGCTTTGGCGGACGCGTCTATCGGCTTCGATGGTGCTTTGAACTCGAGTTAACAAGGTTTGCAGAGCAGAGATCTCTTCGTTAGAGAACATCTTGTCGTTGCTCTTATGTGACGATACTAACAAGTGTGTGACCGATTTCCCCTGGCCAAACAAAGGCATCACCAAGGCGGTATCGTTCGAACTCATCTTGTCATATAAAGCTTTGATAGAGCGCTTGGCTGGCGCGGTATAATCGAGCTCCTGAGACAGTTCATCGAATACTAAAACGGACTTGTTGGTAGACAGGTAGTCTTCATAGAAGGTTTCGTTGTAGTTGCTGTTCACCAGGCGCAATTTGTCTTCTGGAATCTGCAATAAGCTACCTAATCGGCGCATTGCATCATCAATCGACAGCTTGAAATCGTCTTCTAGCGAGAGGATCTGCTGTACTGGCGTTTTCTTGTTTCCGTAGACAAAGAAGGAGGCGTAGTGGCTTACTCGCTTGTAAAGAACATGCCAAGTGATCCCGATAATCGCACAGATTGGAATAGCAACCAGCCACTGGCTATCGTCTGTCAGCGGGATAAATATCGCACCAAAAGGAATCACCAAAATAGCGCAGACTAACAGCGCGTTTAGGCTCATGTATGCAAGGTATTTCCCGCTGTAGAAACGCGAGGTTAGCAGCGCATAGCCAACGAATAACATCTCACTGATCGACAAGGCTGGTGGTAACCAAGTAAGTGAAAAATCACGCAAGAAGTAAGTCATACCAAGGTGGATTGTCGCAGTCGACAACATGAACACCAAGATACCTGCGATCATATAGTTGGTTTTGGCTAAGGTAAGCTTACTGCTATTGGCACGCATGGCCACAAGGTTAAACAGTGTTAGGACGACAAAGCTAACCATTCCGATAAAGAAGTACGGTGTTTGAGGGCCAAACTCAATCACGAACTGGTTTGGCCCAGCAATGGTGACGTGTTCGACGGTTAACCCCGGGCTTAAATTGATAAAGAAAGAGTAGACGGTCAAAGTAACGAAAATGGCTTGTTGCCACGCATGAACTTTACCATTCCGTTGTTCGGCTGCGAGCTTGCACGAGAAGTAATAGGCAAACGCAAACGCAAAGAAAGAGGCTAGGTTGGCAAACTTTGCCGCGAACACAGCGGCGGAGGCTCCAAGCTCTGGTAATAAGTCGGTATGGAAATAAGCGTTGCTGCTGATCCACGCAACAATACAGATCGAATAGGCGATGTAAGGGGCATGATGTGTCCCCGCGATCGCTTCGTTCTTTTGTTTCAGGCGATAGCAGTAATAGAACAACCACATAACAACCACAGCCACGGTTCCAAGCAGCGTGATTGCTTTTGCATAGATGAGGGCCTCTAGACCGAAATCAAACATGTTCATCCTTTCTTAGCGAGCTTGGTTTTTCTGCCGAGCATGATTTTTCTGGTGAACCTAGTTTCCTGCTCTCTCGCACTGCACGTTTGTAGCTGCGAAAATCTACATGATTGAATGCTTTTACCATCATCTCGAAATTCCAGAACCCGCGATAAATTGTTGTGCCATCATCATTTAACTCACAATACCCTGCGTGGAAGTACGCATTAGCATCAATGGTTTGATAAAACTGAAGCATGAAAGGTTGCTCGATAATAGTGAAGCCGATCTTGTAGCCTATTTGGTGTAATACACTCATCAGCTCTTTTTGAGCAAGGTAGAGGAAATAGAGCTTTTGTTGGGTGTTACCACTGACTGTCAGACGCAGCACTTCACACAGGGCATTTTGGTCGGATAATTGTAACTGGAATTGTTGGTCAAATTCTGGGAGAGAGTAGCATTTTGATAGTGTCGGCGGTGTGAAAAGTTGTAACCCTGCGAGTTCATCGTAGCCGTAATTGGGTAAACAGTATTGCCATTGCTCATTGCTGAATGGTGGTGCGTAACTGAGCCAAGTATCATTCTTAGACCAGTCTTGAATTAGAGCTGAAGAAACCAGTGTCGGAAAGGCTTCATCAACTGGATGTTTGAGTAGAATAAAGTGCTTACCTGCCTGTGAAAGGTGCAATAAAGGCAACATCTCAAACCATTTCTCACCTTTGATGAACACCTCAAGATTACTCAAAGTAATGGCATCGCTGATTGGCATTTCTTGAGGATGACTCGGTGTTTTTACCAAAAGTGGTTCATGTTCGATCTGTTCAATGATCGCACCGTAGTAAGCGCTGTCATTGATTGGTAGGTCGACATGAGGAAGGGGCCCAGAGCCTAAGGGTGATTTCGCTTTGATCGCAGAAATTTCGCATTCGCACCAGAAATCTAGCCAATGCATATAGCATTGCCCTACGGCTTCCTCAAGATACATGATCTCTGCTGATAGCGTACTTGGATAGCGTTGAATTAGATCGCGATAGTCCATTAATTCAAACAGCAGCGAATAGCTTTTGTTTTGATGCTCCGGGAAAAGCAATTCTAATTGGCTTCTACGATACTCAGTCACATTTTGGAAAAGCTCTGTGCGTTCTTGTGTCTGATAAGTGCTGACGACGAGCTCTATAAGTGCTCGCTGTTTTAATTCGATAGACAGACTGCTAGCCAACAGTGAGCCTAAAGACGACATTAATTTCATGTTTAACCTAGCCTAGGTTTATATAATTATTTTTATTCGATCTGCACTGTCTACAGGACACAAAACTTTTAGTGTTTTTTAGAATAATGTTACTTGAAGCAAGTTAGCCGTAACTTTATTTGTGCCTATTTTGTGAGGGATAAGTTGCATAATCTGGCTGGATTCTACTACTTGCACGGTCCCTTAACAACATAGGCCTGTCGTATCTTGATTAAATTACGTAAGAATAAAATACATTACTATCAACACCTTGTGTTATCTGTTCCCATTCCCTCCCTTAAGTGGAGTTAAGTCGAGCATAAACTTTTGAATTTATAAAATAACGTAAAATATCTATTTTTTGAACCAATCTCATAAATCATATGCACATGAATTCACCTTGTTGGTTGTAAGGAATATAACGGCGACCCCAAATATATAATTAACTAATGAGTGTTGTATGTAGTGGCATAGTGAATT
>NZ_MCZZ01000171.1 GCF_002875705.1 Vibrio sp. 10N.261.45.E2
GATGCTTTATGTGCTTTCGCACCCAAAATCTCGTTCAATATGTTTGAGTCTGGCTAATCGCCCGACTAGGCTAAAATTACTGTAGCCTTAAGCTAAAGAGTGACTCAATCTTATCACTTTTGTGCATTTTGAACAATAATACTAATTTCTGGTGAACGGACACTTCGTTAAGGTTGTCCTGATATAATCCGAAGATTAAATTAGAATTCTTGGCTTCCAAATTTCACAACACTTGGCTAAGTATAGGCCTCATAGCTAATTCTGTGAGAAACTTACCCCCCATCTTTAGTAGTTCGCTTCTTGACCCGTCTACAACTTCACACTTTATAGTAACTATATTGATTGAGAGGGGCGCTTTCTGCGTTCCCTTTAAAGTAAGTAGATAGACACTATGAAACGTTTAATTCTAAACATCACACTCTTGGTATTCATGACGCTTGGTAGCATGAATGCCATGGCTCATGATTCAATGGTCAAATACGGTATTGCGATATCTCACGATGGTGAGCAAATTGCTTATGGCAAAAGTGGGAGCGGGGAGACGGCGCTGTTCTTCATTCATGGTTGGAGCTTAGACAGCAGGCTGTGGCAAAACCAAGTGAGTGAGTTTTCAAAGCAGTACCAAGTGATCACCATGGACTTAGCAGGTCACGGTAACTCATCGTTCAACCGCGAAGAGTACACTATGGTTGCGTTTGCTGAAGACATCAAAGCAGTCATCGAGAAAGAATAACTCGACTCTGTCGTCTTAGTCGGCCATTCAATGGCGGGTGGTGTTATTGCAGAAGTTTGTCTATTACGGTGAACTATCGAACACATTGTTAGATAAACCAACGGAAGACCCTGCAAGTCGACAGCAAGCGCTGTCTGAACTAAAAAAGTACAAGACAAGCCAGTTCAAAAAAACAACGTATAACAAGGTATCTAAAATTGGTTTTCTAAAAGAGGCGTTAGCAGATACTTTTTCATCGCTATTTGGAAAGCTGGGTGTGGCTGAGACCCTTATAACGAAGGTCGCGCCGGACATGGCGCACTATTGGAATGAAGATACCTATTTTGGTAGCGATGTCAGGCATAGGCTAATGGTTGAGCTGAAGGAAGCGCTCGATAATCAAGATGATGTGATGATTGTATCGCACAGTCTCGGGTCGATGATCAGTTATGACGTGTTGTGGAAGCTGTCTCATTACGGAGAGTATAGACACGACTATGGTGCAGACAAGAAGGTCAACTTATTGCTGACGCTCGGGTCACCGTTAGGCGATGAAAACGTAAAAGACAGGCTAAAAGGGAGCCGCTTGAAAGATGAGAAGAAGTATCCTTTAAATATTCACCAATGGATAAACATATCGGCAGAAGATGACTTTATCTCTCATGACAGCAAAATTAGAAATGACTTTAAGGATATGCTCAAACTGGACCTGATACCCGGCGGAATGAAAGATATCCACCCGATTTATAACCTCAACGTTCGCAACGGGAAAAGCAATCCTCATGCTTCCATCGGTTATCTCATCAACCCTAAATTCATCAAAGTATTGGACGAATGGCTCTCTAGCTGATGTGGTTTACCATCGTAAATTGCTAGCTACTTGTTCGTTGGAACGCAGATAAAACAAGGCCTCGCATGTACGAGGCCTTTTCGTGTTCTGTAGATCGAATCAAAGTGGCGTTGTTGATCAAATCGGTTTAAAGACCAAGGACGCCATATGTGACTCGCCGTTAGTTTCGAACAGGCATACCTAGTCCTATGACTTTGTTTATAGCTTTGACATTCGCCATGATTTCTCCCACTTGAGCGTTGTAACATCTCAAGCTCAATTTACCGCTGGTTAGTCCTTTATATCGAGACATTGCGGTCTCAGATATTGAGCGATAGTGGTAACCAGACTCAGATTTCCACTCCGTTATTGTTCCGTTTTTAAGAGCCTCTACAGCTTCATTTCTGGGATGCCCATCTTCCCAAAGAGCCGAATTCTTTCGAGGTGGTATCAACGGAGTACAGCCCTTATTTTTCAGAGTCTCATAGCAACTTTTTGTGTCATATGCTCCATCAGCAGATACTGTATGGATCTTTCTACGTAAAGGGTTGAGTAATGTTGGCAGCACTTCGTTATCGCCAACACTTACAAGACTGACTTCTGCACTAATGGCCTCATGAGTTTCTACATCAACAGCTAAGTGCAGTTTACGCCAAGTTCTGCGTTTTTCGGCGCCGTGCTTTTTCACTTTCCATTCACCCTCGCCAAAAACTTTGAGACCAGTCGAGTCAATAGCTATATGGCGAATAGCTCCTTTGGATTTATTGCGATATTTGACCTGAACTGTCTTCGAGCGTTTGCTGATACAGGTGTAGTCAGGGGACGTCAGTGGAACATCCAATAGCTCAAAGATAGAATCAATAAAGCCTTGAAGAGCACGTAATGGCAGAGAGAAGATCCCCTTAATCATCAAGGCAGTTTCAATCGCGGTATCAGAATACTGGAAACCTCTACCACGCTTACCATGATGGGTTGTACATCGCCATGCATCTATGGCTGAATCATCTATCCAGAACGTAACCGAGCCACGCTTGCACAGAGCCTTATTGTATTCCGCCCAGTTAGTTATCTTCTTTTCCGCTTTACCCATGTCACCACCGTTCTAACCACCATAAAGGATCAGATCACAGGACTTGGAAAAGGTTCAACTGATTTAGGCAACAACGCCAATCAAAGTGGTAAATACACTTGAGAATCGGCTTCAAATCCCCTCCTAACCTCCCCTTGTTTTACATCTCCAACTTCTTGCTGGCAACGAGAAAGGGAAGGAACTGAATACCGAGCGTGACAAGAGCAGCTATATGTTCGGCGGGAAAGAATGTTCTCCCCCTCGATCGTATATCTAAAGGGATCGGTGAACTCCATTTGAGGGGGATCTAGAGGGGGAGTTCTAATTCTAAATAGGATATTTACGGGTTATGAGTATTTTTAGTATGGTATACTGCATTCGGTGTTATCAGTCCTGAGGAAATCATGTTAAGAGCTATTCTGGGAAATAAATCGGGCAGAATATCCGTCGGTGATGAGAGCGTATCTGTCCGTGAGGTTTACAAAGATCGAGAGGACATGTTGACTGCTGCAATCATTAGTCGCGTTAGTTACCTTTCAGACAAAGCTCTTAATAAATTATTCCAGAGGATCTTTACGAACAGCCAGTTAGATTTTTCTAAGTTGATAGAGGTTGAGTTCTGGCCTAATTTCTCATCGTCACTTCAGAGCCGAGTTGAACCTGACGTTATTCTTCATTTTGAGTGGGGTGTAATGATCATTGAAGCAAAACGCCCTCATGACTCGCACCAGTATGCAGAACAATGGATTAAAGAACTGGAATCTCTCCCTTCAAACTATCGAGAAGGTGAAATCTATTTTCTATCTTTGGGTGGTAGCGCTGCTAACAATAAGGTTGAATTAGAACGCTTTAAGAGGCTAAAAGACTCCTATGAAAATGTTTCTATTCCCAATCCAACTTTTATGGCCTATCAAACATGGGAAGGGCTCATTGACTATCTACAACGCTCAAAAGATAGTGGGGATCTGAGCAGGAGTGATAATAACGTCATCTCAGATATGATCGAAGCGCTAGAGCTCTATCATGTTCATGCGAATATTCACTCTTTGTCTTCGCTTAAACCAATGAACATCAAATACTCATCTTTAGCCAATATTTCTAATATTGGAAATATATCTTCCATTAGCGAAGATAAACTAATTACTAGTCTAACAAGCCTACCAATCCAAAGACTCAACTGGCCAACGTCAGCAACGGTTTTCAACACCGTAAAAGCAAGCAAGTCGACTTGGCGAGTTAAACCATTTTGCAATATTAACGAGCGAGCACTAGAACTATGGAAAATATGACGGAATTACAACAAGCCTTACTAGACGTCCGTAAAGCTCAGCGGCTACTTGTTGCTTTTCATCAAAGAGTTTTACCCTTGATACAAAAGATTGGCGAAGACCTCGATTGCAATTTCGACTATTGGTATCCAGTTAATCATGGACCAGTTCCCAAAGGTAATACGAACCCTTTCAATCGCTGGTATTGGGATTATTCGTCACTTTCTGACGCTATATTCTTTTTCCTTCCAGAGCAAACAGAAAGCCGTAATAGTGCTCCCAAAGGTGCTTGGGCATTAACTATTCGATTGCAAACAGATACTGGGATTAGTGACAGCTTTGGCCAAAAATCTCGCAATTGGGATGCTTTAGAAGTAAAGCCAACCCCCGACAAAAGCCAAACTAGACTTGTAGTGTCAGCGTTCAGGTCAACACAAGATATCAACGAAAACTGGGCTTGGTGGAATATGTTTAAGAACGAAAAGCACCAGTTTAAAGAAGGATTAGTCACCGGTTCATATAAAGCCTGTGAAGTTCTGACCCAGTTTGTTCCTATTGAGAATTTGATGGAAGAAGAAAGTGTAGATATGTTCATCGAGGAGTATACGCAAAAACTTAGAGCACATGGTTATATACCTGAATAAACCGTCGCTCATGTGATCGTCGATTGAAAAACAAGGCCTCGCGTGTGCGAGGCCTTTTTGTTTGCCAACTAAAGCTAAATATTAATCGAGATTAACGAAAACTTGGAATAATTGCTGGAATGCCTGGAAGAAGGCCAACCAATGCCATTACGCTTGTTAGCACGATAAACATAATGCCAGGCAATACCCAACGGCTCATTTTACTCAGTTCACTACTACGTTCTTTACAACCAACTAGGCCTAAGTTGTCTAACAGCATGGTGAGAGCCCAACCGAATGCAGGGTTAACGAGCGCTGAAGAAAACACAACAATCGCTGCAGATTGAGTAGTTTTTCCTTCACGCGTCATTTCCATTCCAGCTTCTAGTAATGGCACAAATACCCCAACAATCAGCGCAACACAAAGTACAGGTTGCCAGATGGCGAGATCCATCGGGTAACCCCAAACTGCGGCGATAATACAGAATAGAGCCGTGAGCAATGCGCCGGCAGGAATAGGGCGTTTAGCAATTGCTGCTGGTACGATGTAAGTACCCCATGAAGATGTAAAGTTAGTACCACCAAGTAGAGAACCGAACGTTTGACGAATTGACGCTGTGGTCATGGTGTCGTCGATGTTCATGTGTACTTTTTCGGTACGTTCTGGATAGCTGATCTTTTGGAATACTTGATGGCCTAAGAAATCTGGTGACCACATCGCTACGGCTAGAATCGCAAACGGCAATACCACCATGAAATGTTCAATTGTAGGTAGGCCTAGCATCCAACCTGTATCTTCGCCCCACCAATACATAGGGTTCATGTTAGGCAAGCCTGGCTCAGTGTGGAAAGCAAATGGGGCACCCATGGCAAATGCAATCGTACCGCCTAGCAAGCAGCTAAGAGGGACGGCTAACCAACGTTTACGGAAGTGTTCCAATAGCGCGTACAAAATAATGGTGCAAAAGATCACGACAAAAGCGATATGGCTCATGCCGATTCCCTCAGCCCAAGCGAACAGCTTTTTCACTTGAGAAGCGGTTCCAACAAAACCGAGGTAGAGTAACAAACCACCACACACGCCTTTACTGGTGAGGTTAGCCAACATGCTGCCACCTTTACTGATGGCCAAGAGTAAGCCAAAAGCACCTATCAGCAAGCCAAAGGCCATTGGGTGTCCGCCAGCTGCAACAACAATAGGGATTAAAGGAATGAGTGGGCCATGCGTACCAGCAAGGTTAGCCGTTGGTAGTAAGAAGCCAGAGAAAAGGATGATGAAAACTGAGGCGATAAGGAGTTCGTAGCGAACGTTTTCTAGAATGAAGTCTTCATTTAACCCGAGTGATCCGGCAAAGGTTGCAGCAATCGCGCCCACCATAACCACCTTACCAATGGTAGCGGCCATGGCTGGGATAGTATCTTCTATCTCAAATCGGTAATCTTTAAACGGCAAATTAGGACGCCAGCGTTTAGGCGACATGATTTGTAATTCGTGCTCTAGATATTGTTCTCGGGATTCAAACTCTGAGCTTGGTTTGTGCTGTTGTTCATAGGAGAGCTCGTCCTCATTCGCTTGAGGCTTATCTGCTTGTATATGTACGGACTCTAAAGTACTGCTCATATTGATTCCTTTCGTTCACACTCTAAGGTGTGTTATTCCAACAAACGTTGTTGACTCACGCAGATGTGCAAACAATGCGCCAACTTATTATTAAAAATTCATTAACATTTAGTTGTTAGTACCTTATACCAAACCAAAAAAAACAAATAGACTCAGTTAGTTAGACATTAGTCGTAGAGTAGGTCGGCTAGTGTTAGACTCTGTAGATAGTGTGTGTCTGGTTATTTGTAGTCCCTTAATTTCTCCCACGTTATGCACTTGATAGTGATAGAATCTCCGCATTAGAATTATCGAGAATCTAGGTATTTATAAACAATGTTTATCCATCATGTTAACGGCATCGACTGGCTAGTGATTACTGCTTTTGAAGAACTGAAACCAATGTTTATCGAAGATGCTGGCCCAATCCCAGCTTACTTCTCGACCGCCAGTGAATTGAGCCTGATTGATCAAGCCAAGCGCAGCTATGGATTTTTGCCGACACTCCGCGGTGTGATCACTGATACCGGCACGTACCAAAGTAAAGATCTTGAAGAAGATTTGAACCCACAGCTTGCGTGTATCGTTGAAGGGCGAGGTAGAGTGTTTATCTATCACGGCGACTATGTGGCTTTTGTGGATGACGAGCAAACCTTCATTACCCGTATGGACTGATAGTGACTCAGTGAGTTGAGATCTGCGAATTGGTAAATCGGCGAGTTAGCTCCCCTAGAATTAAAAACTAAAGGATTAATACGATGGCAAAAACGGTCTCATTGGTACTTGGCAGTGGTGGCGCAAGAGGCTTGGTGCACGTTGGAATCATCCGTTGGTTAATGGAGCATGACTATCAGATAAAATCCATCTCTGGCTGTTCAATTGGTGCACTTATCGGTGGTGTCTACGCTGCGGGCAAGTTGGATGAATTTGAAGAGTGGGTCACCAGTATCGACCAATCGGATATGGCTATGATGTTGGACTTTTCATGGCAATCGAGTGGTATGTTCAAAGGGGACAAGATCATCGACACACTACGTGAACTGATCGGTGAGATTTCAATTGAAGAGCTGCCTATCCCTTATACCGCTGTCGCTGCCAACGTCGCCGATGAAAAAGAGGTTTGGCTGCAATCAGGCTCTCTTTTTGATGCCATTCGCGCTTCTATCTCTTTGCCATTGTTCTTCACACCTCATGTTATTAATGGCGAAGCGCTGATTGATGGCGGAGTACTCAATCCCGTACCGATTGCGCCCACCTTTAGTGATAAGACAGACTTTACTCTGGCTGTGAACTTAGGTGGTGAACCTGAGATGCTTCAACAGGAAGTGATACCGGTTTCCCTACCTACAAAAGAGAGCAATCTGCACGAGAAGGTTGTTCACTTTATCGATAATTTAGGTAGCAGCGTAAAAAGCAAAATGAGCTTTAACTTTGCAGCTTACGATATCGCCAACCAAGCGTTTGATGCGATGCAATCGACCATTGCTCGTCAGAAATTGGCCGCTTACCCCGCCGATATTACGCTTGAGATCCCACGTAATGCCTGTGGCACTTTGGAGTTCGATCGCTCACAAGAAATGATAGATAGAGGCTACCATTTGGCACAGGCTAAATTGGGCAATCGACTTTAATGTATTTGCTGCTGAATGAGAGTATTTATGGAAACTGAACTAAAAGAGCTTGAACTCCACGAGCTTATGGCAACAAAAGATGTCATCGTACTCACTAGCTCAGAAGAAGCTGCCGTATCTTGGCTGATAGAGTGCTATCAAGAGAACTCTGATATTCAGATTATCGAGAACGCACATCAGCTAAATACTGAAGTGGTTTTGGCGCAATGCCGAGACTGCCTGAGTGAAAGTAAAAAGGTCATACTTACCGCGCAGTTTCGTAGCCAGTTGCCTATTATCAATATCGCTTCACTGTGTAATGAGAAGCGTAAATCATTGACCAATATTGAGTTGTCCGGCTGGGATAAAGAAAATCGCCTTCCTCACTCTTTTAGCAGTTTCTAGCTTATAGCGGTTTCTAGTTAACTGCATTCGCTATATAGCAGCCGTTTTAGATAGCAGACAATGCAAGAGCATCACTTCAAATGTCTGCCGCCATCAAGGTGCAAAGTTCTTCCTGTCATGTAGTGGCTAGCCAACACAAACTTGATGCCATCTATTATTTCCTCAAAGCCCGCTTCTGTCGGGATCAGAGCTTTCTGCAGAGCTTTGGTTTTGTATGCCTCATCGTCATGTTCATTGAACTTAATCATGGCTGGAGAGACGGTATTTACTTTGACCTTGGGAGCCAACATTGCCGAAAAAGACAGGGTCAGATTGTTGATTGCCGCTTTACTGGCCGCGTAAGCGATGTGCTTTTTGCTGCCTTTTTCTGCAACGTAATCACTGATGTGGATGATGTCTGAAATTTGTTCGCCAGACATCAGTTGGTCTTTGAGTGTTAAATTGACCAGATAAGGCACGGTAGCGTGAATCGTCATCATTTGGTGCATGATTTGTGATGCATTTTCGCTGGGATTGTTTTTGTTCTCAGGCTTCCAGTCTGAAGCGTTATGTATGACGGCTCGAAGTGTCTTGTACTCTTGAGCTACGTAATGAAGAAACCCGTCTAAGCTGCTTTGTTGGTAAAAGTCTACCTGCTGCAAGTCGGCTCCACTGTCACGTAACATTTGCAGTTGAGGGTAGTCACTGCGGTAGGTGCCAACCACTTTATATCCATCTGCTAAAAGTTGTTGCGCTAAAGCGAAGCCGAGTCGCTTTCCCACGCCTGTTATTAGTATCGTTTCACTCATCGTAAAAACTCAGCTCTGGTTTGAGGGTTAGTTTTGAAAATACCACCGAGAGCAGTTGCAGCGGTTTCAGAGTTTGCATCCATAACGCCTCTCGATTTCACGCAGTAGTGAGTAGCTTTTATCGTCACGGCCACGTTTTCTGTTTCAACGAGAGTTTGTATCGCGACTAAGATTTGCTGAGTGAGGCGTTCTTGTACTTGAGGACGCTGTGCGAAGAATCGAACAATTCGATTAATTTTAGACAGCCCAAGAATCTTGTTTTCAGGGATGTAGGCCACCTCTGCTAAGCCATCGATGGTTATGAAGTGATGTTCACACGTCGATGTTAAGTCGATATCCGATACCTTAACCATCTCATCAACCGACATTTTGTTGTCTATGACGCTGATTTTCGGAAAGTTGTTATAATCGAGCCCTGAAAAAATCTCGTGAACATACATCTTCGCAATACGATGAGGTGTTTCAGCAAGACTGTCATCCGTTAAGTCCAGTCCAAGCGTACCGATGACTTCTGTTAAAAGCCCTTTGATTCGGTCGTACTTTTGGTCTGGGTCCATTTCGCTCGCTGTCATTGGAGTTTCAAGTCCTTTTGCGAGCAAAGCTTCTCTTACTTTTTCGGCTTCTGTGTTCATCATGACGCTCTCCTTAACAATTGTTGTCTTTGTCCGCTTCGTAGCTCAGGGTGAGCGAAACAGAGTCGGCAAAACGTAGCGCATGAGGCTTGTCAATTCTCACTTGAGCGTATCGTACCCATGGGTGATCGATACAAATGCCAAGTACATCGCTGGTTAATTTTTCTAGAAGCAGAAACCTTCCGGATTCGACATGTTGAATGATCTTCTTGCAGATGTTTTTGTAGTTGAGCGCATTGTCTGTAGTGGTCAAGTAAAA
>NZ_MCZZ01000172.1 GCF_002875705.1 Vibrio sp. 10N.261.45.E2
GGAAAGCCGCGATGAACCTTAATAAATGGCGCTTTTTCTTTGCACTTTTCACAATAGCCTTCTGCCCTATATAATGCTTCCGCGACAACGTCAGGGTCTCTACGATAATCCTGAACGAGCCTATAAACGACTTTCGGTTTAGTAGCTCTAGAGGCCAACCTTCTTTGACGGTTTTCTGAGCTATCATCAAGTGACTCATTTACTTCATTTTCGAAGGTCACTTTATATTCGGCTTGTGATTCTTTGATTGTTTCATTTGCTGTTGGGAACAACTTATCCTGAGCCACAAATTTGATAAATGCCTTAGCATTGATTTCATCAAACGTTTGAACCAGTCCAATATGAACATTTCTAAGTTTTTGATTCGAAGCTTTACTGATAACAAACAGTGGAATCTTGGATTCAAAGCAGTTTTTTAGCGCTTGTATTTCATTTTGATCATGACTTCCATTTCTATTTGTATTCGGAAAATCATAATCGATGCCCTTCGACGACATGTTATCACTGTAATTTTTACCGGTGTGCAAGATACTGACCGCAACTCCGCTCGATGGAGAAACTACGCCCCTTGTTACGTCTGAGTTAACCCATACCCCAGCCGCACCACCATAGATTCCCAAATCTCTCAACTTAGAAGGCTTTACATCAATGGCAATGTCTACATAGCTGATTGCATTGAAAAGTCGTTGTCTTCTTTCTATTTCTTTTATTATCAACGTAATTCCCATTTTCTTTGCTGCTGGCTAGCGCCGCGTTAAGTAGTGCGCGACACAGCCACTGAACCTAACCATACCACCTTAAACACAAAACCAAACGCAAAGTAAAAATACCATGCATTGTGAATCCCTCTGTAACAGTTTGTATGCTTACAAGCCCAATAACCACAAAATATGCATGGGAATAAATCACAACTCACTGTTTACATATACCGACATGGATATATTCACATTTGGGAGATTTGCTCTCATAAGAATAAGGAATATCATCATGGCCTTAAAACCAGGTCCAAAACCAATCGCTAAATCGACAGGTAAACCAGACCAACGTCGACGTGACAATAAAAATACTCCGGGAAATACTCCGGGGCTAAAACCTAGTAAATCGTCTAAAAAATAAAGTGCAGCGCTCAAGTAAGCTACTGCTTTGGTGGCTTACTTATTTGAAGTTATCTTCCCATTCCCGCTTTGTAAGCTAACTATTATTAAACTGCAAAATTCTTCATCTAAATACAGAATCATTCTATCTAGTTTCATATGCATCGCAATTTACCACGATTAATCACAGCAATTCAGTGACTTAAAACATAGATAAACTCATTGAATGATAAAATGCAGAATATTTCCATATAGTATAAATTCCGTAAAAAACCCGAAGCACTGGATATAAACACAGCACCAATACACATACCCCAAACACACAAAAGCCTGCCATTTATAAGAACATAAATGGCAGGCTTTATACGTTAGTTAAGCTTGTGAGTGGCTAGATTACGCGGCTTCGAATGCGAGGGCTTTCTTCTCTACTTGGCGGAAGATCAGCGTTAGTATGCCGTTTACTGCTAAGTAGAATGCGCCAGCAATACCGAACACGGTGAGTGTGTCGTAAGTTTGGCCGTTGATACGCTGAGCGTAGCCCATCAAATCCATGATGGTGATGGTGCTTGCCAGTGACGTGCCTTTGAAGACTAGAATCACTTCGTTTGAGTAAGCTGGAACGGCGCGGCGCAAAGCGTATGGCAGTAACACTTTAAGCGTTGCGATTTTGTCCATGCCAAGTGCGCGACATGCTTCCCACTGCCCTGCTGGAATTGCGTTGAATGCGCCTCTGAACAGTAGCGTGCTGTATGCTGCGGTGTTCAATGCTAATGCTAACATTGCACAGAACCAAGGTTGGCTTAACCAAGTCCACATGAAGCTTTCACGAATCCAATCGAACTGACCCGGGCCATAGTACACCAAGAAGATTTGAACCAATAATGGTGTGCCGGTGAACAACGTGATGATGCCACGCGTTAACCAGTGAATCACAGGTATTCTTAGGATTAGCGTTACCGTCATCAGCAGTGACAAGATACAACCAACCAGCAATGAAGCGCCTGTGAGTTGAAGACTTGTGGCTAAGCCTTCAAGCATTTGAGAGAGGTATTGTTGATTCATGCCATTGCCCCTTTGTTACCCAAACCTTGAATCGAGAACTTACCATCAATCACTTTTACCAACCTTTGCGTGATTAAAGTGATGACTAAGTAGATTGCTGCTGCTGTCGCGTACCAAGTGAATGCTTCGTGCGTTGCTGCTGATGTAAGTTGTGCTTGTTTCAGCAAATCCGTTACGCCAATCAACGATACTAGCGCGGTGTCTTTCAGTAACACTAACCATTGGTTGGTTAACCCTGGCAGTGCGTGTCTTACCGCTTGAGGTAACACGATACGAAAGAATGCACGAGACTGAGGAATACCAAGCGCACTTGCGGCTTCTCTCTGCCCTTTGCTTACTGCTTTTAATGCACCACGCAAGGTTTGCGAAGCGTAAGAAGCAAAAATAAGTGACAGTGCAACAACACCAGATAAGAACGGGCTCACTTCTATGAAGTCGCCAGTGATCATGAACAGAACCTGTGTCGAACCAAAGTAGATAAACAGTACGACCAGAATTTCTGGTAAACCACGAACAATCGTCACAAATGCAGTCGTTGGCCATTTGATTGCAATGCGACGAGACATCTCACCACTTGCAAACAAAACTGCTAGAACCAATCCAACCAATAGGCTTACGAACGTAAGCTGAACAGTCATCCAGCTTGCTTCGACGAGCCCTAAAGAGTAACCCGTTAATTCCATAAATTACTTACCGAAGTACTTGTTGAAGATCTTGTCGTATTCGCCGTTCGCTTTCACTGCTGCAAGTGCAACGTTAAGCTGGTCTACAAGTTCTTGGTTGCTCTTGTTTACTGCGATACCAAAGCCGTTACCGAAGTACTCTTGGTTTGTTACTTGATCGCCAACGTACGTTAGGTTGTCTTCTTTCTTGAACCATTCTGCTACAACGGCTGTGTCACCGAATACAGAATCGATACGACCGTTTTTCATGTCGATGAATGCATCTTGGTAGCTTGAGTAAGGTACCGCTGTTACGCCAGTCATTTGCTCAAGTAGGTAACTTTGGTGAGTTGAACCATTTTGAACACCAACACGTTTACCTTCTAGTGCTGCTTGGTCTGCGACTTTACCTTCGATAGAGATGAATGCTGCAGAGTTGTCGTAGTAAGCGTTAGAGAAGTTCACTTGTTGAAGACGCGCTTCAGTGATGTCCATTGCCGAGATAGCTGCATCGTAACGTTTGAATTTAAGAGCTGGGATCAGGCTATCGAACGCTTGGTTGTGGAAAGTACATGTCGCTTTCATTTCTTCACAAAGTGCGTTTGCTAGGTCTACGTCGAAACCTTGGATTTGGTTGTTCTCGTCCATGTACTCGAACGGTGCGTAAGTTGCTTCCATTGCGAATTTGATTTCTTCTTGCGCCGCTGCGTTAAAAGAAGCAAGGCCGATAAGTGAAGCTAGTAGAATCTTTTTCATTTTGTTACTCCGAATACATTGTGATAGTGGCCTGTGGCCATTCTTATAATTTGATTGTTTTAATCGATGTTGTGTTTAAATAAATCTAGTGAGTCAGCTTTCTTTAAATACGTGACTTACTTAATGAGTAAGATACTCAGCAAACTCTGGTGTCTTGGGATTAACGAATGAATCGCTGGTACCGTGTTCAACGATGTACCCTTTCTCTAGGTACAGAACGTGGCTAGCAATCTTCTTCGCGAAGTCGACTTCGTGCGTCACGACCACTTGGGTAATGCCCGTCCCGCTCAATTCTTTAATAATGCTCACGACTTGGTTGGTAATTTCAGGATCAAGCGCCGCTGTTGGTTCATCAAACAACAACACATCCGGTTTCATCATTAGTGCACGTGCAATCGCAACACGTTGTTGCTGACCACCAGACAGTTGAAGTGGCCAAGCGTCTGCTTTGTCGGCAAGTTGAAGTGTCTTTAGTACTTCTTGAGCTTGCTTAACCGCTTCTTGCTTATCCAAACCCGCAACTTTGGTTGGTGCTTCAATCAAGTTTTCCATCACCGTCATGTGTGGCCATAAGTTGTATTGCTGGAACACCATGCCGACTTTACGACGAAGTTTAAGCCCTTGCTTCTCTTGGATTTGGCTTGAAAAATCGAATTGCTCATTCGCAATGTCTAGTTCGCCGTTGTCCGCAATTTCTAGCAGGTTCAGTACACGCAGTAATGAACTCTTGCCCGCGCCGCTTGGGCCAAGCAATACCAAGGTTTCGCCACTCTCACAGTCGAAACTGATGTCGTGAAGAACTTGGGTATCACCGTATGATTTGTTGATGCTCTTTACTTGAATACTCATGCCACAATACTGCATTAATTGTCATTTGTTGGTTATTCTATTCAATCCGAAGTTTTATGCAAGAAAAATGTATAAAAAACTACTTTGTTGAATTTTTGTAACAAATAGTGCATAAAAAACAGTCGCTATAACTGGTCTAACAACCAAAAATCACAAGTCATTGATAAAGTTAATATCGAGATAAAAAGCAAACGTTTTTCTGTCAGTCTATAGAGCATTACTCGATTGCTAACTTATGAACGAACTCTTCTATTTACGCCTATTTACTTGCATAAAAATTAGGGTTAAACACCCTATCTCTCTATCGAACTGGCTCGATAAGAATGCTTAACTTTCCTTTAAGGCTGTTTCGAATTATTCACTTAGTGGTGATGAAATATTGGAAATTGAGTTTCCTAAGGAGCGTCACAGCGCAATAAATGCTTTAATGGGTTCTATTCTCAACAACAATTACTTTCCAGCAAACAACGCGCAGTACAGGCAATAAGCCATATGCAAAAAGTAATAAGCAACAAGCCATCTATTTTTAAAGCGACAACACATTAAGGCAGTCATATGCAAAACGATGTCTCTCCTACGCTCGATTCAAACCAGCGATCGACTCAACAAGCGCCAGAACCCAAACCTGAGAAAAAAAGCCTCAGTATTTTGTTTGAGCTGAGTAAATTCATTCAGCCATATAAAGGTCGTGTTATTGCTGCATTGATCGCGTTGATCTTCACAGCGAGCCTAACCCTTTCTGTCGGACACGGTATTCGCCTTCTTATCGACCAAGGTTTTAGCCAGCAATCGCTATCATACCTAGGCAGCGCGATTCAATTCATCATGGTCGTAGTCGTGTTGATCTCGATTGGTACTTTCTTCCGCTTCTATCTGGTTTCTTCTGTTGGGGAACGCGTCAGTGCAGACATTCGCTTATCGGTTTTCAATCATGTCGTGACGCTGCACCCGAGCTACTTCGAGACCAATGGCAGTGGCGACATCATGTCGCGAATCACAACGGACACCACTCTGCTTCAAAGCATCATAGGTTCGTCGTTCTCTATGGCGATGCGTAGTGCGTTGATGTGTATTGGTGCAATCATCATGCTGTTTGCGACCAACATTAAGCTGACCTTGATTGTATTGGCCTCGGTGCCGTTTATCTTGATTCCGATTCTTGTGTACGGACGGCGTGTAAGAGCCCTATCTCGACAAAGCCAAGATTCGATGTCTGATGTGGGTTCTTACGCAGGTGAAGCAATTGAGCACATTAAAACCGTGCAAAGCTATAGCCGAGAAGAGCAAGAGAAAGCGTCGTTCGCGATTGAAGTAGAAAAGGCGTATGAGATTGGCCGTCAGCGAGTAAAACAGCGCGCGATTCTTATCTCTGGTGTGATTGTAATTGTGTTCAGCGCGATTGCAGGAATGCTTTGGGTAGGCGGTAGTGATGTGATCAACGGCACCATGTCGGCTGGTGATTTAGCCGCGTTTGTGTTCTACGCAATCATGGTGGCTTCGTCATTAGGTACGATTTCGGAAGTGATGGGCGAACTTCAACGTGCGGCAGGTGCGACTGAGCGATTAATCGAGATCTTACAAGTTGAAAGCCATATCGTTGCGCCAGTTGCGGACCCAACTGCGTTATCTAATCTAAAACCAGAAGTGGCGTTTGACGATGTGACCTTCTGTTACCCTTCAAGACCGGATCAACCTGCAACAAGTAACCTCACGCTCACTGCGCATGAAGGCAAAGTGTTGGCACTGGTTGGCCCTTCTGGCGCAGGTAAAACTACTCTGTTCGAACTGCTGCAACGTTTCTACGACCCACAAGTGGGTAAAGTTACCTTAGGCGGCGTTGAATTGAATCAGTTTGACCCGAACGAGCTAAGAAAGCAGATGGCCTTGGTGCCGCAGCAACCAGCTCTGTTCAGTAATGATGTGTTCCATAACATTCGCTACGGCAACCCGCAGGCATCGGACGAGCAAGTTATCGAGGCCGCTAAGAAAGCACACGCGCACGAGTTTATTCAAAACCTACCTGATGGCTATAACAGCTTTCTTGGAGAGCGTGGTGTCAGGCTTTCTGGTGGACAACGACAACGTATCGCCATCGCACGTGCCATCTTGAAAGATCCGAATATTCTCTTGTTGGATGAAGCTACCAGTGCACTAGACAGTGAAAGTGAGCATCATGTTCAACAAGCATTGGAAGAATTAATGCGTGGCAGAACGACGATCATTATCGCCCATCGATTATCAACAATTAAACACGCCGACCAGATTGCAGTGCTCGATAAAGGGCAGCTAGTAGACATCGGCGACCACCAGTCGCTCATCAATAGCTGCGAATTGTACCAACGCTTGGTTGAGCTGCAATTCAAACACCTTAGTGCGTAATCATTGAGTGGGTGTGCAACTAAGTCACTGACATTGTGTGGTTTCAAGCTTCAAAAACTTAAATCACACGTGTTGCAGTTTTGTTAATTAAGCGGTAGGGTTTTTATTCCAATAACAACTTATCCCGATGAAGGATAAGTCGATAACGTTAATTACACAGATAAGAATAAGAGAGTTCGCATGGAAGCACTATTATCTGACTACCCAGTAGTAACAGAAATCCCTGTCGCTTGGGGAGAAATGGACGCACTCAATCACGTTAACAACGCCGTATATTTTCGCTATTTCGAAACCGCTCGCTTAGATTTTTTCAAGCACGTTGAGTTGATGGAAGAGATGGCGATTACCAAAGTTGGCCCTGTTCTTGGTGACACTTACTGTAAGTATTTCCGACCAGTCACGTATCCAGATACTTTGATGGTTGGCTCACGCGTCACCGATATCCAAGATGACCGATTCACCATGGAGTACGCAATTGTCAGTAAGGCTCAGCAGAAAGTGACGACCGTCGGCACCGCAACTATCGTGATGTTTGATTTTGCTTCAAACCAAAAAGCCCTGCTCTCACTGCGCTTAACCAACGAAATCGAAAAGATGAACACGTTGAAGAGCCCATGCTTCAAACAAGAAGCGGTGACGGAATAACGTATTCGCTGATTCAGAATACTTAGACAGTTTCAGACATTAAAAAGGCCACTCGATTGAGTGGCCTTTTATTTGATCTTCTGGGTTTATAAGCTTTTGGCTATAGACCTTGAACGCTCTCGACCTCGGAAGCTATAAACCTTGCAGCCTATAGACCTTGAACCCTATAAACCTTGGACATATTGCGCGTTAGTACGAATCTCGACGAGCTGCTCTAGGTTCTGTTGTGAACCTTCAACGCCGTTCAATAACGCTTCAAAATGCTTGATAAGCTCGGCTTTGTCTTTCACTTCTTTAGAACCTGCACCGATGTTGGTTAGGTCGATAAAGAACTCGTCGAACAGACCAGAGAAGTCAGTTACTGCGTCATGGTTTAAGAACTGCTCGTGGTTGTAAATGCTTGGGTAGCCGCCCTTCTGCTTATCAACCGCGAAAGAGATGCCTTTCACGTTGGTAATCGTGGTTGCTTTCTCACACTTCAACATACAGCCCGCTTCAATCGCCGCCTTGTTACAACCTACCGTTCTTTGGAAGAAACACTGACGGCTGGTCATCATCAAGATTGGGTGATAAATGCTGTAGAACAGTTTGAAGTTCTCTGGACGGCGAATATGACGAATCTGACCTTTGTTGATCTCATTCGAAATGAATGCACCTGAACAGTTCAGTTCTTCTTTCAACGTAACCAATGCATGAGAGTTCGTCGTGTTCATGAACGGACCTGCAACCCACTCAATGCCCATCTCGTAAGCTTTGTAAGCAATACCCGTGTTGTTAGTCAAGATACGAGCTGGCTTGATCTCTTCAAGAATACGAACCGCTTCGTCGTAATCTTTGCCGATCAATACCGCTGGGAACCAAGGAATCAAACGTGGGTTTGCTGCCAAGATGTCGATGTATTTGTTACAACGCTTCTTGAAGCTTTCAGGCAGTTTGAAGTAAACATCCGCATCAGTCACGTCACATAGGTGTAAGTCTTCTACATCCGCGATAAGCATCGACATGGTCGGTTTTTCGTTCACTTTAGGGTGCTGAGGCAGTGCTGGCACTTCAACGTGCTTAATCACTTCCACAGAGCCGTTCAGAATGAAGTCGATCTCGTCTTTCATGTCTGAAACCTCTTTTAGAGGAATCAGCAAGCCCGCATCCACTTCACTGAAGTCGTGGCTTTCTAGCGTGTGAACCGCACTCTTCACGTTTTTAAAACGCTTCTCAAGTAGCTCTTGAGTGATTGCCTTCTCTTCAACCGCTTTCAATAGCGATTTAGATTGAAGGGTAAAATTCTCTTTTGGCGTGTTGACTGTCACCGTAAATGGTTGACCCACTTTTGCGTTGAACGACAGTGCTACTGGTGTCTTGCGAATATCAAGGAACTCGATCTTTTCACGCATCTCGTTACCAAGAACGTCTTTCGCTTGGTGAAGTTCGTTGGTCACTTCTTGAATCTGTACTACCGAGATTTCGTTGTTCTGCTCCGTCGCTTTCTCAACTGCGTAGTTCATGCTGTTGTCACGCGGGTTATCGATGAACATGTCTTTCGTCAGGTTGCCCTTTAGGAAAGAGTTGGTGAAATCTCGGTTGAATACTTTGTGCAGGTTCGAATCGTCTTCGATCAACAAACCACTCTCTACAAAGCTATCAATCTGTTTGCGCCACGTATCAACCACTGTGTATACGTAGTGTGCGCCTTTAATTCGGCCTTCTACTTTCAATGAGTCAACTTTCGCGTCAACCAACTCAGGTAGGTCGTAGTAAGCTGAGTTATCTTTCAGGTTAAGTGGGAACTTGTTGCCCGCGTTGGTGATTTCGTATTCATCACGACACGCTTGGCTACAACGGCCACGGTTACCAGAGTTACCAACACTTACTGAGCTTGAGTAACATTGACCAGAGAATGCAATACACAGCGCGCCGTGTACGAAGACTTCTGTCAGTACATCGTGGTCGTGCGCCACTTCTGTCAGCATCTTAATTTCTGGAAGGTTGAGCTCACGTGACAAGTTAACGCGCGTTGCGCCAATCTTAGACAAGAACTTAATCTGGCCTTCGTTGTGCGTGGTTAACTGAGTCGACGCGTGAACGTCTAGCGATGGGAAATGCTTCTTAACCAGGTTGAACAAACCCAAGTCTTGAACAATGATGCCGTCCACTTTGGTGTTCACAAGTTGGTTCAATAGTTTGGTGATGCTCTTCGTCTCATGCTCAAGCAGCACAACGTTAAGCGTTAGGAAGATTTCACAGCCGTATTCATGAGCAAGGCGAATCACACCATTCAATTCGTCTAACGATAGGTTAGAAGCTCTGTTACGAGCGTTGAATGTGTCTAAACCACAATAAACTGCATTAGCACCCGCTACGATGGCGGCTTTTATCGCTTCTACATCGCCACCTGGGGCTAATAACTCAATTTTTCTGCTCATTTTTGAAGTCGCTCACTTACTTATAATTTTTAAGCCGCGTATTCTACCCACATCACGATCTCTTTACCACCGTACAACACTTTTCAAACTCAATGACCTCAATAATGCCGAACGAATCTGACCTACCTATCCTTTATTCTTTGCGCCGTTGCCCTTATGCAATGCGCGGACGAATGGGCATCGCACTATCACAGCAAAAAGTGTTGCTTCGAGAAATCGTTACCAAAGACAAGCCTAGCGAACTATTGGCCAGTTCGCCAAAAGGGACAGTTCCGGTATTGGTGTTACCCAATGGAGAAGTTATTGAACAGAGTTTGGATGTGATGAATTGGGCACTTCAACAAAACGATCCTCAAGATCTTCTTCGCTCAAGCAATCCAACACTTAGCCAACAAATCCAGCAGCTCATTAAAACCAACGATGATGAGTTTATTGGTCACTTAGAAAAGTATCGTGCATCGGTTCGCTACCGAAACATCGATACTGAACAGCGTCGACAAGCCTGCGAAACCTTCATTAGTCAGTTAGAAGCGCAACTCACTAATCAGTCCTACTTGTTTGGAGAAACACCAAGCTTAGCCGATTTTGCAGTGATGCCTTTTGTCAGCCAGTTTGTGCGAGTCGAAAAGAAGTGGTTTGTGAAATCTGAATATCAAAACGTTGGACGTTGGTTAAGAGCGCACCTTGAAAGTAAGCTCTACACCCAAGTAATGAAGCAATACCCTTTGTGGAATGAAACCAAGCAAGATTCTGTTTTTGGATGGAACTAAGTCGTTAATCATAGCGATAAATAGTTCTAAATAAGCTTAATTATCTCTAGATTGTTTTGAAAATCGTGACACTGAATTACAGGTGGCACCATTGATGGCATATTAAAGTTCAACGAAAATAGCGTTTCACTCAACCACAACGTTAGTTTGAAATGTGCTATGCCCAAAAACAAAGTAAACCCGTTCAACATATCTAATCACGGCCTCAAAGGCTTCTCGGAAGTTTCACTTTTGGTGGTCTTATCACTAGCCCTTTCAGGTTGTAGCGCAAAAAATAAAACCACTAATACCGGCAACTCGGGGGCGTCACAAAAGCAAGCCTACACTGCAAAAAATTTCTACAGACAAGACAACAAAGTCACTCTTATTCTCTCCTTTTCAGGCGGAGGTACACGCGCGGCTGCGCTCTCTTATGGTGTATTACAGGCACTACGTAATACTGATATAGAGATCGATGGTGAACGTATCAACCTATTAGAAGAAGTCGACATGATCAGCTCTGTATCTGGGGGCAGTTTTACCGCTGCCTACTACGGATTGTATGGCGACAAAATATTCGAAGATTACGAAGAAGCATTTCTCTATCACGAAGTGTCTGAAGACCTAATCTCTATTCTGTTATCGCCAAGTTATTGGTTCTCTTACGCTACTAGAACCGATAAAGCGACCGATTATTACGATGACAACATTTTTGGTGACAGCACATTTGCGGACATTCGACGCGAAGGTGCGCCTTACATAGTAATTAACGCAACGGATATATCGACGGGCTCTCGCTTTTCATTCACACAAGAATACTTTGACCTAATTTGTTCAGACTTAAACAGCTATTCTGTGTCGAGCTCGGTGACGGCGTCGTCTGCTGTACCTTTCGTTTTCACACCTATAGTACTTGAAAACAAAAATGACTGTGACAAATCAGATCATTTGCAGCCTTCGTTTGAAGCCAGTAGTTATCGCAATAGAAACCTCATCAAATCGCTAGAGTCCTATAGCCATAAAGACGAAGTCAATTATCTTCATCTAGTGGACGGTGGGATTACTGATAACCTTGGCTTGTTATCTGTTTATGAAATGTCCGAATATTTGCGTTTCAACGACAAAGAAGAACTGCAACAGCTACACAAAAACCAATCAACACCCCCTATCGTCGTTATCTCAGTTGATGCAGCAACCAAGCCTGAGTCTGGTATCGGAAACTCTATTAAAATGCCGACGGTGAAACAAACGGTAGACGTTATTACCGACATTCAGTTGCATCGTTACAATGACAGCACCAAAGACTTGATCGTCAACGAATTAGAGTCCTGGTCTGAGTTCACCTCAAATCACGAACATCAAGTCGTCCCATACTTTATTGAAGTGAGTTTGAACAAGGTTGCAGACGACGACAAACGCTACGAGCTTAACCAGATCCCAACCGATTTTACGATTGATAAACACAAAGTAGATTTATTGATAGCGGAAGGTAATGAACAGTTGGCTTCAGATCCCGCATTTCAAGATTTCCTATCTTTTGACGACAACAGATAGTGTTAATCTTGTTGCTTATAAATTAGACAATTACCAAACATGAAACACGTCAGGATTTTACTTATACAAGGTTCACTATGGAATTTGAAAACAACATCTTACACCTAGGTTCATTCTTTGCAGTGACCATGGGTATCGTCGTGCTATTTATTGGACGAAGGCTTAACCAAGTCATCGGTTTCTTAAGAGAGTTCAGCATTCCAGAACCAGTGTCTGGCGGTATTTTAGCCTCGCTTATCTTCGCGATGTTACATGCAACTACTTCAATTGTGGTGCAGTTTGATCTGTTTGCTCGCGATGTATTACTAGTTTATTTCTTTACAACAATCGGTATCAACTCGAGCCTAAAAGACCTATTCAAAGGTGGTAAACCATTAGTGATCCTGCTTGTTATCACTATCTTCTTTATGATAATGCAGAACATTGTTGGGGTGTCTGTTGCCACAATGTTTGGACTTGAGCCTGTCTTTGGCTTGTTAAGTGGCAGTATTTCTTTAATAGGAGGCCATGGTACAGCAATCGCTTGGGCGCCAAAGGTAGCAGAAGAATTTGGCTTAGAAAGCGCCATGGAAATTGGTATCGCCAGCGCTACATTCGGGCTGATTTTAGCTAGCTTGATGGGTGGTCCTATTGCAAAGTTTCTTATTAAACGTCACAACCTCAAGCCCAACGACGTTCAATTAGACTCAAATGACTCAAGTGACTCAAGTGCAAAAAAGAAACAACAAGCCCTGACATCATTTCAATTTCTAGATGCCGTGTTAGCTATCCATATCTGCGTTATCGTCGGCGCTTTATTGAATGAACTGATCAGCCAAACTGGTTTACAACTGCCGCTGTTCGTTTCTTGCTTGTTTGCAGGTATCGTGATTACTAACGTGATACCAGACTCTTATCCAAGAATATCAGGTGCTAAATGGCCTACGCGCTCACCTGCAATCGACCTAATTGCAGAAATATCTTTGGGTACATTCTTGGCGATGTCGTTGATGAGCATGCAACTTTGGACACTGATCGACTTGGCAGGCCCAATATTCGCCATCTTGGCAATGCAACTTCTATTAGCCGTAATCATTAATATCTTCATTGTATTCCCATCAATGGGTAAAACGTATGATGCGGCAGTAGTGTGTGCCGGCTTTGGGGGAATTTCTTTAGGTTCAACACCGACCGCAATGGCCAACATGTCGGCGGTAAGCCAAAAGTATGGTCACTCAGTGCAAGCCTTTATTATCGTGCCATTGGTGTGTGCGTTCTTTATTGATTTAGCCAACGCTCTGATCATTCCTTACTTCATGAGATTGATGTAGTTAGCCTTAATTCCGAGCAGGAGCAACCAACAAAAAAGAGCCACTTCATCAGAGAGTGGCTCTTTTATTATCATGAACCTTCTATCAATAACTTACAATTAAAAGCTTATTGAATCGCTATCGAAATCTCGACTGCCGTTTCGCCTTTGTAAAATTCAAAGTCTGTCGTGTAAGTTCGAACATGTGGGCAGTCTGCATCGTTGAAATACGCCCACACTTCACCCCATAGATCGATCACCGCTTGCGGCAATTCACCTTCAGCAGAGAACGTTAAGTACTTACCTGCTTGTATTTCGGTTTCTACAAGCGCATCTAAATTCTGATCCGTTAACGCATTAGTGCACGCGATAACATCAAACTTGCCCGTAAAGTCAGACTCGTAATTGGTGTAGACACCGTACACTTTTGAATCTGGGGTTAACTTTAGAAAAGCTTGCTCAAAAAAGCCCTGCCATAGTTGACCTATCTTGGCTTTGGTTGGGTCAACTTCATCGGTGTTGGTGGTTCTTACAGAAAAACCATACGCCTTTACGGCTTCAATCGTTTCTACTTTCATCTGTTTTATTCCTAAGCCAATAGACGCTCTAATTGTATTGAATCCAAAGTTTCGCACACTAACACGACTAATCTTCTATCTCTTTATGGCCACATTTTTCACACACAAGGTGACGAGAAAACTCATCCATTGACGCGATAAACGGACCGAGGAACCAACCTTTTATCACGCCGGCCCAAAACTCGCTTCGTTTTTGATTGGGCTTATCTGCAAACGCACTTTTCTTGCGCACCAAGATAACGACATGCTGTGTATCTTCTCGGCACGCGGTGCAATAACGTTGCTCTATCGTGTTATTCATTTGACAACCTATGACGCTTTAAATGAGACATGCTGAAAATGAGGGTTGTCGACACAGACATCTAGTGTCGCTATTTGAGTTAAAACGACAAGTTGTTGCTCATCTTGAATGCTAATTTTAATACACTCTTCGCGGCTCTCATTGCGTTGGGTATCTAATCCGACACACTCAATCTGTTCGCCAGACTTCAGCGTTAATTTGATTGGGTATCGGTGCATACACACAATCTCAATGTAATCGTAATCGTTGCAACTAATCATAATACCCCTCCAATTCATCCACCACGCTAATGCGACACGCCATACTATGCAATATGCATATAATCAATCATTTACCTGTATCACATTGATGACCTTCTACAACCTAACGGACTTTTGAATTTGGTTTAGTCAGGCTTACCCTTTCACGTTTCTTCTACTCACACATGCTTATTCTTTCATTGTTAAATAATAATCGAGAATACAACAATGAAACACATGAACCATTTACACGCGCTAGCTTTCTTGGGGTTAGTCGCTTCAATGATGGCGTTTAATGCGAGTGCCGCTTCAGAAGTGGATGCCCGCCATTTCGCCAATGGCAAAACCAAATATCGACAGCTTTGTCAGGTGTGCCATGGCGACAAAGGTCATGGTGATGGCCCAACGTCTGCGTCTTTGCCGAACAAACCCGCTAATATTCCAAATAAACTCGGCGAATTCTTTACGACTAAAAACGGCTTGGTTGATGATATTTTGGAAGGTGATATTGAGGAAGGTATGCCAGCATGGCAAGGCGTTATCACAAAACAAGATGCTCTGGATATTCTGACGTACGTAGAAGCGATTCAATGATAAACGCTGTTCCATTCGCCTTTTGAACACATATCTCGGTTAATGCTAGCTGTTCTATTGCGCTATCTATTTAATTGATTACACTCAATTTAATGGACAGTGAATAATACGGAATGTTATGACCTTTAAACCCTTGGCACTGAGTAGCCTGATACTTGCTTCATCGGCGGCACACGCCGTCAGCTTTATCGATGAAATTGATGGTCAACTGGATATGGGAGAATACCTTGCCGAAAATGCTTACGGTTTTCTTCCTGTTCCGATACTGATTACAGAACCTGCCGTCGGATACGGTGGTGGTTTCACCGGTATCTTCATGCACGAATCTGAAGAACAGAAAAACACACGTAAAGAACTGGCCGAACGCTCTATCGATGGCGGCGCGCAACTTCTCACCCCTGCAATCACTGCGGTCGGTGGTTTTGCAACCGAGAATGGCACTTGGATGGCGTTTGTTGGTCACAAGCGTAGTTGGAAGGAAGATTCCATACGCTACCTCGGCGGTTTAGGTTATGGCGATATCAACATGACCTTCTATCGACAAAGCTCTCCGAATGCATTGTCTCCGCTAGAGCCGAACGAAGGTGTTGAGCTAGGGTTAAAAGGCATCGGTGGGATACAAAAACTCCAATTTAGATTGCCAGATACTCAATGGTTACTTGGGTTTTCTCAACAATTCTTCGCACCCACTCTTTCACTCAACAATCATCCTAAAGCGCAAGAGATCTTAAACAACATCGGCAACACGTCACCGACCTCTTCTGGTTTAGGTTTGATCGCCGAATACGACAGTAAAAACAGCTTCCTAAACCCCACGCAAGGCTACAACTATGTCGCGGAATACCTTTGGTTTGGTGATGCGATTGGCAGTGATTACACTTATCAAACGTTTAATTTAGAAGGGCTGAATTATTGGGAGTTAAACAAGGAGTGGAATTTAGCATTGCGAGGTCAGTACAAATCACTGTCTACGAATGAACGCGTGCTTTCCCCTCAATATTATCCAGACATTGACCTCAGAGGTATCGCCCGAAATCGCTATCAAGGTGAACACACCATCGCGGCAGAAGTTCAAGTGAGCAAACAGTGGACACCCCGTTGGTCAACGGCTGTATTCACGGGGATTGGTTATGCGGGCGACAGCGATAAAGACATGTTTGATCAAAGCTCTCATGCTGCTTATGGCGTCGGTTTTCGTTACCTTATCGCAAGACGCTATGGTTTGATTTCAGGGATTGATATAGCGTTCAGTGAAGAAGATACCGCCCTCTACTTCCAAGTCGGTGCCGGTATCTAATTCATTAAGCTGCGCTTACACGATAACTTAAAATGGTAACCATGAGAGAACGACGGTTACTTGAACGCTTTCCAGTATTGGTAAAGGCCATCGATATCTGAAGAACACATCAACGACATGGCGCCTTTGATATGTTCTTCGCTCCATTCCCACCATTTCATTTCTAACAACTGAGCGATTTCAGTTTCATTGAAACGAAAACGGATGTGACGTGCTGGGTTTGAGCCGACAATCGAGTATGGTGCGACATCTTTTGTCACAACCGCTCTACTTGCGATGATGGCACCATCACCCACCTTAACACCACTCATGATCATGGCTTCTGTGCCAATCCATACATCGTTACCAATCACGGTATCACCAGAGCGTTCAAAGCCGTCTATCGCACCTTCAAACTTATCATCGTCTTGGTAGAAGAACGGAAATGTACTCACCCATTGGTTTTGATGGCCTTGATTGCCCGCCATCATAAATACGGCACCTGAACCAATCGAGCAGTAACTGCCAATGATCAGCTTATCGATGTCGGTTCTATCCGGGAATAGGTAACGCGCGCAGTCATCAAAGCTGTGATTGTGGTAATAACCCGAGTAGTAGCTGTGCTCACCCACAATAATGTTTGGGTTGGTCACTTGTTCTTTAAGTGATTTCCCAACAAATGGACTTTCGAAATAGTTTTTCATGTTTGTACTCTTAGTTTCGTTCTTTTAGTTAGGTACTTTTGATGCGTATTTATGGTTTAACTGTTTTCTCTTAGTGTAAAGGCTGCAACGGTTTAACGCCCACCCGCAATATCAATAAACGAGCCGGTTACATAAGAAGCTTCATCTGATAATAGCCATGCAATAGAGTTAGCGACCTCTTCTGGTGTGCCACCTCGCTGCAATGGTAATTGTGAAGCCAATCTGTCTACGCGATCAGGCTCTCCACCGTCTGCGTGCATCTCTGTGTAGATGCAACCCGGCCTTACACCATTAACTCGGATATTGCGTGATGCAAGCTCTAACGATAGGCCTTTGGTCAGAGAATCCATAGCACCTTTCGATGCTGCGTAATCGACGTATTCAAACGGTGCGCCTGTACGAGAAGCGGCAGATGATACATTCACAATCGAGCCCGCGCCATCTACTTGTTTGATAAAGGCTTTACTGCAAAGAAAGCAGCTCGACACGTTTGACTTCATCACCTTTTCAAACCGATCCAATTCAATATCTACCAATGCAGATTGGGTAAACAAGATCCCAGCATTGTTAACCAAGTGAGTCACTGGGCCGAGTTTATTACGAGCAATCTCGAACAAAGACTTCACATCCGATTCAACAGACACATCCGCACGCACACTAATCGCGGTGCCACCTTGCTCACGAATATCATTAACCAGTTCCTCAGCTCGCGACTCATTGTGTATGAAGTTAACGCATACTGCATAACCTTGTTTAGCCAATAGCTTCGACGTCGCTGCGCCGATACCTCGGCTTCCGCCTGTTACAATCACTACCTTATTCATGAAAACCCCCTATTATTTTTTTAGTCGATACAAACTGATTTTTCGCTATAAGTTAACTCTTCGCTACGAACTGATCGTTAGACACAACCTGAACCCACTGCGATCGCCACGCTGGCGCCTCAAATGGGTCTGGCCAAAACTCAGTTTGCTTTTTAATTAAACCATCAACAACTGTGTGAAAGGTAATCACTCGGTTTTTCAATACGCTGTCAGTAACCGAAACGTCCGTGACTACCGTATCGCCTTCACAGACAATTGAATTGAGCGTGAATTCCCAAACACCATTAGCTGGGTATTCAGAGTTGATTGCTGAAAAGTTAGCGCGTCCTATCGTTAATTCAGACGACTGAGGCCAAAAACCTTCAAAGTCTTCAGCGAGCCATTCACTCGCCTTAGCAAAATCATTGGTGCGCATTGCATCCCAAAATCCTAATACCACTTGTTTTGGTGTCATTTCTAATCCTATGTGTTGGCTATTAGTCTGTTTTCAAACACATTAACGGGAGATATGTAACACAGCAAATATCCGGTTCTATAAATTAACAAAACCGAGCTATGCCGCAAGATTTGAATCATGAATAATGTGGCCAATGCACTCATCTATGTTTGAAGGCGTTACTAGACAGCTCAATTTTAGAGACAGCTCTGTTGTATATACTCGCCGATCCAAACTGAATCGTTGCTATGTTTCTTTCTCATCTTTATCAATTCGAATATATACGTATAATCCCCCGCTCTATAACGCTACCCAACACCGGAATAGCGTCATCCAAATTTTAATGAGCACCCAATGTCGAAACTATTTTTCAAAGGCCGTATCGAAACAAGACAAAACCACGTTCTTGCTGGCTACAACGTAAACCGCGATGTAAAAGCGGGTACTGAAGAATCACCAATCACGGTTATGGTTCAAACTGAAGCTCGTAAAGCAGAAGTAGAAGCTCTAGCTGCTGAAAATGCTATCTTCGTTACCGTTACGGTAGACGCAGACAAAGAAGAGAACACCATCGAGCTTGATACTCTAATGAACAAGCCAAAAACGATGACGTTTGAAAAGACACCTAACCGTAACGATCCATGCTCATGCGGTAGTGGTAAGAAATACAAGAAGTGTTGCGCATAACCCTTCTCACTCAAACTGCCAATAGCACGATGAGTTAGCAATGCCTGACGGGAAGATCATTAATGATCTTCCCGTTTTTATTTGTATAAACCAAAATCAGTCTAAATTATCTGGCGTACGTAAATTAGTTCCACACTTTATACATTGATAGTCACCTGTTGCGCCGCTTGAAACTAGCGACGATAAAATCATTCCAAGCAACCCTGGTTTCTTTTCATTTTGTGGGGCTTTTTGTACTTGGTTGCTGAACATTGTGTACTTATGCAGTGTTACTTCCTTACAGTTACAGCAGAACGCTCTCGTCTTTTCACTTCCATACATAATATTTATAACCTTAGCTAGATGTACAAAATTAACATATGACAAATATGCCACACATCGTATTTAATCTACATATTTTCATGAGGTTACAAGCAATTAAGCAAGCTCAAACATTGCATGTTAAGTGACATGTTGGCAAACAAAGTTATTCAATTCACTCACGCTGCTGATAATGTGAACGTCTTTTTCTTTTGCACGTAATTCTAATCGCGCTCTAAAATCATCATTCCAAAATTTCGGGCACAGCTTTAGGGTCTTATAACTTTGTATCGTGCCTTTTATAACTGAGCTCCCATCAGGCCAGCCTTCAGGTTTCACAAATAAGCCTTTGAGCATTCGCTTAGTCACAAACCAGTAGCTAATTGGATAAGGAAGGTCGATATACACCAAAGTGTCCGCGGCTTCTAATCGTGTATTGAATGAACCTAACGGCCCAAAGCCATCAATGATCCAGCTTTCTGATTTAAGTATGCGGTCGTGAACCTGATCGAACACTTCACGTTCAACAAACTCACCATTGGCTTTATAAACAATTGAGTCCAACTGATGAAGCTCTATACCTGTGGCTAGAGCCAACGCTTTACTAATGGTGGACTTTCCGCTGCCTGGCTTACCAAAAACTGCGATCTTTTTCATATGACTTCCTCTATTCAGATAAACCCATAAGACAGATACATAAAACCCACCTTATAGGTGGGTTCGATAAATAAAGCGCATCAACTATCCCACCATTCCTATGGAATGATGATAATTCGTTGGTTAGGTTGCGCTAAATTTAATTTCATAAAGTTTCTTTTATATATTGTTGCTTAGTTGTCAATACGGCCACACTAGCCATATCACACGATTAATCTTGGGCTCAGCTATTTAGCTTTGGCCACTGTCGCTTTTGATAGCTTACTTAGTACACCCGATATTTTCTTAACGACCTCATCGCAGCCATTGATCGCATGACGCTCTACCAAGTAATTAGGATCATTGTAAGACAGCCATACTTTCTTATTAGAATCCTCAGTGACTAACACCTTCTGCGGTAAATCTATCGCGACTTCTTGAGCGCATTGCATTAATGGTGTCCCTACTTTCGGGTTACCAAAAATGATGACTTCCGTTGGTCTCAATTCCAGATCGACCTTACTCGCGTTTTTCTTATGGTCGATTCGCGCAAACAAGGTCAAACCTTTGCTCTTGGCGATATCTTCAAAGCGGTCAGCAGTCTCTTTCACTGAGTAATTACTTTGGTATTTAATCAAACCATCAGAAGCCGCAGCAGAAAATGATGCCGAGAGTAAAATAGCGCATAGTGGTAGTAATTTTTTCATCGTCACCTCTGAGATTTAACTTAATCAAACTTACATGCATAGCGCCACTTCTAAAATCAGCGACGTAGCCATGTCAGTATAGACGCGTTTCCGCTCTCAGTTTGCAGAGAGGATCACTTTTCTAATGCGTCTTATTATCATCAGTTTAAGCTAATTCGACTCCAACCATTGGCTTTGAAGCTTGAATGTCTGGTTATCAAAATCAATAGTGCCTTGCACATCAAGCTGTATTAGCCCAGTCCCTCTTCCATCCTTTAGTGAATCGAATTCTTTAAGCAAGTTGATTTCTAAGATCAGAGCCTAGAATTAGAGACTAAAATTAGGGTCACGTACAATTTTCATACCCAATTAATGCCACGACTTGGTTCCACATTTTTCACACTGGTATTCGTAATCACTGTCGACATAAAAACCGGGAACATTATTGTCATCTTTAAACAATAACGTCATCAAGTACTCCATCAGCACGCCTAACTTCCATTGTTTCTTTTCAGATGCAGCTTCCGCTTTAGATTCAGTATCGGAAGCATTAACAGCTAGGTGTGGAGTAAGTGCGTTACACTGCTCACAGTGATAAGGGTGTTTAATGTACTTATTATCAAGCATTTATATAAGCCAACTAACATTTATAAAGTTGATGCATACTAACAACTTATCACTCGTTTCTCGAACTTATTGTTACCCACTGAAGTTTTATTAGAAAGAAATGAGACACAAGATAAGTGCCATATATCTTGAATCTACTTTAGTAGCCCTTTATCAGCAGCTCCTTCAAGTTGTACTTCTAGTTCTTTCCATAGAGCACGACTGCCTTTAGAAATACGCTCACCATTAAAGGTCAGTACTTTGTCTTTGGATATGTTGTGTTTCTTCCAACTGTGGCCACCACCATGGATGTTATGAAGCAAAGGCGGTACTCTATCGATCGCCTTACCAAACCGAGCTTCAGATGACTCACCCACTTCGAACTCAAGCCATAATTCCAAATACTCGGTTCTTAAATGGCTCGGCAAAGAGTTCAGCAAGCGCTCGACGCAGTTTCTCTCTTTGAGTTTGTTTTCTTCGGTTTCACTGGCATAAATGATGGTGTCTCCAGCATCGATTTCCCCAAGGTCATGAATCAACAGCATCTTCATCACTCGCGTAATATCGATTTCTTCATTGGCATAGTCTTTCAACATGAGTGCACTCAAACAGACGTGCCAACTGTGCTCAGCGGAGTTTTCATATCGATCCAATCCAACGGGTTTTGTTTGTCGATGGACATCCTTTAATTTTTCAATTTCGACCATGAACTGCAAAATGCCTTTGATTTCTTCCACGATGAGCTTCCTTAAATTAAGTTGATGATTTAGCGGCGCGGAGGTTAGCAGAGCTAAAGAGAAGCGTTACTTCCAATGAACCGACATTTTGTAATACGCAATGCCCGATTTTTCAAATTCATTGCCTTCTACAGCCATGCCAAACTTTTGATAAAAACCTAAAGCCGTAGTACGCGCATCGCACCAAAAATATGGGATGTTTAAATCTTTGATGTTAGAGATCGCATGCTCAATCACGTTTGAACCGATTCCCTGCCCTTGGAACTCAGGCAGCGTGGCAAACTTTCTCAGCCTAGCTTCATTATCTTGGATATAGATAGACGCGACACAAACCAGTTGTTCACCAACAAACGCGCCGTAATGCGTTGCTTGTTCGTCATCTGGCACCATACAAAACGCCATCGGTTTGTCAGGCCAAAGCACTTGATGCTTAACCGGAAGTACCTCAGTCGCTGAAATCTGTTTTATTTCCATATTCTCGGTTTAAACTCCCTACTTGATTACCCTTGTTGAAATTGAAGCGCTTGTGATTGCCATGATTGTTATTACTAAGCTTATTATTACTCAGCTTGGTAGGTCATTAAGTGATAACAATCTAAACCCACTCCCTTAGTAGTCGAAATTACAAAGCCTTGCGAGCGATAAAAACCAATGGCATTTTCATTGGCAGTCAGACACTTCAATGTGAGATCAGAGTAATGTTGTTTGCAGGTATTGAGTAAAGCCGAGCCAGCCCCACTGCGTAGCGTTTGCGGGCTAACATATAAGTGATGGATGAAGCTATCAGGCTCCCAAACAGAAACAAAGCCTAAAAGCTTTTCACCAGAAACGGCAACCCATACTTGCTCACCTTCGGTATCTTGGTCGAAATCAGATAACTTAAAAGCGTCGGCATCAGCCCAATGAAAGGTGTTCTGTCTTGATTCTAGATATAGCACCTGTAAAGCGGTTAAATACTTGGGTTGGTACTTTCTGACTTCCATGTCGCTCCTCCTAATCCGTATGACTAGAATAAAGGTTTTGAACTATCTATTCGCCACAGGGTGATTTGGATCTAACTGAAGCAAATCCCACAAATTTCCATAGAGGTCTTCAAATACAGCAACAGTACCGTAAGCCTGTTCTTTAGGCTCTCGGACAAAGTTAATGCCCAAAGAAGTCATCCGCTCGTAATCACGCCAGAAATCATCGGTGTTTAGGAATAGGAACACACGTCCACCAGCTTGGTTTCCGATGAAATCGAGCTGTTCGGGCTTGGAAGCTCTCGCAAGTAACAGGCTCACGCCCGTTGAATTTGGTGGAGCAACAACAACCCAACGCTTATCCTCTTCTGGTAGATACGTATCTTCGATGAGATCAAACTTAAGCTTGTTTACATAGAAATCAAGCGCTTCATCGTAGTCTTTTACCACTAGAGCAATGTGGACAATATTCTGTTTCATAACATACCTTGTTGGGGTTTTAGCTGTGTTGAATGATGTCATGAAGCTGGCAAGGACACTAGGTTCCACATCATTAATCGTCGTATACAGTCGTTCACAGTCTAAAGATTATGCATCACCTATAACTCCCAGAAGCCAACTTCGATACCGCCTTGAATAACGATCGCACACATACCGTGCCGTGGTAATTCCATGGGTGGTACCGCTACTTCAGCGCCTAGCTTCTCGGCTGCACTCACTGCGGAGTGAATATCCTTGACTAAGGTGTAATGACGAACCGTTGGCTCTTCAGTTTCACGAAGCGGTACTCGAACACCTATTACACCACCATTAGACAGCTTTGCAGTGCGTGCCCCACCGAGGTTCACATCAGCATCACTGAACTTCACATTGTAGATCTGAGCATATGTAGCACAAACGACGTCTACTTCTGGGGTTACAATTTCAAGATACTGAACTTTCATCAAATTTCCTTTTGGTCTTATCTAAGGTTCTCAATCTACATACAGCGACTCTGTAATTTTTGATTAACGATTACCAGTTTAATATCACTAAGCGATCCGACCACGCATGATAAATTGCGGACCTGCTGCGCCACCTAAATACTGCTTAACAGAGTCTTCGAAACCGCCTTTCTTATAACAGTTAAATGCTGCAGGATTTTTGCAATTCACGGTTAAGTAAATCGAGTCATACTTTGCGTAATTGGCTTTTAAATATGGAAACAAAGCCTTCACCGCACCAGTCCCTAAACCTTTACCTTGCTGGTTTTTATCAACAGCAAAGGCTCTTAACCCAATGCTTCCTTCAGGGCAGAATTCGTAGTGCTCTGCGTAAGCAATATCCAACTTAAAGAAACCCACTACTTCGTTATCAGACTTAATCACGTGCAAGTGCGTTGTATCACTGCCGTCTAACAAAAACTCAGCGGCTGTTCCTGCAAACTTGACTTGTTCATCGGCTAGTTGGATAGCTTGGACTAACGTGACGTGTGACTCTTCAAGCTTTTCGATAATTATCATTGTTGTTCCTTTTCTATAACACCCACGAAATCCGACTAAAGCTCATCGCTAGTATCTCGAGAGTCGTAGTTTGGGAAATTGATATTAAGAAGGTTATCGTCCTCTAGTGTGAATAAAACACTTCCATTCTCTACGCCAGTTTCATTCCTGCCTGAACAACCTAGAAACAGCTCCCAATCAAACGAATATTGAAGTCGGTATTGATTCGAATTGATGTGTAGAACGTCTTTGATTTTAATACCGTTCACCACATGTGCCATATCATCGATGTATGACAGATCAGGGATTAACTTTTCTTCGAAATCACTCTTATGCTCGGTTAAGAAATTGAGCAGTTCAGAACATAACTCGGAGCCATGAACCAATGGTTTAGACAGGCTAGAAAACAACATTTCAAAATACTCCAGGATTGTTTTGATATTGGGCGGATGCCTGCGAATCTGTTACAAATTCAATCTCAGCCCACACGAATCTTTAAGGCTAAACGTTACTATTATCCGAGCTATTAAACGAGTACATTCGGACTTCATCGCGAGGAAACCAGCCCAACTTTTCGTAAAACTGTTGAGCATTGATGTTGTCGTTATAGACAAACAAGTGGGTCTTCGGGATGCCTAACCCTGCAAGTGCGTTGACCGCCTCTGCGACAAGCTTACAACCTAACTTTTGTCCTCTAAAGTTGGCCGAGACAGCTAAATGTTGTAAATACCCACGACGTCCATCCGTTCCTACTAACACAGCGCCAATGATCTCGTTGTTACTTTCAGCCACAAAACTCAGACCAGGGTTACGATCTAAATAGCTCGCAATGCTTTCTTTCGAATCGGCATCGCGAATACTCATGCCTTCTGTTTGGCACCACAACGCGATCACTGAGTCGTAGTCTGAAATTGCCATTTCCCGAATGTTGACCACTCTACTCTCCTTGTTTATGCGGGTATTTAGTTAGTCGTGTTTCTCATAAGAATTGAATAGCCAATAAGGTTTATGTGTTAAAGAATATCTTGGCAAAACCTAAAGAGATAACCGTCTGGGGTTTGAACGATGAACTGCTTCTGAGTCGCGATCGAATTCCCACATTGATAAAACTTTGACTCTAACGCTAAGTAAATAGAATGAGCGGCGAGTTCGTTTACTCTTTGATATAGAGGTTCGATGTCGATAACATCCCATTGAAAATTAATCCCGCGCCCTAAAGGTAACTCCAGATCACCTGAAAGCCATTTTCGACTTTTGCCCGCAATCCCTTCAAGCATCACATCAACACCATCAAGCGTTAAATAAGCAAACTCCTCATCAGGACGCTCGTACTTCACATCAAAACCTAACACATCGACAAAGAAGGACTTGCTCATATTAATATCGAAACAATAAAGCTCTGGAACTACTCGTAATGTCATGATTTTTCTGTCTCATTCTTTTATTACTGAGATAACTTCCCAAGGACGGTCGGATCGCTCAACAGATTTGTTAGAGGAAGAAACAAGGGCTCAGGTAACTCGTCTAACTTAAACCATTTCCATTGCTTACATTTATCAGGTTCTGTTATTTGTGGTTCGCCGCTAGCATCAGAAGCAACAACAAACAACGTTATGTAGTGTTTGTTCTCTTTCTCAAAAATATCGTTGGTAAAAGATAGCTTCTCAAATGCACTAACAACTAAGCCCGTCTCTTCGAGTGTTTCGCGTTTGGCACATTCTTCAATGCTTTCCCCCCATTCAAGGTGTCCGCCCGGCGTTGCCCAAGTATGAGCCCCATGAGAACCAATTCGTTCTCCAAGTAACACTCGCCCTTCACGTAGAATAACCGCAGCGACACCTACTCTTACTTCCTGACTCACTTAAAACTCCTTAATTCTTACTAAAAGACAAACGAACAGCTAAGTGGCTAACAATTCTGAGATTGCGTTCAAATTTACCACTAACGCAAAGCCGAGTTAAATACCAAATGTTGAGAATCATCTCGTAAAGCTCTATCGATCAATCCCAAAGGAATACTTTTACTTGCTGCCATCGGGCCTTATAACCAGCCGTCATTTTGTTGTAGTTCGCTTCTGTCATTGCTCGCTTATTCGGTTTAATCAGCATATCAAACGCATCCTCTACACCGTATGGTGAAAACACCTTGATGCCGCCTGAATCATCCAAAGTAAACCCGATAGCAAATGCAGAAAGCCAAGACTCGATACCTTGTTCAACACGATCGTATGGTTGAATGAAGCAACCGAACTTCTTAGCGTAATGCTCATGAATGGTCGCTTGGTTCTTTACGTCCACGTCGACACAATGACTTAACCGCGAACGAATGCGGTTTTTGAATTCGTCCTCAGTGAGGGCTGAAGCATTATTGAAATAGACAACATCGAAGTCTTTAACTTGGTCTAGAAGCGGTTTGTTTTCGATATCATTCCAGATGATTTGAGTGATAGCACCGCCTGCAATATAGAAGTTTGGCAAGCCCACCTCACGACATACTTTTGCTGTTTCGATTAGCTCAGGAACTTGTTGAATGAGGTTCTTTAGTTTTTTTTATTCATCGTGACCTAACTAACATCCATCTAAGGTTTGACCAACGCTACACATGAATACGCCGACCTGTCGGCATTGCTTCCAGACGCTCGCCTAATACTTCTTTCAACAAGCCATAAGCTTTCTTGCCTGTGCAGTGCCCTGTATACAGTTTATCAATGGGGTATTGAGACAACGTCAATCCAAGATCTCTAATGTCTTGCTTTGTGCCACCAATACTATTGAACAATGGTAACCCCACTAGATGGAAGCCCCCGACAACGGCTTTTATTCTCTCTCCTGGGAACAGAGTAACCGCTGTATCAATCATATTGAGAACGCCACTATGCGCACAACCAGTAAATATAACTAAACCGTCCGGCTCTTTAATCACTAACAGTAATTCATGATCGAATGAGTCCTGCTTCCATTTGTCCTGAGATTTTGTATAAAGGTACTGATTCCCTTTTGGCTTTTCGTATTTATCGCTGATATCAGTAATGATAAATACGTTACGCGTAATCTCTGTCGTCTTATTCACGAATTTCAAGCGACCATTACTATTTTTCAGTAAATCCGGATTAATACCGACATTATTTTTAAAACCATAAGCGCGGAAGTAGTAGCTACGCTCATCACTGTGTTTCAAAAATACTTTGGCTTTAGAGTTATGAGCAACAAAATCGGCAGCACCATTACAATGGTCATGGTGCCTGTGTGATATGACGGCGAGGTCTACATCTTTGATATCAATACCCAGTAATGGTGCGTTTTGACAAAACGTATCGCCACTTCCCATATCGAACAAGATCTTTAGCGATTCAGTTTCAATATGCAGTGATAGTCCGCGCTCAACGGCTAAATCTTTCCTATTATCCAGTCGAGAGTTATCAACCAGCGTCGTTATTTTCATAGTTCTCTTTTTATGTGATCACGAATCGTACATTGCCCAACGGAAATAAGGTCTTTGACCATCCATTCGCTCAACCTCTGCACCCAACCTTTTGTAGAAATCATGCGCTTTCTTATTGTGCGGACTTGCCGTCCATGAGATGTGAGAGGCGGACGATGACTTCGCTTGTGACTTTAAAGCCAACATAAGTTCACGGCCATACCCTTTTGATCTTTGATTTCCTGTAACCAATAGGTCGTCAAGCCAGATTGATGGCTCTCCACTGAAGGATGAATATCGATAGTGATACAGTGCGAAGCCAAAAGGCTCACTATTCCGTTCCAATATTAAAGCATGGGCAAATGCGTAATCACCGAATAGTGTGCGTTCGATTTTCTCTATAGTTGTCGAGATCTCACCGCTAAACCCTTTCATACTTCGGTCAAAGTCAGCTTTTTGTTCAATAAACTCTAACAAGATACTTGAATCTTCTTTCGTCGCAATCCGTACGATCACTCTCTTCTCCATGGGCTAATTTATTCGTTATTGTCTAACGCTTATTAATAGGTAAATATGCCGCGCATTACGAATCAGATTACAGTGCTCTCAGTTTTTTGTTTCGCAGACGTTATTGCTTGGGCTATTTTGGCCCTATGGTTTATTTCCCACTCAGCGAGTGTTAGTGAGGCCTCTTCTTTTGCTTTCTTTGAAGCCATTAAAAACACATCATCTTTTCTTGACTGAGGAATAACGACAATACCCTCTACATCTGCAACAATGATATCTCCCGTAGAGACCTTGGCTCCCCCGCAAATGATTGGAGTACCCAGTTCAGAATAAACCTCTTTCTTTCCTGGTACTGGATGAACACCCTTCGCAAAAACTGGAAACTTCATGTCTGAAATTTCACTCAAATCTCGAATGACACCGTCAATAATAAAACCTTTAATACCTCTGTTCTTAGCGACTGCACATACATTTCCACCTGCAACTGCATATTCGCTATCAACTCCATCCACTACAATGATGGAACCTTCTGGTGCTTCGTATATCGCAGAATGAAGCATTAAATTATCGCCAGACGTTAACTGAACAGTAAAAGCTTCACCAAAAATTCGCGGCATTCCCTGCCAAAGAGGACCAATACTAAAGTTAATAAAGTGGTCGTTATTCAATATGTTTCCGTACTCGGTTGTCGCTAGTTTAGAAAAATCTGGCTTCATATTTACTCTCCACTCTCAAAGTAGGCAAATACTTCTGCACCCGTCATATTTTGTGTTTCATTTTTAAATTCGTAGTATTCAGGTTTTTCATCGATGAATATCTGATGAGTTAGCTTGTAGTCATCCTCTGACATCAATAACCCGATAGGAAGGTGGTATTGATTATTTGGCACCAAATAGTAGAACAAATGAGTGCCACATTTGCCGCAGAAGCCTCTTTCCGCCCAATCTGATGACTTATATCTCACTACATTTGACTCACCTGATATTTTAACTGAATCAGCGCAATCAATGACTAACATCGGACCGCCAGACCAATTTCTACACATACTACAATGACAAGCCCCCAATTCATTACTGGCGTATTCTACTTCCAACTCAACCGAGCCACATAGACACTTTCCTTTACCTTTCATGAGTCCTCCAATCTTTGCAATGTGTGTAAAATTAATAGTGGATAACGCTTTGTATACCGATGACTGAACAAGAAAAGACTATTTATTGTTGCTCTTCTCCGACAGATACGCGGCATACTTTTTAGAGATCCATTGATGAATATGAAGCCCTGTTTTTCGAAAAAGATACCAATCTATTGCAGCGAGTATCACCAGCCCGATTACAGTTCCCATTATAAAACCTCCATGCTCATTGAACCGTCACTCTACCAAATTGATCAAGCGATTGCATAACAATGGCTTATGTCATAGCTAATTTCAGCTATGAGGAAAATCGCTTACTTTAGCTCATCTGGAATGCGGCGATCTTTGTGGTAATACTCTCGGTCGCGTTCGTTGATTTCGCGAACCACACGACAGGGATTACCAACTGCAACGACATTGGCTGGGATGTCTTTGGTGACAATGCTACCAGCGCCAATTACTGAGTTTTCACCAATGGTGACACCAGGTAGCACAACTGTGTGCGCGCCTAGCCAAACATTATTGCCAATACGAACAGGAACATTGAACTGAGCTGCTTTTAGCCTGAGTTCAGGGCTAATAGGATGTGTGCCTGCTGCAATAGTTACATTAGGTGCAATCATCACGTTGTCGCCGATGAACACATCAGTATCATCCACAAGCGTTAGGTTGAAGTTAGCGTATACATTATTACCGAGGTGCGTGTGACGCCCCCAGTTCGCGTGCAGTGGTGGTTCGATGTAACAGCCCTCTCCAACTTCGGCGAACAGCTGCTTCATGATTTGTTGACGTTTATCGCCTTGGCTCGGACGGGTGTGGTTAAAATCGTATAGCACTTCTAAGCATTGAGTTTGCTCAGCAACCAAATCAACATCGTCACAGTAGTAAACGTCTTGGCTGTGCATTTTCGCCTTTATATCCATGTTTGAACCTATTTGATCATTGCCTTAGTCGGCATAAATAAAGAAACAGATGGATAATTTGAAGTGTTCACTGGCCTTAATGCAAGTTAGATGAACTAGCGCGGCCTGATGTTTTCAGCCACACGCCACAGCACACCACTTGGGTCAGTGATACAAAACTCAAGCATTCCCCAAGGTTGCTCAACAACCTCGGAAACGGTAACTTCAAATTCCGACACTACATTAAAGTTTTGGATGTGTTGATACCAACTTTTTACGTCTTCAACCAGCAAGTGCATCATGTAATTGTGACAGTGCGCAGGTTCGTAAAAATTTTGCAGAAGGAACGCACAACCACCGTGACGTAGATAAGCGATATCGTGAAATTCAGACATCAATTCAAAGCCGATTGACTGGTAAAAACGCTTGGATAAATTGAAGTCTTTCGCGGGTACGAAAGACTTAATTTCTGAGACTTTTAGGTTTGCCATCCTATATCCTTATAGTGTTGATGTTCTGCTGCTAGCTCGCTTTAAGCGATTAATACATTTATTCAGAGCCCTGCTGAAATGAGTCGACTTCGGCTTTGGTTAAATAACGCCACTGACCCGCTTCAACATCTAAACGAACCTCTCCAATCTGTTCACGGTGAAGACCAACAACTCGGTTTCCTACCGCAGCAAACATTCGTTTTACTTGATGAAACTTACCTTCTGTAATGGTCAACAGCACTTCTTTACTGGTAATCACTTCGAGCTCTGCCGGACGCGTCAGTTTTTGTTCGCCTTGCAATTGAATGCCCGCTTTGAACTTGTCTGCGACATCATCTTTGATATCTCGTGACAATGTCACGCGATACACCTTCTTACATGACTTGTTTGGCAACGTGATATTGAATGACCAATGCCCATCGTCGGTAATCAAAACTAAACCTGTGGTATCGGCATCTAAGCGCCCTGCTATGTGTAGTTCTGATGCTTTGTCTATCTCGATGTAGTTAAACAGCGAGGGATAAACTTCGTCGATATTGGAGCAGATCGTACCCGAAGGCTTGTGCATTAGGAGGTATCGAAATTCACGTAACTTAAGCGGTGTGCCATTCAGCAAGATGGTGTTGCTCTCATGAACCTGAGTCGATTCATCGGTCACTGTCTCATTGTTTACGTTCACCTTGCCATCATGGATACGTTCAATCGCTTCAGGCTTGGTTAGGTCAGTGCTTTTACATAGGTATTTATCAAGGCGCATTAATCGTCGGCACCACATTTCGCACAAGGTTTGTAAGTTCGTTCACCTTGCTCGATAACCACATAGTCACCAACGCACTTGTCACATAAGGCGAGCTTTGGATAAGCTTCTTTTTGTTTCTTTGCGTTGATGTCGCCTTCAGTGGTGTATACGGTTCTCATTTTAATGCCTTTGTTTGAATAACGTGAGAGGCGCAAATTGTATCACTTTTTACAACCTTGATTGGAGTGCTGGCACATAGATAAATCGATTTTAGGTACTGTACCTCCAAGTCCCATCCCCGTAACAACTCAATCATGAACAACAAAGTCAACGTGCTACACCTATCAGTGGTAAAATGATAAAAGCTCACCAATTTATGAAGTCGATAATGAAAGATTGTAATCAATGCGGAAAATGCTGCATCAAATACGGAGATGGCGACCTTGCCGCGACTCAAGAAGAGATCGATTTGTGGGAGCTGTTCAACCCAGATATCTTTGAGTATGTCCGAGGAAGCGAGATATGGTTTGACCCTAAATCTGGCGAACGTTTAACTCGCTGCCCGTTTCTGGAGTTGGTTCCGACAAAAGATGCCAAGGCTCAAGCCAAGTACACATGTAGCATTTACTTAGACCGACCAGAAGATTGCCGACACTACCCAAGCCTGATTAATGAGATGGTACGAGACGAGTGTGAAATGATTGAAGTGGTGGATTTACAAGACACGAAGAAAGCTCAAAGGAAACTCGACCTATTGATGAAAGACAGCCGCCCTTCAAGCTATTCGTAAACGATGATCTTTTGAAGATCAATTTTCAGCATTAGCTAATAAGCACTAATACAGCTAATAACAACTGAAACCTTAAGCCAAATACTGGTTCGTTTCTAACCAATCAAGCGCAACCAATGCTGCCAATGAACATACGGCTCTGTCGTTGCCATCAACAAATTTAAGCTCTTCGATTTCAGCATCTGGAGACAGTTCGCCAGTATAATCAGCAAGGTAACAAGTCAATTGTACAGATACGCCTTCTGCTTTACCGTCAGCTTGGCCTGTAAAGGTCTCAACGTATTTGATGGAGTCTGGCACTAAATCTACCGAGATCTCTTCTTTGATTTCGCGAATCAGTGCTTGCTCATCACTTTCCCCTGCTTCACGTTTACCACCCGGTAGGTAGAACAGTTCCTTACCTTTTGATCTCACCATCAACAGCTTGCCGTCTTTAATGAAAATCCAAGCCAGCTTATCAATTACCTTATGCATGTCGTTAGACCTTATTTCTGTTTTAGTTCTCGTTATGACTGGGTTTGGCAGCGATATTACATGCGACCAAACAAAGCCAACGTATGTTACACGCTGAAATGAATATACTCTATTGAATCGCTTGGGAAATTGATAACCAAAACGAAAAATGACAGCCTGTGAGCACCATGCTCGTCAACTGTCATTACTGTTGTTTACGGATTGTTCGTTAACCGCGTATGAATAGTATCAATCGACCAACCACTCAAGTGCAGAGTCGTGGTCTTCGAATGACTTAATCTCACCAGACACGAACCAGCTCGCTACTTTTGAAGCAAATTCTTGCCAGCTTTTGTCACCATAAATCGCGATTTTGTCTATCTTTGAATTGAGCTCTAATCCTAGTTTGAAATCATCCCAAGCAGCACGTAACTCCCAACCCGTTAAGGTGGAGATATCGACCAGCATCTTGAGTTTAGATGAATCGAGTTCTTCTAGCGTGGTTTTTAGAATTGGCATCATTGCTTGATAGTCATCGTGTGTGAGTTTGCCTTTCGCTTTGAACACAACAATGGTTTCACCGCTAACACGTTCAATTCCAACCGATATTCCGTGACGTTCGATACTCATAACCTAGCCCTCATAGTGGAAACTAGAGATAGCTTAGAGGATTAGACAGCAAAGAGATGAGAGGTTGGCGTCAAAACAGACACGCACACAAACGAGTTTTAATGACTAAAGTTTTAACGACGCTTAATCGCAACCACCGAATAAGTGTGCCAATGCTTCATCCTACCCCACGACGTGAGTGATCACCCATGACTTTTCTCCAACAGTTCGCTTAGGCTTTGAACTTGCACGACATTCAAATTCTCTGACTTAAGATCAGTACCTTCCGTGTTCAACCACACCGCTTGTATACCCGTTTCAAGTGATGGATAAATGTCTTTCTCTAGAGTGTCACCCACCATGGTGATGTATTGTGGCTCAACACCGAGCTTAGAAATGATGGCAGGATAAAACTCCGGCTCGAACTTAGAGAAGCCAATGCTCGACTTACAAAAATAATCCAAGATGTATTCAGACAAGCCAACACGCTCGAAGGCTCGAATGATATCGTCTTTACTTGAATCACCGGCATTGGTGGCAACATAGACCTGATGAGTTTTGGAGAGTTCGGCAAGCAATGCACGGGCACCGCTCACCTCTTGTACGGTTTCCCAGTCGCACATCTTCCCTTGTGCATCTGGGAAATCGACCATCAGCGTATTGCCCCAGTCGAATAAGACTATTTCTGTTAATTCGATTAGCTTTGTCATCTTGCCTCCTGCATTAGCCATCGCGCCTTTATAAGCCATCCCTTTGATAGGAAAGAATGTTATCGAAAGCGATATCGAAGTAGAGTTCGTAGCTATTTTGTTCAACATAGCCCAAGTGTGGGGTCGCAGTGACGTTAGTTAGAGATAGTAACGGTTCTGTGTTCTCTGTTGCCGGCTCACAATCGAACACATCAACGGCGGCGTGCTTAGTCGGAACTTCACGTAATTCACGGTATAGAGCTTGTGGTTCAACTAATTCTGAACGGCTGATGTTCACAAATAGCGAGTCTAATTTCATTAGCTGAAGGTCGTTTGCAGTAACACACCCTTTCGTCGCATCGTTCAAACGTAAGTGCAAAGAGAGCACATCAACATCTCGAAAGAAGTCTTCTTTGGTTGCTGATGCTTCAAATCCATCTGCTTGCGCTTGATCGCGTGAAGCTTGGCTTCCCCACACTACGACAGACATCCCAAATGCTTGGGCATATTGTGCAATGCATTTACCGATTTTTCCGTAACCCCAAATGCCCAGCAATAGCCCTTTCAAAGTTCGACCTAACCCTAACGAGCCTGAATCTTGCCATTGGTTTTGCTTGAGGTTCGAAGCGTAAGTTGGAATGTGGCGAGACGCCGCCATGATAAGCGCCCAACACAGCTCAGACGGTGCGACAGGTGAACCGCGCCCTTCTAATACTTTCACGCCAAAACGCTCACACATTTGAACGTCAATATGATTACTGGCTTTGCCCGTTTGGCTAATCAGTTTTAAGTTTGGAAGCTTTGAAAGCAGTGACTCTGTAATGTCCGTTCGCTCACGAATAAGTACCAAAGCAGCAAACTCGCGCAGTTTTAACGCCAATTCATCTTCAGGATAAGTTTCTGTGAATACCGTAACATCATGCTGTTCTAACTTGCTATAACACTCAAGACTTTCTACTGCGTTCTGATAATCATCCAGTATCGCTATTTTCACTACACACTCCTTGTTGTATCGCTTAACCGCTTTGCACACTTTTATGTGTCACGAGTTAAGATTCAATTAGTCCTTGGACACTTGTCAAACTCACAGTTTATTGATGAACCACTTTGAAACGCTCAAGTACCAGCATCATGTCTTCACTTGGGTTTATATTGAGTTCTTCACATTCGCGAGAGAAGAAGTTCCAGTGTGCTTCTCGCCACCATTCTAGTGTTTTGTCACCCTCGCCTTCAGCGGCAGCAAACTCAGCCGTCACTTCGTTGTATTTGCACGACGACACCGACGTAACCTCAACAATACAGACGGGCTTACCATCCCAATCGGTGACAACTTGCAAGTGACCAATTACTGGTCTCGTCTCGCCTTTGAGGGTATACCAGTGTTCAAGGCCGCAGGAAGCCTGTTTTTCACCTTTCAGAATCAACTGCGCGCACAAGTTGGCATTGTATTCATCTGCGCAGTAATAATCGGCACTAAAAGAGGTGTATTGTGAGGCAACGTCTGCTGGCAATGTGTTGAGGTAACTATCAAGATAAGCTTTACTTCTTTCTTCCATGATCTTTCCAAACTCAATATTAGGTTGAGCCGATAAACACTTATAGATTAAGCATCTGGCTGCATTGGGAGTAACCTATCAAGCCAGGTTATTACTGTAAACCTGTGAAAGGTCAAAATGTGGGGATACAAGTAGCAAGATTGTGGGTAGGACTATTTGGGAATGGACGCTTAAATAAACAGAAGCAGGATATACCTGCCTCTGTTGTTATTTATAGATGTGATTCAGTAAATACACTACTGAGCTAGCGCTTCTTTCTCTCGTTCGAGATCTTTTTGTTTATGGTGCGCACGCTCACCTAAGAAGGCGTAAAGCAGACAGATGATTGAAGCCACACAAGCGCCGACCAAAATAATGAAGCCGCCATCCCAACCGTAATGGTCAACCATAAAGCCGAGTATTGCGTTCGCAGCAACCGCGCCACCTAAGTAACCAAACAAACCAGTTAGACCAGCAGCTGTACCTGCTGCTTTCTTAGGTGCAAGTTCCAGTGCATACAAGCCGATCAGCATTACAGGGCCATAGATAAGGAAACCAATCGCAACCAATGCCAACATATCAACCGTTGGGTTACCCGCTGGATTTAACCAATATACCAACACAGCGACTGTCACTAGAACCATGAACAAGATTCCTGCAGGTGCGCGTCGACCTTTGAATAATTTATCTGAAATCCAACCACACAATAAGGTGCCCGGAATACCCGCCCACTCATACAAGAAGTAAGCCCAAGATGATTTATCTACTGTGAAGTCTTTTGCTTCTTTCAAGTAAACCGGAGCCCAATCAAGCACGCCATAACGGATCAGGTAAACAAACGCATTAGCGATTGCGATAGACCACAACAACTTGTTAGAGAAAACGTACTTAAAGAAAATCTCTTTTGCCGTCATTTCTTTCTCATGAGAGGTGTCATAGTCGTCTGGGTAATCGTTTTTGTGCTCTTCAATCGGCGGTAAACCACAAGATTGAGGTGTGTCTCTTACGGTAAACCAGACAAAGATAGCAACAAGAGTGGCAAAAAATGCAGGAACATAAAAAGCGGTTCGCCAATCATCGTTAAAAGCCCACAGACCCAATAGGAACATTGGACCAATCAAACCGCCACCCACGTTGTGAGCAACGTTCCATACCGATACTATCTCGCCGCGTTCTTTGCGTGACCACCAGTGAACCATGGTTCGTCCACAAGCCGGCCAACCCATACCTTGGAACCAACCATTTAAGAACAGCAGGATAAACATCGCAGTAATGCTTCCTGTTGCCCATGGCATGAAGCCGAAGCAGAACATCACCAGTGCCGACATTAACAAGCCACCGCTGAGGAAGTAACGAGGATTGGAACGGTCAGAAACACTGCCCATTAAGAACTTAGATAAGCCGTAAGCGATAGATACCGCTGCTAATGCAACCCCTAGTTCTCCGCGACTAAAACCTTGTTCAATGAGATAAGGCATCGCCAAGCTAAAGTTTTTACGGACCAAGTAGTACCCCGCATAGCCAACGAAGATGCCAAGAAACAGCTGCCATCGTAATCGTGTGTAGGTGCTATCGATCTTATCTGATGACAAGCGATCGATATGCGCCATTGGTTTGAATATTCCAAACATAGGAACCTCATATTATTGGGCGAAGGAAGAAATAAAATGCTCGAACGAAAAAATTTAGCGCTCATTCGAAATCAAGGGAATTGTATGTGCTTCAGGATTAATTTCTGTGATGCATATGGCTATTAACAATGAATTTGTTTAAATACAGCGAATTAGTTTCATTTAATTAGACTGTGCTTCATGTTTTTGTTTGTAGCTGCTTAATTAAACACCAGAATTATCGAGTGTAAACAAACCAGAAAGAGCGAGCGAACATAAATCAGCCAACAACAACTTTGTTATTCTTGTGAATGCATAGTGAATAACGACAATTTTGGTTAAATCTGTGGAGTTATGAGGGTGATTTAGGCTATTGATTAAATAAGTTCGCCGACATCAACGTAAACAAAAAGGGTCTAGATTTCTCTAGACCCTTTTAGGTAATAACGCTTGGTGGTTTTGTGTTGGCTAATTAGACAAACATTAGCTAATGACACGAGGTATTAGCAAACCACACGAAGTGATTACTGTTCAATATAAAAAGCTTCTACAGTGCCTTTTAGAGTAATAAGCATTGGCTGGCCGAAGCGATCTAGCGCTTTAGGTGAAGGGATCTTAACCCAACCTTCGCTGATGCAGTATTCTTCAACATCAGTACGCTCTTTACCATTTAGACGAATGCCGATTGGGTATTCGAAACACTCAGCCACGTGGTGTGGGCTGCGTGGGTTGCCTGCAAGATGATCTGGTAAAGCTGGTCTTGAATTAGTATCGCTCATGTTCATTACCTGTATGTACGTAAATAAAAAAAGTGCGTCATTCTAGTCAATATAGGCTTTGTGCTCAACACCTGCTGCAATAAATCGTCGTGATCGTTTTAATCGACAGCGAGTTGTTTGATTTAAAGGCGATATATGCATAATTTCAAACGAAAATTTAACAGAGTTATGAGGTGTGGATACAGCGAGCACTTCATTACTTGAAAAGCAGATACCACACAAGTAGGTTTTCATTGTGAGCCTATCGTTTGAGCTCAATACTCATCACTTTATGGTTTGGCTCTGATTCGATGTCAACAACTGACCAACCTAGCCCTTGATAGAGTCCCGTGATATTGGTGTACGCGTAGAGTTGAGTTTGCACAGTAGAAGATACTTGTCTGACACCACGATTAATCAATTCACTCGCAATTCCTTGACCGCGCCATTTTTCATCGACATAAACCGCGTTAATCCACACCACGTCCTCCACTTGATGAGGCTCCTGAAAGTACGAATACGCCAAGCCACCAATGACCACATTGTCGCGCAGCACTACGATAACAGGGGGAAGTTGTGTGTTTTGTTTGTAGGTATCTTTAAATTGGAAATCAGACCATTCGCTTTGAAATAATCCCTCTAAATCACCCCAATAGGGCGAGCGTTCATCACAATTTCTAAAGATTACCTTCTGCATTTTTCCATCCTTTGAAAGGGAATAATTTAGCTGTCCTAGCCTTGTTTCATCTGAGTATAAGCAAAGCTACTCTTCTTCGTCGTAATCGTCCGCTGGGTCTTGATTAATCTCTTCACCGCATCCTAGGCATTCACCTTGTAGCTCCGTCGGCATCACAATAATTAAACCACAATGAGGGCATAGATCGCCTTGTTGATACATATGATTGGTCCCTTTACTTCATGGCTATTGCTTAGGATACTTTTGCTTGCTCGCTTCTAACCAGTCGTGAATGACTTGTCGAGCAGATTCCGATGGTGGTGCATTTCTTTTTCCGCAGATTTGATCAATCTCAAACGGAAACGCTTTACTAGGAACACGACGCAAACCGATAGTTAAGCGCTGAGGTTTCATCATTCGAAACACCACGTAACGGTCACTCATGATTCGGTTGTGATACACGCCAATACAGTGCTTCTGCTCGATGCCTTCATGCTCAAGATCGTAATAATCCGTGAGAGGATGAATGTTATCGTTGCCCAGCAAAGGAACCGGATAAGGAATGTCTTTATCCATTGGGCGATTACCCTCCAAACGACGCAATTGGCGTTGCTCCGTCCAGCGGTCATGAAGTTGTTCAAACATCGCGAATGAGTTCTGACTGGTAATAGCGCGCAGTGGATCATCCATCTCCAAATCTTGGCCTAGTAATATCGCATCTTGGAACATCGCCATCTTAGACGGCGCATTAAGTCTGCCCTCTTCCACCATTGCAATTCCTAATCGACTGCCGGTTAGAAATGGATGAACTTGGTCCAAACGCAGTGCTGTGTAACCGACTTTTGGGTAATGTTTAAATTTCAGGACACGTCTTTGCAGCGGTTCGAGAATACGAACAATGTGGTCAAGCTCATCACCAACGTTGTAGTGCAATTCTAGCTTGTCGATGAATTTAAGTGTTGCCTTGCTGCTATCTAAACCCAATTTGGCAAGGATCTTCTTTTGTCCTAAGCGGCTTAACGCTAATGCCTTCTTGTTATCCACGCTGTATTTCATACAGATCAAAGCCAAAATAACAGGCCTTAACTCAAGCAATTGCTCGGCTTCATAAGTGTTCGCGGCAAGCCATAGCATCTGGTATTGATACTCTGGAAAATCATCGGTGATTTCACGATAACGCGCAGGTAATGAATCTAACCAACGACCATTCACATCAAACTGTTCTACGAGGTTTAGACTCAAGCCAATTCCCCCATCGAGCGGACGTCGACCATCTTCAAACACGTGAAAGCCGACAAGCTTTTGAGACCAATCTCGGATCTCAATATCGTAGTCGAAACCTAGTGTTCGAGTGGGAATGGTGAGTAATGCTGTCATTGATGCCTCTTCATTATTGGCGCATTGAACTATCAAGCCTATCTAGTCGCGTAAACTAGCGCTTCGAACACTATAACAACCTTTTGTAAATTTCTTATCAATCAAAGCGATATAAATACAACAGTGCTTAGAAGAACTTTGAATGATGATTTTACGCAATATGAGATCTCTTCGATATCATTTGCTCTAACAAAAACTATGCTTGTTACACAACTCACAACAAAAGGCTTTAATTATGGAATACCGACATATTCTGGTCGCAATAGAACTGTCTGACGACACCAAAATTCTCATTGATAGAGCGACCTTCTTCGCCGACAAGTTAGAGGCTGGCATTTCGTTTGTTTATATTGATGGCACACATGGAGAGATCTACCCAGAACTGGTTGATATTCAAGGAAATAACAGTGATTTACCCATCAATGAAGATGCCATTAAACATTTGAAAGAGTTTGAGGCCTACGCCAAGCATCCAATCAAGCACATCTTTGTGGGAACGGGTGACTTGAACGATAAGCTAAAAAATACCATCGAAGCAAACAACGTTGACCTATTACTATGTGGCCATCACCATGATTTTTGGCATAAGCTGATCTCACATTCCAAACAGATCATCGACACTTCTCCTATCGATATTCTGGTTGTCCCTATGGAATAAACGCTTCATTTCGAAGCCTAAAAGTAGCCTACATTGCCAACCTCTATCGGTATTATTGGTTGGCTTAATCCTCTATTCATCACCCTTTATTGTTCACTTGATAATCTAATGTGGATACAGCGCAACCATTTGTGATCTTGGCAGCTTATCAACTCGTAAGCGTTTAATAATTAACAAATCATCGAGTGCAAGCAATGAAAAAGATTGGTCTTTATCTCTTCACAAACGACTTAAGAATCAACGACAACGCGTTACTTTATCAATCGAGTCAAACTGTCGATGAGCTCGTTTGTGTCGCTGTCGAACCGAGCTTGTCTCACTATTCAGCACACTTCGCTCAAGAGCAACACTATGGTACACACCGCGAAGCTTTCGTTTCTCAATCGCTAAGCGATCTTAAGGTGAATCTCGAAAATCTAGGGCAATCACTGATCATACTCAAACAAGACCTGAATAAGGCAGTTAGCAGTAAACAACTGTTGATTAAAATGATTGATGACTTAAACGTGACTCACTTTTTCTCCAACACACACTGTGGTTACGATGAACGACAGCTAGTGCGGTCAACGTTGTCTGAATACCCAAGCGTAACGGCGATTCAATCTCACAACTCAACGTTGTTTGAACTCGATGACTTCCCTTTCACGCTAGACAAATTGCCCCGCTCATTCACTAAATTCAGAAAACTTATTGAGCATTTGGCTATCGATACCCAAAGCTTATTCATAACGAATTTGCCACCAGCTCCAGCCCTCCCTAATACGTCACACTGTCACTCAAACGAGCTTATTCTAAAGCCCGACCCTATGTTTGAGCAAAGCTTCAAAGGCGGAGAAACGTCTGGACTGGCACATCTCAATCAATACTTTTCACACGATTACGCGAGTAACTATAAGCAGACAAGGAACGCATTAGATGGCATCGAAAACTCGACCAAGTTTTCACCTTGGCTAGCACTGGGTTGTATTTCGCCAAAGACCATCTGCCTACACCTCAAACACTTTGAATCTGAACATGAGGCGAATGATTCTACTTATTGGATCTATTTCGAGCTCTTGTGGCGAGAGTATTTTTATTGGAAGAGCCTATCGCTGCGGGCGTCATTGTTCGCAAGTTCATCCAAAGATAACGTTGTGAACGCAGAGCTCACTCAATCGACAAGCCTTAATTTTACCAAATGGAAAAGCGGCAACACCAACTACCCGATTGTCGACGCATGTATGCGCCAATTGAAGGCCACAGGTTACATGTCCAACCGAGGCCGCCAGCTCGCTGCAAGCTGTTTAATTTATGAGTTAGGAATCGACTGGCGACACGGCGCAGCCTATTTTGAAAGCCAACTTGTTGACTATGACGTGGCATCTAACTGGGGAAATTGGGCGTATATCGCCGGCGACCTCAATCAACCAGCCCATAACAATCAAAGTAAAAACCAAACACAACCTAAATCTCGCCATTTTGATTTGGCTAAGCAAACTGAAATGTACGATCCAGACCGTGCCTTCATCAATCAATGGACTGGTCTTCACTCAGCAATAAAAGCCTCACAAAGCAGGAAGCATTATGAAATTTAAAACGGTACGACTTGTATTAGGTGACCAACTCAATATTGAGCATTCATGGTTTCGACAGGTTGACGATGACGTAATTTACATCATCGCTGAGCTCAAACAAGAAACAGACTATGTTGCCTCTCATATCCAAAAAGTGGCGGCTTTTTTCTGTGCAATGAGTTACTTCGCTGAAGAACTAAAACAGCAAGGCCATCAAGTACTTCACCTCACCTTGGATGACACAACGCAATTTGAAAACCTAGATACATTGCTAAAGCATTACGTACACGAATTCGGCTCTGAGAAGTTCGAATTCCAAAGGCCTGATGAATACCGGCTCTTAGAACAACTGAACAAACTCAGACTCACTAACGCCACCAAAGGTTGTAATGATACTGAACACTTCCTGTTTCCATTCGAAGAGATAGAACAACAGTTTCCGAAAGACAAACACATTATGATGGAGCACTTCTATCGCCGAATGAGAAAGCGTTTCGACATTTTGTTGGATGACGGAAAGCCAGTTGGCGGCAAATGGAATTACGATGCGAACAACCGAAAGAAACTCAAGAAACAGGACATCGAAAACCTGCCTCAACCACTGATGTTTACCAATGACATTACCGATATTTTACAGCGTATTGAGCGCCACCAGGTGCAAACCATAGGTCAAGTCGGTAACCAGTTACTGTGGCCAGTGAACCGCGCGCAAAGCTTGTCTCTGCTCGCTCATTTCTGCCAAGTCTGCTTGCCATTATTCGGCCAATTTCAAGACGCAATGACCACCGAACACGACTCTAAGTGGAGTTTGTACCATAGTCGCATTTCGTTCTCGTTAAACAGTAAACTGCTGAGCCCTAAAGAAGTGATCGATGCAGCACTGTCAGCCTATCAAGCGTCTAACTCTCAAGATAAACAAAGCATCGATATTGCCCAGGTGGAAGGGTTTGTACGCCAAATACTGGGGTGGCGAGAGTACATACGCGCTGTCTATTGGGCGAATATGCCTGCTTACGCCAACAAAAACCACTATGCAGCGAACAACAATCTGCCCCACTACTTTTGGGACGGAAAAACCAAAATGAACTGCATGAAGCATGCGATTGACCAGTCCCTTGAGTTTGCTTATGCGCACCACATTCAAAGATTGATGGTCACTGGTAACTTTTGTTTGATTACCGGTATAGACCCCGACCAAGTCGACAGTTGGTACCTTGGCATTTACGTCGACGCGATTGAGTGGGTTGAAATGCCAAATACGCGAGGTATGGCACTGTTTGCGGATGGCGGGATCGTCGGAACCAAACCATACTCTGCCAGCGGTTCGTATATCAACCGCATGAGCGACTACTGCAAAAGTTGTCACTACAAGATAAAAGAACGTAGCGGCGAGCAATCTTGCCCTTTCAACAGCTTGTACTGGCGCTTTATGAATCAACATCGCGATGCTTTAAACCGTAACCCTCGTATGGGCATGTTATATCGCTCTTGGGACAACATGGACGAGCAAGATCAACAAGCGATACTCGATACCGCAGAACAACGAATTACAAACTTGGAGAACTTATAATGGTGGAGCAACTCAGATTACACATATTGGTGGTCGGTGGGAGCGGCGGTATTGGTATCGCTGTGGTCAAGCACTTATTATCTGAGCTGTCTCGGTTTGATTTTCTTGATGTGCATGTAGACGCGACTTACCACTCTCAACAGCCTGATCTAGAAAATAGACGCTTGAATTGGCATAAAGTCGACGCTTCCAATGAAGTGGATATCAAACGTTTGAGCTCTGAGTTCGACCAGCTTGATTGGTTGATCAACTGCGTGGGCATGCTTCATACACCTGAACTCGGTCCAGAGAAGAATCTGTCCTCTATCGACCCTGAATTTTTCCTCAAAAACATCTCTATAAATACCCTACCCAGCTTACTGTTAGCTAAGTATTTCACACCGATACTTAAAACAAGCGACAATCCGAAATTTGCGGTGGTATCCGCAAAGGTCGGCAGCATTTCAGACAACAGATTGGGCGGTTGGTACAGCTATCGCTCGTCGAAAGCAGCGCTAAACATGTTCATCAAAACGATGTCGATTGAGTGGCAGCGCACCTTAAAGAAAGGCACTGTGTTAGCTTTGCATCCAGGCACAACAGACACGGCACTGTCTAAGCCTTTTCAGACCAATGTCCCTGAAGGGAAGTTATTTGAGTCGAGTTATGTCGCCCATCAATTAGTCGATATCATTCGCACTGCCACACCAGACAAAAGTGGGCATTTCTATGCGTACGATGGTGAGCAGCTAAGCTGGTAGTAGTCTGGCGCCAATAAAAAACCCAACAGAGCTTGGGCTCTGTTGGGTTCATTTTTAAAGCAGTGTGGCGACTATCAAACACCAGCTAAAGATCAAAACGAATAAACACGATTATTCAGCCCAATTGAACTTACTATTATCGACGCCGTCTTTTTCTTCTTTAGCACGCTCGCGTCGGTTTTGCTCTTCAATTCGTGCAGCATCTATCTCTTGCATGATGGCTTCGATATCTGCCAAATCATCGCTTTCTGTAAACTCACCAGTGAGCTTGCTGTCTGGCTTTAAGTCGCCTTTCTCGTAAAGCGCCCACATTTCCTTGGCATACTCTGTTTTCGCCAATTCAGGAGCAAACTGAGCGTAGTAGTCGCGAATGTTATTGACGTCACGAGCCAGCATCCATTCAGCATTGTTGTTCGCCGAAGCATCAACGGCTTGAGGTAAATCGATAATCACTGGGCCGTATTCATCCACCAATACGTTGAACTCAGACAAGTCACCATGGATAAGACCAACACACAACATTTTAACCACGTAGGTCATCATCACCGCATGATCTTCGATCGCTTGCTCTGCTGACATCACCACATCGTTCAAACGTGGCGCAACATAGCCTTCGTCATCAGTAACCAGCTCCATAAGCAGCACGCCATCGAAGCAACCATAAGGAACAGGCACTCGAACGCCCGCTTCTGCTAGTTTATACAAGGCGTCTACTTCGGCACTTTGCCAAACCTTTTCTTGTTGCTCGCGACCAAAACCTGAGCCTTTTTCCATCGCTCGAGCACGGCGACTATTTCGAACTTTTCTGCCTTCACGATACGCGGTCGCTTTTTTGAAACTGCGTTGGCTAATTTCCTTATATACCTTGGCACAACGGATCGTATCGCCGCAGCGCACAATGTACACCGATGCTTCTTTGCCACTCATGAGTTGGCTTGTCACCTCGTCGACTAAACCATCGTCAACTAAAGGCTGTATTCTTTTAGGTATCTTCATGCCGCCTTTATACATCAGATATGTTTCAGAGAGAAATATTAACTTGAGAAATGAATGACGAAACGATTAAAGGATCATCAAAAGGAAAGAATATGGGGACTTGGGGGTTTAGATCATGAGAAACGACCTAGGATAAAATGAAGTCTAAGATTTGTTACGACGACAACGTTCTGAACAGTAGATGACATCGTCCCAACAACGCTGCCACTTTTTACGCCATGCAAAAGGCTTTTGGCATACAGGACATGTCTTGGTTGGTAGATGAGGTTTCTTATGCATGACCGTTTCCTTTTCGATGAATCCACTTCCTGCGTTTACTAGAGATTCCCTATTACGCTCGTCCCTCGCTTTAGGGAATTACGATAATTATTATGTTCGTTCCATGTGTTAGGGATTACGAAGGACGATTGACCACAACCCCCGCTCCGTCATCCCCGAGTAGGAGGAACGACTGAGTCGGGGATCTGCTGTATCAATGACAAAGCTAGATTCCCTATTACGTTCGTTCCTCACTTTAGGGAATGACGACAATTATTACTTATGACTACCGCTAAAATCTAAGCCACAATCTTGTACTGCTTCTCCATTTCGCTCACGCCAAGGCCAGAGTGTTTCGTGACTTTAAGCTGAACTGGCACTCGCTCTTTCAGTGCTTCTACGTGGCTAATCACACCAATCATCTTGCCTGACGCATTCAAGTTATCGAGTGCGTTAAGAGCAATGTCTAATGTGTCACTGTCTAACGTGCCGAAACCTTCATCCAGGAACAAAGAGTCAATACTGGTTTTGTAACTCACAAGATCAGAAAGCGCTAAAGCCAATGCCAAACTCACCAAGAAGCTTTCGCCACCGGATAAGGTCTTGGTATCACGCATCACATCGCCCTGCCATGTATCGAGCACTTGCAGTTCTAAACCATCATCGGCTTTACGTTTTAGCTCATAACGACCATGCAAACGCTGCAGCTGTTTGTTCGCCAAATACACTAAGTTTTCCAGTGTTAAGCCTTGAGCAAATTTACGGAACTTGTCGCCGTTCTTAGAGCCAATCAGCGAGTTAAGACGTGAAATATCATCAAATTCGACTTGTTGCTCGTCGATCTGCTTGAACAGACCTTGCTGATTGCTGCGGTTTTGGCTATCCGTTTCAAGGTTGGCAGAAATCGCGCCAATCTTTGTCGCATGGCTTTGTTGAGCGTTTTGACATTCCGTTGCCGCAAGTTCAACTTGTTGTTGGTCTTGCTCTTGCCATGTTTTCGCATTCTCGTAGTTTTGTAACTCCACTTGAGTCGCTTTGGCAGTGTTCAACCTTGCTTGCGCACTAACCATCGCTTCGTCTAAAGACTTCTTCAGGCTTTGAAGTTGAGTTCTAACCTCTTCATCTAGCAACGCCGCTTCAAAATCAGCCTCACTTTCAAATGGGCTAGTTTTCATAGATTCTAACCAAGCATCCTGAGCTTGCGTATGAGCTGATTGCTTGCTCACCAACTCTTCAGAGAAACTTGTGTGTTTGGTTTGCTCAGTTCGATGTTCAAGTTCGCAACGGTTAAGCTCCAACTGCGCGGCATCGAACACATTTACCGCTTCAGCAACTTTTTGCTTCATCGCATTACTGGTAGCTTGAATGTTTTTATCACCAAACAATTCTGCTCTTTCAGCCGTTACACGAGTGAGCTCTGACACTAAAGACTCGCTCTCTTGCGTCAGTGTCGCGAGCTCTTTCTTAAGGCTGCTTAACTTGTCATCTAGCGTTTTCAATTCAGCATTTTGAGTAAGCAATTGCTTCTCAATATCGGCCTGTTGCTGTTTAGTTTGCTGCCATGTGTTTGATGCTTGCGATTTCGCGTTAAACCAATCATCAATATGCTCAAGTTCAGGTGCTTCAATAGAAGTTTGAACAATGCTCTCTTTCAGAGCGTTCCATTGCTGCTCTTTCGCTTGAGCTATCTGAGCCACTTGCTCGTTTATGCTGTGGTTCTGCTTATTCAAATCAGCTAAGCGTTGCTCGGCCAACTCAAGGTTAGATTGCGCCTTGTCTGCCATAACACTTACAGACAGGCGTTGTTTCTCAGCTTCGGCATAATGCATTTTTGCATCACCCAGCGCTTTGAGTTGCTGCGAGATCTGACTCAGTTGAAGTTCACACTGCTGAGCGAAAGTCACGACTGAAGCTTCATTGCCTAAATCGCTCACCGTTAACAACGCTAATTCTGGAGCCGTGCCAACGAAATCCGATAAGCTCTGATGAAGCTTGCCAATAATGCCCTGCCAGTTAAGTTGAGCTTGCTGAATATCCGCTTGTGTACGTTGAATGTCATCGTTAAGCGCTGCAATCATAGGGGCTAGAGAATCTAACTGCTGACGGTGCTCTTGACCGTCTTTCTTGATAATCACTAACTCATGCTTTTCACGTTCTTGTTGAGTAACTAAGTTAGCAATATCTTGTGACTGCTCAATCGAATGGTCTTTTGAACCACACAGTGGACACTCAGACCCAGATTCGAGAGCGGCGCGGTATTTTGCCAATTCGCCTTCTTGATCAATCAAGCGCGTTAGTCGCTCAAGCGAAGTCTCTTTTTCTTTGTATCGCTCCACCAGCACTTCACGTTCTTTCGAAAGCTTATCGACCAACTGAGTGTTAGTTTGATGTGCCTGAGTTTTAGCCTGCAGCTGTTGCTGGGCACTTAAGAAACCACGATTGATCTCGAGTAAAGAGTGCGTATTGCGATTCCAGAACTCCAACAGATCTTTTTGCGCATTCAACACCTGCTCGCTGGTGTTGCCTTGCAATGCTTCCCATTGTTGCTTTGCATTGTTTTCCAGTACAACCAGTTCAGCGAGTGCTTTGTCTTGCGATGCTTTTGCTTCTTGGGCTGACTTGATCACTGATTGCTGAATATCAACCGCAGACAAAGCTTGCTTCGCTGAGTTCAACTGTTCTGAATGCTGACGCTCTAGGGTTCGAACTTGCTCAACTTTGGCTTGCCACTGACCTAAGTATTTTTCTAGATGTTGGTCAGCTTGATGAGTATTTAGGTACTCAGTGCTGAGTTGCTCTTGTTGTTTCAGTTCATCCGTTTTTTGAACTAAAACGAGCTGTTGATTATGCTGCTGCGTATGTTGCTCATTTAGCGTGTTCGCTGCGTTAACGGCCGCTGTTTGTTTATCTTTGAGCACTGCAATTTGGTTATCGAGTGGGCGAACTTGCTCAATGATCTTCTCTTGATCTTGCTGCTCAGTTTTTACCTGTTCGACAATCACACTGCTTTGAGTCAGTTTAGTCTGTGCGTCTTGCTTTTCTGCATCACGGACAGCAAGCAACTTGGTACTGTTGTCTAAGTTAACTTGAGTAGTCTTCACCTCTTGCTCGCAACGCTTTAAATCTTTGTGCATTGGGCGCAGTTTTTCAGCAGGTTCACTTTTTGCTAAACGGACCAATGATGGTTGGTTACGCTCTAGTTCATCTTGAGCCGTTTTAAGATCCTGCTCACTGGTCGCGATAGTTTGCTCAGCTTTGGTCACTTCTTTCCACCAACTGAGATGTGCTTGCCACTCTTTGAGCTGATCGGCTAAACGCTTCTGTTCAGCTTCAAGAGCCTCTCGTTCGTTCGTCAGTTCTTGGATTTGCTCCTCAGACAGTAAACTCACACCTTCTGCTTTCGCTTTAAGGTGATTAAGTGACTCTTCGCTCGACTTAAAGTGATCGTAGATGCGCTCTGAAATCAGGCTATAAACTTCTGTCCCCGTCAGCTCTTCCAGTAGCTCAGCACGGTCGTTAGCATTAGCATTTAAGAACGCTGCAAACTCACCCTGAGACAACATGATCGATTTAGTGAAGCGTGAAAAATCGAGACCTGTTACCTGCTCGACCAACTTTGTTTTCTTGGTCAGCATCGTCTCTAAGACTTTGTCGGTGTCAGCGTCAGCAAATTCACACGTTGGAGTCTGCAATGCACCATCGTGTTTTCCGCGCGCTCGCTTTTGATGGAAGTTAGAACGGTACGTTTTGCCCTGCACTTCAAATTCAAGCTCAGCGAAACATTCGCCCGTGCCACGCGTCATCAATTCATTGTTGCCTTTGGCAATGCTTTTCAAGCGTGGTGTACGGTGGAACAACGCCAAACAAATCGCATCAAGAATGGTGGTTTTACCCGCCCCTGTAGGGCCAGTAATCGCGAATAGGCCGCTCTCTGCAAACGGTGATTGGGTAAAATCGAGCTTCCAGCGCCCTTTCAAAGAGTTCAGGTTTTCAAATTCTAGACTTAAAATCTTCATACTGGTTACTCTTCTACTTTGTTTGGCGCTTGAGCGCTTTCAGACACTTCAATCATCACTTGTTTAAACTTCACAGTCATGCGCTCTAAACGCGCTTTTTCAGAGTCGGTTTCAAACTCTTCTAATGCAATACGCTTAGTAAACACATCCATTGGGCTGAGTTCAGACAAAGTTTCTGCTGACTCTTGTTCTAAAGCTTGATTGCGACGCTCTCTTGCGCGGCGCAATTGCAATACTTCAACATTCAAACCTTCAGTCAATGCACGCATACGTTCTTGTAGATCTGACAGGTAATCTTGAGCTTGTACTTCTATCGATAGCCACACGCTTTGTTCGCTATCTAAACCTATGTATTGGTTCAGCTGAGATTCAATCTCGCTCAAGTCACCTTTGATTTCAGCAAGCGGTTGGAATGTTGGAACTGGCAATTGAGAAATGGTGCGCTCACCTTCAACAAACTCAACCACACACACCTGTTTCTGAGATTTAAGTTCATCAAAGCTTAATGGGATTGGAGAGCCTGAATAACGAATGTATTCACGCTTTGCCACCACTTGTGGGCGGTGGATATGACCAAGTGCAATATAGTCTGCGTCTGGGAAGCCATCTGCGGCAAAGCCATCTAGGTTACCGACATAGATATCACGCACAGAATCCGACTGTTGAACGCCCATCGCCGTTAAGTGACCCGTGGCGATAATCGGCATGTGTTCGCTGTTTTCAAACGTCGCTCGTTTTTCTACCGCGGCGTCATAAACACTTTGGTAATGCTGTTTGATTGCATCGCCAAGTTGTTTCTGACGCTCTACACCCGTAACACCCGCCTGACTGGTCAACACATCGCGTGGGCGAATAAAAGGAATGGCACAAACCAACGCTTCTACATCGCCGTTCTTGCCCTTTAATTCGACGACCTGAGTCGCATGATCTTCGTTGGTGTTAGGAATCACGTCTGCGCCCATGTATTTAAGCAGTTGTTGCGTTTCTTTTAATACAGAAACAGAATCGTGGTTTCCACCTAACAGCACCAATTGGCAACCGATCTTGTTTGAGTCGACCACAAACTTGTTGTACATCTCACGAGCGTAACTCGGCGGTGTGCTGGTATCGAAAATGTCGCCAGCAACAATGATCGCGTCGATGTCGTGCTCTGTAACTTGCTCAAGTAACCATTGTAAAAACCGTTCATGTTCATTCTTACGGCTTTTATTGTAGAAGTTTTGGCCAAGGTGCCAATCGGACGTGTGAAGAATCTTCATTGTTGCTCACTGGAAGTCGGTAATACCCATAATCTACCAAAATCGCTCGTACAATTCCCTTTTATAAGCTTGTGAAAAGCAACTAATTTTACGCATTAACATCCCACAGGTTTTAGGTATGAAAAAGCCGCTCATAATCCGAGCGGCTTTGTTATCAAATGTACTTAAATTTCTGTCGTAGACGTGTCTTAGAAATTGTAAGAAGCACCCAGTGTTACTGTGCTAAATGCGACGTCTCGACTGCTTGTGCGCAGTTTGTTGCCATTTGAGGTATATGTATAAGTTTCAATATTCACAGCGTCCGCTTGAGAAATTAAGCGAAGTGTTAGGTTCTCTACTGGCGTGTATTCTACACCAACACCAAAGTGGAACCCTGCACCTGAGTCATCGCCGTAGAAAGCGCCGTTGCTTGAATTAAGATCAACGTAGCTTAAGCCTGCCAATACAAATGGGCGGATTGAATTATCGAAGGTGTAACCAACATTTGCTGCAACTGAAAGAGATGTTGGTGAAAGAAGCTTAGTGCCGAGCTTTTCGTAGTCAGCGTAATCCGTGTAGCCAAGTTCGATACCTACGATTCGGTTGAATTGATACCCGCCGTAAAGGTTATAACCCATGCCGTCAGCATCTAAATTAACGCCACCGTCCGTGTCTGAATCTTGATATACACCAAGGCCAGCACCAATGTATGGACCACCTTCAATACCAGCAGCAAATGTAGGAAGTGAAACTAAGCCAACTAGGCCCAATAGAAATGTTGATTTAAGCATGAAAATACCCTTTTTAGTTTGTTCCACAGTACCGTTCATCAACTATCAATAGGTTTCCGACACTATTCCAACGGTTGCGATACTGCTTAAAATAAATTATTCAAGCGACTCCTAATAAACAATAAAACACCGTTCATTTGCGAAGTGATAGGGAAATTAACACGACACCTTTCATTCACCAAGCGAATAATTGAATAAATTAGCACCGTCTTATTTATGAGACACAATAAGAAATACGGATAGAAAACGAAGTGGACATATAATATAAAGACTATAAAAACCAAAAAATAAAATTAATAAAATCAGACATTTAAATTCCAACTCTCATTCAGATTAGCGCTTGGGCACACCAGCTATATCTTCCCCTTAAATACAAGAAAGTCACGCTGTCGATGAATAAAGTGATTTTTATTTTTTTAAAGATAATTATTTAGAACGGCCTGCTATTAAAATATATTTCAATTTATTCTATATTATTAAGAGGCTCAATGAGACATGCAAAATAGTATTTGTTAAATAGAGGCTACTGAACTTCTCAGTAAAGTCAGCAGCAACGGTTTTTTTCGAAGGTATTTTTGTCTTCTCTGCCCTAAGCGGCTAAAGGATCAAAGATAGTGCGATAGACGCCATGATCACGCCAACGACAAATTCCAACACCTTCCACGCTCTCGGGTTCTTAAACATTGGAGCCAAAAAGCGAGCGCCATAGCCAAGTGAAAAGAAGAACACGAATGAAGCCGATACGGAACCTGCGCCAAACAACATTTGATTAGGTTGATATTGAGTTGAGATAGAACCCAGCAATACCACGGTGTCCAAATACACATGCGGATTTAGCCAAGTGAACGCCAAACACATCGCAACCGCTTTGGTTAGCGAGTCTTTCGTTTCAGAAGTGGCTTCTAAAGCGTGGTTTTCAGTGAATGCTGAGCGGAAACTCAAGAATGAATAGACACACAAAAAGATCGCCCCACCATAACGGGCGAATTGCTCAATTTGTGGAAACTGTTTAACGATGGCACCAAAACCCGTCACGCCAAAACTAATTAGCAATGCATCCGAAATTGCACATACCGCACAAATTGCCAATACATGTTGATTCTTAAGCCCTTGCTTTAAAACAAACGCATTTTGAGAGCCAATCGCGAGAATCAACGAAAGGCCCAGGGAAAAACCTGCAAAGTAAGTCGTCATCGAAGGCTAGTCTCTTAACGTAACTCAATACTCATAAACTGGCTGTGCGGGTCTAACACATAATCAGCAAAGGGATCGCAATAATCAAAGCCAAATTTTTCATACAGGTTACGTGCTGCCTTAAAGTAATCTTCTGAGCCAGTCTCTAAACTGATGGTTTGATATTGACGAACGGTTGCGGTATCCAATACATGCTGTAAAAGTTGACTCGCAACACCTGACTTTCGAGCAAACTGCGAGGTTCTCATCGACTTGAGTTCTGCGTGTTGTTCATTTAGCTCTTTAATGGCAACACACCCAAGCAGTTGACTGTCTTTCCAAGCGCTGAAAAAAGTAATCTCAGGTGACTTGAGCCCGTCCAGATCCAATGCGTGCACACTTTCGGCTGGTGAAGTTGCATACGTATCAGCGAGATGCTCTTCGAGTAACTTAATGACCTCCCCGCCCGACAAGTCGTCTGTCTTTATTTCGATCGCTTTTCTTGCATTCATCATCTCTTGTGTACCTTCTGATTCCTTTATTGTCATTGCTGCTTAACTCCTTTTAGAACACGCTAATAACCGCAATATTACTGCATACTTACCGTTATATTAATGTCACACTTTTTCTAACTAGATATCATAATTTGCTCTTGGAGTCTTGCTGTATAGGCTCAGCCCTCCCTCTACAAACCAATGACCTTGAGCCATTCATGTAAACACTCATGTTTCTGTATAACGAATAAATCACTAGGTCGATATGAACATTCAACTAGATTTAACCACAACAAACCCTTGTCAGAATTTCGATGCTATTCAGGGAATAATGATCTTACAAGATCATCGCGTTTTGGATGTCGACCAAGATATCGCCAGAATATTCGGATACAACACCCGAGAAGAACTGCTTAACCACATCGACTTCGTTTATGCTCTTGTCCCGAAAAACTATCAAAAATTGGCAAAAAAGCACTACTTAGATGCGATTAAAGGTCAGCTTAACAAAGGGAAACTGTATTCAGACATCCCGACCAAAGCTGGCAATATTTCAGTTTTCAGTCTTGCTCATATCATCGAACTGAACCACAAACCTGCGCTCCAAGTCACCATCATTGATATTACCTCTGTGGTAGAAGCTGAGCGAAAACGTCATGAAAATGACCGCATGTACCTCGAGCTGCTAAGAACCTCTAAGCAAGGGATTATCATCCATAGAAACTTCAAACCGCTTCTGGTGAATCAATCGTGGGTGGAATTGACTGGCGCAGAATCCATCGAACAAGTGCTCAACATGGACTCCATCTTATCAATAGTGCCTGAATCTCAACGTGAAAGTGCAATTAAGCGCTGCAAAAGCATCACAGAAGGAAGCCCGCCCAGTTTCAGCTCAGTGATATTCAACCATTGTTTTGATGGCAGCAAAAAGTACTTCAATGCTTACGACAATGTGATCAACTGGGAGGGGCAAAAAGCGATTCAAGTGACCCTTGAAGACATCACTGACAAAGTACTCCTTGAGAAAGAACTTCTGCATCGAGCAATGCATGACGATTTGACTCAATTACTCAACCGTAGAGCGATTTACGACTGGCTTAAGAAGCCGATAAACAACCAACTCGAAATGTCTTGCTTATTGTTCGACATCGATAACTTCAAAGCCATTAACGACAAATATGGTCACAGTGTTGGTGACAAGGTCATTAAACAGCTTTCAACTACAATTCAAGCACATGTGAAACAAGCAAATGGTGTTGTCGGACGCTGGGGAGGTGAAGAGTTCATCGCCTTTATACCAGAGGTTGAGTCTTCACAGGCTAAGTCGATTGCCGAACAGGTTTGCTACGACTTTAATCAACGCATTTTCATCGGCTTTAACCGTAACAAATTCAAAGCAAGTGTCAGCGTTGGCGTGACAAATCAATGTACTTGTTACTCTTCAGATTCGATAAATACCCTTATCCGAGTAACTGATGACGCGCTATACAACGCAAAAGTTAGTGGCAAAAACCAAGTGGTCGTCAATCCTGACTTCGTATGTGTACAAACCATCGCTTAATTGCGGTTGAGCCATAGTTTGCTTGAAGTTATGGTGAGGTTTGACACCCACATTTGAAGTACTGGAATGTGAGCATCTGATTAAGAATAAAAGCGTATAAATATATCGAATATTTGATTGCGATTTCCAAATTTCGGTATATGATGCGCCACCCTAATTTTTCAGCTTATGCTGCAGGCAAACATGTCCGCCAACGCACTCTATACCGACCTATCCGGTTACTATGATTTAATGTGTGTAGATATTGACTACCAAGCGCAAAGTAACTGCGTACGTAGACTCCATCAAATCTTTGGAAATGAAGGAAAAACACACCTCGACTTAGCTTGTGGCACTGGCCCACACGTTCGTCATTTTATTGATTTTGGTTACCAAAGCGGTGGCCTGGATCTTAATAAACCGATGTTAGACATCGCAGAAGTTCGCTGCCCAGAAGCCAAGTTCTCAGTACAGAATATGAGTAACTTTGAGGTAACTGAACCACTCGACCTGATCACTTGCTTCCTGTATTCCATCCATTACAACGATGGCCTTGAGAAGCTTAAAGAGTGTATTGAAAGTGTACATCGCGCGTTAAAGCCAGAAGGTATTTTCTGTTTTAACGTGGTTGATAAAGACAAGATCAGCAATGACCTGTTTGTTCGACACACCACAAACCAAGACAAAGACGACTTCACGTTCCGATCTGGTTGGTACTATTCCGGTCAAGGCGATAAGCAAGCGCTAAAACTGAGTATCGAAAAGACGACTGATGGTGAAACCCAGGTGTGGAATGATGAACACCCGATGGTGGCCTTCACGTTTAAGGAGTTGATCGAGATATTGAAGCCCTACTTTGAGGTGAATATCTTCGAACATGATTACGACAAGCTGATCCCTTGGGATACTCAGTCAGGCAATGCGCTAATCACGTGTGTGAAAATCTAAATAAATAGATACACAACACGTTAATCCAAACCTATAGATCAAAAAAGAACCCACACTCGCCGTTCTCCTTATAGAGCCTCAGCCTGTGTGGGTTCTTTTGTATCAAGCTATCTGTTTTTGAACTATGGGTTTTCTAATTCTGGATTAGAAGTCCGCTGTCATACCTACGTAGTAAGTACGTGGCTCTTCTACATAGCCCATGCTCTCAAGCTCTTGTGACACCGCTTCGTCCGTCAAGTTTGTGATACCCGCACGCAGTCGTACTGAAGCATTCACATTGTAGACAGCACCTAGGTTCAGCGTTGTATATGCGTCTTGAGTTAGGTCGCTTTCAATCTGACGCTCACCACGGTAACGGGCACTAACAAATGTATTCAGGTCGTATGTTGGGCTCCAGTTTAACTTAACTAAACCCGAGTGCTTGTAACGCTCAAGCAGCTCTTCACCTGTTGATTTATCTTCTGTATCTAGGAATGTGTAGTTACCAGAAATGCCCCACTCGTCTGTGATCTGGAATTGACCGGTAAGCTCAGCACCTTGAACTACAGCCTCTGATACGTTTGTATAAGTACGCTTACCATTCACATAGCCAGTTGAGCTTGAACTATCAGCACACCCTTTACCCGATTCAAACACTCCGCCGTTCTCACAGTAGGTTTCATCACGATCAATTAGGTCGTTGATTTCATTTCGGAACAAAGCACCTTCAACATTCCAACGAGGTTGGCTATAAATCGCAGCGATCTCATAGTTCAAACTTGTTTCTGGCTTAAGATCTTCATTTCCGTGTAAATCACACACACCTTTACAGCTGTTAACTGTGTAGTCAGCTTGGTTTTGAGTTAACGTTGGAGCTTTGAATGCTTTACCCACACCACCCTTAATGATTAAGTCATTCGTCGTTTGGTGAACCAAATACACACGTGGGCTGAATTCTTCGCCGTACAGCTCATGCTTATCTAAACGACCACCAATGGTTGCCGTTAGTTGATCCGTCATTAACCATTGGTCTTGAACAAATAACGCACCTTGATAAGCTTCAGATGTACCATTGACCAAGTTTTCTTTGTTGGTTAATTCACTCAACTGGTAGTCCATACCAAACGTTACTGTGTGACTATCACCAAGATAAGTGGTCGCCGACGCTTCAACAATTTGAGTTAGCTCTTCAACATCACTGCTATAGCTTTTGTCAGAATCTGCAGCATCGTTGTCCGTCACGTTCTCACGAGAGTAACGCACTTGCGTGTCACCCCAACTCCAAAAGCCGCTGTGTGTAATCGCTTGGCTCTGACGTACAACACGCGTGTCAGACTCAATCACAGACGATACATTTTCCGCAGATGACTCACGTTCATCATCACTGTAGCCAAAATCGAAATCGATGGTTTGATTATCTGTTGCATTCCATGTAAGGCTTGCAAGTAAGCTTAGCGTGTCACGTTCTTCTAGAGCTGTTACGTCTGAACGATCGTAACCGGAGCTGTGTGTACCAGAATATGGTTGCCAAGCGTTACGGCTTGTTTGGTTAACAGAAAGACGAGCAAACAACTCATCTTCAATCAACGCACCCGATGTCGTGAAGCCCATCGAGTACTCTTCCCCTCCATCACCATCAAGTGGAGATGAAGTGTCCATGCTTAGTGTAGAACTCCAATCGTTTTCCGGAGCCTTAGTGATTATGTTGATTGTGCCGCCCATACCATCTGAACCGTAAAGTGCCGACATTGGGCCAAGGATGATTTCAACGCGTTCGATCGAATCAGCAGGGATAGTAGAAAGGTCGAAATCGTTGCCACGGATAATGGCACTCGCCGAGCTAAGACGGCGGCCGTTTACCATGATAAGTGTGTAATCAGAATCCATACCACGAATAGAGATCATCTGACGCCCAGCACGTGTGCTATAAAGTCAGACTCGACACTCGTCGAATCTGCGACGATGTCAGCCAAGGTGATACCTGGGCTGTCTTCGATATCTTGAGCCGTAATAACCGACATGGAAGCTGGCGCTTGTTTTAACGCCATCTCGGTACGAGTAGCAGTAACAACCATTTGCTCGTCTGTTGCTTGCGCTTCTTCCTGCGCTAATACGTTAGCTGAAAGTGAGGTACAAATAACAGCGACTGCGATCGATAGAGGTTTGCGAATCAAAAGAGATCTCTCAGACATGATATTCATTCTTATATGTGATTAGTAATGATAATGGTTTGCATTAAACAACCAGCTACCATTCTTATCAATTAAAGTTTCATGCCAAAATTTGATTCTCGCTATTCACCTTTCACATAAGATAGATTTCTATATTCAAGTCCATATACATCTCGCGACCACATTCCTCTACCGTATGATTTAAGTGTACAACTCTTTGAATAGCTCACGAACCCAACGGCACATAGGATCGTTGTGGAAGCGTTTATGCCAATACAGGTACACATCTTCTGAGGGGCTTCTGATTGCTTTTGGTACACGTTTACAAATTAGGTCACGCTGTTTAGCGGCTTGTGTCGCAAAGGGTGTAGGCAGATGAAAAATGATGTCGGTCGTCTCTGCAAGGTCTGCAGCAATGTTAAAGTTAGACAACTGGACTGGGATGGATAACTGGCGCTGCTTATCAATCAAACCGAGATCTTTAAATCGATTTTCGATGGAGAGTTTCTTATCCCCTTGCAACGAGATCTGCCCAAGTTGACTATTAAGCAAGTCATCGACCGTGATCTCTTTATCAGCCAAAGGATGATCCTTGCTCATTAACAAGCGGTAATCACGGCTTATTACAAACATTCGATACAGGTTCTGCTCTGAACTTAATGGCTCATGAGTCGACAATACAAAGTGTGCGTCGCCAGATAACAAGGGTTCGAAATGACGTTTTGGAATAGAGTCGATATCAACAACCATGTTTGGCGCTTGCTTGCGGATCTCCGCGACTACCTTGGGTAATAAATGCGAAACCTGTGGCACCAAACCGAAGAAGCGAACGGTACTGTCGCTTGTTTGTGGTTCGAAAACATCGCCATGAACTAATTTTTCTAAACGTGTAAGTACGGAGTTTAGGTCTTGCTTAATCGCTTCAGCTTTCGGCGTTAATTCGTAACCGTAAGCTGCCCTTACCAACAAATCATCGTTAAACACGGTGCGCAGTTTTTGCAGAGATCGGCTCACCGTCGGCTGGCTCATATCTAGCGCCAGCGCTGTGTTAGAAACGTGCTTCTCTTCAAGAAGGTGTTTAAGAATAACGAGTAAGTTAAGGTCGACTTGAGCAAGATTCATTATTTAAATATTCACAAATTTAAAAATTCAGTGAGCGCATAGTGCATTTTTCCATTAACTAATACAATTGATAATCACTCTTGTTTTGATCTGGAGCAATACAACCTAAGACATAAGATAAATAGTCCTTTTATCCATTAGTAAAATGAACTAACGCAACACAGTTTTGACTAATATTGAGCTCTGGTTCTATAACGATAGTATTCTCAAACGGTCGTAACAGTGGAACGAAAATACCCTAGAGTCAGAAGAAAGGTGATAGAAAAGGCAAAAAAAATGCAAGGTTTGAAACACAAAAACTAAACATCAATCAGCACAGTAAACATATGGACTCAGCCTCGTATATTGCTACTATACGTACCATCATAAAAGTTTAAGCCGTACAACAAGGTGTTCCCTTTTGGAGGGAGTCGAAACACTACGATGGCAACGGTTATAGCACACTTAATATAAAGAACATTATGGCAAACATAAGAGACGTCGCGAAAGAAGCTAAGGTATCCGTTGCTACTGTATCGAGAGTAATCAACAAATTACCTCATACGAGTGAAACAGCAACGAAAGCAGTTCACGAAGCGATGGAAAAATTGAATTATCGCCCAAATGCGAACGCAAGAGCTCTTGCAAATAAAACTTCGTCTTCCATTGGTGTGTTAGTGGCAGACGTATCTAACCCATTTTATGGTGCTATGGTTCAAGCTATTGACGAAATCGCGCGTGAACACAAAAAGCATATATTGATTACGCATGGTTACCACAACGAAACCTATGAAAGAGAAGCGATCGAGCTGTTGATAAACAACCAGTGTGAGCATCTTGTTATTCATAGCAAAGGCCTATCGGATCAAGAGCTGATTGAGTTTTCGAAACAGATCCCTGGTCTTATCATCATTAACCGCTTTATCCCAGAAATAGCCGAACGCTGTGTCGCTTTAGATAACATTCGAGGCAGCAACCTGGCACTAAGCCACCTAATCCGCTTTGGCCATAAGAGAATTGGTTACTTAGCCTCTTCTCATAATATCGATGATTCAATAGATAGAAAACTGGGTTATCGTTCTGAACTAGAAAAGAACCAACTGCCCTACTCGGAGGCTCTGGTGGTGTCCGGCGAACCGAATGAGCTTGGCGGCGCAGATGCCATGCGTAATTTGTTAGCGAAGAATGAACCGTTTACCGCGATTGCTACATACAACGATTTAATGGCTGCAGGTGCCATTGCAGTGCTTAAAGAAAACAACCTACGCGTACCAGAAGATGTCTCTGTCATCGGGTTTGATGATGCCATGATAGCCAGCTATTTACAGCCAACCCTGACCACCGTCCGCTACCCAGTACAGATCATGGCGAGCCAAGCGGCAAAGCTGTCTATCCAGTTGGTAGAAAAGTCTCCTCACGAGCATAAAGGAAACCTTTACCTTCCTACACTGGTGAGCCGCAATTCCATTGCTTCACCTAACAATTAACCTATGATTTGTTAGGGAATCAACACTGAATACAATTCTCGCATTCTGTTTATAAAAGAAACCCCAGCCTTATTCAGACTGGGGTTTCTTTATTATTACTAGCTAAATTTTACGTTATAGTGAGCCAACAAATGTCACTGTTGAGCGCGGAGGCACAAGGTAATCGTCTTGTTCTTTTTCTAATTCAACCAACGCCAAATCATGCTGCGCATTGGTAATGTGTGTTGTATAAGTGGCAGAATTAACAACGCCTTCTAAGTTAATAGAAACATTCTCTACCTTGTCACTCGTATTAACGGCAACAATCACCACTTTATCTTGTGTTGGACTGACATAAGCCGATGCCATCAAGCCATCAAGGTTGTCTACCCCACTCAGTTCTACACGCTGATAACCCGGGCGAACAAAGCGACTGAAGTTACCGACAGTCCACATCATTTTCGAATCTTCTACCGTATTGGCTTCTAAAGATGGGTCAATTTTCACCATACCATCTTTGTAATCATATGGCGTCAAACCTAACCACCAATGCCATGCTGAAGCGTTCAAACGAGTCAGGTCTCGATGCATGATACGCCCCACATGTAACGCATAATCCATATCATCAGCCTCAAAGCCATGACCATCAAAGTCACGAGAATAACCGCCACCACCCAAGATGCTCATTTCACTCATCCAAATTTCTGCACCCGGAGACACATCCTGTAGGTTTCCATATGTCATATCACGCAGCTTGCCTAAACGGTCTGGCCAAGCGTCAGAAAAGTAGCCATGTACTGAGATTTGGTTACCAATAATGTCTCTAATTTCAGGATCCCCTAACAGTTCATCAATGTAGTTTCGGTACAAGCCAACACCACGAGAATTCATACCATTAGTTTGAGATGAACCGTCAAAGTTACGCTTATAAGCATCACGAAGTGCTGCTGTGAATTCGACCACTTCACCGCCATCAATATGAATGTCGCTACGAATACCCGCTTCGGTCAGCTTTTTATCTAAACTACGGTATACCGCTTTAACTTCTTGCATATTGTAGCGATTGCCTTCTTGAGTCTGTCCTTCCCATTCCCACGTTGGCTCGTTAATTGGACTGATGTAATTAACCGGGATCCCTACTTCTTCACTACGTAAGTAGGTCAACACTTCAACCAAAAAGTCGGAAAATGCATCCACATTTTCAGGTTTAAGGTTAGTAGAGCCTAGGTCATCAGCTGCCGTTGGGTGAGTTAAGCCGTTTTTTGTTAGGTAATGCGGTGGGCTATTAGAAAACGCGATAAAGTTATCGACACCACGTTGATGAGCCTCTTGCATGAAACGAATTTGTCCTTGCTGCTTAGTCGTGTCTATTGCGCCACCCGGCTCAGGGACCAATAATTCCGCACGGCGTAATGGATCACGAATAAAGCTACCATCACCTTGCTCGGTACTGCCTGCACCTATATTAAATCGCCACGCTGTTAAGCCAATACCATTGTCAGTAGAGAACAATAAATCAGCGAGGTGGTCGATAGCCGCATCGTCCCCTTTTTTCTGCCACTTGTTAATTGTTGGGTTAATAGACCAAGCATCCGAAGCACCAAAGCTGTGTATTGTTTGTTTGGTATTTTCAATTTCCACATCTAGTGTTTGGGCATAACTCGGCACTGACAGTATTGATGCGACTGCCATTGATAATAATATTTTTCTCATTTCACATCTCGATATTATTAATTTAATAATCGTATAGATTTAGGATATATTCAGAATTAATTAGAAAGAACGGCGATATCCAAGTTTCACAAAGAAGTAATCATCTTCCCACTGATTTTGGTTCCAATCCTGTTCAAAGTTCTCTTTATCTTCAGTTTGGTAATAAGTTTCGAATACAAACTTAGACTTATCATCTATTTTATAGTCACCCCAGAAGCCCGCTCGAATTCGCAGTTCGTCTTTATCACCGTAATCAACACTCTCTGCGTTTCGGTAGAAGGTATAGCGCACAAATGGCGTTACAGTCAGGTCATTGAATGTCTGTGTATAGTTCATACGCACTTGCCACTCTACGCGCTTTTCTTCTTCCCAAGCACGGTTATCCCCTTCGAACTCGCTTTGCTTACTGACTTCACTATATAACGTTAGTTGCAATGTTTTGTCGTAAGCCAAACGAGAGCGAACACCAAAATCTATCTCGTGATAATAGTCTGTATAGCTGGTTCTTAGGTCGTTGTTTGCTTCATCCTGACAGCCATTTTCGCCGACACAATCTTCACCACGAGGGCGATTTCTAACACCAACGGGGGCGATAAAACCATCAAGGATTAAGTCATGGTCTTCTGCTAGGTAATACGCCATATTGTTGTAAAATCGATATTCCGTGCGGCGAGTATCATTCGCGTACATTTCATTTCGAATTTGGAATTTAGGTCCCCACCAAAAATCTTTGTACCCCTCGGACCAACCAATCGCGACATCCTGTCGAGAACGGTCATTCCAAGTTCGCTCTTCACTCTCAATCATGTGGCGGTAGCTGAAGTTAGCGTACAAAAACATAGATGAATCTTCGATTGGATTAAATTCCATTGCTATGTATGGCATGGTATTCGATCGTTGCTCTTGGTCACCCCAGTTCTCATATTCATTACCTAGCTCGATATAACCAGCCATAGTCGATGAAGAAAAAGCAAGCGCTGAGCACATCAAATAAGATGCCTTATTATTTAATTTCATTGTTAACCTTTATTATTGGATATAATTATGTAGAAGAAATTTCTTTTAAAACCATATTTTGATATTCACCATTCAGGCGATATGTTTTTTGATATATATAAGCGCTAAGTAATACTAACAATGTAGGAATACCAACCATTAACGCTCTTAAACCTAATATAGTTTCTTCACTCTGCTCAATATTAGGAACATAACCCACTGCGGTTAATCCAATGCCGACAAAGAAACCTGAAAGCGCACCTGCAAATTTAACTAGCATGGTTTGAATAGAGAAAATAATACTTTCACTGCGGTGCCCTGTTTTGTATTCTCCATAATCGACTACGTCAGCTAACATCACTGTCGATAGGCCGTTTGATAAACCACCACCAAATTTGAGCGCTGCACCAGCAATACCGACTAAGATGCCGTTTTCAGGAGCGAAAATGCCCGTTAGAACAAGAATTAAGCTACACAGCAGCGGGAACAGACATGCTACCAGCCACATAAACTTTCGGTTGATTAAGTTACAAAGCTTAGGGAACAAAAACACGCCAGCAATTTCAGCCATACCAGATACTAAAGCGAACATTGGGAACAAATCTTCACGCCCAATTGCGTAACTGAAGTAATAGATAGCAAAGCCGCCAACCAACTGAATAGCGATATTGAACGTTAGCACTACGCCAATTAGTGACTTCAATTGATCATTTTTGCCAATAATGTCTTTTACATCTTTGAACGTGAATTTGTCTGTAGATACACGCTTATCTTTAATGCGTTCCTTGACGTTAAAGAACGTAATCAACGCGCTCGCTATGAATGCCGCGATAATTGCCAAGCTCAGATATACAAACCCAGAACCCTTGTCTTCACCACCAAAGAAACCAACTAAATACAGTCCGTACGTCCCCATTAGTGTCCATGCACAACTAGCAAACAGACGGGGCCAAACCACTAATTTTTCACGCTCAACGCGCTTTGAAGACATTGAAGGAATCATCGACCAGTAAGGAATGTCCATGATTGTGTAAGTTACACCCCATAGAATATACGTGACCGTTGCGTACACATACACCATGTTCCCTTCAATATTATGGGTGTTAAATACCAACAATAAGAATACCGAATTGACGAGCGTACCTATCACAATCCAAGGTCGAAACTTACCAAAACGAGTTCGAGTGTTATCAACAATCATGCCCATAACAGGATCTGTCACTGCATCAACAAATCGCGCGACAAGAAATAGCGTACCAACGAAGGCGGCAGAAATACCAACCACATCGGTGTAATAGAACATAAGAAAAATGTAAATAATGGAACAAGCGAAGTCTTTTCCCAGCGCACCAAGGCCGTAAGAAAATTTTGTTTTTATCGATATACTACCTTCAGACATATAAGGCTCCTTAGCCTTTGTAGTTAAAATAATTCAGAGTTCAGAGGGTGGCTCACCCCTCAATGGAGGTGAGCTCAAGTTGTTATTTTAAAACGAATTTCCATTGATATTGGTTGCGTAGCAAGCGATATTCAGGTCGAACACTTGGTGTCCAAGAATCATCCCCGCCTACTCCCATATGGAAGCCATCGAAGTAAACAAATAACCCCGGTTGCCTTTCCAGTTCATAAGTATGTTTAGCTCGAGCGAGTTGTTGCTGCCCGTACTGACTAACACTGAAATAGAAGTGACCTAATAGCTCAATGTCACCGATTTGAAGTTGTTGGGTATCGCAACGTAATCCGTTATCAGACGGGAATATGTATGGCGTATGCATACTCGCAATTGGTTGAATCCAACGGCCAAAGTCAGCACTTGCCTTACGGTCAGGATAGTTTTCATGTGGACCTCGCCCTAGCCAAGCCACACTTTGAGGACACTCGCTCAAATGCATTTCAGCGCCAATTCTTGGCATTGGTGGCATTGAGTTATCAACATCGACAGATACCGATACTTGAGCCTCACCCTGCTGCGTAAAGCGGTAATCCCAAACAGATGTTAAAACCAACTTATCGGCTGAAAAATACGCATGTCGCACACGTACTTCTCCAATCGCGACATTAACCTCAACACCCTTACAGCGGTGCTCTAAGTCAAACAATCCAGCATTTTGCCAACGAACCATCCAAGCATTTGGGTCTTGGCGGTCGACTTCACTCACACCAATATCGTTATCAAGTGGTGCTCGGAAGAAGTTATCGCGAATTGGAGAAAGCAGCTGTTCACGGTCCGCTTTTTTCCAACTTTCCACTTCACCGGTGGTCGCATTGATATACCATTGATTATCCGCTGCCGTGACACGCAGCCCGCCATCAACCTGTTCGAATTTAGCGGGTACAAATGTTTTGCTCTCAACGACTTCAAGCTGAAGTTTTTTGCCTAATGTAGCCTGATGTTCCGCAACAATATGTCCAGCATTAGCCCAGTTAGTATCTTGCTGCAATCGAATAGCGACATTAAGATGAGCCTCAGCGTTAAGCAGTCCAAACTCAGAATCTAATTCAATCAGCTGCGTCTGTTGAGCTGTTAGATTTAGGCTCAATTCACCGCTTCTGATGACAGCCCCCTTATCATCAATGACATTCCAATCTAAGCTGTGGTGAGCCGTATCAACAAACAAATGTTCACTGGTCACTTTAATTGCGAGCGGTTGTGACGACACAAGTTCAAAACTGAATGGCTGCTGAGCCCGTTTTGCTTCGAATAATGTAGGGTGTGGTGTTCTGTCAGGAAAGACTAAGCCATTAATACAGAACTGACGGTCGTTAATTTCGTCACCGAAATCGCCACCATATGCCCAGTAATGAACACCATCTTCGCTGATTTTATCTAGCCCTTGGTCGACCCAATCCCAAATAAAGCCACCTTGTAGACGTGGGTGAGCTCTAAATGCATCCCAATACTCTGCGAAGCCACCAAGGCTATTACCCATAGCATGCGCGTATTCACACAAGATGATTGGACGGTTTTCATCACCAATACCAACCCATTTCTTTAATGAAAGTTTAGGTTCATTGGTATGCCCTTGCTCTTGATCAGCGTCGGTTCTAGCATACATAGGACAGATAATATCGGTGACGCTTGTGTTAGAACCGCCTCCCTCATACTGAATAACACGAGAAGGATCGACTCGTTTGGTCCACTGATACATCGCGTTATGGTTTGAGCCATAACCAGACTCATTGCCAAGTGACCAAATAATGATACTAGGGTGATTAAAGTCTCGCTCCACCATGCGGGTCATTCGCTCTAAGAAAGCACTCGCCCATTGAGGATCATCGGCAATTCGTCCCATTGGTGTCATGCCGTGAGTTTCAATGTTCGCTTCATCGACAACGTATAAACCTAAGCGATCACATAGACTGTAAAAGCCAGGCTGGTTAGGGTAATGAGAGCAGCGGACAGCATTAAAATTATGCTGTTTCATCAGTTTTAAATCCTGCTCTACACGTTCAAGGCTTTCTGCATGACCTGTTGTTGGATCGTGCTCGTGCTTGTTTACACCACGAATCATCAGTGCTTGACCATTGATGCACAACTGACCCCCTATGACTTCGATTTTTCGAAAACCGACATCGTAGCCTTCACACTCAATCACATCACCTTCACTTGTCACTAAGCTCACAACCAGGCGGTAAAGGTTTGGAGCTTCAGCACTCCACTTCTTTGGGTTGTTTGTCTTTAACGTTGCGAAACAACGTTCGCTGTATCCGCCTTTTTCATCGACCGGCGCCGTACCGACTTCCGTAACATTTGACGCAATTTCTTTCTCACCATCATACAGTGAGGTTTTAACCGACAAGCCGTCACCATTCATGGTATCGACATTGATTTTCAGCTCACCATCTCTATAAGCTGCATCAAGGTCTGGCGTCACTTTTACGTCTTTAATGTGGCGAACTGGTTTATTGAGTAGACGAACAGAGCGGAAAATACCACTCATCCACCACATGTCCTGACCTTCCATGTAACTGCCATCACACCAACGAAGAACTTTGACGGATAATGTGTTATTGCCTTCGATTAGATATGGACTAAGGTCAAACTCAGCAGCAAGGCGACTATCTTGTGAGTAACCTACAAACTCACCATTGCACCAAACGTAAAATGCACTATTTACCCCATCGAAAATGACTCGCGTTTGCGACTCTTGCTCCCAATTCTCAGGTAGTTCAAAAGTCGTCTGATAACAACCTGTTGGATTCTCTTTTGGAACAAATGGAGGGTTGCATGGAAATGGGTATTTCACATTGGTATAAATTGGGAAATCATGCCCCTGTAACTGCCAGTTACCTGGAACTGTAATTTTCTGACTCGGAAGTTGTTCATCTGCCATCCAGTTTTCAGGAACAGAATCAGGAGATGGAAATAATGAAAAATCCCACTCTCCATCTAGGCTCATTACCGATGAGCTTATACCTCCAACCTGAGCACAAAATTCACTACGCCAACTAGATAGTGGCGTGTGTGCTCGTAGTCGATTGAAAGAAGTAATTTCTGGACTTTCCCAGACACGTGTATTCGTAACGTACATTTCAGGACCTAACGTTTAAATGATCTTGGAATCATGTTAACGAAGACATTTAAACCACACCGTGATTAAAGCCACAGTAATTGTAACCGGTTACAATTGAAACTCAAAAGATCCACCCCATCTAAATTTCACACACCAAGCAGCATTTTATAATTATCAAAGTTAAAAACTGACACAGCAACAGCATAAATCACTACTTTAGTCCATAAAAAAGCGTTAAGCTCGAAATGTATCATTTAGAAAAGTCATACATCGACTAACAACCATACAGCCCCGTTAAGAAATCTTTGCCATTACATATACAAACCCCATTGTTACACATGCATTTACAGGCGCTGTTACAGTAACACTTCATAGTATTTGCACCGCACATTACTTTAATCGTTCATAGGTCATTTACCGTGAGAGTAACGTTTAACTTCGGTAAAGTTGGTTAAATCTATAGCGAAGATCACACCTTTTTAGGTTGCTTTATAGGTTTGAAATTACCCAAATAAAAAAGAGAGGCACAATGGCCTCTCTTTGATCGTCTACTTTATATTGCTAGCGTTGAGTTATAATACTAAAGCTTTGTCCAAGCATCCTGCCAGTACTGACTATCCCCTGGCGCATACGAAGCACTTGCACACCATGCCGTGTATGGCCAAGGCTTACATTCGTACAAGCCATTGTCGCTGCCTACTACAATATCGCCCGCTTCGTAATTCGTTCCGGCTTCATATGGAGGGTAGTTCCCCGGAGGAGGTGTTGTGCCGCCCTCTTCTTTTATCGAGAACGAGTTATCTACCATCACCATTTCGCCGTCTGTCGCAGTACCTACCACTTCAAGTTTATACTGACCTTCTGCTACGTCGTACAAATCCATGGTAACGGTACGATTATCAGTCAGATTCACTTTTGTCTGTCCAACAACAGTGCCTGCGTTTTTGATTACCATTGCAGTTACATCAAGCGCTTCATTTGACGCGAGTGTGAACTCTAAACGTACATTGCCATTATCTAGAATGTATTCAGACTCAAGGCCAGTTACGTTTAGCTCTAGATCGCCACCTGGGTCTGGGTTACCGCCACATGAGCTGTCTGATGCTTTTCTCCAAACACCCCACTCACCGGTTGTTCCCGGCTCTTCGCCGCGAGTGTACCAACCTGCGTCCCACGTTGCTCCGTCATGTGATACTTGGTCACCTTCAACATACACGGTGTTAGCATCCCATGCAGGCGCACAGTTAGAACCATCAGTCACAGACACTTTACGCTCTGCAGTTACCGTTTGGTTAGCGCTATCTGTTACACGATATACCAGCGTGTAGTTGCCAATTTCATTCACATCAACACTGCCAGTGTGTGTGATAGCACTTGTTAGGTCGCCATCTTCAGCATCATTCGCCGTCACGCCCGCCATAGGGTCAAATGCAGTGCCAAGTACAACGGTAGTATCAGACACACCATTGAAGACTGGCTTCTGGCTGTAAACTTCTATCGTTCTTGCTTTAGTGGTTTCGTTATTATCGCTGTCTTTCACTCGGTAAGTCAGAACATACGTGCCAATCACACTCGTTTCAACGTAACCTTCAACGTCGATTGAAGACGTTAGGTCACCATCTTCTTTGTCTGTTGCCGTCACGCCTTCCATTGGGTCAAATGCTGTACCGTGAAGAACACGCGCGTTTTCGATACCTTTAAGAACGGGGTCACCCTCTACTGGCGGTGGCGTCACTTGACCGTGTACAAACGGGCCGTAATCTTTAATAAATTGCTCGTTATATTGCTGACCATTTTTGTTGGTACCCATGTCCCAGTTGATAGACCAAGTCATCACACCACGTAGCGGTTGGCCTTGTGCTGTTAGACTATCAAATGCGTCGTACAAATCTTGTGGCTTTTGCACAAAACCCGTTGCGGCTGCATCAATGCTAGAAGGGATACCAAACACAAGTTTGTCGTGTGGGATCTTATGGAAGCCACGCGTTCCGTTGATAAGCGAATCAGAGATGTAGTAGATAAACTCTTCTTTTAGTGCATCGTTATTTTGAGCAATCCAACCCACGCCCTCAACCCAAATACCATCCCCACCTTGGTTGTAGAACTGTGGGTTAATCCAGTCGTAGTAACCTTCTAGGTTATCGATGTAAGGTACGTACTTACCACCCGTCGTTAGATACGGGAATTCAGGTGCCATGGTAATAAGGAAGTTTTTGCCTTCAGCACGGTAGTGATCTTTCACCAACTTAAGTGCGTCTGGAATCACGGTTTGGTTGTTGGCTGCTGTCACTGCGGCTTGTTCAAGGTCGATATCTAGACCATCAAAACCATAGCGTTCAGTAAGGCGAATGATCTCATCAGCAAAGGCTCTTTCATCACCTGTTTCTAGTTCTACGTGTGCATCTGCACCACCCAGAGCCAACAATACAGAGCGACCTTGCTTGTTGAGTTCTGAAATTTGGTCAATAAATTGTTCTTCTGAAAGCCCAATAGTTGGGTCCAGTTTAAAAGTTGGGATTCGACCATCAGCCACATCGTAAACCTTCATGAATGATACATTCACGATGTTGTACATCGGGTTCACTTCATCCAGCGTCACACATGGCGCATTACCACCTTGATAACCCGCTCCATCACACCAGTTATGCCAATACCCAACCACAACGCCTGAGTCTGGATTCGTCATATCTGAGCCATTCGCATAAACAGCGCCAGACATAGCCGCCATGCCGACCGATATTGCTAATTGTAGAGCTTTACGTTTCAACATTAGTCCCACTTCCTTACTTAACAGCTGTGCCAATCACAACCGAACCCATTCATTTTAGCCATGAATATTTATAGATAAGTAATGGAATTTATAGGAAAAGATGACCTTTGATTTAACTTGGGATTTTAAGTCACAGATTGAATATCAGAATCAATTATATTTTGACTTTTTATTGAAATCAAAGTGCTAAAATATTGTAAATTAAGCCATTTTCATTCACCAAGCAAATTATTCAAGTGCACTTAATTTTCTTGGAGAATTATCAATTTTTGTCAAAGCGACTTAGATGAGGGTTCTGAATGTTCAATCGCTTAGTGGTTTCGCTCACACAATAAAAAGGTATTGATAAAGGCTTCTAGATAAATACGTACCTATTACTTTTTAGCGCTATTGTGTTAGTCTTCTAACTTAAATTTCTGGAGACATGTATGGCAAGAATCACCAAAGCACAATGGGAAGAAAATTTCGCTTCGTATAACGCTCTTATCCTAGATATTTTTCTGAGCGAAGGTTGGGACAACGTTACTTATGATCGCTTAAGTAAAGAAACAGGTCTTAGGAAAAGTACCTTGCAAGGCTATTACCCAAGCAATACTGATTTTGAAGCCGCACTCAAAGGCAAGATATTCCCCATCATTGTGCAGCATCTAGATTTCTCGTCAAAGAGTGCACTCATTGAATCCTGGAAAAGTGCTATGCACGTTAATCAGTTCAGAATGATAATGCGCATGTTCGTTATGCACGCTCATAAGAAAGGTTCTGAAGGAAATGGGAGAATTGGTGTTCTTGGCTTAGCCAATTTCATCTCCGATAAAATGCCAAACGAAAATACTCTTGAGGTAATTCAATTGCTGTTTGGTTTAACTGTTACTGAACTACTCGGTATCGATCAATCCCATATGCCAAGTTAGCTCTCTACTTATCGCTTCCGAGAGACTCAGAACTAAGACTCATTACGCAAGCAATCAAGGTTTTAGTTCTGTCTGAATAGTATGCTGCTTTAACAAGAAACACGGCTAAAATCGCACACTCAGGTTCGATAATATTTCGTTAACGCTTCGATGAAACGCTCTTTATCGGACTCTGGGAGTTTATTGATGCCCGCAGCCGCTTTGCGTCCGCCTCCAGTTTCAAAACTAGAACAAACATCATCCGCGCCAGTTCTATTTGATAACGGCGCTCTTAGACTCACTGTATAAGATTCACCATCTTGATTTTTCGTTAATACCGCTTGTGCTCGACCGGGGTCTTGATTAACGATTTCATTGCCAAACACCCCACTGATTCGTCTTGCCCAGGTTTCAGCTGGCAGCTCAAACACACGTGCGACTTCATTTTCATAAATGGGAGTAAAGTTTGATAGCTGCTGGCGATCATTTTGATAAGCAGCTTGGAGTTGATAAAACACACTATCTTTATCATCTAAAAGAGAAAACGGATTCGGGTATTGATAAAGGGCTTGGTAAAGATCAACTGGCGTGAAATGCAAATCACTTAGTGACGAACCGTAACCATTGTAGTTGACCAATATTCCTAGTTCCTCCAAGAACTCTGTTTGAGATTGATTGAATCCATTTTCATCCGCTAACCGTGAAGCGACAGTCTTTAAATTATCACCAAAGGTAGCCGCGATTGCCCATGCCACATGTGCACCATTCAGCTTTTGATTGATGAGTAAACTCGTACAACTCTCTGGCGCGGTATCAATCAGAGTATTTAAATAGTGAGAAGTTGGAACATCCCCTGTTCGATGATGGTCGCAATAAAATACATCGATGTTTGCCTCTAGCAGTAACTTCAATGCTGGTAGGTTTTTCTCCATCGACACATCTAAAACAGTAACAGATGAAACGTCACCTTGTTTACCCTGTTCTACAACTTGAGAGACTAAGTGAATATCACGTTTTACACCAGTAACGAGCACGCTGTCTTTTGGCTCACTTAATCGAAGTTGTAACAACGCGATAATACCGTCTGCGTCCCCATTAAATACGTCGTAGTGCATCTTGTACCTCTTCCGTAGGATTTAACCGTTTGAGTGAAACGCACCGAGAGTATGGATTACATCTAGACGTTCGTTTCTTATGTAGTCTGTCACCATTTTAGTTATATTTCACAGATACTTAAGTCTATTTTGGAATGCCTTATTCTCATTTGATAAAAAACCCACACAAGATTAATAATATTGTATGACTTATATCACAGTAAGTAAGACAAGAAAGGTTATAAAATATACATCCCCAACTTAACGATAAAGAGACGAATGAACACTACCACCACTCTTGTTTATGACACTTTGAAAAGCCTTGCTGCTCACGCTCCTGAGCAACATGCCGAGATTCGCCAGCGTTTATATGAGCAGTTGAGCCTGCCATTTAACAAGCAGCTCTCGTTATACGCTAACGTACTTGGGCCAATCAGTTCAGGTAAATTAGCGGGATGCGAAAACATAGATAAAGCGGTTGAGCTGGCACTTGATGTGTTAGAAGGTCGTAATAAGTAATTCCCCTGTAAAACTAAGATACAACGGCCCTTGCTTCCCCCAATACACATAGCAAGGGCCGTTTTCTTTTTGTTCATTCCTCTTCAAACATCTGTATTCCATCAAATGTCAGGCACAAAAAAGGCGCAGATTATCCACGCCTTTGGTTTAGCTTGCTCTAAGCATTTATGAAGTCTTAAACTGCGCAACCGCTTTGTCCATGTCGCTCGCTTGTTCGGCAACTTTGTCTACTTCAACTAAGCAGTGTTGCGCCGATGCATTGTTATCGTTTGAAATGGTGTTCAGCTCGGTAATAGAGTCGCTCACCTGCGCCATCACAGCGCCCTGCTCCTCAATTGCAGATGCAATACGCTCTGAGTTGCCTTGGATGCTCTCCATATCGCTCAAGATAAGTTGCAAGCTCGCGTCCAGTTCTTCCGAGTCTTTGAGCGTTAGTTGACCTTGTTGGTTACACTCGCCAATTTCGGTCATTGATGCCTGCATCTGGCTTTGAATTGCGCTAACCACAGAGGTGATTTCAGTGGTGGACTGATGCGTTCTGCTAGCCAGTGCGCGTACTTCATCGGCAACCACAGCGAAGCCACGCCCTTGTTCACCCGCACGTGCTGCCTCAATGGCTGCGTTGAGTGCCAATAAGTTGGTTTGTTCGGCAATGCCTTGGATGATATTCACTGCATCACCAATTTGATCAACATGATGGTTCAATGAGCTGATTGAGTCTTGGCTACTTGAAAGACGTTCAGATAACTGAGTAATGTTGTCGATTGTCGCTACAACCACTTCGCGGCCTTTGTCTGCATTCACTTTCGCTTGATGAACACCTTCGGCTGCAACGGATGTGCTTTCAGAAATCTCACCAATCGTCAGTACCATTTCCTGCACGGAAGTCGTCATAGTTGAGGTGTGGTTTGCTTGTACTTCAAACTGTTGGATAACCGATTCAAGCTCATCATGCATGTTGGATGTGCTTTGGTTTAACTGTAACGACTTAGCTTGAGATGCGGAGATCAAACCTTCAAGTTGATCCAGTAACTGGTTGAAGTATTCACCTAACGTTCCAAGTTCATCTTTACCGTTGTTTGTAGAACGAATAGACACATCGTTTGAATCAACGATATTGCGGATCACTGACAGCAGCGATTCAATCTTACCGATGATTGAACGAACGATAAGCCAGCTAAACAGGATGATTGATGCAAGTAGGATGGCACAAAGGATGTTGTTGATTAACGAAAGTGTTGCCATTTCTTGTTGGGTTTCTTTGTCTAACACCGCAGAGAACTCTTTAAATTGAGTTTCAATGATGTGAGAACCAGAGCGAGCATCACCAAGCAATCCAGATTTATGATCTAAACCAATCACTTTTTTCTGTTCGACAACTTGCTTAGCCGCTTCTAATAGTGCGTTTGAATTCGCTGAAAGTTGGAGTAAATCAGAAGACAACACGCTAGGGTCAAACTCACCCTTTTCAATTAAGTCATTGAACAGGTAAAGCTCGATTTTTTGTTCAGCACTGGCTGTCGCACTGATGTTATCGAGTAAAGCATGAAACTCGCCTAGCATGCCTTTGTCACGCGCTAACCCATACACTTCATAGGCATTCACCAATTCAACAAAGCTTGTGTGGTAGGTTTCAATGTCTTCTCTTAGATGGGTGCTATTAGCAAGGCCCAAATCAGCAAGCACAGTAGTAAGTTGAGATTCAGACGCCAAGAATTTGTTGTAGTTTGCATCAAATTTATCGAGGTATTTTATGTCGCTGCGCAGTAAGAAATCTTTCTCGTTACGGCGTAGGTTGAGCAAGCGAACTTCAAGCTCTTTGGTGATCTGCTTGGCTTCATTCATCTGAGCCGTGGTGTCTGCAAAATGCGAAGTGGTGAACAGCAATGAAATCATGCCGAAAATGGAAAACATTCCCAATGAATAGAGCTTTTTCTTTATATTCATATGTGTGACTCGTCTTTACTAATAATAGGTATCTAAGGCTGGGCAACTAACTGTGTCATCTCGCCCATGTCATTTTGTTATTTTTATCGTTTTTACCAATAGTGGGCGTCTTACAGGGGCTGATTCGCCCTTACTTCTTGCTGCTTTCAAATCGATTGAAGCAGCAAATAGAAATGCCACTAAAGTTAGAATTATCAATAACACAATTTATTAAGATGTACATTAGCAAGATTATAAAATTGGGATACAAAGGTTTCTCATGTTTGATACAAACAGGAAAAACAGCCCTACAGCCTTTAATTTAAAGGCGTTTAAGCATTTTCTAGATCTGATTGATGTTTACATCTTCAAATAACACTAAGCATCTAATCTTACTTAATAAATCATTATTAAAAGTAAGGATTTGCCCATTCGCGATGCAGTAAAAAGCCGACTAACAATGTCGGCTTTAATGGTTCACACGCTAATAAGTGCAGAAAACGGTGTTAGTTGAAGGTATGCGTCCAGAAGCTATTGGTAGAATAAGTAGAGCTAAGAACGATATAAGGGGTGTACCCGATACCAACTTCGGTGTGTTTTGGATCCATCATATCTGAACATGATGTCACACGACCGGCTTGTGAGCCTGAACCTGCATTGTTGCTCTGACCGAAGACATTCGTTGGTGTCGGATTCTTTCTGTTGGGCTAGTTATTAAAACGCTTTTACCATCTTGGTTAGGCACTTCAATAACACCGCTTTTTCGTCTTCTTCGATGTTTTGGGTCAACTCATTAACGAGGTTGAGGTGCAGTTGATTATGATGAACGTGGATCTTCTGACCGGCATCAGTTAATGCCACCACAATTGCGCGGCGATCGGTTGGATGTTCATGTCGCTCAATCAATTTAGCTTTAACCAACTTTTCGATTTGAACAGTAAGTGTACCTGTGGTGATACCAAGCTTTTCAGCGAGCTCTTTCATTCTTAAAGCGCCATGCATACCCAACACTTCAATAGTGTGGACCTGTGCGAGTGAATAACCCGTTTCTTTAACAACGGATTGCTCCCACGAAGACATTTTGTCGTAGAACTCAGTCAATATTTGGTTAAGCTGTTCTATATTTCGCATGGTCGTTTGAATGCACTTCAAGAGTAAGATGATTAATCTTATCAAACTTGGCGAGCATTTGTTTATATTCAGAGACGGTTTTACCACTGTTTGATTCAAGAGTAATCGCTGCTGAATAGTGATGTCCACTTACCTTCCACATATGGAAATCAGTCACCGACGCATAAGGCGTTAATGTTTCAATTACTGAGTCACGATAATCTTGATGGATATTCTCATCAAGAAGGATTGGACTGGTTTGTTTCATCAGGTTCATCGTCCACTTGGCAATGACAAATGCGCCAACCATTCCCATTGCTGCATCTAACCAGTTCCAACCGTAAAACTTACCAAATAGCAGCGCAACAATCGCAAGCAGTGAGGTTAAAGTATCGGCCAACACATGCATGTAAGCTGCGCGTAGATTGTGATCATGATGGTGTCCGTGGTGCTCACTATGTTTATGAGCATGGTCGCTGTCATGATCATGACTATGTGAATGACCGTGATTCTTACTATGATTGTGGCCATGCTCGTGTCCGTGATCATGATGGTGATCGCCAAGTAAAAACATACTCACCACATTCACAGTTAAACCAATACAAGCAACGATGATCGCTTCATTGAACTGAATCGCTTGTGGGTTAAACAAACGATGCACCGATTCCACCAGCATCAACAATGCCACAATCCCCAACGCAATCGCGCTAGTGTAGCCCCCTAAAACGCTGACTTTACCGGTACCAAACGAGAAACGTTCGCTCTCAGCATGTTTCTTCGCATATCGGTATGCAAATAAGGTAATACCAAACGCTGCAGCATGCGTCCCCATGTGCCAACCATCGGCAAGTAATGCCATAGAGCCGTAAATAGTGCCCGCTACAATTTCGACAACCATGGTAACGACGGTCAATAACAAGACATAGAAAGTGCGTTTCTCACCTTGGCTGCTATGTGAAGAAAAGTTGTGTTGATGACGTGCTGTAAAACTCAAAATGGCGTCCTTAGCTGGTGTTAGTGGTAGATGGTCGTTGTTAATAAAATCCCTTTGATGAACAAGTAATTTGATGATCAAAGTAATTAATTGGAATTTAGTTTGATTATCAAACTTTGTCAATGAAGAGTTTTGAGGCTCTGATTTGTAGAACAAAGAGTTGATGGGGAGCACTAGGTTGTTACAGGGCTTGCTTATGCAGTAAAACCGGGCTTTACAGAAGCAAAAAAGCCCACATAAAGCGGGCTAATTGAAACAAACTCAATGATAGTATTTATTTGTTTTGCAATGAAGTGATCTCATCATTCACCCAACCTAACAACTGCTTGGTCGCTTTCGACAATACTTGGTTCTGCCGAACAATATAACCAAGACTGGTGCTCGAAAAGTGGGTCAATGGTGTCACTTTCGAATGCAGATGCTGCTTGGTTGATACCGCGAATTCAGGGACTATAGCCACACCAAAGCCGGCTTCTGCCCAGTCGATTTGAGCATCGACACTCCCTACTTCCATCACCCTATAATTTGGTAGATTAAGGCTTGGTAAACCTTCATCAATGAAGTCACGGGTTCTCGTATCATGGCCTAGTAAAATTAATGTGAGCTCTGCATCAGAGTCTTGGATATCAAACCCATCGCCCAGCGCACACCAAGAAAGCTCTTGCAGCTTAGTAAAATACAATGACTCGTTGTGCTGTTCTTTAGCGATAACAAAGCCAATATCCGCCTGAGCATTTTTAACTAAACTCGATGCCTGAGATGACGTGGTATTTAAGAGCGTAAGGTCAATACCAGGATACTTTGCCTTAAACTTCTGGAACGGGCGAATTAGCAAGAATCGAGAAATGATGTCGCTCACGGCAATGGTTAAAGTCCCTATTTTAAGATCGTTAATTGCATTGAGGTCAGCCTGACAAATCTGCAGTTCGAGTAGCGTTCTTTGGCTTGTTTCCAATAACCGTTCACCCGCTTGAGTCAATTGAAATGGGCTTCTCTCTATCAACTTTATGCGTGTTTGTTGTTCTAATTGTTTTAGGTGCAAACTCACATTGGGTTGTGTCATATGAAGCGCATTGGCCGCTTTCCCGAAATGCTTGTACTCCGCAAGCGTCACAAACGTCTTCAGCAAATTAATATCAAGCATCATACCTCTCCTGTTTTTCTTGCATCATTCCCTAAAAATGAAGAATGCCCAACCCTATTATTCCTTCAGTAAGGAACACCGTTCCCCTTCATTCCCTACAGTGAGGAACGAACATGATAGGGAATCTCACTTGTGGTTTGAGATTCCTGATACCTCGGTTCTGGAATGACGATCATGGGTAGATTAAGACTTTAAAGATATATGGAATCCTTATCAAGATAATAAAGATAATTAATTTCTCTTATCCAGACTCCAGCACTAACATGATTTCTCAATCAGTTAGGAGATAAAATTATGCCATCTATCGTTGTTGTAGGCGCAAACTGGGGTGACGAAGGCAAAGGCCGCATCGTCGATTTTTTAGCAGACCAAGCTTCTGCTAGCATTCGTTTTCAAGGCGGAAACAATGCAGGTCATACTGTGGTAAATGACTTTGGTACATTCAAACTACACCAGCTACCTAGTGGTATTTTTAATCCTGATTGTACAGCGGTTCTTGGCCCTGGCATGGTGATCAGCCCTGCTGCGCTAACTCAAGAAATTGCAGAAGTACAAGCGGCTGGCATCAAAGTGAAAATGGCAATTTCAGACCGTGCCACTCTATGCCTACCTTTACACGCCCTTGAAGATACGCTTGAAGAAGAACGTTTAGGTGATGGCGCTTACGGTTCAACACGTCAAGGTATTGCACCAGCATACGGCGATCGCGTGATGAAGAAAGGCATTCTTGTTGGTTGGTTGAATCAACCTGAGATTTTAGAGCAGCGTATTCAATTCTTACTTGATTGGAAGATGCCTCAGCTTAAAGCGCTATATCCTCAATGTGACTTCTCTCAGACTGCTTCTGAAATGACAGAATGGCTACTAAAAGTAACGAAAGAATGGCGCCCGTTCATTTGCAACGTGACAGAACCGCTTAAAGCACTGCAATCGCAAGACGCAAACTTACTGTTTGAAGCTCAACTCGGTGCAGGTCGTGACTTGGTTTACGGTGAATACCCTTGGACGACATCTTCGAATGTAACTGCAGCTTATGCAGGCATTGGTAGCGGTTTACCTGCCCTTCGCCCTGAGCGCGTTATCGCTGTTGCTAAATCGTTCAGCTCGTCTGTTGGTACTGGCACGCTTGTAACTGCAATGGAAGAGCAAGACAGCTTCCGCGAAAGCTCTAACGAGTATGGTGCAACCACAGGTCGCCCACGTGATATGGGTTACTTTGATGCAGTAGCAACTCGTAACGGTGTTGACCTGCAAGCTGCAACAGAAATCGCATTAACTAAGATCGATTGCCTGTCTGGTTTATCTGAACTTAAGATCTGTACCGCTTACTCTGGTGAACACACTGAGAACCCGATTTGGCCACAAACGGCTGAGCTAAAACCTGTATATGAAGATATGGCTGGCTGGGATGAAGACATCACAGGTTGCCGCACGTTTGAAAGCCTTCCTCAAGCAGCACAAGATTACGTGACTCGTATCGAAGAACTGATAGGTGTGCCAATCGTAATGGTATCGGTAGGCCCAGAGCGCGAACAAATGATCATTAGAGCTTAGAGCTCAGTTCAAGTATTTCAGCTAAAATGATTGTTTTAGCTGAAATACGACAGACACAAAAAAGCCCACGCTAGGTGGGCTTTCTGCTTGTTCATAAAGAACGAATTTGGTGCCGCTACTGGACTCGAACCAGTGACACCTTGCATGTCATGCAAGTACTCTAACCAACTGAGCTAAGCGGGCGATGTTCTAATTTCTTATTACTACCATTGTGACAAACTCAATAGTTATGCAATAAAAACTGAATAAGGAATGGTGCGTCCGAGTGAACTCGAATCACCGACCCCCGCCATGTCAAGGCGGTACTCTAACCAACTGAGCTACGGACGCATTCCTTTAGAACGAGGAAGATATTAACGACTGATTTATTGTGGTGCAAGTAGAAATTACACTTGAATCAACCGTTTGCTCTTATTCCCATCAATACGTTGAATTTTTAGACGTCGAACATCAATAAAGTTGAGTTACATCACACTCGAAGATGTGCCCTACTTTGCGTTATTCCTCATCCACATCGAATACAACGTTGTAGTTTTCGGTATAGGTACAGTTTGGCTGACGGCTACACGTAAAGAAACGTCGGCCTTTATAGTCGCCTTGGCTTGCCAGTTTGATGATCATTGGGCTGCCACATTTCTTACAGAATCGAACTTCTTTGGATGGCTCGATCAAATCGATGTGTGCTGCCAGTAACCTCTTCAAACGACTCACTTGATAGCTGTGTTTAATAGATGCACCAATCAGCGGCAAGCCAGCCGATTTACAAACATGAATCAGAAGCTTCTCGCGGTCGACTTTCCCTTTATTAAGCTCTTTGCCGTTATCAAGTTCGATGATAACTCGAGGTTCTAGCGTTCGCGGATCACAAACAACAAAATCAAAATAACTACGTGAAATCTTATTGTTGGCGATAAACCAATTCTTTTTGTTGTTGGCTTTAGCGGGAACAAGAACGTTCGACATGCTGACTTTGGCAAACACTTCACCGTGGTTACCCACTGCGGATTTAAGCGCGTTATAAAATGTAGCCTGTTGCGCCGACATCAACGCCCCTTTCTTCTGATAAGCATGGTCTTTGGTGTCATCGTGTTTCACCACATACTTTTGAATAAAGTAAAAGAACACAACCAGAACAATTACAACGATAAAGATATTAGTCATTTTCCAACACAATCAAGTCTGTATAGGGATTAGAGAGTGGCTAGCGTATGTAGAAAAGCATCACCTGGCAAGCAAAAGAGCGAGAGTTACCAACCAGAATCACGACCTTTGAGCACCGTGCTCAACGAGAAGCCGCTCCTTCGCTAGACACACCTCTCCTATTTTGATGTTCAAATCATCAATTACACTCTAGATTGATTTAGATCAATTTACCTGAATTTGTGATCAACTAGTCTGAAAAACGTTAGGCAAATGTTAATAAGGAAATTGATATGGAACTTAAACAAGACCCAAGATGTTATACCGATGTGTGTGTAGATGGTAAATGGTTCCACTATGACCATTGCGGAACTCAAGCCTATATGTTAAAAGGCGGCGCTTCAGCGGTGATTGAATTAACGAGTGAACCGGCAACAGAAGGCGAATTGGTTGAAATGCTTCAAGGTGTCGCTAAGTAATTCACCAAGCCAAATCAATATATGAATTAAGCGAATAAGAGTAGATAGCTGTATTAGTTGAGACAGGCACTCTTATTCGCTTAGTTATTGGAGTTCAGATTTGATTGATTAAAGGGAGCTACTAAACTTGGGCATTCAAGCGATAACCACTTTATTACGCCCTGACTGCTTAGCTTGATACAAAGCATCATCTGCCGATTTCAAGTGCTTCTTGTAGGTACGGCTATTTAATTCTTGGTCCGTTAGTCGAGTCGTCGCACCGATTGATGTGGTTAATTCCAGGCGGCCAGAATGTGTTTCAATTGGCCGGTCTGCGATTGCTTGTCTTATCAACTCAAGTTCTTTATCTGGATCTTGATTTCCAGCTAACAACAAAACAAACTCTTCCCCGCCCCACCTTGCTACTACATCGTTCGATGATGAGATTTGCTCTAAACGCTTAGCGACCTCAACCAGCACTTGATCACCAATATCATGTCCATAGGTGTCATTGACTTGTTTGAAGCAGTCTAAATCTAGAATAGCGAGCGTATACCCGAACGACGACAAATGAGGTGACATTGGCTGAGTTAACAATTGTTCCAAGTAGCGCCTATTGTATAAACTCGTCAGTTCGCATCTTGTTGATTGCTTGAGTAACTCTTGATTGGTCTTTTGAATTGAGCGCAATCGAATCAAAAGTAACGCAGCGCTGAACATCACCATGGTGCCCAGTGCGACAACAATTCGATTCCGTAATTGCTGTTTATCTAATGTCAGCTCACCAAGCTCTTTTTCTGCGTTAAGCAGTTCATTTTCTTGAGCCAATGATGCCGTAGCGAAATCTTGCTCGAGTAAAAAGATATCGCTCTGGCGCTTATCAAACAACAGCGCTTTATTACCCTTATAATAAAGCTTGAAATAACGAAGTGCGTTCTCGCTGTCGCCTCTAGAGTCATAGTACTCTCCAAGTGTTCTTAAACCGAGAACCTTCCAACTGCGGGTACCGACAACATCGAACATTGCCGATGATCGTTTAAGATCAGCAAAAACAAAATTATCTCGGTTCAACCCGATATTTGCCAATGCTCTATTTAAGTAACACTGACCCTGTTGAAGTGTGTATTTTTCCACACCCGGATATTTAAGACATAGGTTTGCGACTTGCCTTGCTGACTCAAAATTCTCTTCAGCCAACAGCACATCACTCTCTGCTTTTAACAGGATGATTTTGTAGCGCTCATTTACATTATCGCCATTGAGCTTAGCTGCACTTTGATACGCCTCTCGACCTTTAGCAATGTTACCGCTGCGCAGATAAGCAAAAGACTCATTCACATACAGCACACCAATGGTTGACGCTTCGAGCAACCCGCTCTTGTAATAGAGCTTTTTGGCCTTCTTAATCAGCTTGAGCGCTTTAGGCCAGTCTTCCAAATAAATATAAAGCAGTGCCATGTTTGACACTAACTTGCTGTTATAAATGTGGTGTGGGTACTTCTTACCGAGGTCTAAGCCTTTATGGAAAAAATATTGAGCCTCAGGAAAGTCATTGCGGATATTGTTGATGACACCAGCCGTGTTATAGGCCTTAATCAACAACTCTTCATAGTGGAGTGATTCAGCGATATCGATCGCCGCCCTGATTTGGATTTCAGACTCAGCTAGCTCACCCTTACTGATATGTTCAATTGCCAATTCAACTAAAGATTGAGCCTTTAGCCACGCCATGTGCTCTTGCTGTGCGAGTGCTTTAATCTGTCTAACGTATTCGGAAACCGCTTCGGTATCCAACTTGTGTTGTGCGAGGTTCGACAAAATCATCAACTCGTAAGCACGATAGATGGCTTTATCTTGGTCTGGGAACTTGGCTTGGAGAGCGTCGAGTTGTTGAGAGGCTAAATTAGGATCACCACGGGATACCTCGAGAATATTAATCAACGCAGATCCATATTGAGAGAGTAATAACTCTTTCTCAGGGCTGTAAACACTCGGGTTTTCAGGGCGAATATGCTTTAAATCGTCGTCGTAAGTTGGATAGAGCAAATACAGGCCTAGTACAACACTCATCAACACTACTAAAAGGAATGAACCTAACACATTGTTTCTATTCATTTATTAGTGCCATTATTGATTGTATTCCAATTTCATCGATGTTTTTTCAAAGCGGTTAAACATTATACCCGACAGATATACAGATTAAAATCCTGTACGCTGGTGGATCTGAGTAGGGTTTTTCTCATTAATTAGAATAATCAGGCAACTTTCTTGATTTAACTCAGACAATCATCTACCTCATTGGCGGTATAGTGATTTTCCTGTTCCTACGTCCGGGGCTCATTTAGAGCTCACGGAAGCATAATGAGAATTAACAATGACCCAAATTAATGAGCAACGTCTTGTAGAACATTTCTGCGATCTAGTGAAAATTGATAGTGAATCTCGTAACGAAAAAGCGATTGCTGAAGCTTTGGCTGAGCAACTCGGTGAACTGGGTTTTGAAGTTCACAAACTGGCAGTTCCTGAAGAAGTATCTAACGGTTTCAACATCTACGCTCGTCTAGACGGCACGCTTCCAGGTAGCACAGTGTTCAGCTGCCACATGGATACAGTAACGCCAGGTATCGGCATTGAGCCAATCATCGAAGACGGCATCATCCGTTCAAAAGGCAACACGATTCTGGGTGGCGACGATAAGTCTGGTATTGCAGCTATCATGGAAGCGGTTCGCGTAATTAAGGCAGAAGGCCAAGAACACAAAACTATCGAGATTGCGTTTACCGTATTCGAAGAAGGCGGTCTATTCGGTTCTTTGAACTTTGATATGTCTTACATCCAATCTGAGCACGCTATCGTTCTAGATACAGGCGGCCCGATTGGTACTATCGTAAATGCAGCGCCTGGTCAGCAAAAAATTGTTGCGAAGATCAAAGGTCGTCCTGCTCACGCTGGTTTAGCACCAGAAGAAGGCATCAGTGCAATTCAGGTGGCTGCAGACGCAATCACTAAGATGAACCTACTGCGTATCGATGAAGAAACAACAGCAAACGTTGGTATTGTTGAAGGCGGTCAAGCGACTAACATCGTAATGCCAGAGCTTAAAGTCGTAGCTGAAGCACGTTCTCTAAACGGTGAAAAGCTAACAGCTCAAGTCGAGCACATGATCTCTACATTCCAAGAGAGTGCAAAACAGTTTGGCGCTGAAGTAGAAATCGAATCTACTCGCGCTTACGATGCATTCGTAATTGCAGACGATCACCCGCACATTCTTTCTATCAAGTCGGCGTTTGAGAAGCTTGGCGTAACAGCGAACACTAAACGCACTGGCGGCGGTAGCGATGCAAACAACTTCAACGCGAAAGGCTTGACAACAGTTAACCTTTCTACGGGTATGGCGAAAGTTCACACCACTGAAGAGTACATCGCAGTGAAAGACATGGTCGCTATCACTGAGTTTGTTGTGGCTTACGTAACGCAATAATTTAGCGAGCGATTCGGGCGTTAACACTCCCCTCTTAGATACCACAAAGCCGAGCATCATTGAGATTCTCGGCTTTTTTTGTTTAGGTGAGTATAGAAGGTCGAATCTAAAAACCCCTGCGCTTCCAGAACTGTCCTTCGTCTTTTGCTACTAGGTCGAATGTCTTGTCCGCAATGATGCTGCCTTTTAACTCGACCGTCATACGCCACTTACCTAACTTATTTGAGACAGGCGCCCAGATGGTATCGCCTAGGTAGAAATCCCAGTCGTTGTTACCGACATACTCTTCACCATCGAACGGTTCGAGCACTTCACCTTCGTCCGTAGTGATGTTCGGGTGATAAATGCAGTAACGGATCTTCTCACCTTTGGCTTTTTTGATATTTAGGATATAGCCAAATTCCACGTCAATTTCAGCATCAACCGTGGTGGTGAACTCTTGGATTTTTGGAAGGTCTTTAGATTTGGAATCCCACGTTGAGTAAACCCCGTAAGAGGTCATGTCGACGATTGCCGATCGCTTTGCCATGTATATTACCTAATAATTCTCTATTAACTATTTATCGTCTTAGTGTTTGACTCGTTCGCCAGTCATTAGTAGCAAAAAAGTTGGCCTATTCTTGCCAATCTTTCGCCATTCGTTTAATCACCGAAGGTTCAATGTCGTGAATAGTGCCATATTGCTCTCGGCAGACCTCAATGATCAGATTGGCTTTATATTTACGTGCAAGTTGGCGGTAAGCCTTCATTTCCCACTGCTTAATAAAGGTATTCGAAACAACCACATCAAGCCCTTGCTTTAAGCCGTTTTCAGCCGTGTTTTGACACCACTCATGTGCTTGTTGCAGTTGCCTAGGGTCAAAATGGTACTCACCTTGCTCATTCACGTAATACATATCCGCTTCGACGTGCAATGCATCGTAAGTTTTTGCTTTTGTTGACTTGCCTGAACCTGGCAACCCTCGAATGAGTATTAACTTCATCTGTCACTTTACAGGCTTATTCGAAAACGTAAGTTTATCTTAAATGCTAAACCGTTGCTCTGATAACTGCTTCGCTCCACATAGAAGAACCAAACACTTACCTCTTACCCCCTTTTGCCCAGTTAGTCTTGAAACACAATGAGAACCTCTTTGAACCATCGAGGATGGCTTCTGATAGAAAACCCAAATAATTTACATCTATCCATTTTGCGTATCGACAAGCGTATCAAACTACTATAGATTTAGATGTATAGACGTCTACATATCTAGCTTAGGGAGAAAGCTGTGCCTATTCGCATTCCAGACCAATTGCCAGCATCCGATGTTCTTCGCCAAGAAAACATCTTCGTTATGCCATTATCAAGAGCATCGACACAGGAAATTCGTCCACTTCGAGTCTTGATCCTCAACCTAATGCCAAAGAAGATTGAAACTGAAACTCAATTTTTACGCCTACTATCGAACAGCCCGTTGCAAGTGGATGTAGAGCTGCTGCGCATTGATGACCGACCAAGTAAAAACACACCGACTGAACACTTAGATAACTTCTACCGCCAATTCGAAATGGTCAAAGGAAGAAACTTTGATGGATTGATCATCACTGGCGCGCCGCTTGGCTTGGTTCAATTTGAAGATGTGATCTACTGGGATCACCTGAAAACCATCATGGAATGGGCAAACAAGCACGTGACCTCAACCTTATACGTGTGTTGGGCGGCTCAGGCGGGTTTGAAGTTACTGTATGATTTGCCAAAGCGCACTCGTAAAGAGAAACTTTCTGGTGTTTATAACCACGAGATACATAACCCATACCACCCAATTTTACGTGGTTTCGACGATACATTCTTGGCTCCGCACTCTCGCTATGCTGATTTTTCTCAAGAGTACTTAGCTGAGCACACAGACCTCGATGTTCTTGCGACTTCTGATATTGCGGGCGTATATCTAGCGGCAACTAAAGACAAACGAAACGTCTTTGTAACGGGTCACCCTGAATACGACTCTCATACACTGCATAATGAATACATCCGTGATTTAGGTGAAGGCATGGAGCCTGTTATCCCAATCAACTACTACCCGAACAACAATCCAGACAATAAACCTGTTGCAAGCTGGCGTAGCCACGGACACTTGTTGTTCTCAAACTGGCTAAACTACTGCGTTTACCAACAAACGCCTTACGATTTGGATCACTTCAGCGAAGACAACTTTACCAAAGACGATTAAGTTCTTTCTTCCGATTCACAAACAGACAAAGCCGTGTTCAGTAGGTTGTTGATAAAACACCAAATTGGACGCGGCTTTTTTATGGTGTGTGGGTCGCATTCCATAGTAGATTTACCACTTCAATAGGTTTGATTTCATATGATGGGTTGGTGTTCATAAGGAGCTTCACATGCCTGCCAAGCCGTCATTCTCAAATCCGATCTCGTTATCTCGCCCTCTTTCATTATCAAGTCTAGCGCTACTCGCCTCTCTTTCGTTGGCTGGCTGTGTCTCGGTTACTGAAGGACCACCGAAGATTGAAAGTGACCCTATCGCCATGTCTGAATCTCGAATCGAATTAGGCTTAGGTTACATGGGACAAGGCAATATGGTGAGAGCGCGTGAAAACCTAGAACTCGCGATCAAACACGCACCGAGTTACTACCGTGCTCGGCTTTCAATGGCGCATTACTACGAACAAGTGGGTGAAATAGACGAAGCAAGAACGACTTATCGCAAAGCACTCAGCCTCGATTCAAGAAACGGCAATGTGTTGAATAACTACGGTACATTTTTATGTAAACAAGGCGAATACAAGCAAGCGGATAAGTACTTCAATCGTGCCATTGATCAACCCTACTACTACTTGGTGTCTGCGAGTTATGAGAACGCCGCGTTTTGCGCGTTGAAAGCAGGGAATACAGACCAAGCTAAGTACTACTTCACTCGTGCCATTGACCATGACCCAAACCGCGCAAAGTCGATACTCCAGCTATCTAAGATTGAAGTGAGTGAGGCCGACTACAATGACGCTCGACTTCGTTTATTCAAATTCCACCAGCGCTATGGCTATCAAATTCCATCGCTTCAAATCTTGGTCGATCTTGAAAACAAAGCGGGTAACCCTGCTCTCGAGGCGAAATATCAAAGTAAGTTAGACGAATTGCTTGCTGTTTAACATACAAAACACAAAAAACGGGCTTGTTGCGTTAACAATAAGCCCGTTGGAAATTTCAGATTAGTATCTTAACTGAGCACCGTCGCTATTTCAACGCAATCCACTCTTGTCTTTGCTCGTCGTCCATAAAGGTCCATGCGATAAAGCGACTCACCTTCTGGCCTTGCGACATCTCAACCACTTTTACTTGTTTAGCTCGCAGCTTACCCAGCTCTGAACGAACCATGTCGACGTTGTCTTTCTTAGAAATCAGTGTCGTGAACCACAAGACTTGAGTAGCAAAAAGCTGACTCTCTCTCGCCATTTTCATAATAAATGCAGCTTCGCCACCTGGGCACCAAAGCTCGGCTTTTTGACCACCGAAGTTTAAGGTTGGTTTATCTTGCTTAGCGGATTTGTCTAGTTTAAATGTATGTTTATTCTTTTCAGGTTTGAATGACTGACCGGCTTTCTTAGCACGGTTCGCCGCTAGATTATCCAGTTTACGTTGTGAACCCTTTTCCGCTTCTTCTAGAGAGCTGTGGAATGGAGGATTACAAATAGTGACATCGTAACGTTCATTATCCTTAATCACGCCCTTAAAGATTGATTCGGAGTCGGCTTGCAGGCGAGCTCGGATCTTACCTTTTAGGTTGGCGTTACTTTCCGCAATGAAGTTCGCTGTTTTGATGGATACTGGATCAACATCAGTGCCCGTACAACGCCACTTATATTCTGTCGTACCAATGATTGGGTAAATACAGTTTGCACCTACACCGATATCCAGTGCTTTCACAGAGGCATGATTATAAGGTTCACCTTGGCCATCGCTATTCAGAATATCTGCCACTCTGTGGATGTAATCTGCACGTCCAGGAATTGGCGGGCACAAATAACCCGCAGGAATATCCCAATGTTTAACGCCATAGTGATGCGCCAATAAAGCTTTGTTAAGTAGCTTAACGGCCAATGGATCAGAGAAATTAATGGTGTCTTCGCCCACTGGGTTCTTGATCAGATGCTCTTTTAGCTCAGGCAAGGCTGCAACCAATAAATCGAAGTCATAGCGCCCTGTGTGCTGGTTTCTTGGATGCAGTCCCGCTTGAGGTTTTTCAGCCGAGCGTCTTTTTTGTGCTGCGTTTTTGTTAAAAGCAGTTTTATTAAAAGAACCTTTATTCGCACCCTGTTTGCCTTTGCTGTCTTTTGCAAAAGGTCGCTTGGTTTTGCTATTGCCCGCACCTTTCGGAGCGGTATTTTTACGACTTTTCTCTGAAGTGTTCTTGGTAGAAATACGCTTGTTAGTACCTTCTTTAGCTTGGTTGTCTTTTGTTTTTTCTGATGAGGTACTGCTCTTCGACAGGCTTAGCGTCGTTCTATTTTGTGATTGGCTCATTGGGCTACTTCTTTAAATCTAAATACATCATGAATAAACGGGCATCCAACTCAAGTTGATGATATTCCGGCTCCATGTGACAGCATAGTTGGTAAAAGGCTTTGTCGTGCTCTTTCTCTTTGATATGCGCCAGTTCGTGTACCACCAGCATTCTCAGCAAAGGTTCCGGTGCATTTTTAAAAACACTGGCGATACGAATCTCATTCTTTGATTTGATCTTTCCACCATGATTCTTGGCAACGTAAGAATGCAGACCTAATGCATTGTTGATTAGGTGTATCTTGCCATCGTAAATCACTTTGCTGATCGGTGGTGTTTTTTTCATGTAGCGATTTTTTATCTCAATCGCATAGTCAAACAGGGCTTTCTCGCTTTTTATTTCATGATTCTTTGGGTAGCGAGCTTCAAACCACGGCACTAATTTTCCCGACTCAACAAGTTGCGTCACAGGATCAAGTATGTGCTTTGGATAGCCTTGAATATAGCGTAAAGAAGGATGCATGCTGAAAGACCGTACAAGTTACACCACGACAATACGTTGTGGTCTTGAAAACTGAGCCGCATAGTGTAACTGATCACACTTTTCTAATCACCTAGGATTCGTTACACTTTAACGAGATTCACCAAGAGAATGAAAAAATGAAACGTGTTGTATTGTACGTCGCAGACAAATGCCCGCACTGTAAAGATGCCCAAAGGTATTTAGACTCTAAGAAAATTGTTTACCGCCTGACGAATGCAAAGATGCAGCGTGGCCGTAAAGAGTTACAGGCGATGGGTGCTCGCTCTATCCCAGTGCTTAAGATCGGCGATCAAGTGATGGTCGGTTGGAATCAGAAGAACTTCGATAAGATGTATAACTCAAAGAACACATAACGTGGTTTAGAGACTTATATTTCTACAAACAAAGCCCGAATGTCCAACCAAGAATGTTCGGGCTTTGTTTATTTATATCTGACTTAATCACACATACTGCTTCACGAAATCAATAAAGGTTCTATCTGCTTTTGATAAGTAACCTTCTTTTCTCCAAGCTAGAGACAAATTCAATTTAACCGGCTCTTTAAATGGTAGCCCCACCACATCTGACTCATATTCTGTAACTAAGCTAAGCAGCGCAGTAATGGCAAACTCTCGCTTCACGATAGAAAGGATCATCGGCAATAAATTGGTTTCGAACGCAATGGTCATATCGAGGTTGTACTTCTTACAAGTCGCATCGATAAAATCGCGGTGGAAGTAACCCGATTTGAACATGATCAGCTCTTGAGCGAAAAACTCTTCAAAGTTGATGGATGGTTGCGTTGCCAGTGGGTGATCTTTGCCAACGACCGCTAACATTTCTGAGCTTAACAGGTGGTCAGTTTCAAGGTCATCTGGCACATTTTCATGGTTGATTACACCAATATCCAGTTCGCCGTTTAACAACATTTCTCGAATAGATGCGGTGCCAGCATCAATCAAGGTCAACTTTAGGTTTGGGTATTGGCTTTTAAATGCCATCACGACTTGCGGGAAAAAGTAACTGCCCATCATGCTTGGAGCGCCTAACCGCACTTCTCCTTTCTCCAACCCCTTTAACTCGTTCATTGCGAGTTGAGCATCATCGAACTGTTGAGCAATCCTCTTGGCGTGTTCGAACAATACTTTTCCCTCTTCCGTTAATGTTACGGATTTATCTCCTCGACGGAAGAGAATCAACTCAAGCGTCTGTTCGAGTTTTTTAATAGAAATACTCAATGCAGGCTGTGCGATATGCAGCGCTTTGGCGGCCTGGGTGAAGTTACCAAACTGCGCAACAGCCAGAAAATGTCGAAGTGGTTTTGATTCAAGCATGGCGATATATAAAATATATAGAGGTGATATTTTTAATATATTTCTTTAATCACAATAGTGCTGATAACTTGTTCACAAATAGCTTACTAACTCGTACAGGTACAACGTAAATGTTTGATAAAGGCAGCCTTCAATACAGACGTATCACCCAGTCATTGGCGATTGGCTCATTTATCATTTTCTGTAACCTATATCTGTTTCAACCTATCTTGCCGCACATGGCTGAGCACTTCCAAGTATCTGAAACTCAAATCAACTGGTTGTTTGCTGCGACAACACTTGGGCTTTCCATGAGCTTGGTGCCTTGGGCAATCGCTTCTGAAACTTTCGGCCGAAAACCCATCATTCTTTTCAGTTTATTTGCTATCCCGTTAATCGGCTTGAGCATGGTGTTCACGACCACTCTACTGCAACTTGTTATTGCCAGAGCTTTCATGGGAATCGCGGTTGCCGCTTTTGCGGGTGTGGCGGTTGCCTACATGGTGGAAGAGTTGTCGCCCAAAGCATTCGCGGTTGCGATTGGTGGTTATATTGCGGCTAACTCGTTAGGTGGCATCTTCGGGCGTGTATTAGGTGGCTTGATTACAGATTATTTTGACTGGCATGCAACGGTTTTGTTTTTCGTGGTCGGCTCTTTGCTTGGCGCACTCTATATTGCGTATAGCCTGCCTGACCAACAAAACTTCAAACCGCAGAAAGGGTTGTTCTTTCATCATAACCGTTCAGTAATGCTGCACTTAAAAAACCGCACATTGTGGCTCGCTATGTTGATTGGCGGTGCGAACTTCGCACTGTTCGTTAACCTGTATTCGGTAATGGGCTTTAGATTAGTATCAGCCCCCCACTCTGTGCCTGTGGGCTTAGCTTCGCTGATATTCCTATGTTACTTAGCTGGCACTGTAAGCTCTAAGCTATCGAACAAATGGACACTACGTTTTGATCCATTAAACGGTATCTTAATCGGCGTATGCGTTAGCTTAATCGGAATGCTGGTTTCTGCCATCGATAAAGTCCCGTTCATGTTGGCTGGCTTATTATTGATTAGCGGCGGTGCATTCTTCGCTCACACCCTTGCCTACTCTTGGGTGAGTCAAAAAGCGCCAAGCGCGAAAGCGACAGCTACGGCACTTTACTTGGTTCACTACTACATAGGCGGAAGCCTGGGTGGGTTCTTACTCTTGTATTGTTGGCAGTTGTTTGGCTGGAATGGTGTGATCGCAGGTGGCTCAATCTTCTATGTTGCGATATTTGTATGGGTCTACCAATTGAAACAACTTCAAGTCTCGGCGTCTAAACTCGCACAAGCATAACCAAGACTGAATTTGTAACTCAATTATTGCTTTTGATTAACGTCCGTTCTGATATCCTACGCAAAATTTCATTTCGGAACCTGTTATGTCGAACACTCAAAATACAGATCTTCAAACCATCCACGACCAAGTAAAGCAGTGGTTAGGCGATGTCGTTATTGGCCTAAACCTGTGCCCATTCGCAGCCAAGCCACAACGTAATAAACAGATTAAGATCTTTGTGAGTGAAGCGAATACAGAAGAAGCGTTGTTGGAAGACATCATGACGCATTTCGTAGAGTTAGATAATACGCCAGTCGCTGAATTAGAGACGACTCTAGTTGTGGTTCCTAACATGCTGCAAGATTTCTTCGACTACAACATGTTCATTGATTGGATTGAAGCGCTGATCAAGCAGGAAGATTGGGAAGGCGTTTACCAAGTAGCAACTTTCCACCCAGACTATTGCTTTGGCGGCGCGGATCCAGAAGACGATGAAAATCTGACCAACCGTTCTCCGTATCCGGTATACCATTTGATTCGTGAAGCAAGCATGGAAAAGGTGTTAAAACACTACCCTAACCCAGAAGCGATCCCAGATACTAACATCGCTCGAGTTGAATCTTTAACGCCAGAAGAACGTCGTAAACTGTTCCCGTACCTATTCAGCTAATAGTTCAGTTAATCGCTGACGTGATGGCTCATATTCCTGAGCGCTCTTGATGATATGGACGAGATATAAACTGATCTCGTCCATTTTGTTTGGCAATGTACAGGCATTCATCGGCAACCTTGATCAGCTTATCTAACGCCGACATCCTTTCCCCCTTGGTGTCACCAGTACTCAGTTCAAAGTGACACGCACCGATTGAAACAGTGACTGGCTTTCGATCCAGTGTGATTTTCTTCATCTCTTGTAAAAGAGTGACGAACTTGTCTTCAACACAACTTGGCGATTTGTTTGGATACCAAAGAATGAACTCTTCGCCACCAAAACGTGCGACAAACTCATCCTCTTGAATATTATTGCTCAGCACATTCGCCACTTTCTTTAATACAACGTCACCCATTTGGTGACCGTAAGTATCGTTCACCTGTTTAAAGAAATCGATATCGACAACCGCTAACGTTCCCTTTCCTAACGACCCTTTTAGCTGTTCCACTTCTGCATTCAACGTTTTGAACAGGCAACGTCTATTCGGCAAGTGCGTTAAGGGGTCGTACAGAGCTTGATACTCCAATTTCTCATTCAGCTCTTTGAGTTTTCGTTCTTGTTGTCTTCTAACCAGCTCTACTTCGATCCATGAGGCCATTAGCCTCATCACGTCGATATCGAACTCTTTGAACTCACGATGATAAGGCTCTGGGCTTGAAAAGTTTAAGGTGCCATAGAGCTCATCATTGACGAAAATAGGGACACCAATGTAAGACTCCAGACCGAAAGATTGGTAGGCAGGATGAGTCGCATACTTATCATGTTTGCCACAGTGTTCAATGCAGATAGGCCTGATCGATTTACACGTGATCTCACAGTAGGTCGAGCGATAATCGAAAGTGTCACCACTATTGAGTTCTACCCCTTCAGGTGTAACGCAGTGCTCAACTAAATAAGAATTGCCATCGACTTTAGATAAAATACCAATATCTAAGTTGAAGCGTTCAAGCCCCATGATAAGCAGCTGAGCGATCTGAATATCGAAGCCCTTTCGATAATCATTGGTGATTTGATACAAGCGGCGTATAACAATTTCACTTTCACTGGCTTGGTTCATAACTGGGATCCCACTGCTGCCGAATTTAATGACAACATCAATATTTGGTATATTTAGAAGAGTAAAGGGTAATAAAACACAATAATCAATTGGTTTGTATGCAAAATACCTCATTGGTCCTATGAATAAAAGTCGACTTCTTCGACTTTGCGTTAGCACCCTATACCTAGCTTTGGTAAAATAATCCATTAACGAAACAAAATGGATAGGAATATGAACCTTTCTCAACTAAGCCAAGAAATCTACGCTCACCTTTACCGCGACATTGAAGAGTTCCGCAGTACTTTTGATCTGCCTGTTGCTGCTCCTGAAACAATGGACGAAAAAGGCGATACGCTACATACCTCTCTAGCGATCGAAGAACTAACAGAACTGGCAGAAGCTGACTCTAAAATCGAACAAGCGGACGCTATTGTAGACAGCGTTTATGTTTTGATGGGACGTTTGGTTCACCTTGGCCAATCTAAAGTAGAAGACAACCTAGCGATCAGCTACCTAATCGACCTACTGTTGAATGTTTCTAAAAACCGCTCAATTGACTTCTTGCCTTGCTGGGACGAAGTACACTCAAGCAACATGAGCAAAGTATGTCGCAACGAAACAGAATACGCTGAAACAGAAGCTTTCTATGCAGAGCAGAACATCAAGCTGATGGCGGTTCAAAAAGGCGAATACATCATTGCTAAATGCGCTGAAGATTTTGTATCGGAAGGTAAAACGGTTCGCCAAGGTAAAGTTCTGAAATCAGTGCATTACCGCCCAGCAAACCTTGAGCCACTAACGGCTTAATTTGCACGGATTATGGGCCATTTAAAATAATTGCCCACTGAAATAAAAAACGCCACGTTACGATAACGTGGCGTTTTATTATCTATCAACTCAATCTAACGGTTTGTTAATTGTAGCTGTGTATAGTGATAACTATGTGTAGTGCCGAGTGTTATACCAGTCGCGCCATGTGATAAACCGCAACATATTCACCGTTTCTAAAGGCAAACCCTGCCGACTCACCCTCTATTACAAAACCGAATTTCTTATACAGGTTAATGGCTCTTTCATTGTCGGTGTAGACCGTAAGTTCCATTCGCTTGATATTAATCCAGTTATCACACAAGTCGATCGCAGTTGCGAGTAGTCGACTACCCACTCCTCTGCCTAACACATCGTCTTTAACACCCATACCAAATGAAGCAACGTGGCGCCGTCTTGGGTTAACACACACTTCCATTCCTAAATTACCGACAATTTCCCCATCAATTAACGCGACATAGGAATACACGTTATCCGGGATATTGGAAATCCGTTTTTGCCAGCTTTCCAGAGATGGATTTGGGAGTTGCAGCGTACCAGTATAAGCATTTGTGCATTCGTAAACTTCTTTAATTCCCCTTGCATCTGACGACTCAGATCGTCTCACTGTAATACTCATCGCAACTCCTACTATTATTCTCTGCAAAATCTACTGTGCACTTTTCATGTGCACCTAGACACACTATCAAATAGTAAATATTTAACAATAGCTTAGAGAAAATTGTTTTTTCGAGCGTTAAATTGGGTATGTAATAAGGGGTTTAGTTTCGAAGAGCAAACGGGCTGAATTGGAAGTAATACGATCTGGACAACGTGGTGTCGCCCAGATCATAAGGTTGGCTTAATTAATCACGCTCACATTGAACTTGCATGACTTTAAGATCTGTCGCGTTTAACTTTTCAGCTAGGGCCGCACCTTCTTGGTTACATTCCTCAAGGCTTGCAAATTGAGTGTTCACTTCCATTTCAGCCGTGCTTGGTGCACCACCCATCATTAGGCTTAGAATCAGAGTTAGTTCGTACATCGATTAATCCTCTTTCGAGTTCTCAAGGCATCCATTCGAGTAAGATAAAGTGACTAGAATCAGTTCCAATTCACTCATTTCGTTAGAGCTGATTCTACTTACACACTTAATTCATGATTTATCATTTTACGCCACGGTTGAAGATAACCAATTCGCGAACGTTCTTGGCGTTAATTAATGCTCAGTAGGCGTCCACGTTCAATATCTTGCTCAAGTACATCGGGAGATAATGTGCCTTGGTCATGGTGATGTCCGTGACTGTGTCCATGATGATCATGTGAGTGATCGTGATGCACTGCTTTGGTTTGAGCAAGCTGTTCAACGTCCAAATATGTCTCGGTTAAATCCGCACAATACTCTTGGTTCCATAACTGACGATCTTGTTCATCGCTCATGATTTGTTCGGCTTTCGGCCCTAATTTGTCCATATAAAACATCCCTAACTCCTCGCCTTCAACCCCAGCATGCTTGATAAGGTTCATGAAAGCCGGCTCTTGGTCTTTATCCGAAAGGTAACCATTTTTGTAGCATACGGTTAGCCCGATAATATCGTTGCCTAATTGCTCTAGTGCAGGGTTAAAGTGACTATGACTATGATTGTGTTCAGCGGCTGTTGCTAATAATGGTAGAAACAGTGCAGATAATACAATCAGTGGTTTAGTGATGTTTTTCATGGTCTAACCTTGTGTATTCAATGATACAAATTTAATGAGTGGTTTCAACGGGGACTCAATCGTTATTGGCGATTGAGATCCCCTCATCCCTTGATGCTTAGCTCCTTGCTAATGTCTTGATGTTACGTGCTTAAACGCTATCGCTGTTGGTTTGGTTTATTGGTCAACAACAATTCTTGCCGGTGCGACGGTATAAGCCATCTGCTTCATCTCCCATTGCCCTTTTGCTTCCAAGGCAACCGCTAATGCTTGTGCCTCTTCGCATACCTTCGCTGGTTTTCCGTCAGCCCAGAATGAAGGACCCGAGGTGTATCCACACATAACAGAAAAAGCGTGTTGGCCATCCTTTATTGTGTATTCCGTCATAATGCCTCCACCTTCACCGTGCGTTATTTTTAGTGAGCCTTCATCGGCAACATGCATTGCATCGGAAGGGTTCGGTTTGACATACGTTGTGTAGGTGCCGCCATCTGACATGTATTGGTTATCGTACATGGTGTAGCCTTCTTTTTCTGAAGGTAAGGTCAGTTCGTAGTTAGGATCAATGTCCGCTAAACGTTCTGAGTTATTCGTCGCACCAGGTTGATAGTTGTGAGCATTTGATTGTCCGTTAGCGAAAACAGACGCTGACACTAAAGATAGAATGACGACCGCTAAAATTGATTTTTTCATAATGAACTCCAGATATTCTAAGCAAAGATGTTGTAAGCAATAGTTTTTATGATTGAGTAAGATAATGGGTTTATTTACCTAACTTTTTAGGATGTGAGGGCAATATCAGCCCTCACTACAAACACCCTATTTGTTATCGGTTCCTGCTCCTTCACCAGGCTCAGTTGGACGACTGACCGACTTGCGCTCAAGATTGTGGTGAGCACGCACTCTATCCATGTATTCTTGCTTAGTGTTCTGTAGTGGTCAAGTAA
>NZ_MCZZ01000173.1 GCF_002875705.1 Vibrio sp. 10N.261.45.E2
TGTGATCAAGAGACAGCCTCAATTGAGGAGCCTTTTTATTGTTCGCTGTCTTGGATGGTTAGGATGGGCAATTGGAAAGAGAAGGTCACTCCTTCCACTTCGTCATCATCTATATGGCGAATCATCTCCACCAAATAGCCATTCACGTCTAACTGTAAATCTTGCTGCTTAACCGCATTAAATAGCGCTTCTAAGGCTGTGCTATAAGCTACATCTGAAACCAGATAAACATCACTACACAAGTAATAACCTTCTGGAATGATCTTGTCGTATCGCTCTTTCGCGACTTGCCAATTTCCAATTTCAACGTCGATGTCGTCCCACTTATTCCTCATCTGCTTGATAGGTGTTGTGCCCATCAAGTTTGTCGATTTCTGACCATACGTTTCAAACACGGTATCCCAGTCCGGATCATCTAGCTTGAGTTTTTGCATTCCACGTTCTGGATACCAAACCAACTCTGTCGGCATAGACTTAACCAGTTCTTTCTCGATTGAGGACTGAACGCCCGGATGTGCCAATCTCTGAATGAAGCCCGCCGTCTCCTTGGGTGTTGCGTTATAGCCCATCTCTCGAATATGTTTTGCAGTAACTCCCAACTCACGCTTAAGCGCTTTACCTAACGATTGCGACGATGAGAATCCACAATACTGAGCTATTTCAATCACGCTCCAAGGTTCATCATTAATCAATAAACTCACCGCAACTTGCAAACGAACGCGACTCAGATACTGACCCGGCGTTTCATTAAACAGTTCCGTGAATTGGCGATGAAAATGGTAAGGCGAAATGGCGCTCTCGGTCGCTATCTCTTCCCAAGTACGACGCTCACCCCACTCTTCATGCATTAAATTAAGTGCATGGCTAAAGCGTTTTTGAAGGTGCTCTGGTAAAGACTCGACCAACGCAATCTCAGGCACCAGTTTAAAACCGGGTACTGAGTGATAGTCAGACTTGCTCTGTTGCGTCATACGGTCTTTATTCTCAGGCATAGAAGCTCTTGTCTCTGTCAACTTGATTGGATTCGATCGCTTGGCTTCACTATCGTCTTTGTCCTTTATAAAATCAATCATGAGCGCTCCAAAGTGAGTTCTTCGAATGAATCTTGTTCGCCAGATTCTTTTTCGATTAGATCTTCAACTTTAGGTGCTTTACGGCAAAACAAACCAAGCAGCACGGGTATCAAAATCAGCGTTACCGCAGTAGCAAACAGTTCACCAAACACTAGTGATACCGCAGCAGGCTTTAAGTATTGTGCCTGTTCCGCAGTTTCGCGCAGTAACGGCAACAACCCACACACAGTGGTTATCGTGGTTAAGAAGATCGCCCTCATTCTACTCGTACCTGCAATCACCAACGCTTTCTGTAAGGGCACGCCTTGGCGATATTCAGCATTAAAGCGAGTGATCAGCACCAAGGAGTCGTTAATCACGATTCCCGTCATGGCCATCATGCCGAACATTGAAAGAATGCTGATCGGCAAGTCCATCAAGTAATGACCAAAAATCGCGCCTGCGAATCCAAACGGTATGACCGCCATAATGATCATTGGCTGCCAATAGGACTTCAAAGGCACCGCTAACAAGATATAAATCATCAACAGCGTCAGAATCATTGCGGATTTAAAGCCATCCGACACTTCACCTATCTCTTCAAACTCACCGCCCGCTTTTATCGTTACACTTGGATATTGTTGCTGGAGAGATTCAATCGTATCCTCAAGTTGCTCACGTGTTTTCTCTGGTGATTGTAGGTCGCGGTTCTGCTTCCAATAGAGGTTGATCACTTGCTCTCGGTCACGGCGGTAAACCACTTGCGGTTCTTGCTCGTGACGGAACTCAGCGATATCGCCCATCATCACGCTGCCACGGTTAGGCAACATAATGATGGCTTGTTGCAGCTGAGCTAAGGTTCTGCGCTCATCTCTTGGGTATTGCAGCAGCACCTTGGTCTCTTGTCCGTTTTCTAACAAGCGATGAACCTCCCTCTCACCAAACGCTTCACCAGCTAACTGAGCTAACGTGGCTTGAGTTAACCCTAGCTGTTGACCATATTGATTCAACACCAAACGAACTTGGGGTAAGCCATCCTGACCATCATCATAAACATCCGAAACACCTTTCAACGACGCTAGAGTATCTGCTAGCTGTTCGCTGACACGAGACGCCAGCTCACGATCATTCGAAGAAATCGTTAAGAATGTACCACCAGCAGGCTCCTCTGCTGCGCTGAACTTAACCGAGTAAGCCCCTTCAATTTGACCAGTGCTTTCTCGCCATCGCTTTAACAGTAAATTGCCCGGCAACGAGCTTAAAGATTCATTGGTAAGCTCGGCAGTGACTTCAATTTCGCCATAGCCGTCAGACCACGCCAACAGGTTGACTACAGGCTTCTCTTGTAACGGATAATCCTCCATTAAGCCTTTCTCAACCTTTGTCATCGCTTGCTCTACTTGCAACAAAGCTTGGCGCTGCAGTGGCAATGGTGCACCGTCTTCTAACTCAATCACCGCTGTGATGTAACGCCCCGGAATTTCAGGGAACAGAGCACTTCGAATCGCCCCATTTGACCACATGCCATAAGCCAGTGAAACAACCGCCACAAACCCAAGCAAAAACGCCACTTTGTAGCCAAGTGCAAACTCCAACACAGGCTTGTAGACGTTGAGATTAAACCACTGCAGCCCACCTTGGGCGGCATTCTGAACCTTGGCAAAAATGCTTCTAGATGGCTTTTTCACTGAAAGTTGAGCCAAGTGTGAAGGTAGAATAAATTTGCTTTCAATCAGCGAGAAGATCAAAGCGAAGATCACCACGGCCGAAAACCCAGCAAGCACCTTAGCTAGTTCATTGTTAATCCAGAGCATTGGAGAAAATGCAGCAATGGTTGTCAGCACACCGAATACAGTTGCCACCGACACGGAATGCACTCCCTGCCAAGCGGCTGTTTTTCCGCTTATATTAAAATCAATCCGTTTTTCATGTATCGCTTCACCCACAACTACGGCATCATCCACCAACACGCCGAGTACCAAGATAAAACCAAACAAGGTGATATCGTTGATGCTGTAGTTAAACAGCTGCATTGCGGCAAGCGTCCCTGCCAGCGCAATCGGAATCCCCATCGCGACCCAAAAAGCGAGTCTAATCTCAAGGAAAACCCCAAGTAAGATCAGCACAATTAACAAGCCTTGCCAGGCGTTTTCGCTCAAACGAAACAGCTGTTCTTCAATGTAAGGCGCCATATCAGCCATGGTATTCAGTTCAATATCCGAAGGCAGAATTGCACGTTGCGCATCCAGAGTCTCACTGATCGCTTCGCTGACTTTAAGCAGATTATCGGTTTGGCTCGTGCTAACCAATAAAGCAATGGCATTCGAACCATTGTTACGCACGATAGAGCCGCTGTATTGGTAGCCACGGGTTAGCTTGGCGATGTCTCCCAAGTATATTTTTCCGTTGCTTCCCGAAATCACGACAAGCTGATTCAGCTTCTGCAAATCATCGGCATAACCATCCCCACGAATCACCATTCGGCCTTTGTCACTTATTAGCTCACCGCTACGAGACTCAAGTGAACGCTGCTCAACCAAACTTGCCAGCTCTTCCAAGCTCAGCCCTAGCGCCTTGAGTTGGTCTGGGTCTGGCTCGATAACCAACTGAGGCGTTCGAGTTCCCCAATTTGACACCTTGGAAATTTGAGGGTTCTTCTTCAGCGCTTGTTCAAGTTGCTTAGCAATAGGTTGTAATTCGTCATCGGTTCTTGGACCAGACACCACAACAAACGCGGCTAAGTTGGTAAACTCGTTACGCACCACTTGCGGTCTTTCTGCTTGCACTGGAAAGCCGTTGATGGCGTTAACTTGATTACGAATGTCATCCAACAACTTGTCTAAATCTGTACTGCTGGTTTTACGTACCACTACTCTAGACACGCCAGCACTCGATTGGCTGGTGATCTGTTTGATGCCAGCAATGCCGCTGATCGACTCTTCGATTCGTTGAGTCACGCTCTCATCAATCTGTTGTGCAGTCCCGCCAGGATAAGCCACGGTGATACTGATTGAAGATGGTGCTATTTGCGGAAACGACTCGACACGCAGTTGTCCAAATGCCAGCACACCACTGATCACGATCGCCATCATCAACAAATTGGCAGCGACTGGGTTATTAATGAACCATTTTGTCATCCAACTCATTGGTTTGATTCCTTAATCTGTGCTGAATCAGGTTTGCTCGCGAGCATTGCCTCAGAATGGATTTCATTGAATTTAGGCGCGACTTGTTTACCAATTAGCATCGAAGACAGCGGATATTGCACAATGCGTCGAGCCTTATTACTTTGATCATTGAAGCGAATATCAAGCTCTTGACTGCCTTGCCCAACAAGCATTACCGACTCTTTTCGTAGACGATCTTCTGTATCTAACGTCCACACATACCCGTCTCGCGTCATTGCACTCAAAGGCACGCTGACGACGTCATCTTTTAGACCGAGGTTAACCACAGCTTGAACCTGTTGATTAGGGAAAAGCCTTGGCTTGTTTTGGTAAGGATCCTCAACCGATAGCACTACTTGTCTTTGACGAGTCACCGAATCCACTTCTGGCGACACATAGCGCACCTTCGCTGGCCATTGATTCCCAGAACGACTCACGACACGAATACTCGGCTTAACCAAGGCAGCTTGCACTTGTTGCCAGTGCATTTCAGAGATTGGAAGCTCGATATCAATCGAATCACTGGTAGCTAATTCAAAGGTCACTTGCCCAGCCTCTACCCACTCTCTCGGGCTAATGTGACGCTTCATGACGACCGCATCAAAAGGCGCAGTAATCACTGACTCTTCGACTAGCTTCTTCGCACTGACATAAGCTTGTTGGGCTTGTTGCAGGTTGGCTTTCGCAGCAAGCACTTGAGGCTCTCTGCGTGCAAAGGATGAGCTTGTTTTTGGGTTGAGCATCTTGAGCGCGACAGTTTGTTCATGCTTAGCCTGTTTCAATTCCAGGTCCGCTTGCTTTAGCGCACTTAACGCTTGCGCCAAGTTCGCATCAACGGCGCTGGTATCTAGCCTCGCTAGCACATCGCCCTTAGTCACTAATTGTCCCGGCTCGATAGTTTCATTCAGCCATTTTATTTGCGCGCTACTCGACGCTTTAAGTTGAATTGGCCAACGAGCAGCGGTTAAACCGAGTACCGTTAACGTCGATTCGTGCTGCGAGGGTGTCATCTCCAATACAGAAACCGGTGCCAGTACTGCTTGCTTCTTCACTGGTTCCGCTGCCTCAGGTTCCAATTGATCGACAACAATCAAGGCAACAAAGATAGCCGCACAACCGACTAGTACCGAAAGTGGCTTTTTAAACTTCATAAGGCATCTCCTTGGTAGCCTGTTGGACAGAGGTATGATTGAGTCGCTGACTGATTTCAGTAAGATGAGAAAGGGTTTGTAGGGTAATTGGCAGCATCACCGCGGTTTCAACAAACTCCAATGAATAGGTAACGATGGAGAACACCTGCCCTGCACTCGGTGCAATAAGCTGGCTCACCATCCACAAATTTCCCACGACTGCGCCAAATAACACAGTAAAGATCAGTCCGTAGACAATCGCCTCGGTGTCTGAAAGCTTGATTTCACATTGTTTAAGTCGCTCAAAATGCCAACGAAGCGCAGACAAGCGAACACCGCTCAACAGGTGAACCTGCTGTTCGACTTGGTCGTTAAATTGGCCATTAAGCCGCGTGAAGGTTCGGTGGAACACGCCATAGATCGCAAGCATCGACAACCCAGCAAACAACATGCAAAGCGCCAATGAGAAGTGAAATGTGGAGAGAATCACCACAGTCGCAACAAGCTGAACCACGGCCGTCATCAAAGCAGGCAAATCGTCTTCTAAGAAATCAACCAGCTCGCGCGACATGGTGAGTCGAGCATCTTTGGTTGATACAGATAACCCGCGCAAATTACGCTCAACGATGTTCGCCAACTTTACGCGAATCACACCATAAACGCGGGTGTCGTAAAAACGACGAACGACACTGATGACCACCAGTACAAAAAGAATCGCAGCCAGCATCATCAAAGGTTGAAAACTTTGGTTCAGCACACCGTCTATGGCGTAACCGATAAACAGTGGCAGCAGAATAAGCATCACGTTTTCAGCCAGAACCATTAACCAGGTCGCAGCGACCTTTAATGGAGCAAGCCGAATAATCGTCAGCAGAGAGATGGGATGTTTGAATAGCATTATTGAGCCCATAAATGAATATGACGTCAGTATTACCAATTCGAGATGGGAAAAAGTGTCCCAGATTGCTGTATTAGAAAATTAGACGCCAGACTCACCCAATAACCAACTCGGTTACCTTTTGTTTACCTCGACTCCTTTACTGTCCTTGATAAGAAAAATGAACAACAAGGAAAGAGCATGAAATTATTCGCTTCAATACTTACGACTGTCGGTATTACTGGTGCGGTTTGGGGGCTACTACATATTCAGCCCGCGATTGCGGATGCCTCAACTGAGCAACCAATAGCTCAGTTACCAACGAATGCCTCCTCAAAGCAATAGTCATCAAAAGAAAAACCACAGGCGACTGCAAATACGACTTACCTGCAAGGTTTGAGCAAGACTATCCCTTTAGAGGATGTGCCTAAGCTGTGGGTCGACTTCTACCAAAACCTAGAAGCAAATGATGAGAAGATCGCACAGCAACAGAAAGTCGTGGTGATCTATCAAGGCATCAAATCTGACTTTAGCGAAGCAACAATCACCATTGGCTTCCCTACTCAGCAATCAACACCAAATAAAAACAAGCCCTTCATTCAGGTTCCAAACCAAGCCAAAGGCACGCTGCTACTAAGTGAGGGGGAACATACAGAGCAAGAACTAGCAAAAGCTTGGGAAGATATCGCGATTTTAAAAGAAGTGGATATGGTAGTAGAACACCACCAACTGAATCAGCATGGGTTGCCAGATTCTAGCGAGTTATACGTCTATTATAAGAATGATCAGTAAAGGAATTCGTTATGGATTTTACTATGGGTAGCATTGGGATCTTTCTCTCTCAAACATTCACAGAAACAAGCATCATCCTTACCGAAACTTGGGTAGATGACAATTTTGTATTACTTGCTCTGGCGCTGTTTATCTTTGAGCTTATCCGCTATGCCTTCAAGAAAAAGCTGAGCTGGAATATGCTCGGTGACAGTGCAACCAACTTAGTCACCCTGTTCTTCTTATTGGTCACTGTCTTCTTCGTTGGGCTAGCTTATGTAGGCGCGTTTGTTTACGCCTACGAGAATTTCAGTCTGACTCAACTACCAATCACAGGTTGGACAGTTCTTGGTTGCTTGATACTGGCCGATCTTGCGTACTACTGGGAACACAGATTCCTGCACAGTAACGGCTTTGCTTGGGGCACACACTCGGTACACCACAGCTCACCCTACTTCAATATCTCTGTCGCTTATCGCTTTGGGCCTTTGGATTGGTTCTTCCCGTTCTTTTTCCATTTGCCGTTAATTCTTCTCGGTTTTAACCCGTTTGTTGTGTTGATGTGTGAAACCTTTGTTCAGCTGTTTCAAACTTTGCTACACACTGAAACAGTGAAAAAGCTCCCGCGCCCTGTCGAAGCCGTGTTTAACACTCCTTCACACCACAGAGTGCATCACGCGACTAACAAGCAATACTTAGATAAAAACTACGCTGGAATATTGATCATTTGGGATCGAATGTTCGGCACCTTCGCCAAAGAAGAGGAAGAAGTCAGATACGGTGTGTTCCCTAGAATCAACTCTGTGAACCCATTTAAGGTATATTTCCACGGCTACGTTAAACTGTGCCAACAGCTATGGCATGCGCCAAATTGGAATCACCGCCTACAACTTCTTATTCAGCCGCCGATCTGGGCTTGGAAAAGAGAACGAGAGACAAAGTAAGGACACTTATGAGCATTAACGCCCTGTTGATTGAAGACGACAGCGACTTAGCAGAAGCCATTGCAGACTACATGGAACTCGACGGTTTCGAACTCGACTTTGCCTATAATGGCGCAGCAGGGCTTAACCTCGCCTTAGAAGGACGTTATGACATCATCTTAACGGACATCAATATGCCCAAAATGGATGGGCTCGATGTCTGCCAATCACTTCGCCACTCCTATTCTCATGTTAACGGCAAGAGACACGTTACAAGACAAGCTCGCCGGTTTCGAAGTAGGTTCCGATGATTACCTAGTGAAGCCTTTTGCAATGGAAGAACTTAAAATGAGATTAATGGCACTGGTGCGTCGCGCTCAAGGTTCCGTTACTTCATTGTCCGTGGCAGACCTTAAACTCGACTTGGACAAGCATCAAGCTATTAGAGGCGGCAAACTGTTGAAGCTCTCTCCGGTATGTTGGCGAATGCTCGTAATGTTAGTTCGTAACAGCCCTAACGTGGTGAGCAAAGCCAAACTTGAAGAGGCATGGGAAGATGAGATGCCAAGTTCCGACAGCATGAAAGCGCACCTGTTTAAGCTTCGCCAAGTGGTTGATGCGCCCTTTGACTCCAAGCTGATTCACACGGTTCATGGCATTGGTGTTGTCTTGCATGAGGAGCCGTCATGAGTCACGCACACATGAATAGAGTCAGTATTAAACGTGATATCTACGTCTACTTATTTGGCATTGTAGTGTTACTGACTGCCATATACAGCTTAATGGTCTCACAGAGCTACCATATTGGTCTAAATGAATCGGCAAAGTATGGGTTCTTGTATGAGTTGGAAGTTGCAGAGCAGCGTTACATCGAAACCGGAGAATTACCAAACTACCAAAACCCGACCTTCCAAGCTTTTCTAAGCTACTCAGAAGTGCCGACTAAGTTTCAACAAGTTTTTGATTGGAATACGTTTAATAACGATGCGATTTATGAACATTACTACTCTTCAGCCGATAATGAATCGGGGCAATACCTTTATGCCGCCAAGCATCAGATTGCTGGAAAGGACGAAGCTTTGTACATCATTTCTGAGTACGATGAAGCGATCTATTTGAATCTTTTCGAGCTCAATCCTCCGGAATCCGTGAACCAAATAAACAGTGCCTTCATCGCTATTGGCGCCCTTTTACTCTTGGTATTTTTGATCATTCGCCTTCTTATACACCGAGTCACCAAACCGATTATTACCCTGTCCAAATGGTCTGAATCACTGGACGTGGAGAACACTCAAGGGCTAGCTCAGTTTCGATATAAAGAGATCGACCAATTGGCTTCGCAGCTTATTAAAAGTGTTCAAGGCGAACGCCAAGCCAATGAGCGTGAGAGCTTTTTCTTAAGAGCCGCGAGTCACGAATTAAGAACACCAATTGCCACCATTTCAGCGAGTGGCGATATGCTGGTTCGATTGTCTGATAGCATTCCAAATAGCGGCCAACGAACGGTAGCGCGAATCCAACGTTCAGCAGCTAACATGAAAGGCCTAGTAACGACGCTACTGTGGATGAGCCGCAATAACGAAATAGAAACGACCTACGAACAAGTCAAATTAGCCCCCCTACTCAATAACATCATCGAAAGCCAACGCTACCTTCTCAAAAACAAAGAAGTAGAAATCCACACTAAGGTCGACCAAGGCGAACACTCCCTTCCCCGAGAACTGACTGAGGTTGTACTCACCAACTTGGTCCGAAATGCATTCCAACACGGCGGCAGCGGAGATATCAATATCACACTGACAGCAAACCAGTTTGAAGTGAACAACCGGTTGGAAGACAAACACATAGCCAACGACTCTGAACAGCACACCTCTTTTGGAATCGGCCTAGAGCTCATTGAACGTGTTTGTCAGAACCAAGGGTGGCAGTTCACTCATGAAGTTCGCAGCAATGAGTTCATCGTCAAAGTCATGCTTTAGCTATTTTCTAAATGGTTATTTGGTGGTGACCAAAAGTTTACCTTGGCTTGGTTATGCTAGTTGCACAATCTAGTTAGGAGTTATTTTATGGGCACTTGGATTTTAGAAACACTGTTGTGGGCTGTGGTAACCGTGGCGGTTTGTGTCGCGATTTGGGGATTTAATTTACCCAACATCTTAATCGCATTAGGTGTGTCGGTAGTGGTATCGCTGCTACTAGGAAATAGTTGGAGAAGCTAGTTACTTAAGGAAGAACAGAGTTCAAACGTTAGTGATTCTTGGCACACCCGACAGCATCTCAGTTTATTTGCTTAGATACGAACTGTCGGGCGCAAATTAAACTAGCTACTCAGTGTTTCTTCAAACACACCCAGTTCACGACCAAGCCAAATTGCTCGAACTGTGTGGTCTAGTGTCTCTTCACCACCAGTCACAGGGTGAATAAGTACCGACATATCACCGCGTTCTTGCTCAAGCCATTCAACAATACCTGACTCTTTATCAGCAAAATGAATCTCAAACATTGGCATCTTATGTGGGCCAACCAAGCGCTGGATTAATGGAAAAGTTTCCAACACATCTTTACGCTCTGATAGAATTTTCTGACGCAGTGTTTCTGCCTGCTCTGCAAATCGCAGAGGGAAATAGATATGACCGTGGTACATGGCACCATCCTTTAGAATTATGATACGCGATTTTATACCTAAACCGCCCTTAATAGCTAAGTCTTAATAGGTGAACTTGATAGGAAAGGTTTGATAATATGAAAAAACCAGAGCCTATTAATCGAAGTAATCGAAAACAAACTCTGGTTGTATACAGCAATAGAATTTAAAGCGACTACGGTTTTAGTTTCAATACGTTATCAATATCTGCCGCAGAATGGCGCTCTGGAAGCTGCTCCCATGCTTCGCCCCATGAACGGTTGATAATGCGGCCGCGTTGGAAACCTTCACGCGCTTCTAGCTGCTTAGCCCAACGCACAACATTGGTGTACGACTCAACTTGTAGGAACTCTGCGGCATCGTAAAGATTGCCCAACACTAAGTTGCCATACCATGGCCAAATCGCGATATCAGCGATGCTTAGCTCGTCACCCGCCACGAATGTGTTATTTGCGAGTTGTTTGTCTAACACGTCTAACTGACGCTTAGCTTCCATCGCAAAGCGATTAATTGGGTACTCTTGCTTTTCATCCGCGTAAGCGTAGAAGTGACCAAAACCCCCACCTAAGAATGGTGCTGAACCTTGTGCCCAGAACAACCAGTTAATGGTTTGTGTTCTTGCTGCCCCTTCCTTTGGTAAGAAGTGATCAAATTTTTCAGCTAGGTGCATCAAGATAGAAGCTGATTCGAAAACACTAATGTCTTCATCACCAGACTTGTCGACAAGTGCTGGTATTTTCGAGTTTGGATTCACTCCAACAAAACCAGAAGAGAATTGATCCGACTCTCCAATGTTGATCAAGTACGCATCATATTCAGCTTCTTTAACACCCGCCGCTAGCAACTCTTCCAGCAAAATCGTGACTTTTTGACCGTTAGGTGTGCCAAGAGAATACAATTGAAAAGCATGATCACCTACAGGAAGCACTTTATCAAAGCGAGCTCCAGATTCAGGACTATTGATGTTTGCCCACTTGTTACCACCAGCAGTATCGTTAACCCAAACTTTTGGCGGAGTGTATTGTTCTGACATGATATTTCCTTATTAATATAGGGTCTCACAAACTGATATTAGGTCAGATGTCTGTAGTTAAAACCCCTGAATACGATTTATTTTCAATCTGTTAAGCATGGCTTATTCCAGAAAGACATAACCCGCTTAAGAGCAGACGTTTTTAAAAGACAAGTCCGTATTCAGACTTCTGACTAATGTGGGCAAATTCCCCGCATCATTTAGCCAAGATTTTACGAACGACATTCCGACAGCTTCAAGAAAGCTGTGATAAAATCGGGAGATTACAACTGATAAGGATTTGGCAATGTCTTCTGATTACACAGGTTCGAGCGCAGCGTATGCTCGCCAAGAGAAAGGCTACCGCGAAAAAGCACTCAAACTGTACCCTTGGGTTTGTGGAAAATGTGCACGTGAATTTGTTTACTCAAACTTGAGAGAGCTTACCGTTCACCACGTGGATCACGACCATACAAACAACCCTGAAGATGGCAGTAACTGGGAGCTACTGTGCTTATACTGTCACGATCACGAGCATTCAAAATACACTGACCATGAGCGTTATGGTGTGGATGCAAAAGCAAGTTTAGATGATCATAAGTCAGCGACACACAACCCGTTCGCCGACCTTGCAAAGATGATGAAGAAGTAACACTCCCCCAGAACTGTATTTGGTAGTCAGAAACTACTGAATAATAGACAAATAACAAGAAACCCCAGTATGTCACCATACTGGGGTTTCTTTTATCTGCTTTTGAACCAGAGCTCAGTCAAGTTCAAGCCAGATCAAAAAAGCCTTCCGAAGAAGGCTTTTTAAGAATCAAATTATGCTGCCGCTTGTTTGCGAGACTCTTCTACCTGCTTAGCGCGCTGTTTTTGCGTCAATTTATCGCGGTATGCAAACCAAACGTAAGACACAACTACTAAGAAGAACAGGTATGACAATGAGAAAATGAACGGCGATTGAATGATATCGTTCGAGATACCCCAAGAAACACCGATAACAGTCACTGCAATTTTCGCAAAAAAGCCACACATCAATAGCACTAATGCCAACTGTGGGAAACGAGTACTGCGGAATGCAAGCCAGTAACAACTACCAACTGCTAGAGCCGCAACATAGAAGCCGAATAGGAAAGAGTGAATATGGTCAGCTGCCGCTACACCACCAGAAATTGACATCAATAAAATTAAAAACAGTTTCATAATACTCGCCTCACCATAAGTTGGAAACGCATCCTTTCAAATTTGGAATCTCAGTTTGCGTACTATTTTCCCACTTTTTTTCGACAACACAACCCCTCAAATCGAACAAAATGCAAGCAAGAGTGCTAACAAAAACCACCCTTAACAATTACTTAACATTATGTTTTTAATAAAAGTCCGTTACTCCTTGTCTCATATGAACAAAGCACCATTTCGATTTATTTTGTTACACAAAATTAACTTTCGAAATTAATTAAAATTATTTGTAACTCTGTGATATCCGCACGGAATACGCGTCTAATGAAAAACGCTGTCCTCAAAATCCCTGAAATAATAAGAAGCCAGAGCGAAAAAGAACAAAACAGAAAGGTGTGTAAAACAATTTAAAAACCAACAAAAAACAACTCATTAACAAATTGAATTTAATTTACCAAAAATGGAAAAAGAGATTCCAATCACGTTTTTATTGGTTATAATCCGCGCTCTTTTGCGCTATCTGTTGATAAACGCAAACTAATTTTGAAGAAACAATCACAATAACCCGTCTTTAGTCATGTGGCTCTCACTAGACTAAAGACAAAACTGAGAATAAAAATGAGCAAGATTGATAAAGCTACACGTATCCTGCTAGCAGGCTTCTGTATCAACCTTTGTCTTGGCATCCTGTATGCTTGGAGTGTATTTAACAAAGCCCTACAAGGTGAAGGCTGGTCTGCAGCTGAAGCATCAGCACCATACGCGACTGCAACAATCACATTCTCTATCTGTCTTCTTGTTGCTGGTATCCTACAAGACCGTATGGGTCCACGTAAGATCCTAATTCTTGGTACAGCTCTTACTGGCCTTGGCATGATCGCATCAGGCTTTGCGACTTCTCCACTAATGCTAAACATCACATTTGGTGTTATGGCAGGTGCTGGTATCGGCTTCGGTTACGCATGTCTTTCTCCTTCTGCAATGAAGTGGTTCCACCCTTCTAAGAAAGGTATGGTTAACGGTCTTATCGCAGCAGGGTTCGGTCTAGCGGCAATTTACCTTGCTCCAGTTACTGCTGCTCTTATCGAGAGCATGGGCATCCAAACAAGCTTTAAGATTCTTGGTGTTGGTGTACTAGCAATCGCTGTACCTCTAGCAGCAACAATCAACAACCCACCAGCGGGTTACGCTCCAGCTGAACCAAAAGTAAAAGCTGGCCAAGCTCCAAAAGCTGTTAAGAAGAGCGAAGACCTATCTTGGAAAGTAATGCTGAAGACTCCTCAGTTTTACTCTCTATGGATCATGTACGCATTCGCAGCTTCTGTTGGTCTAATGATCATCGGTAACATCACAAGTATCGCAAGCGCTCAAGCAAACCTACCAAACGCGGTTTACCTTGCTTCTATCCTTGCTGTATTTAACTCAGGCGGTCGTGTTGCTGCTGGTATGCTTGCTGACAAGATCGGTGGCGTTCGTACTCTTCTACTTGCGTTCATTCTGCAAGGTGCAAACATGGCGCTATTCGCTACGTTTAACACTGAGTTCACGCTAATCATCGGTACTGCTGTTGCAGCGGTTGGTTACGGTACTCTACTTGCTGTATTCCCAACACTTACTGCTGAGTTCTACGGCCTGAAAAACTACGGTACTAACTACGGCGTGCTTTACACGGCATGGGGTATCGGTGGTGCAATCGGTACAGCTGTTGTTGGTTACTCGATGACTAACGGCGACAGCTACGGCCTAGCATACACAATTTCTGCAGCAATGATGGCGGTATGTATTGTTCTAGCAATCATCACTAAGCCAATTTCTGAAGCTAAAGTTGCTGAACTAAAAGCATCACAAGCTTAATCAACAGAAAAGATTGAATTTGTTACTGAAGAGCTTAACCTTAGGGTTAGGCTCTTTTTGTATCAAGCGACTTCTCCATTGACGACCGTAACGACTCTTCAACTACCCCCTACTTACTATCTCGAAAACTTTAATCGACTGGTTGAACACGCTCAAACGCTCTACCCCGATCTTCTGAGTGAAGATGAGTGTCGCTGGTTGTCAGCCTATAAACGCCTTTCCATTTCAGCTCAATGCTTAATGGTTCGTTTGCTTTCTCGTAAAGGTTGTTGGTTTCGCAGCGATAAGCTCAACTATGTTGAGATTCCTGATTTAACTAGCGCACTACAAGAACTCAACACCTCAAGCTTCATTGCTTTAAGTCACCCAACAGATAAGCATGACATAGAAGTTACTCAACTCGAACTTGGATTACACCTGCTCACCAAGCCTGAACTGTTGAATGTATTCCCGCATCTTAAGATCAACAAAACAGCCAAAAAAGACGAGCTGTTAGCCTTGCTCGAACCACAAACTTTTGATCAGTTCCAAAGCCTAACGTTCGATTGTATTTACGTGGTCGAATCTCAGGTAATTGATGTATTGCTGTTGCTGTTTTTTGCCAATAGTTACCAAGATTTAAGCCAGTTCGTGTTAAGCGACCTTGGACTCAACACCTTTGAAGACTACCCGTTAAGCAAACAGCGTCGGTTCTTTACCTCTAGAGAGCAACTCAATCAATTGATTCAAATGCGCGATGTTCAACGCCTGTATTCAGAAGGTGACCGCAAAGACGGTGAGTTTCTAAGACAGCTTTTACAAATGATTCCCGCCAATTCAGAACACAGAAGCATTGCTAGAAAACGATCGCGATTGATCAATGATATTGCTCGCGATCTAGAAAGGCTCAACCAAAACGACCAAGCTATCTTTTGGTTCAAATAATCAGAACTTCCTCCAAGCAGAGAACGACTTGCGCGGATCTATGACAAACAAGACGAATTAGACTTAATGTGTGACATTGTCACGAAAATGCAAGCTACCCCATCAGATGTTTCGGAATTAGAGCTTGCCGTAAAGCTTGAACAAAGATTATTAAGAAAACGCGGACACAAGGTTCCACGAACCATAAAACCGAGCTGCAACGAGATAAAACTGGAATTAGACCTAAGCCAAACGAGAGTTGAGCTTGCAGTAAAGCAGCATTTTGAAAACCAAGGTTGGGATGTCTATTTTTCAGAGAACAGTTTTCTGTGTGGCTTGTTCGGTTTGGCTTTCTGGGATGTCGTTTTCTCTGATGTCGAAGGTGCTTTTATCAATCGATACCAACATCGACCTCTGGATCTGTACCACTCAGATTTTGTAGACAAACGGACTGAGCAGGTTGAATCTGTATTTCAAGCTATATCCAAACATGGGCTGAGCCACTTACTCGAGATTTACGACCAGAAGTACGGCATTGCAAATCCCTTTGTTCATTGGAGCTACTTCCCTAAATCACTCATCGAGTACAGCATTGAATCTATTCCCAACGCCTTGGTTGTCGATCTCTTTAAGGTGATGTTAAGTGACTTAAAACTATTTAGAACAGGGATGCCTGATTTGATTGCATTCAAAGGCGGAGAGTTTCATTGGATTGAAGTCAAAGGACCAGGCGATAAACTGCAAGACAACCAGTGGCGCTGGATCAAAGAGTTTGAGCGATTGTCTGTCCCCTTTTCTGTTTGTTACGTCAATCAGTGAGTCTTGGTTCCCAGCTATTATCTCTTAACGCTTAAATCTAACTAGGGTTAAACTCTGCTTTCTGAGCGCTAGCGAGTGACGCGCATCGACAAGTTACTCTGTCCCATCAAGATCTTGTCTACAAAATTGTTAGAACATGAGCATTTTCAATCATTTTCGATATAATTATAGAAAATGCCTAATATTTAAATACGTATGAATTTGAAAAAACTCTTCATTTTAGCTTTTGTTAGCGTCTTCTCAGGTTGTGCCGTCTACGCGGGTTTAAACTTCGACGAGTTGTTTGGTGAACAGCAAGTTCGCGATCGCCAAGCACCTATTCTTTCGGCGCAAGCACAGCACTTCATTAACGAAGTAAAACCCATTATTGATAACCGATGTGTGGTTTGTCACGCTTGTTATGATGCTCCTTGCCAACTCAAAATGTCTTCTGTGGAAGGGATAGACCGAGGCGCGAGCAAGGCACTCGTTTATCAAGGCACCCGCTTAACGGCCTCTGCTCCAACTCGCTTGTTTGAAGATGCTATAACCACTCAAGAGTGGCGTGATGCGGATTTTCATCCGGTCCTTAATGAGCGCATGCAAAATTCAACAGCTAACCTCGATGCAGGTCTTGTATCTCGTATGATGATCCAGAAAGAGAATCATCCTCTTCCGGATCAAACCCAACTGGAGGGGTTCGATTTTTCAACCGACCGCGACCAACAGTGCCCGACTATTGAAGAGTACGCCCAATACGAAAGAGATTACCCAACTTGGGGGATGCCTTATGGGATGCCAAACCTAGATAAAACCGAATACGCGACTTTAATGAGTTGGCTGGAAAATGGCGCTTTGATGAACGACCATATTCCACTAAGTGATGCGGAACAAGAGCTCGTTAGTGTCTACGAAAGCTTCTTAAACAAGAGTGACAATAAAAGCCAACTTTCGGCTCGTTACATCTATGAGCACCTGTTTCTATCTCACGTCTATTTTTCTGATTTAGCGCAACCAACACGTTTCTTCACTCTCGTTCGTTCTGCAACGCCTCCAGGAGAAGCGGTGCAACGCATCACAACCCGTCGCCCTTATGACGACCCAAAAGTAGATCGTGTCTACTACCGCCTGATTCCAGAACAAGGCACGATCGTCGACAAAACACACATGCCTTTCGCGTTGAATGAAGAGCGTCTACAAAAGTGGAATACTTGGTTTTTCGATGCTAATTACGTTGTAAAACAACTCCCTAGTTACGACATTGATGTTTCTGCTAACCCGATGACATCATTTGAAGCGCTACCAGTGAACTCACGCTTCCACTTCATGTTGGACAATGCTCAAAACACCATCATGGCCTTTATCAAAGGGCCGGTGTGCCGTGGTCAACTTGCCTTGAATGTCATTAATGACCGCTTCTGGGTTTTCTTCATCGACCCAGAGAAAGCTGATTTACCGGAAATTAACGCCTTCTACGCGAGCCAAAAGAAAAACCTAAAGCTACCGAGTGAACTGGAGAGTAACACCGTCCCTGTGACCAACTGGGTAAGATACGCGAAGCAACAAGCGCGATACCTAAACGCGAAATCAGACTTCACCAACCAATGGTTTGAGAGTGGCGTAAACCTAGACACAGGCATCATTTGGGATGGCGATGGCATTAACCCGAATGCAGCTCTCACCATCTTTAGACACTTTGACAGCGCGTCTGTAGTACAAGGGTTGGTTGGTACGCAACCAAAAACCGCGTGGATTCTTGATTATGCCTTGCTAGAGCGCATTCATTATCTTCTCGTTGCTGGCTTTGATGTTTACGGTAACTTTGGTCACCAACTGATCACACGCATGTTCATGGACTTCTTGCGCCTTGAAGGTGAGAGTAACTTCTTAACCCTTCTTCCTAAAGACGTTCGCCACCTTGAACACTCTAGTTGGTACAAAAACCAAAGCGCACAATTGAGTGATTACTTACAGCGAAACATTGCACCTTTTGATCAACCTACTAGCGTGGTTTACAAAACGGCCGATCCTAAACGTGAACTGCTTAATATGATCAAAGATAAACTCTCACCTGTACTTGATAATCGCTTTGATATCGTCGATACAGGTTTTAGTAGAAAAAATGAAGCACAGCTTAATCAAGTGAATCTGATCAAGGGAGAAGGTCTACGTCATGTGCCTCAATTAATGATGATCATGATTGAAGGAGAAAACGGCGAAGAACAGCTGTTCACTATGATTCACAATAACGCGCACAGCAACATTTCTAGCTTGTTTAATGAAGAAGGTAACCGAGATTACGCTAATGATGACCTAACCCTCGTAAGAGGCGTTGTGGGAAGCTATCCAGCGGCTTACTTGTCGTTAACCGAGAGCGAGATACCAGTACTTGTGAAAACGCTGCAAAACTTGAATACAGAAGAAGACTACGTAGCACTACTGGACAAGTTTGCAGTACGACGCAGCTCTAGCGAATTCTGGCCGTTCAGTGACCGCGTTCATCGTTGGTATCAGCAGGATCAACCGATTGAGTTCGGCTTGTTGGATTACAACCGCTTTGAGAACCGCTAGTTATCATCCATAAACCATAAAAACAAAAATCCTCTGTCTTGGCAGAGGATTTTTTCATCTAATAGCAGTGAAAATCAAACATGTTGCTGAAGTGCTGCAAGAGAGTCTTTAACCAGCTCAGTCAAATGTTCAGCGCTGTCACTGTATTGCGATAATGGATTACTACTCATCTCAATGTTCTTACACACATCAAACAAGGCTAACAGTCCTAAGCTCCCTGCTGACCCTTTAAGTTTATGAGCAAGTGATTTAATGGCTCGGCTATCATTCGAATCGCTTGCATCCACGAGTTCGTTTAAAGTCTCGCGGCTACTCTGTTCAAAAAGCCCGACAATCGTCTGCATTTTCTCTTTTCCTAGAATAGCAAGATCGCCTTCTATCACCTTAACGTCAATGATCAACACATCGGCTTCCTCTTTTTCTTGGACTATTTGGGGTCTATCAATAGGTTGATGCACTGAATCAATTTCGCCATTTTGAGCACTGCAAATACGATCATTAGGATCAGGCTGTGGCAGCAGTAGCTCATGCTCAGCTAACTGGCTGTTCACCAATTTAGCCAATGCTTCTTTTTCCAATGGCTTAGGTAAGAATCCATCGAATCCGGATGCTAGATACTCTTCAACTTCTTCGTTAAATACATGCGCCGACACTGCGATCATTGGAGGTTCTGAACGTTGAATCTCAGCACTACTATTAAGCACTCGTAAATCATCTTTCAGGTACTGAATCAGTTCGATGCCATCGCAATCGGGTAAGTTGATATCAACTAAGGCGATATCAAAATCTTGCTCTTTAAAGATAGCTCTCGCTTCTTGCCCGGTTGTTGCGATCACCACCTCGTGTCCCAAGTTGTGCAAAAAGCCTTCAGCTACGATGCAGTTTACTGGGTTGTCTTCTATCAGAAGAACCTTTGCTCGAATACAAGCTTCAATGACCGGCACTTTCGTTTCTATTTTCTCACCGGCTTCAAGTGGTAAAGAGAACCAGAACTGACTGCCCTCACCTTCTTCAGAATGAACGCCAATATCCCCATTCATTGCCAGCATGATGCTTTTGCTGATCGCTAATCCAAGCCCTGTGCCGCCAGTTTTGTTGCGACCGCTATCGGTTTGAGTAAAGGCATCAAACAAACAAGCTTGCTCGCTTGCGTCAATTCCGACACCGGTATCTGACACTTCAAACATCACTCGATTTTCATCTTCGATATCTAAGCTAATAAAGATATCGACCGAGCCACTTTCAGTAAACTTAATCGCATTACCGACCAAATTATTCAAGATTTGGCTGATTCGTGTGACGTCACCACGCCAGTAACGTTGCACGTCGCTTTCGATGTGGTAGTCAAAATTTAATTTCTTCTCAGCAGCACGTCCTTCCATTAACTGGTAAGTATCTTGAACCATCTGATGAAGGTCAAAAGAAGCGATGCGTATTTCTAAATGCCCCGCCTCAATCTTGGAGTAATCCAGTACGTCATTCAGAATCGCGAGTAGATTCTTACCACTGCGGTTAATGATGTCGGCATAACCGGATTGCAGCGGGTCTAACCCTGTATCTTTGAGCAATCTTGCGGTACCTAACACACCATTCATAGGCGTTCGAATTTCATGACTCATTGTCGCTAGGAAAGCAGATTTTGCTCGACTTGCTTGTTCTGCCGCGTTGCGAGCCTTAGCGTGATTTTCCACCTCGACGTTCAACTTCTCATTGGTCTTTTGCAGCTGATAAGTTCGGTCAGTAACCAACTCTTCTAAGTGTTCTTTGTGCTCCTCGAGCTCACGCTTCGCCTTTGCTTCGCCCACCGCCACTACTTGCAGTGCCTGAGCGGTATTTCTGGCGGTAATGATCGCCTCGCCCATATGAGCCAGTTCATCATTGCCCTTAACTGAAATATCGATATTCAAACGGCCTTGCGCGATAGACATTAAGGCAGAGGAATATTCAGTAAGGCGCTTAACTACTGAGATATACACCACTCGCCACACGATAAATGCGACGATAACCAAGCCAATAACTGAAATCACAGACAGCGACCATTGCGCCAAATTCAATGTACTCGTTAGCTCATCAACTGCTTTCTTGGTGCTTAGGTTTGAGTCATCCACCAACTGGTTAACCGTAGTGTTCAATTGAGAGAACAACTCCAACGTATTCTGCATCAGAAACTCTGACTTCTTGGTGTTCTCATATTGTTCTAACGAAATATCGAACACGACTTGGCGCTTTCTTAGCTCTTCTAGAAGCTGAGACATCTGCGCTGAACGCGTAGGATCTTCTACTGCTTTCACGCGACGTGCCATGATTCTTAAATTGGATTCAAACTCAGATTGGATTTGATGAATACGTTCTACGTTAGTAACGGTTTGTGTTTCTTCAATTTGATTAAGCATTTTGAACGCCAACAAATGCAACTCGTGCAGACGTTCAGACAAATCAAGGTCAACCTCAACCAGCGCATCTAGGGCTTGGTACGCTTTATCCGTTTCTTTGGTTTCTAGCAGATCGTAAATGTGCGTTACGTTAGCAACCGCAATGGTGGCCGTGTTCAAAACCTGGGTTCGTGTTAGCTGTTCTAGCTCTTCGGCGAGCAAACGCATCTCTTCGACACGAGACGACAACTCTTTGCTTAACCAAAGCTTACGCTCAACCGACACACCCAGCTCAGCCAGTGTATTAATAACGCTTTGGACATTATTTTCGAGTTTATCGAGGAGCTGCGAATCAAAACTGTCGACACCAAGGTCTTTGATATGCTGAAGAAGCGACTCAAGTTGATCGAACAGTACAGTGCCAGCCTCTTTTCTTTCGGCCTCATTTCTGGCGCTAGAAAGCGTTTGTACAGATGAAATAATCCGGTTACTCAACTCAGAAACCTGACGAGCTTCGATCATGGCAGGAAGTGCTGAATCAACGACGTTTCTTTCCGTTTTTGCTACAAAGCTAAAACCAGAAACACCGATCAATGCAGACAATAGAACCAACAGTGCCATCACTAAGAATGAGGCCAGCAGCTTGCGTCCAATACTCGCTGAAGCTAACAACATAAACTCTAAACCTTAAAACGTTCTTCTTTACCCATGCAGAATACGCTATATTTTGCAGTGTTTCTTATCTAAAACCAATAAAACGGCAATTCATGCTATCTAGACCTTTTGCTTCAAAAATTCTTCTCTCATTATTGGCCTCAGTGACCACTCTCGCCAGTGCTAGCGAGCCTTTGAGCCCAATAAAACCAGCCGAAGCCACATCGCATAAAGAGAAAATTTGTGCCATTTATCCGCACCTAAAGGATTCTTACTGGTTGTCTGTTAACTACGGAATGGTTTCAGAAGCCGAAAAGCAGCAAGTTGAACTTAGAGTATTAGAAGCTGGCGGGTACCCTAACGTTGCCAAGCAAGCCTCGCAACTGGTGCTTTGCACACAATGGGGCGCCGATGCCATTATTTTAGGCACAGTTTCACCCGATGCGTACCATGACAACCTAAGCGATTGGGTTGGCTCAACACCTGTGTTTGCAACCGTGAATGAGTTGACCGTCAATGAAGAACAGCAAAAGGTATTAAAAGGCACGGTTGGTGTCGACTGGTATCAAATGGGGTATCAAGTCGGAGAGTTTTTGTCGAAACGACACCCGAAAGGATCAGGTGAAACACCAATAGCTCTGTTACTAGGCCCACAAGCGAGTGGCGGAACTAAGCCTGTGGCACTTGGCTTTTATGATGCGATCAAATCAAGCGATATCAAAATCGCCATCAGCTATTGGGCAGACAACGATAAAGAACTGCAAAGAAACCTAGTCCAACAGGTGATCGAGCAACCGGATATTCAATATATCGTTGGAAGCGCCGTTGCGATTGAAGCGGCAATCAGTGAGCTACGAGCAGCAGACAAAACCCAAGAGATTGGGCTAATTTCGAGTTACCTCAGTCACGGCACTTATCGCGGCTTACTTCGTAACAAGGTACTTTTTGCACCTACAGACAAAATGGTAGAGCAAGGTCGACTGTCGGTAAAACAAGCCACGAGTTACTTACGCGGCCAACCTTATGAGAAACACAGCGCACCAATTATCGAAGCGCTAACCCCTGCAACACTCAAAGATCAAATTATCGCCGACTCATTGTCACCTTCTGAGTTTCGTCCGGTATTCAGTGTGAATCCTTAGTGTTATATTGGCTTAAGAACTCAAAACAATAAAAACGAAACAACAATTTAGGGAACATCCATGCAAAAAACGACGCGCACTATGCCAACACACAAGCATATCGCTTTGGTCGCTCATGACCACTTCAAACCTGAGCTACTAAGATGGGTTAAAGAGAACAAAGAAAAACTGCAAAAGCACTTCCTTTACGCAACGGGCACGACAGGTTCTCTACTAAGTAAAGAAACAGGCTTAGCAATCAAAAGCATGATCAGTGGCCCTATGGGCGGTGACCAACAACTTGGTGCACTTATCTCTGAAGGCAAAATCGATATGCTGATTTTCTTCTGGGATCCACTTAATGCCGTACCGCATGACCCAGATGTAAAAGCACTGCTTCGTATCGCAAGTGTTTGGAACATTCCTGTAGCAACCAACCGCGCTACTGCTAACTTCCTATTCAACTCTTCGATGCTTGAAGAAGAAGTGATCATCGAGATTCCAGATTACGAAGCGTACCTTGCTGAACGCACCTAACGCTTATGTAGACAGATGAATACATACTAATAAGCCTGCTTAATCGCAGGCTTTTTGTTCGTCTGAATATAGGAGTATGGGCTATTTGTCACTCCACACTGCCATTTCATTACCACTTGGCTCTCTAAAATGGAAACGTCGACCACCGGGAAAACTAAATATCTCGCGGTTTATCTGACCGCCCGCTTCAATCACATCGCGCTCGGTTTGCTCAAGATCTTGGCTATAGAAAACCATCAACGCAGCGCCGTGATCAGCATTCGATGCGAGATCTGCCAAATAAAACCCACCCATTAAGCCTTTACCTTCAAAAGCTGAGTATTCCGAGCCATAGTCTTCAAAGCTCCAACCAAACACTTGGCTGAAAAACGCCTTAGTGGCGGCGATGTCTTTCGCTGCAAATTCAATGTAGTTAATAGAGCCATGTTCCATAGCGGATTCCTTCTGCTTTATGCCTTTACCTTATGATATTAGGCCGGAATTGAAGATCTAATCTTAGACAATCACGTCAAGCAATATCACTTTTTGCGAACGACAGGGTAATCAGATCCATGCAGCTCTTGCACAAAACCTGAACCGTCGCCACTGTGTGTGATCCATACTTTCTCTTTTGCCCGCGTCATCGCGACATAGAATAGGCGACGCTCTTCCGCATAAGGGAACGCGTCTGATGATTCAGTCAATGCGCCATCAATATGCAGCTGTTTCTTCTTCGTCGGGAACTGTCCTTCGTCCACACAAAGAATAATGACGAAGTCTGCTTCTTTACCCTTGCTTCCGTGGCAAGTCATGAAGTTGATATCAATGGAGGTATAGATCTTTTTCCAATCGTCTAGCAATTCTGGTTTGTGGTAATGATTGCGTCCAAGCAGCAGCACTGACTTGTTGGTTTTACCTTTAGATTGGCGATTCAATTGGTCGAGGATCTTCTCCACTTCTTTGCTTGGCGCACTGTACACCGCCTTCTGCTTCTGTTGCTTGAAACTGTTCAGCTCTTTCGGAATCTGAATTGGGTTTTCTTGTACAAAGCGATTAGCCACCGCACCTAACTGATTGTTAAAGCGGTAAGTGGTATCTAGGTGATGAATGGTCGAGCTTTCAAAGCGTTCCTTAAAGCCCGTGGTTAAATCCACATCCGCACCCGCAAACTGGTAAATCGACTGCCAGTCATCGCCTACCGCAAAAATAGAGGCTTTGTGCTCGGCTTTCGATTGATTACAAAGCGCCTCAACCAAGGCAAGGCGGTCTGGAGAGATGTCTTGATATTCATCGATCATGATGAACTTCCAAGGCGAGATAAACTTGCCCTTCTCGACATACTGAGTCGCTCGACTGATCATGATTGAGAAGTCGATATGATTCTGTTCTTTCAGTTCCTTTTGCCACGCTGTCACACATGGCCAACACAATGAAAGCTCACTATTGAGGCGAGTATAGTCTCGGTGATCAATCAGCTGTTGTTGTACTTCTTTCTTGGTTAAGCCAGAAGCGTTCAACTGTTCAAGCTGCTTTTCAAGCCAACCAATCAGCTTAAGGTTTGAAACATGGCTACCTAGCTCATCATCACCCGTTAAATAGGCGATTGGCCATTTAGATAAGTGCTTTTGCCAACGTTTGAAGTTAGTCGGCGTCATCCAGTGTTTCTTCAACCAATCAATGCACCATGCTTGGCGTTGGTTGTCATCGAGTGCTAACGGAGAAATAACCACGCGTTCGGGTTCAACTTGATTGAGGATCTTTAAGCCCAACTGGTGGAATGTGCTGACTTGTACCTTCTCGGCTGATAAACCAATTTTACTGTCGAGGCGTTGCTTCATCTCTTCTGCCGCTTCACGACCAAATGCGAGCAATAACAACTCTTCAGCTTGAGCTTGATGGCTTTGCAGTAAATACGCGACACGAGCCGTTAGCACGCTGGTTTTACCCGAGCCAGCACCCGCTAAAATAAGGTTGTGATCATCATTCATCAACACCGCATATTGTTGCGACAAATTCAGTGGCGACGACTCACATTGCGCAAACAACACTTCCCAATTTTTTCGTTCTGTCTCTAGCCACTGCTGGTTTCTTTCGGCTTGCTTGATTTCCGTTTCAGATAACCATGGTTGCATCCTCGCGATGCGTTTTGGCATGCGTTGCGCGGCCTCTTCAAGCGTCATCGTCATACTCTCTAGGCCTGAGTTGACCATATCTACCCAAGTGTTGACTTTAGAGTGTGGTAAGAAGGCAGGGAGTTGCTCAAGACGTGTTAATTCAGCTTCCCATTGAGGTACGTGTTCTGCCAATTGTTCACATTGGGTGTCGTGCCACTTCTGATAAGCAGCAACGGAGGCGCGTGCGAATTGACGGCATTGATCCCAAGGTAAACCTTGTACTAACCAACTGCGCTGTTTTCCGTCTTGTTGATTAGCAAAAAACTGTAGCGATCCCCAAAACAACCCGCGTTTGATCGCGATCTTGCCACTCCAAATAGTAAACGGGATACGCTCTTCACTGCCCACTGAAGATAACAGCAAGCGTGGACCATCAAGTTCAACTTGATGATATTCGTTTTGAATAAAAAATTGTGCAGTCTTGTTAGCGCTTAGCTGCATTGGAGTGTGCTCTTAATTGGGAATATTGAATTTATATCATGATGCAATGAGAATTAATAATATCTCATATCTTATCGACGCAATCATGACCACCTACGGGCAATTATGGATAAGTATCAAATTCTTGTGCTTGATTTCTGTTAGGATTATGGTTTTTAGTGTGTCAAGCGAGCGACTGTGGACTTTTCAGCCAAATTACGCCTCTATTGGGCGAATAAAACCATAAATTACAGCGTATTAATTCTCATCACTCTACTCGGTGTGGTGGTGCCTGCTTGGTATTATGGACAAAACACACTGATCACGCCTTTAATCTTAGGGGTTATCGCGGCAGCCCTTGCAGAAAGCGATGACAGCTTTACCGGGCGCTTGAAAGCACTCACTCTGACGTTTATCTGTTTCGCCGTCGCGGCGTTCTCTATTGAGATTCTCTTCAATACACCTTGGTTGTTCGCAATAGGACTTTTTGTTTCAACCTTCTCTTTTATCATTCTCGGGGCTATTGGCCCTAAATACGCCAGTATCGCGTTTGGTTCTCTGTTGGTTGCCATCTATACCATGCTCGGTGCGCACGAGAGCACCAACCTGTGGTTTCAACCGCTTCTCCTGTTAACGGGTGCCGCTTGGTACTATTTTATGTCGATGATTTGGCAGATAGTGTGGCCAATGCAACCTGTGCAGCAAAACCTAGCGACAGTATTCGATCAAATCGGTAATTACATCGACTCAAAAGCAGAACTCTTCTACCCCGTTTCAGATTTAATTCCCCAACCACACCGAATCATTGAAGCTAAGCTCAACGCAAGTACCGTTAACGCCCTCAACATGTGTAAAGCGACGCTACTCAACCGTTCTAAGCGTGGGCACATTGATGGGCCGAGTGACCGATTTCTTAACACTTACTTCATCGCACAAGATATTCACGAACGCGTAAGCTCAAGCCATTATCGTTATCAAGAACTGGCAAAACACTTCGAACGCTCTGACGTGTTATTTCGATTTAAGTATCTACTCGAAGCTCAAGCCACAGCATGTAAAGAAGTAGCGAGCTCATTGAAAGTCGGTGCTGAATACCAACATGGTGACAAGTCTGTACTGGCTCTTGATGAACTGATGTCTTCGCTCAATCACCTGCACCAACAGAACAATCCAAAATGGAAATCACTGTTGAACCAGTTAGATTACTTATTCAATAACCTAGCAACCGTTGAAAAACAGCTCTCGAACATCAGTAACCCAGACGCAGAGAAGATTGAAGAGGGCGTATTAGACGATACCAATCCTCATACGCTTACGGCAATGTGGCACAAAATCAAAGCTAACCTGAACACCGATTCGATGCTATTCCGCCACGCTATTCGTATGGCGATTACTTTGACGCTGGGCTACGGAATAATCCAAGGTTTTGATATTGAAAGAGGTTATTGGATTCTACTGACGACATTATTTGTGTGTCAGCCAAACTACAGTGCAACGCGTCAAAAGCTGACCGCGCGTGTCATTGGTACGGTCGCAGGCTTATTGATCGGAGTTCCGTTACTGACCTTCTTCCCGTCTCAAGAGAGCCAGTTGGTGTTCATTGTGATCAGTGGCGTGATGTTCTTTGCGTTTCGAATCAATAACTACGGATTCGCGACTGCCTTTATCACACTGCTTGTGCTCTTCTGCTTCAACCAGTTAGGAGAAGGTTACGCGGTGGTGTTGCCAAGATTAGCTGTAGTGGTCAAGTAAAAC
>NZ_MCZZ01000174.1 GCF_002875705.1 Vibrio sp. 10N.261.45.E2
TTCACTATGCCACTACAGTCTACATCATCAGACAGGCAAAGGTTGTTAGCGGGGTAGTGGATTTCTGCATTGATGACGATGTCTTGCTGCTTCGACTTTTCTTCTTCATTAAAGCCGATGAAGGTTCTAAGTCTGAGATTTGTAATGGTGATAATGGCGTTGTGGTTCATAACAGTGTCCAGTCCTTAGAAAGTGAAGTCAGTTACGTGCTTGTTTTAAGAAAAGATCAGTAAAGTTCAAGCGATTAAGAATTTGTGTCGTTGCTGTTGCCGCCGTACAGAGGTCAAGTGAAACTAAGCTCAAAAGGGATGGGTTCGGTTTTTTGACTCGCTTGGTCGAAGTTGTTCCAGAGCTGCTGGAAGGTTATGTCTAGCGTGGGGTGACGTTCCTGCGCCGCAATATCAACTAACGGCCTGAGCACAAAAGCGTACTCGGTGATTTCGCCTCTAGGCAGCTCGACTCCATCTATAATGCCGACTTGTTTATCATAAAGAAGGATGTCGATATCCATCGTGCGTGAAGCATAGGCTTTGGTCTGACGCTTGCGATCGTTTTCTGATTCTATTTGATGCAGAACCTGAACCAACTCGGCGACAGGGAGGTCACATTCGAACCCAACGACTAGGTTAAGAAAATTGTCCCCTTCAAAACCGACAGGCTCGCAATCGTAGAATTTAGAAATTTTTAGCGGTGCAAAGCGGTCATGCAATGCTTTGAGAGATTCTGTGACGTGATGTTCTCGGTTAATGTTGCTGCCGATACTGACATAGACGTTGGCCATAGTTTTCCTTCCTTTTAAGGAGCCTATACGTCTAACTCGCAATGAAGATCAGCTATGTTTCCTTCTTAGAGGCACGAAGATAAAAGAAAATACGGTTCTGCCGCAAATTTTGCCTGTTTTGAGTCAGAACAAAGGGAACTTGTGAGCTAGAAAGTGCCACGAGTAAAAACTCAGCCTATGAAGGTTCTGGGCATAAATGAACTACAGCTTCCCCCTAAATTAGCATTTACCAGAAAGCTAAAGGTAAATGAAAAAGCCCAAACAAAGGATTGGGCTCAATTCAATAATCATGAAACCATTGTCATGGTGGTTATATTCCGATTAATTTCCCCAGATTTGGCTTACAAATTCTGGATGGTCAATAAACGGATTACGATTCCCTTGGAAATCATGTACCGCCTTATTTCGGTCGATTTCTTTTTGGCTCACTGGATCTTCAGAATGCCAACGCTTTAGCATAGTAAGTAGCCAAGGTTCAAAAACGGTTGTATTGGTCCCATCCAGAACAGCATCAGAGCTTGTAGAGTTCCCTTCCCAATTAGCGATTTCATTTTCATAGCGTGTTGCCATGTAGAAATATGCTCTTGCGAAATCACCTTTAAACTCATCAATTGGCTCAAAAACCGTACCGACATAACCAAGAGAGTTCGTTGCACTGCCTAACTTAGAACCATTGCTTGATGTGTATGCCGCACTACTTACCTCACCAAATGGCCAATTACTACGTTTCGAGTTAACGTAGCCGTCAGTGGCAAATAAATGGTGACCGTCAGAGTTCATTGGCTCGACTTTCCCACCAAACCAGCTTTTCGGGAATGAGTGCTCACGGTTGTAGCAATCACCTTCTTTGCTGTATTGACCACATTGATCGACCACCTTAGTAAATTGGATTGAATCTGAGCCTGAAGGTTTCTCCGAATACATATCGAGAATCGACCCATCAGTGTCATAGTATGCGTCTAAGTCAGCCTCAGACACTAATGTCCAAATAGCGGTGTAACCCTGACTATTATGATTATCAATAATTTGATATAAGGCCGTTTTTAACGCAAAGCCCACTTTGCCTTCAGCGTCTTTGTAATATTCACCTAAAACTGGTGGTTCAGTCGGTGGTGTAGTTGAGCCACCAATCGTAAACTCTGTACTCTGACTTGCTTGGAAATCACCACCAGATGCCACAATGATTCCGTTTACCGACAAACTGTATGAACCATTCCCCACACTGCAGCACATTCCATCTCCATAAGAGTCTGAGACTTCTAGGGTGTAGCTACCATCCGCTAAACACACTTCCACTTCATTGATGGTGTTACTTTTATAGTCCGAACCAGAATAAAGAGTTTGAGAAACTGAGTTTTTAAGAGACCAACTGGTTTCAGAACCATAGTTATCCGTCACGAGCGTGAGTGCGGCACTTGTGTCATTGCAGCTTTGTGTTGGTGGAGCCTCCGTAGGCTGAAAGTTATCTAAATACACCACTTCCGAACCATCAAAACCGGCATCATCATAAAATCGTACGCCCACAACAATGTCTTTGGTGCTCGTAGCACTGTACGAGTGAGTCAATGCCTGCCACTGATTCGTTAAACCATTATTGGAGTAACCCAAATAGCCATCAACAAAAAGGCGAGCTTTCACGTTGCCTTCCGTGTGGTAAACATCGACAGAGAAATCATAAGTTTTCCCTTGTTCAACACTTATTGTTTGCAGAAAATCAGTATTACTTTGAGTGCCTGTATTCACGGTTACTTGCGCAGAGAAACTGCCGTTATTGACAGGGTCGGTAGAGGGTGATACCGCAATGCCGGAATCAATTACACTCCATCCAGATGGTACGTTTCCTTCCCAGTTTTCGAAACTTCCATTTTGGATTTGTGCATGCGCACTCGCTGAACAAAGTAATGCAACGCCACTTAGTGTTATTATTCTATTTATCATATAACCTTCTGTTTAATCGGATAAAAATCAACTAAGCTTAGAAAGTAATCAAAAGATGAATGGAGATAAACATCACATTTATAAATGTAAGCAGTATTACTTTTATTAATATGTGTGATGTAAAGCAGTGTGGTATCAACCTACCTAATGCTTTTGCGCGCTAGATTATTGAAAAAATTTCATCTTGGCTTTCAGGGGAAAGCCAAGATGAACCCAAAATAAGCACTTATCCACAAGCCCTGCCTACAGTAAATGTAACCTCTACTATAGCCTGAAGAAATACCCAAGTTATCACTCTCGAGTTTGTTAGGTGTTTTAAAGGGCCGAACATCAATTAGACTTTTCAATAAATTTCCACATATACGTAAGAAACTATGGGGAAATCACTTTTGGGCTAGAGGGTATTTTGTCGATACGTCGGTGTGAATGGAGAAGTCATTCGACGATATGTACGACACCAAGATAAATAGGACATAGTGTATGAACAACAACTGCAGTTATTTAAGAGCTGATAGCGTGGATGCCCACTTCTAAGGGGTTATAAAGCAAAACCGCCTTCTATGAAGGCGGATATTTTATATGATAATTATTGGACGCCTTACAAACAGCTAAACCTAAAACTATCTTTTAAATCAAGGGGCAAGATTAGGGTACTAAATTGGTTGTCCCTAGATTCTTGGCATATTGCTGCTCTCTCACTAGAGCTGTTGACATACCTATCTAAGTATTCAGCTGTTAAAACAGGCTTGCCGTGATTAATAAAAGGCAGCAGTGCATCACATTCGTTGTACTCAAAACATTGTTCGTTAACAGCAAAGTCAAAGTACTCGACCAGTTCACTTAGAGAGTTAGCGACTTTGAAATGTAGATAAAAGGTAGTGCTATTTATATTGCATAAATAATACAGAGCAAACGACGGCTAGCTTGCTCTATCTACCTTTTTAATTTTTTTGAGGTAACGAGAAAGGGCTTCTACTAAGTCAGACTTAATTAGTGGTTTAGTTAGCACTTCATTTGCGCCTGCCTCAATGAAAGCTTGGGTAGATGTTTGCATGATATCGGCAGTCCAGCCAAAAATAACAAGATCAACATGGCCAGCTTGTCGTATTTTGCGAACTGTTTCTAAACCATTCATTTTCGGCATGTGGTTATCAATAATCGCTAAGTTAAAATGCCCCGTTTCTAGGTGCGTTAACGTGTCATACCCGTTATCACAGGTAACACACTCAACGTTTAATTTATCTAGAAAACCGTTGGCGATGATACGGTTCATTTTATTGTCATCCGTCACTAAGACTCTAAAAGGAGTTAGGTCTACTTCCTGTTTTGTTGGACTTTTCTGATGTTCAACCGCAACCGCGGGTAGGTTTATAACAAAACTGAAGCGGCTTCCTATACCAAGCTCACTTTTCACATTGAGCTGGCCTTTCATTAAAGTGACGAGCTTGTGAGAAATCGCTAGGCCAAGCCCGGTGCCACCATAATTTCTTGTTGTCGATACATCCGCTTGCTCAAATTCATTGAAAATTGAATTCAGCCTCTCACTAGGGATCCCGATGCCGCTATCTTCTACTGCAAACTCAATCAAAGAATTACCCAAAGGTTTGATTGTGACGTTGATTGACCCATATTTAGTAAACTTGAGTGCATTTCCAACTAAGTTGAGAATGACCTGTCGAATTCGAACGGAATCGCCTTTGTACGAGCAGGAGGCATCACAATCATTCAGCAAAGAAAACTCAATCCCTTTCTCTGAACACAAGGTCTGGTAAGTGTTTAATACGGGGTTAGTGATGTCGTACATTTTGAATGAGTGTGGATCAATTTCTAAACTGTCATTTTCTATTTTGGCTAAGTCTAAAATATCATTAAGTATGGCAATTAAGTGCTCGCCTGAGTCAAGTGCTAACTGAAGAACCTCCCTTTGCTCAGCTTTTTCCAAATCCTCAACAAGCATCTGTAGAATACCAAGTAAGCCATTCATCGGAGTTCTAATTTCATGGCTCATTGTCGCCAAAAATAGTGATTTTGCATCATTCGCTTGGCGCGCATTATTTGCCTGTTCCTCTAATTCCTTCTCAAGCTTCTTAAATTCTGTGATATCACGTTCAATTGCGATAAAACGTTCAACTTCACCTTCAATGTTACGCAAAGGTACGATATCAATATCAATCCAATAGGGCGTTTTGTCGATCGCGTAATTCAATATTTCCGCTTTAACTTGATTCCCCTGTCGAATCGCAGAGCCTATTCGGCTTGCCGTGCTAACAGAAGTTCCTTCACCTTGTAGAAATGAGCCTGGTCTTAACCCTTTGATTGAGTCTAAGCGATAACCTGTCATTCTTTCAAAAGCACGGTTTACCCATTCTATACGCCCTTTATTATCTGTAATAACAACGCCGTCTCTGGCTGTCTTGACAACGGTGGCAAGAAGGTGACTTTCACGCTCTTGCTCTGCTAACCGTTCGTTGGATTCTTCTAGTTGCTTTTTGGAGCCTGCCAGTTCTTTGTGGGGATTAACGAACAGTTTTTGTCCGATAAAAAACACTAAAATAGAGCTGAGTGCCAAGACGATCAAAAGCCCATTTAACAGCTCCTTTTGTAAGCTTAAGAGCTGATCGTTAACGAATGAGCTGCTTACCCCTTGGGTTAATACCAAATCTCCTCTAGTTAAAGCCGTTTGAGTCAAAATCCAGTCTTCTTCAGTGTATTTATTCTTAAATGGTGTGTGTGAATCGTGGCTATGTGAGTGCGTATGCGTGTCATCAGTTTCGATGAGGGAAGCGATCGGCGAGCTGACTTGACTAAGCTCGTACCAACGTTCTCGATTCGTGACAAACGAACCAAAGAATTCATCGTAATCGACTGCAGTTTCGCCATATAGTACTCCCACGAAATCACTGCCTTGGAGTAAAGGCATAAATAGTTTGATACAAATATGATTGGTGTCATCGTGCAAAAGGTACAGAATACGATCATCGACTTCTTGATTAGCGATGGCATCAAAGATGGCTTGCTCTTGCTTTGATGCCGGGTGGCGAAAAGTGTCTTCAAACAACAATTGGCCGGTGCGATCTCGCACAGCAAATTGCATCGATTGATTCTGTCCTTTGAATCGCTCTAGATTAAATGATAGGCGCTCTATATTTGAGCCCGATGCTGCGTCGATGACTTCTTGGTATTGCGAAGCTAAAATAATACGGTCTTCAGCAACCTCGAGGTACTTCTCCATAAAAATTTTAGCAGACTCTAGCTCAAAGCTACTGTTACCGCTTTGCAGTTGCTTAACGGTCGATTGGCTGTGACTAGAGAGGACATAAAGTGAAATGCCACCGTACGTCAATGAGGTGAGCAAGAGAAAGAATACAAGCAGTACTCTGGGGCTAATTGAAGAAAGCTTGGTCATGCTTAAATGAATTCCATGTTGTTTTCTAGCTTATATAAAAAATATAGAATAGATATCTTCTTTATGAGCGGCTTTATTATTCTTTCAGATACATTAGGCGATGATTTTTTCTACTCTGTTCGTCATTGACTAACCGAGGTATTGCCCAACGTCTTCATCACAATCTAGATTCGCGATGCCAATGTTGCGGTTATCTAGATACTGCCATCTCTTTTATCTTTAACATTCACGATGTTGAAAAACTCTCTTAAATATCTATGTTTAATATAAGAACGTCATTAAAAGAGTATGTGAGATATGGATGCCACTCCCATTAAAGTTCTATTTGTGTGCGTGAAGAAAGGTGTAAGAGCTGCTATCGCTAAAGCGGTTGTCGAGCAGCAATCTAATGGAATCATACAAGCTAGCTGCTGTGGTTTTGAGCCAGGTGAAACCCCTAAAGTTATCTTAGACGAATTGTCTAACATGCTTGACGTTGCAATAATTGGCGAGAGTAAAACAGTATTTGAATATAAAAAGACCAATGAAAAATTCGACTACGTGATTACGCTTTGTGACCAAGCAAGTAGTGAGCAGTGTCACTTGTTTGTTGAATGCGTAAACGTGGTTTGTTCACACATACCAAATAGGCTTCACTGGGCAATCCCCAATCTCGGAGCCGCCATAGAATTGTCTGGTCATGACAGAACCGTGTTTGTCAAAGAGGTTGTAGACCAAATAACTCTTGAAGTAGCGCAGCTATTAGAAAGTACTCAAGCACAAGGTCAAAAGCCATTTTTGCTGACTTAAAAGCGACTTTACTTACCTGACTGGCAGTTTCGTTTTTGTCTTTACCTGCCCAAATGCGAAGCTGGATTCAATAGACGCAATATTGGGTAGGCGAGTTAGTTGTTTACGTATGAACTGCTCGTAGCTTTTGAGCGATTCACTTACCACATGCAATAGGTAGTCGTGATTGCCTGTCATCAAAAAGCACTCTAGTACTTCATCAATCACTTCGATGTGCAGCTCAAAATCTCGCATGTTCTCTTCAGTCGGCTTTTCAAGTTTCACCAATACAAACACGTTCACAGGTAAGCCGCATGCTTCTTGGTCAACGCTAGCGTGATAGCCGCGAATGATCCCTTGTTTCTCCAGTGCTCGAACTCGGCGTAAGCAAGGAGAGGGTGATAATGCCACTCGATCGGCCAACTCTTGATTGGTGAGCCGAGCGTTGCTTTGCAGTTCAGCCAGTATTTTCTTGTCGATCTCGTCCATTGGCATATTCCATCAATATTGAAGTTTGTTTGGCAATATTATTGCTCAAAGTTTATGTCTTACTTCGCAAATAGCAATTTTTAACATCTGCCCAAAACTACAATTAAAGAAGGAACAACAAGCATGGAATGACTTAGGAATTATGAATACTTCAACTCAACTTAGCCCACTGCGTAAAACAACCAAACACGAACAAGCAGAAGCCCTTGCCATTGAGCAAGCGAAGCACTTTGGTATCGACCCAAACAGTGATTACGGCGTCACGCTGATTGAACTGGCGACGACCCTGTACAAAGCCAATACCAAGACTCACGATCTTTGGGCATTGACGGTTGACGGCCTATCAGAACTCGACAAGAGTGACCGAATCGCTTGGTTTAACGCTAAACGCTTCTTGTCATTCCAGATCGCGAAGATCCTCGATAACCTGCAAAACCCGATGCGAACCACTTACCAATCTATTGCCACCAATAATGGGAATTTTGCGTCTAAAGGCGCGTATCCTATCTTCGATAATGTCGCCGCTATTTTCTCTGCCAGCCCGGTTATTACGCGCACTGCGACCTATTTGTTTGCTTGTACAGAATGGATAGAAGATGCGTTCAACGGTAAAGAGCCGCTACACGATATTTACTCTCGGCTGCTGAACCCAACATCGATTTCACTGGCTAACCACATGGTTGACATTGAGGCTGGTTCTAGAGCCAACGAGTACCTCGCATGGAACTTTAATTCTGGGATGGCAGCCATTGATGGGTTGTTGAGTCACTTACTTGGGCATGAAGACATTGTGTTGGCCTCACGTAATATCTACGGCGGTTCTTATCAGCTGTTAGAAGATTGGTTTGGCAAGCCGTCCAACCTGAATGTGGCAGTAGAGTGGGTCGATGGTTACTCGGGAGATGAGTTTGCGTCTCGCCTTGATGAGGTTGCTGATAAATACGCGGATCGTCTCGCTGCGGGTAAGAAGATCTACGTTTATCTTGAGTCACCGTGTAACCCACATGGCTACGTGTTAGATGTTGCTAGTATCAGTAAAGCTGGTCACGTTCGTGGTTGGGATGTGATTGTCGACTCGACGGTAGGCACGCCGTTGCTTCACCCAGTGCTTAAACGTGATGATGTGATGGAAAGGCCAGATTATGTGATTCATTCCTACACCAAAGAACTGGCAGGTTCGGGTACCACAACCGCTGGGGTCGTGATTGGACGAAACGAGACCATGTTTGTTCCAAAAGGGGAGGAGGTGACTTTCACCAAAACCAACGGCGATGAGGCGATCATTCCTTGGAACGAAACCCTGTTTTGGAATGTGTATTACATTAAAGGGGCATTCTTAGATGCAGATAAAGCGTTTGAAGTGCTTAATGGCATGAAAACTTATGAGATGCGAGTGGTGCAGAAAACCATTAACACACTGACGCTCGCGAAGATCTTTGATGCTCACCCAGACATCAACGTGTCGTGTCCTGCTTTGCCTGACAGCGATAACTATGAACATTGCCAGAACAATATGTACTTGGGGCTGCCAGCCGCGCTGTTTACTATCGATATGGAAGGGAACGGCAATCGCGCGCCAATCAATCGAGATGGATTTAAACAGTTCTTCGACATGCTTGAACCCGCTATCGGTATGCAAGTAAGCCTTGGGCAAACCAATACGGTGGCGCTGTGTCCGGCACTGACCACGCACTCTGAACTCAGCGACGACGCGCTCAATGAAGCCGGCATTAAACCGACCACAATGCGTATCTCAATCGGCTTGGAAGATCCTCGAATGTTTATTGCTCATATTATCGAGGCAGCCAAATTGTCGATTGATCGTAAGCATGTTGATTTCTCATCGAGCTTCCCAAGTAATGAGCGTATCGACGAAATCTATGTGCAAACCTACATGGAGGTACACCAAAGGTTTGTGGCTAGCTTGCCGAAGTTCAGTCAACTTACTCAGTAAATAAAAAAACACCCTGCTGACTTAATAATCGGCAGGGTGCTTATCTCTAACCAATTTCTTAGTCTTTGGTTTGATGATCTGTCTTCTTGGCAAACTTTTGCATCGCCTCGGCGAAAGTCGTTGTTCCGCCTTTCGCTTTAACTTGCACTACCTTGTGTCCTAGCTTTTCCAGCGCTTGTCGCTCGGCTAAAACCGCTTCATCATCTGGCTGGCTGCCCTGTACAGGCTGATGAATGTAGCAGCCCTCTAGTTGACCATCTTCGACCAGTTGGTGGTGCTTCAGTGCATTGATATCAAAATTCATAGTCAGTCTTTTCGTTTAAATGGAGAGTACCTGCGGCAGAGGCCGCGAGTCTTTATTCTGTGAATACAGAAAACCACGGGTTTACCCGTGGATGAATGCCAATTCCAAAATTACAGCGTAAGCTGTTTGTAATTTTGGTCAACGCTTTAGCGTTGTCACGGTAAGTACCCCGGGCATGCCCGGGGGAATCTTCAATTTTATTGTTTGTACCATACGGCATTTTAACCATAAGAAGCTAGTGTAATTACCGCAATCAAATCGCGTGTTGTTGTGAAAGGAGGCTATCAATAGCCATCCCTAAGTGACTAAAATCGGCTTTTTGACGTAAATTCGATAGTATCCAACCGCACTACTTACGATGAATAGTACGTCTATCAAGACAGCGACTGGCGAACCGACCAAAACATCATGTACACACCAAACTCCGGTACCAATAACCATCAACCAACGCATTAATTTATCGTTGTTACTGAATGATGCTTTGGTGTGCAACAAAGACGCTGTGCAGCTAAGAAAGCTTGTTAATCCATTGAATGTTAGCAGTGTTCCCAGGAGCGTTACAAAATAGAACAACCACTTGATTCTATGGCTTACGATGAAAATTCCCGCAAAATAACGGCATGCTCCTACGAGCAACAAGCATGCGGCCGTCCATTCTTTAAGTAGCGCAAAATGAGCGGCAATGAGCAGGGCTGATATAGATAAAGCAGATAAAAGTAGCGTTCGATTTTTGAACTGGAACGATGCAATGTCGAACAATGCAGCTAGGCCTACCAATATTTGGGAGGCAACAAAAAGGGACATACACCCTCCAATAATAACCAAGTAATATAGAAAACTTCGAGTCGCTCATTCCAACAGGGGATGAACGTTATAGCGTGGGTTATTTATTGCAGGGGAGGTAAATTGCGACTGCGTTACTTTGGCTTTGTGAAGGGTGGCAAGCAAAGAAAATTTGAACGTTGGATATAGTCATCTTTACTCCTTAAGCCGGTCACGTTGGATGTTTGCGATGATTCTATAGGAAACCTAAAAAGAATAAAGGAGGTATCACGCTTTGTTACTATTTAAAGCTATAAGAAATCGTTCACTATTTTAAGCAAAGCAAAGCAAAGCAAAGAGAGAAGAGAAGGTTGGAATTGTTCGACGCCACTTTGAGGAAAGCGGCTAAGTCGGTGGATTATTAACTAAAGTTAGTAACTGATAATCACTTGCTCTGTCGGCAAGTTTTTCCGGTACTCAATCAGCTGGGCAATGATATTGCTAGCGACCATGACAATCATAATGACGACTTGGACTCAGCTAAAGGACTCACCCATTAAGGTAGCATCAAGAATCATCGCCAGAATTGGATTTAATGTACCAAAAAAGCTTAACTCATTGGTTGAGATCATCGGGATTGTGTAAATGTTTGATTTAATTGATCCAGAATCCTCAAAATGACGAAGACTGCCTTTAAACGGTATTGCTTTAGCTTTCAAGATTTCGTCTCACTAAATCGTGCATTTGCTTTATTGTCATCAGTGCCAACCAGATGATTTCTTCGACTGAGCGTTGACCTGTTGTAGAAGTGGGGTGCTCGGCATCGGTTTGATTGGTTAGCGCTGGCAGTTCATGGACGCGATTATCTCGAATGGTATTTATTAACGCGTCCATCGCATCATGAATTAAGCGTTCGACTTGTTGTGTGCCTTGGTATTGCGTGCCTTTTCGAACCAATGGAATCAGCAAGCAGAGGTAATGGCTTAATAATCGATAGTGACTCAGCATATCTTCATAATAGTGAGGATCGGCGCGAGTATGTTTTGGCTCTTGCTGCATTTCGTTGTAAATCAGCTCAAGGTCGCTTTCTGCGGTTAGCATGGCAGCACGTTGCTTGGTTAGTGCAATATGGTCATGTCGTTCAGTGTCAATTTGTAGTTGTTCATAGCAATATACAAATAAGTTTTTTGAACTATCAAGTGCTTTTAACGCTTGATTGTGGATCTCTTTGCCTCGCCATTGTGGCCATAACAAGCTATATCCGAGTAAGACAATTGCGCCACCTACTATGTTGTCGATTAAACGTGGCGCTGCAAAGTCGAGTCCTTGGTGGGCCATGGTTTGATACACCAAAATCAATAGCGCTGTAATACAGCCAATGGCTAACGAGTAATGGCGCATAATATTGAGCATAGCGACGGGCAAGAGGATGACAATTAGCGTATACATCGCGGTCGCCGGTACGCCAATGTGAATCACAGAAGTCGCGAACAGCACGCCAAGCGCAGTACCTAAACAGCGTTGCCAAGTTTTACTGCGTGTTGCCAAGAAGCTTGGTTGAATCACCATCAACATCGAAATCAATACCCAGTCAGGGCGAATCAATTCAAAGTATTCCGCAATCCCAGCGCCAAGTGCGAACATCAAACCGACACGGGTAACATGGCGCCAAATCGGATTTCCTCGGCTTGGTAGGCGAAAAGACAACTCGAACGGCTGCACTTCAAAAGAACGTTCATAAGCGGGCTCATTAAGCTCAATACGACGAGAGATGTGCTTCACGGCGTATGCCCAATAACGAAACCGGGGTTGGTCTTCGAGCTTGACCGCTTCAATCAAGTCATTGGCTTCTTGCTCTAATGAGCTTAAGTGCCTCATCTCTTCATGTGTGTTGTGCAAAAGCTGCTTAGCTTTGTGTCTTAGTCTTTGCTGACAATGTTGGCTCCAAACCAATAACAAGTCTCGTTTTTGCTTACTGGACTGAAACTGGCTTAGTAGATCAGGGTTACTTGTATGACTGGTTAGTATCACTTCAAATGTATCGAGAGCGAGGAACAAAGCTTGTCGGAGCGAACTTGCATCTTCTTGTTTCGATCGAAAAGATTCGGACTGAAGAGCCTGTTGGAACAACTCGATGAGCTGGTATTTGATGCGTCTTTTCGGTGCGTCATTTTCGCTACCTAGCAGGAATGCTTGGCGATACTGGATGTAGTCTGCCAACGTTTCGTAAATCGCGGATAGACACACACGCAACGCATAGTGTTTCCACAGGGCAAACCAAAGCCAGCTAAACAGTGCAAAAGTAAGAGGTCCGAGTACCAACATAGGGTACAAACTTAGCGCTGTGTTGGAATTGTGAAGTGAGAGGGTGACAACCGCAACCAGAAGGCTCGACATACCTAGCCGCGCCCAGAATGGACCATTGACTGCGGCACTGGCAAGCAAAGCGCCCAATGCGCCATAGGTTACCCATAAAGGCAGCTCGCTGATCAGTAGAGCGTAACTGACGGCTTGAGTGATTCCCCAAGCGGTTGCGGTAATCGCAAAACGTGTCCATCGCCTTGGGCCAGCCGCATCAAGACCACTAATTAAAGCCGCAGGCATAGTCATTAACGCGGTCATTGCGAGAGCGGGTTGATTAGACAGCACCCCTAAACCAAGAAACAACACAATGGCAGTGGTTGCACGAAGCCCAAGGTTAATGGAAGGGGAGTACCAGACTTTACGCAAAATGGCAGGAGAAAATGTCATAGATCCACTTTATTTATTCGACCTTATTGAGTGTAACGCCAAACCTCTTCAAGTGCTGGCTTCAATCACAGATTGATAAATTGAAGCACAACAAACTTCTAGTGAAGCACAACAAACTAAAAGTTTACCCAAGCTACATCGATAGACAATCGTCAAACAGTTTGGCTTATCGTGTTAGTAGCGCAGACATGGCTCTCTGCTTGTATGAAGATTCCTTTTTTGTTTTGAATATCAAACACTAAAGCATATACAAGAATGAGGGAAAGTATTTGAGAGCTTACTTTTCTAAATTCTGATTAATTATTTGTTCCACCACACCATTCATTGTTTTTGAGTGAATCTCTGGCTTCAAATATAAGGGATGATACTCAACACCAGTTCTATCTATATAGGCTGCTTGTAAGCCAGCAGATAATGCACCATGCGTATCCCAATCGTGAGTAGCGACAAGTCGAAGGTTTTCGACAGGTTCTTTTAAAGTTTCTGCGGCAAATTTATACACATCTGAATTTGGCTTAAAACTGCCAGTGCCTTCGACAGAAATTATTGTATCGAAGTAATCTTCTAAGCCTGAATTCTTGATTTGGGCCGTTATGAGGTCGAAGGATGAGTTGGAAAAAGCGACTGTTTTGAAACCTTTTTTACGCAATTTATGTAGAGATTCTTTAATATCCTTGTGGGGAGCTAGACTTGCAAAAGAAGTTAACAAGGCATTCTTACTTTCGGCCGTTAAATGACAATTGTACCGTTGTGCTATAGCTTCGAGCGCTACACCCGCTAATTCAGCAAAAGTCGATTTTACGTTTGTTGCGATGCAAACTGTTGAAGTGTGTAAAAGCTTTGAGAACCAAAGCGATAGGGCATCCTCGTGTCCAAACACAGCTTTAAATTTGGGTTGTAATGACTCCAAATTTAAAACCGTTTCGTTTATATCAAACAGTATCACTTCACTTTTCATGCAAATAACCTTGAATCAATTGAATGTCATGCTTACATAATCCGCTCTCATCATTCTGTTTTCAACAATGAATCAATATTCCCAGTATCACGGCCTTTAATTGGATGTTTAAAGCGCCATCACTTCTGCGGGAGATCGGCCAGCAAACCATAAGTCACACATTGTTTTCATCTTTACTTCGCTACTGCGAAAGAAGTATTCATAGCCTGCGCAAAGGTAGTTATCGGGGGCGCTATTCGCCCTAGGAATAAAGCGCTGCTTCGGGCAACCGCCATTGCAGAGTTTTATATATGAGCACTGCTTACACTTTTCGCTGAGCTCTTTCTTCTTGATACCAAACTCGTAGTTTTGGGCGCTGAAGTTCATTTCATTAATTGTTTTTGAGTGAATGTTCCCTAGCTTATGCTCAGGATAAACATAGTGGTCGCAATTGTAGATGTCTCCATTTGCTTCCATTGCAAATGCACTGCCACACCGTGGGGCCATTGTGCACATATTGCCTTGTTCTCCCGCCCAACCTGCGAGAGTGTTATCAAAATAAGGCACGAATATCTGACCAACATCATGCTTCACCCAATAGTCAAAGATGGTCGCGAGGAATTGTCCAAACTTTAGAGACGGTACGCTCCATTCCGTCAACTTAGCTGAGCTATCATGCTCCGGGTCAACTAAATATAAACCCTCTAACGTTGGCTTTGCTGCCGTTCTTTCGACTAAAGGAATATATTGATGTACTTCGCTACCTAAAGCTTTTAAATGTTGATATACCTCCAATGCATGGTCAACATTGTGGCTGCCAATGACCGTTAAAGTGTTGAACTGAACACGATGTGCACGCAATAAATCGATGGCTTGCGCTACCTTGCGATAAGAACCTTTACCAGAGCGACTCGTGCGGTATTTGTTGTGAAGATGCTCAGGTCCATCAATTGAAATACCAATCAAAAAGTGGTTTGCTTTGAAAAATTCACACCATTCATTGTTGAGTAATAGGCCATTGGTTTGCAGCGTATTTTCTATGGACTTTCCTTTCGCATATTTGTTTTGCAATTGGACGGCTTTCTTATAGAACTCAACCCCCATCATCAAAGGTTCGCCTCCTTGCCAAGCAAAAGTCACATGGTCAGTATGCTGAGCCAATATGTGTTGCTTGATATAAATTTCTAGCGTTTCATCCGACATTTTCCAGTTAGTATTACGCTCGGGGTATAGCTTTTCTTTCTCAAGGTAAAAGCAATAGTCACAATCTAGGTTACATACAGAACCCGTTGGTTTACTCATAATATGAACAGACTTAGACACTTCCATATTTATTCCTCAGATTGTGCAGGTAGGGTTTTATGTCCTACCTGCCTAACGTTAATGACAGTCGTGTAAATGGTGATTACTTTTCAGCTTTTCTAAAACCGTCTGGTATATGTTGAGTGAAATCAACGCCCTTGCAGTCAGGTTCGTACCCCATAGGAGCAGGAAAAGGAATGGTGTCACAACTTACCGCAAGGTTTCGCTGAATCGCGACGTTTCGTTTCACTATCGTAGGGAAAATTCGGACACCATCGCCTCGCATGTCATACATTTCTTGAGGGTCGCTAGACAGATCGTATACGGCTGGAATCTGACGTTTAACGGGTGCTTCAGGCATAATATCTTGATCGTAGAAATGCAATTTCCAATCATTCCATTTGTACGCCTGAACTATTTGTCCATTGCTGATATAAAAACCATCACGATTAGATTGTTCCGTGTCGCCTTTCAGATGAGCCCACTGGTTAATACCATCGATATGACGATCTGATGGCATTTCATAGCCGACAAGCTCGCCGATGGATGGCATTACATCAACAACGTGCACAATTTCATTACTGACGTTTTTTTCTTTCACTGTGCCTGGCATAGAAGCGATAAATGGCACACGTATTGAACCTTCAAGCGCTGTAAAATAATTGCCTCTCCATGGTGCCGCGATACCATGATGAGGGTAGTGCCACTCTGGGCCGTTGTCTGACATAAAGATAATCAATGTGTCTTTTCTGGCATCGGCTTTATCAATGGTGTCGATAATTTGCCCTGCGCGAAAATCAATCTCATGCAAAACATCGGCATAATCTCCTTTGCCTGTCACACCTGCAAAATCTGGGTGAGGAATTGTAGGCAGATGTGGCTGAGTAAAGGAGACAAAAGTAAAGAAAGGACTGCCTTTTTCTAATTGTTGACTGATGTGTGTCATCGCTCGTTGAGTGACTTGTTCATCAATAGTACGACGAGTATCTAAATTAAAGTCCATGACATCTTTTGTCTTTCCATCGACGGTGTCTTGGATCTTTGGCACGTACCCATCTTCGTTTTCAAAGTGGAGTTGTGACGAATAGAGTGATTCGTCGGAAGTATTAAGCACCCCAAAGAAATCATCGAACCCTTGCTCTAAAGGTGTACGACCTTCAGTGTCCCCAAGGTGCCACTTGCCATACATTGCGGTGTTGTAACCCTGGTCCTTAAACTTATTTGCCATGGTAACCTCCCAGTTCACCATGCCGTAGTCCATGCCCCAAACAACCTCTGTTGTTGCCGTTCTCAATGGACGTCTACCGGTCATGAATGCTGAACGGGTAGGAGTACATTGAGGCTCAACATTAAAGTTTGTCAGCCTGATGCCTTCTTCTGCTAATTTATCTAGGTTTGGTGTCGCGACGCCTCGTGTACTGCCATACGATTGAAGCTCTCCAAAACCCAAGTTGTCGACCATCATAATGACCACATTGGGTTGTTCTGTTGCCGTTGCTGATAGGGAAGGCAGTACACCGGCTAAAACGGTGGCTAACACGCTTTTTCTCATCATATTTTGCTCCAATGACCATTTCTAATTGATTTCTTTTGAAAAGAATAACGGCTGCGCTTAGAATTTGAAGTGATGGATATTTATGAAGGGTATAACTATGAGGAATAGTGAGTTTTCAAAGATTAGAGCGCTTGATCTCAACTTACTAAAAACACTGCTTGTTCTATTGGATCAAAAGCATATTTCTAAAAGTTCAGAGCTGTTGTTTATCACTCAACCTGCTGTTAGTAAGCAATTATCAAAACTTCGAGAGATGTTTGATGATCCTCTTTTGGTGAGAGTTGGGAACCAATTGGTGCTCACGCAAAAAGCGATTCAGTTATATCCCAAAGTCGAGCTGCTATGTAATCAGTTCAAAAATTTAGTCGATTCAGAAGAGCTTGATTTAAGTGAGGTGACACAAAATGTCACTATCATGCTTTCAGATTACGCAAGCCCTCATTGGATGGCTCAAGTCATCAAAAAAGTATCAACGCATGCACCCAATGTAACGGTGACCTGCAAGAGTTGGAGTTATGAGAATATAAAGAAATTGACCTTGGGTGAGATTAACTTTGCGTTAGGATCGTTGCCAGAAGGCCTTTCTGGGTTCGAGACCCATGAAATCGGGGAGGTGTCGAGTTCATTGGTTGCGAGACGTGAACACGCGATTTTTTCTAATGCCGACCAACTGGAACAGTCTCTCTCCAGTTTCCCCATTGTCAAAATTCGAGGCTCGCATCGATATCAGAACATATATGATGAGCTGATCGGTGAGAGTCCGGTACTGCTTGACGAAACGACGCTCTGGTTAGCTTTAGAAACGGTTAAATCAACGGACGCTTATCTGGTTGGGCCTAGCAAGTTTATTGAAAGCATTGACGACAAAAACTGCTACAACAGCATCCCATTGCCAATGTTAAAGCCCATTCCTATTTCTATGTGCTGGTCTATCGGGCTTAGTGATGACCCTTTCTATAACTGGATGAAAGAGATGATGATTGAAATAGGGAACCGCATCGTCAATGAATAGCAAAGACGGCAAAGTGTCCTTGCTATTAAATCATGTTAGTTTGCTTTCGATGCTTCGTGCTGTTCAATCATGAACGCAATTGCCTCATCAGTTAAGCAAGATTTGCTGACATATTGGCGCTGTTTACCGATATGAAGAATAAAGCCGAGATCGGTCTGCTCAAGTTGGTCGATGTCACTCCACGCGATAGTGTTGGTCGCTTTGTGGTTTTTGTAACTCACTCCATTAACATCACCTTGAAAGACGATTTTGCTGCCAGCGCCAGAGCTGATTCTTTGTCGCCACAACCACCATGTTCTCTTGCAGTACACACTGAATGCTTCAATCACACTCAAAACAATAAAGAACCAGCCAACATAACCGCTCGGTAACAGTTCAAACTCAAGTAAAACCCAACCAAAAATAAGAAATAAAAACGCTTTCAAATAAGCTTTTGGAAATTGAGTTGGGACGCTTGTTTGATCATAACACTCTGCGAAAAACGTCTTGTCGAGGGTGTATTCTGTGGTGAAACCGGAATCTTTAGACATGTGCGGCTACTTTAATGTTCTCTGTGAATGGGCTTTCTGTGGTTGGGTATTCCATGCTGCGATCTCGCAACTCGGGCATTGTATCTCTTGTCGATACTTTTCTTTAACGGTTTTATTTCTCTTTTGTAAATTAATACTACCGATAGTCATACGTCTACATTAGCCAAAGTGCTAATTGAAGCGTTCTTAAATAGTGCGTGTAAAGCTAAGAACAGCTAACAGGTTTCAGTATCCGGTGCTTATGCAGCGAAGGGTTACTACTTAAAAATGTATTTGGGTTTAAGAGGGAGCTCGTCTTATTGGGAGTCTTGTTTCTCTGAACTGCGTATCACGTCTAACATGGCTTGGCTCGCTCTCGATACATAATGCTCATTGCTCCAAATTGCCGCTAGTTCCCAGCGTATGTTTTGCTCAACCTGAATGAAACAATAGTCGTTGGGATTGAGCCTGTTGCAGATAGGTTCTGGCATAAAGCTTACCCCTAAACCGCTTTTTACCATCGCGGCCAGAAAATCCCATTGGCTGCTTCTCACTCCTATTTTGGGCGTAAATCCGTGGGCTAAACACATCTTTGTGATGACTTCTGAAAGAATGAATTCAGGGCTGTATAGATAAAACGTTAACGATTGGAGATCCGCAATATCGAGTTTTTCGATAGGTTGCCATTGTTCTGTTTTGGGCAGGACTGCAAATATTGGATAGTTCCCTATGGCCCACGTGTTGAACTTAGGGTTTGGCTCGGACAGCATTGTTATTGCTATGTCGATTTCTCCTTCAAGTACTGCTGCTTCTAATTTGCGGCTACCGCTTTCTACGATAGACACTTCAATATCAGGATACCGTTGAGAAAAACGCTGAATAAGATGAGTGTACAAATGCCCGACCATTGGGGGAATGCCGAGAGTTATTTTACCACTTTTGAGCTGCTGAAGGTCATTGAGGCGAACTTCAAGTTCTTGTTGTTGAAAGAGAATGGATTGCGCGTATTCAAATACGATTTGGCCAGCGTCTGTTAGGGCAATGTCTCGCCCATTACGATAGATGAGTGCTTGTCCATAAGTGTTTTCGAGAGATTTGAGCGCTTTACTTATGGTCGGCTGAGTGACATAAAGCTGCTCAGAAGCCTTTGTGAAGCTATTGCTTCGGATCAAAGTAACAAAGTACTGAAGCTCTTTCATGGTCATAATCGACATTCCTTTTTGGAATACTTTGTGTTTATTTTATTCATTTGAGTGTGGTTGTTCAATGTTTGATAATTTAAACAACAATTAAGTGAATGGCACTCTTCAATGAATCCGCTAAACCTGAAACATATTGGTATGACCACCGTACAAGTGTCAGCTTTGTGCCTTGTATGGCTGTTGTCCGACTGGCTTGTATCGGCTTTGCATATACCATTGCCGTCCAATGTGTTTGGCATGTTCTTTTTATTGTTCTTGTTACTGGCTAAGGTGGTCAAAGTGCAGTGGTTTAAAGCCGGAGCCAATTGGCTAATTGCGGAAATGCTGTTGTTCTTTATTCCGGCCGTGATTGCCATTGTTAATTATCAAACCCTTTTTCAGCAGCAAGGGATGAAGATCGTATTGGTGATTGGTGTGAGCACAATGTTTGTTTTATCTATGACGGCATTGGTGGTTGATATCGTCTATCGCTACGAGATTAAAAAATTGAGAGGTCATCGATAATGCACTCTTTTCTACCTATCTCATGTTTTGTTTTTACGGTCTTAGGTTATTACAGTACTAAATCACTGTATGGTCGGTTCAACAAGGTCTGGTTGATCCCTTTAGTTTCTGTGCCTGTGCTTATTGTCACTGTGCTGTTGCTGCTGAATATTAGCTATCAAGATTACATTCAGGAATCACATTGGTTAGTTTGGATGTTAGGCCCCGCGACTGTCGCTTTTGCGATACCTGTTTATGAGAATAGAAAGCTGCTCAAAAATCACTGGTTGTCCATTTCAATCGGTGTTGTGATGGCGGTAATGACCGCTTTATTCAGTACGATTTTACTGAGCAAAGGGTTGCACTTATCCGAACTTTTACAGAAAAGCTTAGCTGTTCGTTCAATCACGACACCTTTTGCGGTTGTGGCTTCAAAAGCCATTGGTGGCGAACCAGAACTCACCTCAATATTTGTGGTCATGACAGGCATTGTCGGTATTGTTGTTGGTGAAACGATGTTGAATTTATTTAGAATTCGTTCACGACATGGCAAAGGTGCTGGCCTTGGAGCTTCTGCACATGGATCTGGTACTGCGATTGCTTATGGTATTCATTCCAAAGCAGGTACTATTGCTAGCCTGATCATGCTGTTTTCAGGGGTAGTTACTGTGCTTATTGCGCCTTTGATTGGTTTGGTCGTATAGGACGTGTTCGGTATCTATTTGGATACGTTAATGACTTGTTCAACGGTATAGGACTGAACTTAAGAGTTTGGTCATATACCGTCGAAATGAAGCTGGTTTTACACTTACTTCGCGTAATCTACATGGTGAACACTGGCGACATGCCGTTGTCTTGACCACTCATTAACAGTAGACCGATTAACAGAAGCAATATCCCACCAAACAGTTGCAAGTAGTGTCCTGCTGCTTTCAATGATGCACTGTTGTTCTTATTACCAGCCGTCAAATAGCGTTTTACTAAGTTTTTGCCTGTTAGTGTCATTATTGCAATCATCGAGGTCGTGAAAGCAGTGCCCACTGCCATGGCAAAAGCACTGACGACACCCATCCAATATAAGCCAACCATATTGGCAAAAAGCAGCACCATAATCGCGCCAGTACAGGGTCTTATGCCAATAGTGATAATGATGCCTGCGTATTCGCGCAGCGTTGAGGCTTTATTGATCGCATCTGCATCGGCAACATGCTGGTGGCCGCATCCACAGTCGGTGTGTGAATGATGGGTATGGGAGTGAGATGCCGACTTTATCGCACTCGCTGGATTCAACATCGGGGAAGCAACAGAGGTAGACGAGCGAAGCGCTATCGTTGTCCCTTTCTTCATTGGTGAAAGCCCATACATTGGAGAAGTTGAATCTGCTGCTAGTGCGGCGATGCTTTTCACTTTCAGTGTTGGCTTGCGCATTGTGGTGTAGATGTTTTTCAGCGCCTTCCAACAGATAAATGCACCGACTATGGCAACTAACGCAAAGCTTAGTGAGACAAACATATTCGCTTTGTCGTTCACTACTCGCATAGAAGCACTGAAACCCCATAGCAATACACTGACGAGCAAGATAGCGACCAGCGCTTGTAAAAATGCAGCGACAACCGTAAGCACTAAACTGGCTTTTGCTTTGGTTGGGTGAGTCGCTAAGTAGGTTGATACGATCACCTTGCCATGACCCGGCCCGAGTGAGTGGAGCATGCCATAGATAAAGCTGAACCCAATGAGATAGCTACCCGCTCCCCAAGGGTTTGACTTCGCGTCATAAAGCAGGTCGGCAAGTTCAGAGTTGACCTCTCTTTGCCATTGGATACTAGAAATAACTAACGATGGCCACATTGTCCATAATTGGTATGCACCCAGCGCAACCAACACAAAAGCGGCGATACCCATCAGGTAATATTTTGTCTTAATTTGATTTTTCAGCATGTCACAAAAACCTATATCAGAATTCATTCTCATATTGAGTAGAGAGCCTTAATGAGTAGAAACGAACCATTGCATTAAGATGCGGGAACCGCAGCACAATGAAGCTCAACCGACTGCGTGAATAGCTGACCTAGTGTGTTGTCTGGATCGGCGTCGGCAGGCAAAGACATCGCATAGCTCATCTGCTCCGGTGTGGGGTTTGGCTCAACGATCTCTAACTGACATTGCCTTGCGAGCGAATTAGACAAGGTGACATCACTATTTGAGATCCAAGACATATCGACAAAGTAGCTCGGGTCAAAAATCAACATGCGGAGCGAGTCGCGAGTCACGGGTTTTGGCTTAGAAAGAGGTAGGTCAAACGTCATTACCATTTTGGCTTTGTCACGCTCAAACTTTGCGTGTTCAGCAACCTGATATTTGATCGGTTCTTCATCATCGTAGAAATAGGTGAAATAGTGCTCGTACATCATGTTTTTGATGACTGAAGCCGCGAGGTTTTTGAATGTCTCTTCCTCTTTCTCGGGAGAAACGTCTTCACCACCCAACATATACATAGAGGTCATGGCATCAAAAGACCACTCCATAGAGAAGCCGGTGATCATGCCATTTTCACCTTCGATGTGAGTCTTCATTTCAATCCAAGAGTGGGGATGTGCATGCAAACTTGGAGCAAAACACAAGAGTGCTAACCAAAGGGGGAAACGCTTAACAGAGCGTAAGCGTGCTGAGAATCGACATACATATCGTGAAGAGAGGCATAGCAGTGCCTTTGTAAGAATAAATGGCTGTTTCATGGGAATCTTGGTTATTCGGTGTAATGTTATACTATAACAATTCGACGTGTGGTTCACATCAAATTTGTATCATGTTTTGTCTGCATCATTTTGTTGTTGAAACTGGAGAATTAAAGGGACGACAAACGAAATACAATTTGATCAATGCAATTGGTAAATCTAATTTTGCACATAATTATTATTGGCATATGCCAATAATGAGGCGTATTCTAAACTCCTGATCATCAATAACAGGAAGTTACTATGTTATACGCAGTACCTTGTCGAGACTTACATGTCGGCAATCACTTTGCCCGCTCCCCACACATCGCCATTGTCGATGAACAAAGACAAATAAAGCAGCTTGTTCCTCTGATGGAGTCCGACACTTCTTGCCATAAAAAGAAGCAATGGATCTCTGTTCTCCGTTCTTATGATGTGAAGGCTGTGGTGGTTCGTCACATCGGAAAGAGGATGCTAGCGCACTTGTTCAATCACGATATTAGAGTTTTGGCATCAACAGCGAAGGCTGAAATCAGCACTTTGGACTTCGACAATCTACAAGAAGTGACCGATCTTGATTATGGCCGAGAGCCTAGAAACACCGGGCATACTAAAAAAGTATGCGGTAAGAAAGGGCACAGAAAAGAAGCTTCGATTCTTATGGCGCAGCCTAATCACTTAGGTCCAATTCGAGGTATCCGCACATGACCTTCTTGTTGACGCTATTGGGCTTTATCGGAGTCGTTGCACTGATGGCGATAGGTGTGATTTTTTCACGTAAGCCAATCAAAGGCAGTTGCGGGGGACTGGCGCAGTTAGATATCGAGCGTGAATGTAATTGCAAAGAGGTGTGTGAAGGGCAAAGCCGAAAGCTGTATCAGATTACTGAGCCAACCAATTAAGGTTCAGGGCTGTGAGCCTTGAATCACTAACGCATGGCCGTTGACGATGCACTTGGCGACTTTAGCTCGTGCACGCTTGATGATGTTGCCGAACGTTTGACGAGAAACCTGCATCTGTTCAGCGGCTTCAAGTTGGCTTAGGCCTTCTTGATCAGCCAAGCGCAAAGCTTCGAGCTCTTCCAATAACAGTTCTTCTTTATGAAGCTCGTCCATAGGAACGCCATTAGGCTTAAAACAAGAATAAGCCGCGCGGGTACATAACTGACGATGTTTTTTTGGTCGAGCCATATCAATCTCTAGGAATCTAAGGGTAAAAAGGAATAAGGGAAAGTATGAAGGTTTTCATTCCTCACAATCATCGCCGTTGCCAAGTGTGCAGCCAAGGTTTTTTCGCAGACAGCGCCGTTTGTTTTGAAGCTATTGGTACGCATGAAGCTTTGACCAAGTATGAAGCTTTAGCCAAGTGCGACGTTATAGCCAAGATTGTACCAACAGATAAAGCCGAGGGCTACGATGGCATCATGCAGGGCGGCATTATCACCACACTGCATGACAGCGCGATGCTGCATTGCTTATTTCGGAACAATATCAATGCGATGACCGTGAGTTTAACGTCTCGTTTTCATCATCCGATTTCTATTGGTCGAGAGATAGAAATTCGTGCTAAATGGGTCAAAAATAGACGCAATATTCATTTCCTTGAAAGCCAAGTTACTCAGTGCGGAAAGCTATGTTCATCGGCGCAGAGCCAGTTTATGTCTTCGCCCTAGTGATCATGAAGCACCTCAGATGGCACCAGTTTGTTGATTGCGTTGTTTTGCACAATAAATGGAGGTTTTCTATAGTTAATGTAACAACGAATAAAACTAGGGCAGTATTGAATTTATTAACTAACTTTTAGCTCTTGGGCATGCTTAATCCGCTCATTGGGGCTAGCTTTCTCGAACTCGATTCAATTCATCACTGCCTTTTCTGGAGGGCTGCTGATGCCAAAATTCTTCAATTCAACATTCCGATATTGCGCTCTATCAATTGTTCTACTTTCTCCATTCTTCAGTAATTATGCTTCTTCCGAACCGCTTAAAGTTGGCGTTTATCCATGTCCTCCTTTTGTCATCAGTTCTATGGAAAGTGAATGGAATGGTTTGAGTATCGAGCTTTGGGAACAAATAGCTAAAGAGATGGACGTTGAATACACGGTCGAGACCCACCGCTTAGATGATTTACTTAATTCCATTGAAACCGAGCAAATTGACGTCGGTGTATCGTGTATTTCAATCACTCCAGAGCGAGAGTTGTTTGCCGACTTTTCTCATTCTTTTTACGAAACTCACCTCGCGATTGCTGTTAAAAAACAGGGCTACCTGCAAACTTTACACGCGATTTTCTTCAATCCTGCGTTGTGGATGATCATTGGCGCTGTCGTTTTTGTCGCTGGTTTAATAGGTGCGTTTTTCTATCTGTTGGAACATGGTGAGAATGAAAAGCTCTACTCGATGAAAAGCCGAACGGGCCGTTTGTTGGAAAGCTTTATCATGGGGTTGCTTTTTATCACGCGAGGTCCATTCAATTACTTTGAGTTTAAGAGCTTAACAGGACGAATTGCCACGGTATTCATTGGTGTGTTTAGCATGCTTTTCATCGCCAGTATTACCGCGGTATTAGCTAGCAAGTTGACTCTCAGCCAAGGTTCTTCCCATATTGAAGGCGTGAATGACCTTGTGGATGTAGAAGTAGGGGCAAAAGTCGCCACAACATCTTCTTTGATGCTCACAAGCTTCGGCATCAGACACAAGAGCTATATCGATATGCCAAGGCTTCTAGCTGCTTTAGAGGAAGGTGAGGTAGAAGCCATTGTCGCCGATGATGTGGTGCTCAAATATATGATTGGTAATGGCAGAATAAGCGGACAGTTTGAGGATCTAGAAGTGTTGCCGTATCAGCTAGAAAAGCAGAACTATGGCTTTATCATCACCGAAAATAACTCTTATGAAGAAGAGATTAACCGCGCGCTGCTGAAGATTCGTGAATCACGAAAGTGGCGTAAAATCTTGGCCGATTATTTCGCAGATAACTAGCCGATATCAGCTGCAAACTAAAAGATTGGATCGGCTGTCGTTACAGTTGATCAGAACCTGAGGCTTTGTTCTTTTTGAAATATTTGAATGCTGTCCAAACGACATAAGCTGCTACGCCCACAATCAAGGCTGAGCGAAGGAGAATCGGAGCATCATGCTCAAGTTGACCTACATGCGGCACAATGCTGGCAAACAATCGACTAGTAAAGAGTAGCCCCATTACTAACATAACAATCTTATTCATGTGACCTGCCATTCAATTGAGTGAGTTGCGCAAAACGAATGATGGCTCGTATTCACAGCCAAACAATTCTGCTCGAAATAAAAGCATGCGCTTCTCAAGCGTAACCGTCAACGCGATATCGGCTTTAAGCCAGTAAGCTAAAGTTTCGTTTTTGGAAGGGGGGAAGGAATTGAAGTCGTGGGGCTTGTTCTAAAACCAAAAATGCCACTACAAACTTGTAGTGGCATTAAAACGATAACAAACTATCACTTTGTTCAAACTGTATTTTACCGAAACTATAGCTCTAACAGTTTGGCCAATTCGCGCTCTTCGAGAAGCTCTTCAATGCGTTGACGAGTCTTAGGCGTTTCTGCTTGTGCTTTAGTCGACTTGCCTGCTTTTTTACTGCGGCTCGTTTTCGCTTTTTCCTTAGTCGTCATCGTAACCTTCCTTGTATTTTTGTTATTACAGGTTGCACGTCTCTTTCAGTGCTTTGCCTGCTTTAAATGCAGGCGTCTTTGACGCTGCAATTTGAATCTCTTCTCCGGTACGCGGGTTGCGACCAGTTCGAGCGGCACGAGAGTTAACTTTAAAGCTACCAAATCCAAGGATCGATACGTCATCACCGTTAGCAAGCGAAGTAGAGATACCTTCAACAAGCGCATTAAGCGCCGTACCTGCTTGCTCTTTTGAGATGTCTGCAGAAGTCGCGATGTGTTCAACTAATTGAGATTTGTTCATAACCTATATTCCTTATTGAGTACGGCTGGCGTCTACTTTTAACACCTAGCTTCTGCGATCTTATCAACGGCAACTGAAATATTGTCAGTGGTTGGGTAGAGCTTTGTAAAGTAACCAACAGAATCGACTATAAAAGCATCTGTCAGCTCAATCAATGCAATTCATTGATTATTATTGATTTATAGACACGCTACCCAAATAAAACGAAGGAAAGAGCCTTCGGCTAGCTCTCTTGATTGATGAGCCTAATCGAAGTTGAGGTTTATAAGATCGACAAACCAGAGAGTAAAAACAAAGAAGCCCAGCTAAATCGCTGGGCTTCATATTGTGGTTCAGAATTATTTAGTGATAAAAATCTGTTCTGTTTCTAGCGAAGTCATGTCGCGCACTTGACGCCAGATGTAGTAGAAGATGCCTAGCATCATTAGAAGGCTTGGAATCGCGATTGCAGGGTAACTGTATAGGGTTAGCTTACCCAACTCTTCATTGAAGGCTACCGTGCCCGCAGGGCTGGTCACAATCCAAGTCGCAAGGAAGTAGTTCATCGCAGATGAGAAGGCGAACGTACTAGCGAACATGTAGTTTGATGTCATTAGGCAACGATCAAACTTAGCTTGGTTTCCAAACTGCTTTAAACGCTCTTCAATAAGAGAGATGTTTAATAGAGCCGGTGTGAAGATAACTTTTTGGATAAACGGGTAGCGGGTGAAGGTTGAGCCAAGAACCGCCAAACCAATTAGGCCGGGGATCAATGCTTCTTTTAATGCTAACCAGCGAGTGTCTAGTTCGAAGAAACCAATACCGCCCGTTAAAAGCACGCTGACGAAGCCAAGCGCTGCGATGAAGTTAAATTTCTTGTTGCGGATTAACTCCATACCACCGTAAGCGATAGGGAAGGCAAGGGCGACAAGCAGTGCTAAGCCTGTTCCAAGGTGCTCTTCTCCACTGAATTTCATTAAGATGAATGAAGGGAGGAAGACGTTAAACACGACTTCAAAAAGAGGACTCGATTTTTTGTTTTCTGTGCTACTCATAATTTCTAAATACATTAGGTTATGGATTTATTCTCAGGGATTGTTGTTTACCTCGCCCAAGATGTAAAGCCCTAAGGTGTCATGCTGTGTAACGACATGTGACATCAACGACATCTCAGAGCTCAACTAATACTCAATTTAACGCTTTGTGAAAGGTGTCTATGACCTGTTTAGGGGAATCGAACGGAGGGGCCGGTTCAGTCGATTCAAATCTTAGCCTGAAGCAGACGAGTTTCTCGTATAGATCGGTATTTTCACTCACATTCACCATTCTTAAACGATTGGTGAATGTGAAATGAAGTGGTTCTAAAAGGAGAGATATAAACCATTACTGGTCAAAAAGTAGATTGAAGCTTAAGGGGGTTTTGTCGGAAATCGCTAATCCACCCACGGTTGCTGAAAGCTTGTTTAGATTCTCTGTCGATATCCCAAAATCAGCGCCGTTGACGATGATTGTCGAGGCAGAGCTAACCATGACAAATCCATCTGATGGAACCACTACAACGGGAAACGCAATCGTATTTGTTACGCCGTGCAAGGTAACCTCAGCGGCAATGGTGGTTCTTTGTGGGTCACCGGTCAACATTGACGGCTCAACCTTTCCCGATATTTTTACTTCAGGAAAAGTCATTGATTCAAAGTAGAGTTCACTTAGCCTCTGATCGCGAATAGCGATGCCAGTACTCACACTTTTCACGTCCAACAGTATGGAAAATTGACCTTCTTCGGTAAGCCCACCAGATAAAGGCTTGATGGATGCGGGCTCAACAACAAATTGCTTCTTAATGGTTGCGAACGTGATATTTGATAAATTGGGATCTAACGTGTAGCCCGTTTCCGCGAAAGATTGAGCGGAGATAACGGTGCATAGGAGGCCGAGTGTAGAGATTAGTTTTTTCATAAGTTGTCACCATATAGATGAGTTTCTTCGTTAAGTGTAGATAGAAGCTTAGGTCAGTATTTTAAAAATTACTGCAACTCAGTAGGCAAGAGTCAATTGTTGGAAGCAGGCGCAAGAAGCAGGTACTTGATGTGATAAAGGGAACAGTTAGTTGGATGAGAAACTAAGGTAGCAATCAGGATTTGTGCTTGTGAGGCCTATACGGCCCCACAAGCATTAGGTTAGTTTATTTTTTGATATGTAGATACGTTCTTTGAAATACCGATAGGTAGCATTTTACGACGAGTTAAAACACCTTGATCCCAGTCTTTACCTGCAGGCATGTATGACCACTTTACGAAGTACTCTTTTCCGTTTGGACACTCATTGCCCATTTCGTATTCGCCAGAGTCACAGAAGCGAACTGTTGTATTTAGCTCGGTAAGCGTCGCTTTTGAAGTACGCCCTGTTTGATTAAACCACCAATAGTCTAGGTTAGAAAAATCGGCATAAGAATAAGGCCCCTCATCATCCAAGTCTACTGGCGTGGAACCACTACATTCTTGGCCAGATATAGTGATGTCAGTCTCACCAAATACATACTCGGAACGTGCTTGTTCCCCGTTGTTACAGGTTTCTAAGTGTTCCCATGTACCTACAAAATCGACGTAGCGGTCAGTATCTTGATCTTCAATCTCGTAGATGAAACGAATGGATTCCGAGGCTCTTGCTGATGGTGCAGACTTATCTGCGTGAGAGCCAAGCTGGAATTTTTTATCTAAAATTGTTAGTACTTCAGTCGTGGCATCGTAAGACTGTGAGTAAATGTTGTATTGCCATGCGCTACCGTCTTGGTCATTTGAGTCATCATACAGATCGTTTTCGACCATAGTATTTAGCTCTGATTGAGACGTGGCTAGGATGTAAGGCATGTGGTTCGCTAGTTCATCATCATCATAGCTGGAGTTTTTTTCAGGTTTACTTTTGTTAGGGTTGTTAAACTTATATAAGAATGGGGTACCGGTCAGATCGAATTGGTCATCCGTTGTTGCCTGTTGGCCATCACATTTAGTTTGCTCATCATCAATAACGGTAAATTTAGTCGAATCACCAGTTGCTGCAACGCAAGTCAAGTATTGTGCGGCCCAAGCAGAGCCAAAACCTGAATCGTTGTTGCCTTCCATATAAACGATGGCATCTTCAGTCAGTTTGTAATCCCAGCGAGCAGAGCTACGAACTAGATTAAACGTGTCTTCGTCGGTGGTTTTGTCTGCATGAACATAAAATTCCTTTTGATTCGCAGAATTATCATCGTTAAAACCAGTCAGTTTATATTGACTGACGCTAACTTCACGAATGATGTTACCGCTACCACGCTGAAACATTGGAACAGATGAGTCTTCGCCTCGCTCATACTTGCCTAAAGAATCGTTCATGTGAGCGATCGCATCATCCTCGCTTACAATGTCAGCCTCATCCATTCCCATATGCTCTTCTAAGAATGTGATAACCGTGTCTTGGTCGTCTAGGTTGATTTTATGTAGTGCACTGATGGTTGCTTCACCGATGTTCGTCGAGAGCGTTTCGGGTAGAACAATATTTGAGTCTTCGTCGCCAACATTGACCGATTGAAGAAGAATAGCGAGGTTGACTGCTCTTTCGTAAGTACCTGTTGCTTCAAATGGGCTTAAAACATCACGGTTAGAGGCCGCACCTACTTTTAGTCCATTTTCACCACCAAGGTAAAAGGTTACTGCACTACTTGATAATGCAGTATATTGACCGCCATTTTCAGTGAAGCCAGAGTTAATTTTGCTATCGGTGTAATATAGGCCATCAACCGCAGCGTCTACAAAGGTACCCTGTATATTCGTAACTGGGTTGTTGAATTCAATCGGTGCAGAGCTTGTACTATCGTCATCATCGTTGCACCCAGTGATGCCAACCAAAATTGCTGTGGATAAAGCGCACATCTTAAGTGGGCCAATATTCATTTTTCTCATTATAATACCTTGATTTTGTGAAGTTACTTCAATAAAGAGCAAGGATTATGACGAATTGAAATATGAAAATTGGTTATATATTAAATAATAAGTATTACCTCACCGTAGTGGCGATTAATTAACAGGTGCTTTTTTATAAAACCATGTCAGCTAAGGGGGAATATTACCCAGTTGTGCTTATTACACGTGTGGTTGTTGTACATACTTGGTTTCTGAGCCATTGATGTGCTGCATCAACATTTTTACGTGGATGCCAATACATGGATATGCTTATATCATTGAATTTAAAAGGAAGATCAAAAATTCTTATTGAAAACTTCTCCCTACAAGTACTTTCCATAAATGAAGGTAAAAGGGCTATACAGTCTGTTTTTTCTATTAAAGAAAATGTTTCAAAAAAACTAGAAGCATTATAGACAACATTTCGTTTATTTAGTGCTTTTATGTCTGCATCCGCTAATACATGCTCTCTGTTTACTTCACGAGTTACTGCAACATGGTTTTCTGCATAGAATTGTTCGCTCGTAATAGTGTTTCCGTCAACTCTAGGGTGGTCGGAGCTACAACATGCTTTCATTTGCCCAGTAAGAATGACTTTGTGTTTTAGAAGAGTATTCCCAATTGGCCGTAATCCAATAATTAGATCGTACTTACCTAAGCTAAGGTCGTTTTCGTAATCAGAAGAAGTTAAAGGATAGACAACGAGAGTGATGCCTGGAGAGGATTGTTGAATTCTAGAAAACAGTTCAGGTAGAACGAAGAAGTCGGTTGCATGCATACAAGCAATAGAAAACGAACGTTTAGACTTAGCGGGTTCAAAAGAGTCATGTGCAGAGGATAAAGTAGCATTGAAATTGTTAATGATCGCAGACATATCAGGATAAAGAGCCAAAGCATAACTTGTTGGCTCAACACCTGAACGTGTTCTATTGAATAGAGTATCTTCGTACACATCTCTTAATCTTGATAATGCTTTACTTACTGCCGGTTGAGTTATATCCAATCGTTTTGCAGCTCTTGATAAGCTTCTTTCTTCAAATATAGCGACAAATACGGGAATGAGGTTGAGGTCGGTGGTTTTCATTAAACGGCTTTAAGACTAGGGTGCAGTGGGCACAATTTTTAGAGTTATCTATTAGTCTACGCGATTAAAAGCATCAATAAAACAATGTTTTATTGATGCTTTTAATGAATAAAACTTGTGCAAAAATTGTTTTAATCGTGCACTTTTTATCTTTAAATTAGTTGTTAAAAAGTGAAAAGTCTCATTTTAAGATATATGTAATTGAATTTGTGTTATTTTCTATGATAGGTGGTTTATATTCTACGTATTTCTTAGTGATGTTAGCATTAATTATATTTTAGGTTAATAATAAAAATATAAAAAAGGTTGTTTTTGTTTAATTATTAACAATAACTCTTGAAGGGCGTGACTATGTTTTTAGTCTATTTAATTTCGCGAGGAGAGTTTCTCATCGGGTTTTTATTTCCGATTAAACTTCGGATATATTGTAAATTTCAATAAAATTCTAATTATTAACGAACTTTACTCTTTAGGACGCTACCGCTAGTGATTTAATCGCTAGTAATCTAATCGCTAGTAATCTCAGTTGCGAGTGCTCATTGTGTTATGTTATAACATAACCATTATTCACTCTTACTTCGAATAACTATTTTATTGGTAAGAGAGAAGCTATGAGTATGTATCAAGGAGACGACGTAATGAATGCCGTGTTAACGAAGCCTTTGGCAACCAATAACAACCAGCCACTCAACATTAATTCTGCAGTGGGTATCAAGGGGCAGGCATGTCACAAACAAGGACTTAGTGCTTCTGAACAGCCAACGGTATTAACGGATATCTACAAAAGCGATATTAATATAGCGATATGGCAACGACAGTTTGATGAAGGTTTAACGACGGCAATCAATGAATTTATCGTCTTGAATCCAAACTTTAGTAAATCTGTTAGCGTGTCACCCGACAACGCCTACGATAAGTTGGAATTTGTCACCGATGGTACTGCTTCGAGAGCGCTCTTAGAAAATATGGCAGAGTTGGTGGATATGTTTTGTTGTTTGTTTGAGCTTAAAGACGTCGGGTTGCGTTTAGCGGTTCTGAATAAAGCGATGTGCCCACGTTTCCATTTTGATCAAGTGCCTTGTCGTTTAGTGACGACTTATCATGGTGTTGCCACTCAGTGGTTACCAAACGATTTGGTCGACCGTTCTAAGCTTGGTCGTGGAAGCAACGGTCAGCCAGATTCAGCGTCCGGCTTGTATAGCCATGAGTCAGATATCCAACAGCTATCGAGTGGTGATGTTGCATTGTTGAAAGGGGAGCGCTGGAGTGGCAACGAAAATGCTGGCCTTGTGCATCGTTCGCCTGTCACTTCATCTGACGAGACACGATTGCTGCTGACGTTGGACTTTGGTTGATCTACTTTTGAATATTGGTTCCGCGACCTGTGACTTTTCAGACGTTCAACACATTGAAATACCTTCCCAATGAGCTAACGGCATAGCGCGATCTGTGCCGTTATTGCTACCAAATAAAGACACCCATTATCCGCCCCCAATTAGCGTATTAACCCATAACTTAGAGTTTACCATTTTCTAAATCAATGGGTTACGATGCGTGCACTTACTCACATATATCAATATTTCAGTTGCTCATCGGTTTCTTAATTTATTTTAAATCGTAAAATATATCCCGCTTGCAAACCGTTTTGGCGAACCAATTTGTTCGCCACGGTTTTTACTTCCAAATTATAGGTTTCCTATGTTCAAGAAACTCTCGCTTAAAAATAAACTGGCGATTTCAGCCAGTATGGCCATTATCCTGGGGGGGGGGATTTTGGTCGAGGCATTGTCTTTTCGTGCTTCACTGCAAAGATTGGATACAGAAGTTGAACAACGCTTAGAGGGCGCGTCCGCTTCTTACAATCAATATGTATCGGATTGGATCTTATCCAAAGAGCGTGCGCTGACTTCTCTTTCGAAAGAGTTCAAACAGGAAAGCTTGGTGACTCACCTAAAACAGGTTCGTGACTCTGCGTCTTTCGATAATGTCTTCTTGGCACTCCCTGATGGTTCGCAAAAGAATGCGAATGGGGTAGTGCTACCACCGGGTAATGATGATCCTCGCTTGTGGGGCTGGTATACCAATGCAGTCGCAAACCCAAGTAAGGTTTTCATGGACAACCCAACGGTTGCTGCTGCAACTGGGGCTAATGTTGTTTCACTGGGCACGGCAATGCAGCTGCATGGTCAGCAGGTTGTGCTAGGTGCGGATGTTGAAATCACTGACATTCTTAATAGCTTAGAACAAGTGATTCTTCCTGGTGAAGGTTACATGTTCATTGCGACCAACAAGGGTACGGTTTATACGCACCCAGACACTAAGTTACTGAACAAAGACATCAGCTCACTTGGTCTGAATTTTTCTGATGTGCAAAAGACACTGGCTAGTGGTAAACACATTCGAATTGAGTTGAATGGCACTGACTACGTGTTGTATGCACGTGCGATTGATGGAACAAGCCTGATTACTGTCAGTGTTGTTAATCATGACTCGTTGGTTGCGCCACTCTTTGATGCTGTAATCGGACAAGTGCTGGTGACATTATTTGTGGTGATCGTCTGTACCATATTGTTTAATTTACTGTGTACGATTCTATTCCGTCCGCTTAATCATGTATCTCAAGCGTTGGCACAAATTGCGAATGGTAGCGGTGATTTAACGCAACGTATTCATGTTGAAAACCAAGACGAAGTGGGCGAGTTGGCTCATAACTTCAACACCTTTGTTGGCAGTTTGCAGCTGTTAATTGGTCATATTCGTGGGCAGTCAGAACAGTTAAACAGTCAGTCAGAGCAGAGTGCTCAACGCGCAAACCGTTCGGTGAATGAACTTAACCATCAACAGCAAGAAATTACCATGGTAGCAACGGCTGTAACGGAAATGGCCAGCGCAACGCAAGAGATTGCATCGCATGCAGAGCAAACTGCGAAAGCGGCACAGGACTCTGCGACAAGCACTAATAGTGGCCACGCTCTGGTTGTTGATACCAAAGGTTCGATCAATAACTTGGCCAATGAAGTGAACGAAGCGGGTAGTGTAATTAGCGAACTAAACAAGCATGCTCAAGAGATCTCGACGGTATTAGCCACGATTCAAGGCATTGCAGAGCAAACCAACTTGCTTGCTTTGAATGCGGCGATTGAAGCAGCGCGTGCGGGCGAACAAGGTCGTGGTTTTGCTGTGGTAGCTGACGAAGTACGTGTACTTTCACAACGCACTCACTCTTCAACGGAAGAGATCAAATCAACGATTGATATCCTGCAACGCACAACTGCGCAAGCGTTTGAGCTGATGGAGAGCAGTTCTAAATTGGCGATACATTCTGTAGAAGATGCAGACAGAGCTTCACATGCACTAGAAGAGATCAACGCGGCGGTCGCTTTGATCAGTGACATGGCGACTCAGATTGCGACGGCTGCTGAAGAGCAAACGCACGTGACGGGTGAAATTACCCAGAACATTACGACCATTAAAGATGTTACTGACCACTTGGTGGTGGGCGCACAGGACAGCTTAACTGAGTCGAACGAACTTAAAAGCCAAGCCGCTGGTTTAAGTGACAAAGTGGCGACTTTTAAGCTTGCTTAACTGTCTCGCTTGCTGATGCCTGATCAGTAAGTGCGTGGTAAGCAATAAGTCAAAGCGACGTAGATTACGTCGCTTTTTTTGGGCTTGTGAGTAAAGAACTCTTAATTAATCCGCTTCTGAAAATTCTCTAAGCGCACTCATTGCGGCTTCTGCTTTGTCTTTTTGAACAAAAATATGGTCGTGGTAATAACCTGCAACAACGTTGGCGCTAATGCCGTATGAACCAAGCTTTGTCGCAAACGCCGCCGTTAATCCAACAGCCTCAAGGCTTGAATGTACCGATAAAGTGATCAGGCTAAATACACCGTCGAACTTAAGTTGAGCTTTGGTCGCAACATCTTCTTCAAGAACGAGCGTTAAACCTTCTTTTTCACGAAAAGTCGAGATTGGATTAAGTTGAACATAGTCAGGTAAGCCTCCGTCGACAGTGCAAAAAACATAATTCCCTTCGATTAATTCTGGTGACATGGATTTCAATAAGACATCTAGGTCGGTAATAGCAGTCATTCTTTATTCCTTTGTTCGTATTAGCGTTTAAGACGATTAAATTGATTTGTTCTGATTACGATAAGAGTGCACGTCATATAAGTTAAATTAATAATTCTAATTCTGTATCAGTATTATTAATGAGGTGATTGTTTCTATTTTCTTTCTTTGTGTTTTACCAACTTGTCGATTGTTCCATCTCGTTAGATAGGTGATCGATAAAGGCTCTTAACAGCGGTGTGACTTGTTTTCGTGTCCCGTAAACCGCGTGTACACCGAGCGTTTTAGGTTTCCACTCCGAAAGTAGAGGTACCAATAACCCGCTTTCGATTAAGCCTTCCACTGAAGGAAAGGGCAGTAAGCTGATACCATTACCTTTGAGTGTGGCAGAAAGCAGAACCTCAGACGTATTCGCACTGATGTTCCCTTTAATCGGAACTGATTCCAGCCCATTAGGGCCATTAAACGTCCATGCACTTTTACCAAAGTAACTGAATGACAAACAGTTGTGGTGTGCTAGGTCTTGAGCGCTTTTGGGTGTACCTTTCTCTTTTAGGTATTGGGGAGAAGCGCAAATCACCGAGCGGCATTCGCCTAACTGTTTAGCGACAATGTTGGGTGTTAATTCGTTGGTAATGCGAATGGCTAAATCGATGCGTGATTCAACAAGATTCACCGTTTGGTCGGTAGAGAGAATATCAATCGAGACCTCTGGCCATTTGGCGATGAAACGACCGATCACGTCCATCAAGAAACTATCGACGATGGAGTAACTCGCGGTAATGCGCAGTTGGCCTTTTAAGTGTTCGCGGCTTTGGTTTCTGATACCCGCTAACGACGCCTCAAGGGTAAGCAATTCTCTTGCGACTTCAAGTGTCTCTTTGCCCGCGCTGGTTAAGCTCAAGCTTCGAGTGGTTCTATGAAGTAGGCGTGTGTCCATCCAGCTTTCTAGCTCACTCAAATAGCGAGTGACTTTGGTTCGTGAGAGATCAAGGTGCTCTGCCGCTGCGCTCAAACTGCCACGTTCTACTATGGTGACAAAGACATTCATTGCCTCAAGTTTATCCATTGCTTTATTACCTAGAGAATCAAACAGACCTCAGTATATGTCCGAAAACTGCAACAGTTAAAGTCAATTTGATGTCTATTTCATCTAAAAACAATCAAATAAGATGTTTGGACATTCAGCGAGTTGGCAGGTGTTCAACTCTAAATATCGGAATAAAGCTATGAAAAAGTTATCTAAAATCGTTTTATCAAGAACCGCACTTTTGGGAACTATGAGTTTAGGAGCCGTGCTAGCGGCTTCGAGTGTTGTCTCTGCTGCCGATCTAAACATCACTCACTATAATCCAGGCGAGAACGCGATATTCCCAGCAACCTCTGTGCTGGTTTCAGGAGAGAAAGAGGTGATTCTGTTTGATGCGCAATTTAGCGTTGCAGATGGGCAAAAGCTTGTAGACCAAATCAAAGCCACAGGCAAAGAGTTGTCGATGGTTTACATCAGTAGCGGTGACCCTGATTACTACTTTGGTTTGGAACCGATAGTTTCGGCATTTCCTAACGTCAAAGTAGTTGCCAGTGAGGCGATCGTTGCTCACATCAAACGAACCAAAGATGCAAAGCTTGAATACTGGGGGCCAATCTTAGAAGGCAACGCACCGTCTCAAGTCATTGTCCCAACCGTGCTTAATGACACTACGTTGAACCTCGAAGGTGAAACCATCGAAGTGAGAGAAATTAATACACACCAAGCTTACCTGTGGGTTCCATCTGAAAAGACCGTGTTTGGTGGTGTGTCCGTTTATAGTGGCGTGCATGTATGGATGGCAGATACCGCATCAAAAGAGATTCGCGGCCCGTGGTCACAATCATTAGAGCGTATGAAGGCACTTGAGCCTGAAGTTGTGATTCCAGGTCATTACTTAGGTGAAATGCCAATAGGTACTGATGGCGTTCAATTTACATTGGATTATGTTGCTGACATCGAGGACGCGTTGGCCAGTACAAGTAAACCAACATCTGCTGATATCAGTGATTACATGAAGAAAGTATACCCACAATTCAAGACAACAGAAGGCGACCTAGAATTGGGTGCAAAAGTGTTAAGCGGTGAGATGGAGTGGCACTAAGTTCATTATCTCGGTTGTGTCTCAGAAAAGCTTGAAGGTAGTGTGCTAGATTTAAGTTGATACACAACTGGAGATATCGATGATCTGGCTTTCAGTGAAAGTACTACAGATTGGACTTGTCTATGGATACAGGAAGTATCAAAAAACGAAAAGAGCTCCAGTTTAGGGGCTCTTTTTTTGTTTCGGAGAGGCGATTTTCTACTGCAAGTGCGAAAGAAAATCTGTATTTTTCCGGTTTACTGTTTGTAGCAAGATTTGACTAGTTGCCAGAACAGACCCGTAATTCAATACCACCATTAAGCGAATTTATGTTGAAAATCGAACCCATTACCCCTCACATCGGCGCTCGTATCAATGGAGTCGATCTCGCTACATGCAGTGCAACTGAACTCGATGAGGTTTATCAGGCGCTTTTAGCCCATCAAGTGATCTTTCTCGATGGGCAGACCTTGTCTCCTGAACAGCACTTGATGATTGCAGAACGTTTTGGAACATTGGAACCCGCACATCCTTTCTTCCCTAGACTCGAAAGCGCGCCACAGGTGAGTGTGATCGAAACAACCTGTGGCAATGCGCCAATGGAAAGCTATTGGCATACCGATCTAACGTGGCGTAGCTTGCCATCAAAAGCTTCCCTGTTACATGCTCAACACATTCCAAGCGTCGGCGGAGATACGATTTGGTGCTCTATGACGGCGGTTTTTGAATCTCTAGATGAAGATATGAAAGCGAAGTTAAGAACCTTATCCGCGACACACTCGCTGGTGGCCTTTGAAGGTATAGAGTCAGAAGACATTGAGCTAGACTGGCACAAATCCCTACTTAAAACCGCACGGGAAAACCCGCCAGTGGTTCACCCCGTAGTTCACATTTATCCTGAAACAGGCAAAGAAACGCTATATATCAATGAGCAGTTTACTCGCTATATCAATGAACTCGAACGTGAAGAGAGTGAGTTACTACTGAGCCAGTTGTTTGAAATTGCGCGACGACCAGAGTATCAAGTCCGGTTTAAATGGAAGAAGGGAACGATGGCGATCTGGGATAACAGAGTTACTCAGCATTATGCCGTGATTGATTACGGCGATACCCCAAGAAAAATGTATCGAGTAACTGTGACATAAAGGCACTCTCAATGAATTATCAAAGGAGTGTCATACACGCCGATTTCTTGAACCAAGTTCTCTTACTTAGCTTTATGTGTCAGGAGGACAGTTTATTCGTCTAAGATCAATAATAAAAATAACTAGGTTGATACATATTTGATTCAACCCTCACTGCTCGGATGTGATGTGTAATATAATCGGCGCCAAATTATAAGAATAATAACTGAACCATAAAATTAATAAACGTTAGGGCTTAGAGAACAAAGTATTTCGTATGAACGCTATTCGTAAGGTTTATCAGTACGCCGAACCAAATCTAACCCTAGTTGGGTGGATGGGTTTTGTCGGTTTCCCAATTTATTTCGTTGTGTGGGAGTTTTTGTTTCCGCAACCATACGAAAACTTAGCGCTTCGCCTATTTTGCTCAGTATTGTTTTTAGGCATTATATTTCGCAATCGTGTCCCATTTGAATGGCGAAAATACCTTCCGGCTTATTATCAAGTTGCTGTCACTATCTGTTTGCCAGGCTTCTTTTTCTACATGCTGCTAATGAATAATTGGTCCAACGTTTGGGTTATGTCATTCATGTCGGCCATTTTCCTGCATATTTTATTAGTGCACGCCACTAAGGTCATGTTCGCTCAAACTTTTGCCGGAATCGGCATTGCGATGTTTTGTGTTTGGGTAGCGCAGGGCTTCTATCTAGAACTCACAATGGACTGGACACATGTGCCAATCTTTTTGTTTATTTACTTATTTGGTAACTTGTTCTACTTTCGCAATCAGGTGGAACACGAGAATAAGGTGTCACTGGCGAAGTCTTTTGGTGCTGGTATTGCCCACGAGATGCGAAACCCTCTGAGTGGCTTATTAACGTCTATTGATGTCATGCAATCCATACTACCGAACCCTAAAAGTGGCGACCACAAAGGGCAATATGCGCTGAGCAATGAAGACGTTATCCAGTTGCGAGAAGTGGGTGATGAAGCGATGGAGATCATCCATTCAGGTAACGAAACGATTGATTTGTTACTGACTTCGATTGATGAAAACCGCGTATCTCGTTCAACATTCAAAAAGCATTCAGCGCAAATGGTTGTTGAGGGTGCGATAAATAGCTTTAACTATAAGCGTTCAGCCGATAAATCTGCGATATCTTTGGATGTACAAAGCGATTTTGATTTCTTGGGCAGTGACACCTTGCTGAAGTACGTCATGTATAACTTATTCAAGAACGCATTCCATCATCGGAGCCCAGAAGATTTTCATATTCACGTCACTATGTGCAGTGATGAAGTGACGAACCAAATTATGGTAACAGATAATGGCTCTGGAATTTCGAGCGATATTATTCGTCGAATTTTCCAAGATTTTTACACCACGGGCCAGTCGGGTAATTACGGACTGGGTTTACCATTTTGTCAGAAGGTCATGCGCTCGTTTGGTGGAGAAATTAAATGTCAGTCGGAAATGGAGCGCTGGACGCAATTCACGATGACGTTCCCATCTCTGACATCCAATTCAGTGAAAGAGATTAAGAGCGAACTGACTAAGTTAAAGAGCGTGGTGATGATCAGTGACCAGAAGGTTCTGACCAGTAAAATGACAGAGATATCCCGCTTTATGGGCTTTGATCTGGTCATTTTGGATGTTGCATCGGCACTGAAAAATAAAGAATATCAGTTTGAGTTCGATTTGATCTTTGTTGATATGGAAAGCTTGGACTTAAGAGCGAATTGCCTTGATAGGTTTGAGTCTTTGCTTTCGTTCACCGAAGCGCGAATCATTTATTTGTATGAACGTCATCCTATCAAGCGTGTGCGTAACATTTCTTTTGAACCTATTTGGGTGGAAACACAAGTCTGGTTGCTTAATACCAAAGCGACCATCGATCGTTTACTGTTTGACTCTAACTATGTGATGCCATCGGTTACTGTTAAACCACTGGAGGCCACCACTAAACGTACCATTATGGTGGTTGATGATAACGAATCTCTACGCCGATTTACGGCAATGTTATTGGAAAAACAGGGATTTGATGTGGTTCAAAAAGAAGACGGTCAACAGGCTATAGACGCGCTTGATAGTGAAGATATCGACCTGATCCTAATGGATATCGAAATGCCAACCATGGATGGTGTGGAAGCGTCTCGCCGAATTCGAAGTGCCAACAAGGCATACTCTTCTGTACCTATTATTGCCCATACCGGCGACAGTTTGCCTGTCACTTTGGAGAAAATGGAATCATCAGGTATGTCAGATTTCATCGTCAAACCCGCGGATAAAAACCGGCTGTTCGATAAGATTGCTCACTGGATCTAGTGAATGTCATAGGTTGAACTACACGACCATTTTGTCGGCGACTCAAATACAAGAAAGAGCTCAGCGAATTGCTGGGCTCTTTTTGTTTAGCGACATGGTAGCGTCCATTCAGTCCTGCCGTTGGTGTTGGTTATAAAGGTAGTTCGAACAAGGTTACACGAACTCTAACTCTGGATGATTATAGGCTTCATGACAAACCGTAAGCACATGGTCAATGTCTCTTGGTGTCATGTCGGCATTCACTGAAAAACGTATGATGTTTTTGTTTTTGCCAGTAGCTGGGCGGCAGAAAATCGCACCGAATACATCTCGCTCTTCTAGGAAGTCACGCACACGTTCAGTGTTTCTCTCATTACCGCACTCTAACGCCACAATTTGAGACTCACTCCGGATGTTAAAGCCAATTTGTTTTAGACCTGTAGTCAGCGATTTGGCCCAATTGAACAGCGCTTCTCGCTTGTCTTTCGCACCTTTGATCACCTCCAATGTTTTCTCTAAACGAGCGACTTCTTGTGGTAACAACGTCGAGCTAAAGATCGCGGGGTACGCAACAAACGGTAAGGTCTCCGAAAGTTGTTTAGGCCCGAGGATTGCTCCAGCTCGGTAAGCAAAGGTTTTGGCCAAGCTAACGGTGATGAAATCGACGTGGTTGGTGAGCCCTAATGCTTGAACTAGGCCAGCACCATTCTCCCCATGTGTTCCCAGTGAATGGGATTCATCAACAACGACCGCACAATCAAACTCTTGCGCCATTTCGTAGATGTCGCGGAGTGGGGCAATCGTTCCAATGGTGCTGTAGACCGAATCCACAACAATGACACCAGAACCATAACGCTCTAATTGCTTACGTAAATGATTCATATTGTTATGCATAAACGGGTGGGCAACGGCGCCAGCAGCGCGAATGCCTTCCCATAGCGACATGTGTGCAAGAAAATCAATATACACAGGTGTGCCCGGTGGGCAGATGGTTTGCAGTAGTCCAATATTGGCTGCCCAGCCAGACTGGGAAAGCAAACAGCTGTCCATTCCGACATAGTTCGCGAGTTCGGTTTCAAACGCAGGTTTAGACTCTGCATCTTGTAAGAAAATCGCAGACATCACCACGTTGTCGTCGTGGTCGCTGATCGCCGCTTGGTGAGCTTGTTGGATTGCTTTGTTGTGTGACAATGCTAAGTAATCATTGCTTTGCATCACAACAGCGTTACGCTGGGGACGTTTACCCAATACCAAGTGCTTTTGGCTTTGATTCTGGGTGATGAGGTCTTGAATATAGAAGTTCAAGCGTTTTTCAATAAAGGAAGGTAGTGGTTTGGTTTTTGTTTGATCACTCATAATAGTTCTCTTCAAATACAGGAAAACGCCAGCGCTGACGGCTGTATATTGACGATAAAAAGTGATGTGTCATTAACCAAGTTGCATAATTTTGTGGGTGCTTGCAAACTCAGCATTTAAGGGTTTTGAGGCGAATGGATTTCCTTACGGTTCGGGGTTTTAACCAAGTTAAGATAGGAATAGAAGCCGTCTTTTTTATGACAAAAAACTATAGAAATTCGGCTATTGAACCGCTTTTAAAAAAGGTTCATCGCGG
>NZ_MCZZ01000175.1 GCF_002875705.1 Vibrio sp. 10N.261.45.E2
CCTTATAAGGAACATGTCCATACCATCACGGCAGATAACGGGAGAGAGTTTGCAGGCCATGAAACCATCGCAAAGGCGTTGGAGGCTGATGTGTACTTTGCCCATCCTTATAGCTCTTGGGAGCGTGGAGCCAATAAGAATGCTAACGGGCTTTTAAGGCAGTATGTGAAGAAAGGAACCGACTTAACAACGGTAACAGACAGCGATATTGAATTCGCTGTATCACGGATAAATTATCGACCAAAAAAGTGTTTAGACTTCAAGCAACCAGCGATTATCTTTAAAGAAATGGCAGTGGCTGCTTGATATTGGAGAGTGTCGCACTTCGCAGTTAAATTCGGGGCTCTAAAACTGGATGCTAAGGGCCTAGTTCCGTATGATAAGGATGTAAAAAGAACCACTCTCATTAGAAAATAGCTCTTTTAATTAGTGAGATTTAGCGTCGTTTCTTGTAGCGTTTTCGTGTGGTATTCGCCCTGACCACTCGCCCATTTCTAAGCGTATAGCCTTTCATTAACTGGCCGTTTTGCTTTCGTCCTTTGCATTTATAACCTTTCTTAGCCATTGGGGTCCTCCAGTTTTCGTATTCGTTGCTCTTGGTCTTGCTGCATTCGCTTTATCCAGTTGATGTCCGTTTTAAGAGCCGCAATCGTGCCAAGGCTTGAGACTCCACCTGTAATAAGTCCGATGATTAACGCATCAAAGAATGTCATCACTTCGTTTTCCATCTAGATACGTAGTATTCAAGTAGGTATCGCACCACAGCGCGCATGCCTAGCGTATCGACAACAACGGCACCGACTACAAACCAATAAGGGTTTGGGATGTTCTGCTGGGCATTGAAGCCTTGTTCGACATATGGCGCGTAATTGGGAATGAAAGACAAGATGAGTGGTACGAAGACGGCGAGCAGGATAAATTCATCCTTGAATCCCCTATCTCAAATGCTGATGTCATCAAGGCTGCTGGCCTGCTCTTCGCCATTTTGTAATCGCCGCACCCTTGCCTGATGCTTCTCATTTTCGAGTTCATCTTTACGCTTTAACGCCTCAGCTTTGTTTTGATTAAGCTGCTTATACGTAGCTACGCGACCGGTCACAAGATTCAGTAACGCGCCAATCATGGGTATACCAAACGGTGTGGACCATCTCTAAGGCTTTTCCAGTCACCACCCCAAATGATTGAAACTTCAAGCTCCCTAGCCGCTTGTTTAAAGGCTTTGCTGATCGCTTCGTAATACTTAAAGTCCCATGTCACCTTACTGTTTTCATCGTAAGCTACGAAATCAATCGCATGGCCGGATTGATGGCGACTTGGACGTTTGTGGCCGTCAAGTTGGCTCAAACCCTCCTGAATGCTTTGTCTCATAACTGCGATAATGATATTTTCATTACTAACAAGTCTTTAAAATCATACGTTTGGGATATTTCTCCATTAGTTGGAGTATCTTTTGTTTGTTAACATATTCTGGAATTGAATAACTTACTACCTTAGAAGGCTTTACATGAAAATCAGTACAATCGCCCTATCGCTATTCACCGCTTTTGGCATCAGCTCTCAGGCGCTTGCTAGTGAAAACGAGAACTCACCTAGAGATCATGGCCATTTTTATGCTGGTGTCGATATCGGCTTTTATAACGAAACAGAATTAGAATATCGTGGCAGCGCCATTGAAGATTCATCGGATCTATCAGACTTTAGCTATAACTTAGTTGGAGGCTACGAATTCAATACACACGATATAGTCAAACTGGGGCTAGAGGCCGAATACCGAAAAATTGGCAAAGTAACTTATAACGAGATAATGGATATCGAAGGTCAGGCTTTCTTCGTCAACGTCAAGCCAAAATTCATTGTTAAAGGCGATGTATTAGATTTATACGTATCTCTATTGGCCGGTGTTGGGTCTATGGATATGGAGGCGCAAGCTTTTGGAGTCTCAGACTCTAAAGCCGAAGCAGCCTATCAAGTTGGTGCAGAGCTTGGTGCGATAGTAACAGACAACATCGACATCCATATTGGTTACCGCTATGCGAATGTTGAAATAGAGTCCATTGATGTGTCACCCCAAACCGCTTACCTAGGCGCTAGATACCACTTCTAAACTTGACTCACTCGCAAACACTCTACAAGTAAAGCCGTCCTTTTAAAGTTCGGCTTTAGTCTGTCCACCAACTTGCTCTTTCCCTACTCGACCTCGAATTTTTAACACGGTAACGTAATAACAAAAAAAGGTTACGTTGTAGCTTATTAAAAGCTGAAATTTGAAAGCTAGCCTAAATGCAAAACAAACCACTTTAACAGGCTACTATTTCGTGTTTAAATTTTGATCTATCAAACAGTTATATGAATAAACTTGGTGATTAAGCAATCAAATGCTATGCATTCAATCTTTAAAAATAAATTTAAGTGTTAACATCAGGCAATTTTGTAAACTAGGTGTTTGATATGTTGCCTAAACTTTATAAGTTCAGATCGCTCCACGACAGAAACATACAATCTATTTCCGAGTGCTCATTGTGGTTTGATTACGCTAAAACTTTTAATAACCCTTTTGAATCTAATCACGTCTTCAACAAAGAATCTCAAAAAAACTTTATGGTTATGTGCTTTTCTCAGTCGTGTAACCACCCAATACTTTGGTCACAGTATGGGGACAACTTCAAAGGCATGTGTATTGAATATGACCTTAACTGTTATGACGGTGAGGCTAATCTCAACTGTTTTAAAGTCCAGTATGAAGACGATCCTAGTATGTTCTGCCCGGAATCGGAAAATGGATTACCAGCATCAGGACTGGGGACTGAAAGATTCAAAGTTAAGCATGCTAATTGGCGTTACGAGCAGGAATACCGCTGGGTATTACCTGATGACGAGATGATCGGAAATAAGCTCTACCTAAATAGAGAGTGCCTACGCTCGGTGATTCTCTCAGAGCACGCTCCTGCCGACAGAAAATTGAAAGTTCTGATGACTTGCCAGCGCCTTGGTATACCCGTTAAGCACGCAATTGCCAAACAAGAGTCGTGTACGTTTGAAGTGGTCAGCTAAGTAAAGTCTAATCTAGTTCAACTATTTGGCACCAAATCGAAAAAAGTCACAGCGCAACAAAAAAAGAGAGCCGCATTTAATGCGACTCTCTTTTTTTGATTACATATTCATAGTCAGTTGTCCTAGCACTCTATCTTGCATCTGCCCAATCGTCGCTATAGACATTTGAACAGTTGAAAACCAATAAGGTCGGTGCTTAACGTTAAATAACTCACTATTCTCTAACGCTTCGAAAACAGAATACTTCCGACCTTGAGCCAAAGCTGCCCCATAAACCGTTCGCTCAAGTACAGGAATGTCATTCACTTCCTCTAGAAGTGCCCTCTTTATGAACTGGTTTTCAGGACTCCAATCTATAAATTCAACCAAATTTTTAAGTAGTTTAAGCTCTAACTGCTCGACCATCGCTTCGAGAAACTGTGTATTTGGCATCACCTCAGTACAAGCATAATATTCGTCATGTTTGTCACTTGCTTCACGATAACCAAGCATTGTTTTTACCAATGCATCTTCAAATGTTGAAGAAAAGTGGTTACAAATCAAGAATAAAGGTAGGACTCTCAACACGCCAAGTAAAATTCCAACGTTAGGATCTTTAACTGAGGTTTCTTGAAGTCGGACTCGAGTCGCATTTGACGTTACGACCAAGTGTTGCCACACCTTAGGTGTGATGTGTTTAATATTGCTGTCATTCCACTTAATCAGCTGTTGACTCATTAGTAATGGAAACAATAAACGACAATTTTCGATTCCTATCTGTCGAGCTGCAACTTTAGGATCAAGAACTACTTTAGATTTCTTTCCATACTTATCTGCAAACTCTTGATTGGAAACAAACTCAATTAAGCTTGAGCTTAACGGCCTACTTTTAGCTGATATTTCATGGAGTTTAGAAAAGTTTAAAGATGGCGAGTACGCAACTCTAGCGAACTGATTGTAATCAGGTAAGTCTAAAAACAACGAGCTTATTAAGGTTCCTTGAAGCTTTTCAAGCATGAGTTCCGAGGCCGCGTTGCTAACATCATCGATAACGTATCGTAAGGTTTGTTGCTTCGCGTGGACTTTCTCACGCTGGGCATTAACTCGATCCTGTTCACAGCGCAATAAAATGCGTTGGTTGTGAGATATGCGGTCAGCTTCATCAAATATTACGCTATCACAATACCTATTTTCCAAACTGAGTAACGTGTCTACTGTAGGTTGTGCAAGCTTATATTCTGGTGAGATTAACCATCGATTAAAGCGAGCTTCAACGTTGATTGAGACCTTCCTTGAGATCTCAATGACTTCAGGGGTATAACTTTTATTTGCTAACAACAACCGTGACTTTCCTTTGCCTTAAATGCTCTTGTGTCGGCATATCTTGCCTTTATAACAAAACTAATATTAATAGAAATTAGAGATTGGTTCACGAAATTGTTTCAAGAAAATGAAGAACATTTAGTTATAGTGCATTGAGGGGGGTTAATATATGATATGTAAGCGAATATGCTTTTCTGGAAAGCTATATTTGAACCTTTTCTTCTTCGGCAAATGTTTTTTGGCCTGCTTACAAACTTTACTATCACCAGACGTTCTAACCTTTTTGATTCTTGCATAACCTTTAGAATGCTTCATCTCAATCATCAGGTCACAATAGCCATCGAAATGAACATTACTCTTGTTAAGCCCTTTCATAACAGTGACTTTGATTTTTTTGGCGACAGGATTAACCAATGCATCATCGGGGAAAACGACTGGGGATAAAAAACAAAATAAGAATACTAGATATCTCATACTGTTCTCTCGTTGTTGAAGATGAGAACAGTATGCAGAAATTTGTGAGGAATGAAGGATTAACTTAGTATGACTGTTTACCAGCTTACACGTAACTCTATAAGCCTAAGCTTTCTTTGAGCCTTTAGATTTAAACCCATTATGCGGAAATACATTACGAATACGTTGCTGCACGTTTCTAGGTACATCTTTAGTGAATTTTAAGTTGTAGCCAGAGCGTTTTGCATACACTTTTAACTCACCTTTAAAATTGTTGTTGTGACCAATTTCTTGAAGGTTGTGCTTAAAACTCGGTGGAAGGTGACCTTTAACTTGTTCAATCGCCCCATCGTTAAATTTGATTTTTAATACTGGTCGATCAACAGCGACCAACCAAAACACTAACACTGCACCGATTAGGATTACATACATCATAATGTCACCACTAGTTTGATGATTATTTGTCGTCAGAAAGGAGCTTGCTCAAGTCTTCTTTGAGGCTGGTTACTGTTTTGCTCGCCTGTTCACTGCGAGACGCTTCGCTAACCAAATACTCAATGGCATCAGATAGCGTACACCCTAGCTCATTCGCTCGTTGAGATAGCTTTTCCCAAACTCGGTAATCGAGGTCGATTGATTTCTTCTTTGTGTGAACTTGTTCAGCATTGAAGTGGCGTTTTCGCTTGGCTCTGATCGCTTGTTTAAGCTTGTTATCAAGCTCAGGAGACATGTTATTGGATATCCACTCAAGAACGCCTGTAGGCTGATGCTCTAGCTTCAATAAGGCTTGTACAGCAACGTCAGCTTCACTTGAATCAATGTGGCAGGTTATCGACTCACCTTCTTTCCATTTTTTGACCAGATAGTTCCATTTCCAACCACATTCCAAGTTTTCAAGTTGCTGATATTTCATGTTTAATCTCGAGAGTTAATCCTAGTGACAGCGTAACCCAATATGGGCTATTTAACAATTATTGTCTTGAAAGAATAGACCAAGATCATACTTATATTAGCTTAGTGATTAGTAACTACAACATAGAGCTACAAGCGAGATCGGTTTTTCTATATACTCCCTACCTCATTATCATAATCAGAAACTTAAATGACTCAAGTAGATTGGCGACATGTTACGCCTCAGTACGACGAATATAGCGCTCAATTAGAGCAATTCCCTGACATCTCGCCTTTCCCTTTTTCAGATATTCAACATAGATTCAAAGATGCGCTAACCCGCTTTGTCCGCTTATCTAACCTTTCGCGTGTGTTACTTGTAAACGCTCCGGACAATTCGATCTATCGTCAAATGATTGTTGAATCTCTAGTCACTGCTTTAGATGATCACACTCTTCCAGTTATAAAAACTGAGTCTTTAAATGCTGCCTCTTTGTTTGATCAAGTTCAATCGAAGGATGGTAAGGTTGTTGCGACAAAACCGGGCCTTCTGGCTAGAGCAAACAACGGCTACCTAATCGTTTCAGCAAACTTGATCTTGGCAAACCCAGGAAGCTGGTTACTGCTTAAATCTGCGCTGCTTGGTGAAGCCGTAGAGCCTATCAGTAGCAACCCTGAGCACTTGAACCAATCTCCAACTTTGCCTCTTACCTATAACATTAAGTTAATTGTGGTTGGTGATAGAGCTCAATTAGGTGACCTTGATTATCTAGACAGCGATATTCAAACCGGTTTTTGCCTATTTAGCGAAATTGAACAAGATATCAAGATCTCTGAAGAGAATTTGACTCAATATCTTGGTTACCTTAAGTGGCTTCAACTACGCTATGAACTGCCAACCATCACGCAACAAGCGTTGACGGGCATTCTTACTGCCGGAGCAAGAGAGACTGAAGATCAAAGCTATACTCCATTATGCCCTATTTGGCACAATGCGTTATTGAACGAAGCTTTGATTGAAGCTAACAATGGTGAGATTGATATTCACCATATCCAACAAGCTCAACAACACAAATACAACCGAGAGTCGTACCTACCAGAACGCGCTCTTGATGATATTCGAGATGGCCAAGTCATTATTGAAACTGAAGGTGAACAAGTTGGTCAGGTTAATGGCCTAACAGTCATCGATGTTCCTGGACACCCGATATCGTATGGTGAACCTGCACGAATTTCCTGTGTTATTCACTTTGGTGATGGTGATATTGCCGATGTTGAGCGCAAAGCCGAACTTGGTGGTAATCTTCATGCAAAAGGTATGATGATCATGCAAGCATTTGTGAGCAGCGCACTAAACCTTGAAGACCCTTTGCCATACGCAGCTTCTGTCGTGTTTGAGCAATCGTACTGCGAAGTCGATGGTGATAGTGCTTCTCTTGCTGAACTTTGTTCGCTGGTGAGTGCTTTGTCTGAATACCCTATCAATCAGCAAATTGCGGTTACTGGTGCGGTAGACCAATTTGGTCGTGTACAAGCGGTTGGTGGACTAAATGAGAAAATCGAAGGCTTCTACCATGTGTGTAAACACAACGGCTTAACAGGCGAACAAGGCGTGATCCTTCCTAGATCGAACTTAAGACACCTCGCACTAAAGCCTGATCTTATTGAAAGCATTAAAAATGAAGAATTTCATATTTGGTCTGTGTCTAATGTGGACGAAGCAATTCCTCTCATTATGAACAAACCATTTAGAGACGATGGACAAGAAAGCGTTCTGAGCAAAATTGCGGAACGTATTGAAAACTTTGAAAGACATGAGCACCCTATTGGAATCGTTGGCCGCATTAAAAACTGGTTTGTCTAGTACTGATCGGACTTGTTTAGCGTACACCTGTTCACTAATATGCACCTATCAAAAATCGGAGTAATTGATAATGCAAAACAAACGTGATTCTTACACTCGCGAAGAGCTTCTAGCATCAAGCCAAGGCGAACTATGGCCACAAGGCCCTCAACTACCAGCACCGAACATGTTAATGATGGATCGCATCACTAAAATGTCTGAAACTGAAGGTGATTACGGTAAAGGTTTAGTTCTTGCTGAGCTGGATATTACTCCTGACCTATGGTTCTTCGATTGTCACTTCCCAGGTGACCCTGTAATGCCTGGTTGTCTAGGCCTTGACGCAATGTGGCAGCTTGTTGGTTTCTACCTTGGTTGGGTTGGCGGCGAAGGTAAAGGTCGCGCTCTAGGTGTTGGCGAAGTGAAATTTACTGGTCAAATCCTACCTACAGCGAAAAAAGTTACATACGAGATCCACATGAAACGTGTTGTTAACCGTCGCCTAGTTATGGGCCTTGCAGATGGCCGCGTTCTTGTTGATGGTAAAGAGATCTATGTAGCTAAAGATTTAAAAGTTGGCCTTTTCCAAGATACGTCAGCATTCTAATCTAATAGTTAGCTTTTTAATAAAGCAGTCTATGGCTGCTTTATTTTTGCTTCAATAAGTTTAGTTATAGTGCATCAAGGTGTGTAGACCTAATCGTGAAATCGTTTAAATCCACCAGCAAAACGCTCTTATAATAGAGAAACTATAATACTTTATTGTTATAGAGGAGCCTTAACACTCTTCTGAAACTAACAAGGCTCCAGCTTGTAATCAACAAACAATGGAGCCCTGACCTTTAATTCTTTTCGCCCTATCTACTTATAGAGACCTGATTGCTTATCATCTTTGGCATCACGCCAACCACCTAGCCAATAAGATCGAGAATCCATTTGGCTATATGGGCAAGCTTCTTGTGACCGTCCATTTAAACCAGCCTTGTAACCTTGAGATTGTGCTCGTTCTAGTCGATCACGCTTTTGTCTCTTCATAGTGCAGTCCTCATACGGGTGTTCCATTTACTAACATACAATGATTACAACTTAGCGGAGTTTTTGTGACTCCAAGTTTAAGAATCGATCAGTTTTTCACTTTTCTCAAGGCGAAAAAAAGCCCGAGTTCAGAATTGTGAACTCGGGCTCAAGAGAAAAAATTATTTAAATTTTCTACGGAACCCTAACAAGCCAAGCACAGTCAAAGTTAACCAACCTAGGCTACCACCTTGACGATCTACTTTCTCGGTGTCAGTACTGCGAGTTACTACGCTATCAATGTCAGAGCCAGTGTCATACCTTGCTCCCTTGATTGGGATAAGTTTAACCGCTACAACCTTTTCAACTGCGTTAGATGAGGCACCACCACAGTATGAGTTGTGTGATGTTGTGTCATAAGGTTTATCCTTACCGTCGACTGTACATTTGATAGCCGTTGCTGAAATCACACCAGCATCATTGATATCCGTCGCATCAATAATTCTAAATTGGTTATTGTAACTAGACGCATCACCATCATTTGTTAGGTCATCTAACCACCATGCCTTACCACCAAAAATATCAACACGGCGAGAATCGATTGAAGAAGGTAAATCATATGGATAGATAAAGCCCCTATGTCTACGCTCACTACCGTCAACTTCACGAGTCGTCTCAGCGTCAATCTGGCCAACAAACTCATTGAAGTTGTTTACCGCTTTAGCTTCACCGCTTGAACCACTGAAGAAGATACCACCAGTCAAAAAGTCTGCTTTAGGTTCTGTCGCATTTTCGACAACAAAGATCTTATTGCCTGCGCTGCCACTCTCTGGCACATACCCGTTACGCTTAGAGTAACCTACAGCGAACAAGTTATCGTTAATATCAGTAGCTACAGAGTTACTGTATCTAGCATCATCGTTATTTGATCCTGAATTAACTTCTGCACCACTGATAAACTTATTTTCCCAAGTAACCGTTGACAAATCGACAGCATTCGTAAAGTCAATCTCGTTACTTATAAAAATATTCGCATTCATATCACGAAAGTCACTATTACCGTTGACTGTGTTATACCCAACACCATAGAAACGATTGTTTACTTCTGTTATCCCTCTCATACTGCCTTGTGAGAAGTAATCGTTAGCTTTTGCTGAAACGTTCTCCCCCCAATCCAACTCTGTAGTTACAGTACCATCCCACATCGCGGCTTTGGAACTAAATACTTTATCTGGTGTGGATGTTTCAGTAATAGTTTGTTCAGTCGAAACACTACCTACATTATAAACAATACCGTTACTTGCCGTAATCGCTTTCCATGCACGAGTTTCAGAAGTACCGGTAGGCCCAGCGGGTGTCGTAAACAACGCATTATTACGAATGGTACCTTCAGATTTAACACCTAGTGGTTTAGCATCTTCATCTAGAGAATTAATTACCGTATTTCTAGTATCAAAAGTATCACCACCTTCAACGAAGGCTTTCGCATTGACATAAGTAAAATCGTTTCTTTCCTTATTCCAAGTATCGTACCACCGATTATCTGCCCAACTTTCGCATGTAGAATATTTCAACTCTCGGTAACAATAATTGTAGAAATCGTCACGCTCTTGAATGTATTGGAATGGAGCGTCCATAGCGAAAGGAACTTCTTCACGATAACTTACCGCTTCAAGCGTATCACGAGTCTCACCAGCAAGTTTAAATGTACTATCCGCACAGTTAGTTGCATTAAAATCAAAGCAACCTAGAGGTAACTCATCATCAGGTAATGCTGGCAATACTGCGTTAGCGTTCACAGCTTTACCTGGTTGAATTGCCACACCAAAGATTTCAGATGCACCTGTAATCGAAGGCGTTACTTCAACTACTTTGTAAAGCGCAGCATTCGCGTTAGTTGCAGCAAAAACTAATGCCGCAACAGTTGTTAATTTGAATTTAGTACAAGTCATTATTACTTCTTAACTTTCCTGTTGTAGTGCCTCGAGCTCTTCCCAGCGCTCAAAAGCAACTTCAAGCTCCTGCTCTGCTGCAGATAGCTTATCTAATACTGGTTGTGTCTGCTCTACAGGTTTTGAAAAGAAGCTAGGATCGTTGACTTCTTCCTGAAGAGTTTCAATTTGAGTTTCCAATTCTTCCAAACGCATTGGTAGCGCTTCTAGTTCTCGTTGTAGCTTATACGATAACTTCTTAGGTTTAGCCTTCACTGGCGCAGTTTTGGGAGTTTCCTCAACTACTTTCTCAGGCTTTGATGGCTTTTCAACCTGTCGGTACTCTAATGCCTGCTTTCTTTGTTGCTGAGCATCGTGGTAGCCACCAACAAATTCTTCAATCACACCGTTACCTTCGAAGATCCAACTTGTCATAACCGTGTTATCTACAAACTGACGGTCGTGGCTCACTAAAAGAAGCGTACCCTGATAGTTGGCAAGCAAATCTTCTAAAAGTTCCAAAGTTTCGATATCTAGATCGTTGGTTGGCTCATCAAGAATCAATAAGTTGTTCGACTTAAGGAAAATGCGAGCTAATAACAGTCGGTTTTTCTCGCCACCAGATAATGCCTTAACAGGAGTACGAGCACGTTTAGGAGAGAATAAGAAATCTTGTAAATAGCTTAGTGCATGACGCTCACGCCCGCCTACGGTCACTTCTTGCTTACCGTCTGCTAGGTTATCAATCACCGACTTCTCTGGGTCTAGGATTTCGCGGTATTGGTCAAAGTAAGCCACTTCAAGCTTAGTACCGCAATGTAGACGACCTGAATCTGGCTTAAGTTGATCAAGAAGCAGTTTGAGTACCGTACTCTTACCACAACCGTTAGGACCAATCAGAGCAATACGATCGCCACGCATGATGTTGAAGCTAAAGTCTTTAACAATCTCTTTGCCTTCAAAACCGAAGTTAAGATTTTCGGCTTCGAATACAATCTTACCTGAACGCTGACCATCATCGATTTGGATAACGGCTTTACCCTGCACTTCACGGCGATTCAAACGCTCTTCACGTAGCTTCTTAAGCGCACGAACGCGGCCTTCGTTACGAGTTCGACGAGCTTTAATGCCCTGACGAATCCATACTTCCTCTTGAGCAAGCTTTTTATCAAATTCAGCGTTCTGCATCTCTTCGACACGAAGCGCTTCTTCTTTCTCAACAAGGTAGTTTTCGTAATCACCTGGGAAAGAGCTCAATTTACCGCGATCAAGGTCGACGATACGTGTTGCCATCGATTTAATGAATGCACGGTCATGCGAGATAAAGATGATTGAACCTCGGAAGTCTTTCAGGAAGCCTTCTAGCCACTCGATTGTCGCAACATCCAAGTGGTTCGTCGGTTCGTCTAGAAGTAAAACGTCTGGGTCACACACAAGCGCACGAGCAAGTGCCGCTTTACGTTGCCAACCACCGGACAAATCAGTCAATTTGGTTTCAGCAGTCAGCTTAAGTGCTGCCAATACGTTGCTTACGCGATCTTCAAAACGCCATGCATTGGCATGATCCAGTTGTTCTTGAACGCGTGTAAGACGGTTTAGGTTCTTTTCACTTGGATCTGTTGCGATCAGATCAAGAAGATCATGGTAGATCTTCAACTGTTCACCGATTTCCGCTAGGCCACCAGCAACGTAATCATAAACGGTTCCTTGCTCATTGCGCGGTGGATCTTGTTCCAGACGAGACACAACCACATCTTGTGTGATTTGCATCTTGCCATCGTCCATGATGATGTTCCCAGATAGGATTTTCATCAATGTAGACTTACCAGCGCCATTGCGCCCTACTAAACACACACGTTCGTTTTCTTGCAGCACAAAGTCCGCACGATCTAATAACGGGTGATCGCCAAACGCTAATTGCCCATTATGAATTGTAAGTAATGCCATTCTTCTTTAACCAATCATTAAGTTCTAACAAGCCAAATGGCCAGTTAAGCTCTGAGCTTTGAGAAAGATCAGAGCTTTCAAATTTGAGCACCGGAATAGTGACCCCGTAACGGGAAAAGAGCTCATCATCAAATGCAATGTCGACAACGTTGACGTGATGGCTAATGTTTAACTGTTCCGTGAGTTGAAATGCCATCTCACATAGATGGCACCCTTCTGTACTGTAGAGAGTCAGCACTATATATCCTTATACAATCTCTTAACTACTTATGTGTAATCAACCAGCAGTTATGAATGTGCTTGTTGCGCGAGAAGTCCAATGGCAACGTCTTAGACGAGATATTCTGAGCCTTGAGACCTAACTCATCGAGAGCTTCCAAGTCCATTTTGAAATGACGCTTGTTGTTAGAGAACACAATCGTGCCTTCTTCACGAAGAAGACGCTTAAGGTTTTCCATCAACCGAATGTGATCGCGTTGAACATCGAAAGATTGATCCATACGCTTTGAGTTAGAGAACGTTGGTGGATCGATGAAAATCAGATCGTAAGAACCCTGCTCTTTAGCCAGCCATTGTAGACAATCCGCTTGAACGAATTGATGTTGACGACCCACGCGGCCGTTAAGCTCCATGTTCTCTTTTGCCCACTCTAGGTAAGTATTAGACATGTCTACTGTTGTCGTAGAACGTGCGCCACCCACTGCAGCATGAACAGATGCACTACCTGTGTAAGCAAACAAGTTTAGGAAATCTTTACCTGCCGCCATCTCACCGATACGACGACGAGTGATCTTATGGTCTAGGAACAAGCCCGTATCTAGATAATCATGAAGGTTAACAATCAGCTTAACGCCGTATTCGTTCACTTCTAGGTTCGATGAATCTTGAGCTAGCTTCTGGTATTGAGAGCGACCTTTCTGCTTCTGACGAACTTTAAGCACAACGTTGTTTGCTTCAACGCCTGTCACTTGAATAGAAGCACGGATGATATCGGTTAGACGACGTTTTGCCTTCTCTTCCGGCACATCTTTAGGCGCAGCGTATTCTTGAATCACAAGGTGACCTGGGTATACGTCAATCGCTACATTGTATTCTGGTAAGTCAGCATCGTAGATACGGTAACAATCTAGCTGTTCTTTCTTAGCCCACTTAGCGATTTTACCAATGTTCTTTTTAAGACGGTTCGCGAAATCAGGCGCAATCAATTGCTCTTGCTCAGCCGTTGGACGCTCTGACATCGGACGATCTGAAATTGAGTAGTTTTTTTGGTGACACGGTAACGCACCATTGTTCAATTTGAACTGTTTGTCGGCACGCATGCGTAAACAGCTTAGTAGCTCATCTGAACTAGAGAAGATAGACGCGTTACAACCGCCAAATTCAGCTTTAAGCTGTGCACCGAATGCTGTGTAAAGCGCAATAAGACCCGGCTCTGTACCTAGACGCTCACCATATGGAGGGTTAGAGACAATCACACCATCAGTAAACTCGGTAGGACGCTTAAGCTTCGCAGCATCACCTACTTCGAATTCAATCAATTCTTCAACACCAGCACGACGAGCATTGTCACGCGCTGTTTTAATCATGCGTTCATCATTGTCGTAACCATAGAACTTACATTCTACTTTCTTAACGCCACGACGGCCTTGAACGTTCGCTTCAGCTTTAACTTCAGCCCAAAGTTCTGGTTCGAAATCTTCTAGTGATTCAAAACACCACTTTTGGCGCTTAACACCTGGAGCCATCTTTGCAGCCATCATTGCCGCTTCAATCACCAACGTACCTGAGCCACACATAGGGTCTAGGAAAGGCTTAGTCGCGTCCCAACCACTACGAAGAAGAATCGCGGCAGCAAGAGTTTCACGCAGTGGCGCACGGCCAGATTCAGGACGGTAGCCACGTTGATGCAGACCGCTGCCCACCATATCAACACCAAGAATCGCTTTATCACGGTGTAGACGAACGTGAATTCGAATATCTGGGTTCTCTTTGCTGATAGAAGGACGAGGTAAAGATTTCTTCTCGAAGCAATCAACTACAGCATCTTTTACTTTCATAGCACCGTATTGGCTATTACGGATTTCGTTGTTCGTACCATTGAAGTCAACAACAAAACGCTTAGAGCTATGGAATTGATTTACCCAGTTAACCGCTGTGGTTGATAGGTACAAATCCATGTCGTCCATACAAGTGAATTCAGAAAGGACACGTACAAATCGAGAAGCCAAACGGCTCCACAAACAACAACGATAAATTTGCTCATTGGTGGCTTTGAATTTAACACCCGCTTGCACAGGTTTTGCGTTTGTAATCCCTAGTTGGGTTAGTTCTTCAACTAATAAATTCTCAAGGCCGTTTGAGGTAACCGCTAGATATTGATTCATAGTGTTCTTTTATTGATAAAAATGAGCTCGATTATACCTGAATTTGTAACTAGAGCATCACACTAAACACGTCTTTTCATTGAATCTTTCGACTAACTGGCTAGCAAATGCACAGTGTTGAAGCGATCGCTTACCCACATCCCCTTAAAAAATAAGACTTACCAAACCAAGATGATTTTAGACCTTGTACCGCCCAAAGCGTCGATGTGAATTTATATTCACCCCAAAATTGGTATATACCAAACTCAACTTTAGGGTGAAAGTTAGCTACAAAATGGCAAAAACAGGGAATAAAGATGGGTAAGTTACACTTTTAGAGGTGAAAATAGGCAGAAATTAAGGTGAAAAAATAGTCGTAAGTTCACTATTTAAATAGTTAAGCAGTGATGTATTTATCAGGTTGAGGTTTTTTAGGCACAAAAAAATCGGCTAATGAGCCGATTTTGGGGAAGGTTTGACAGGTTTATGCGCTGCGATATGCGTTAGAAATGAGGACTAGATAAAAGGTTAACCGACCATCGCAATGTGCGTTTGATGAAGGATAGCGTTCGCGTCTATCATTCTATCGTGCATCACCTTAATAGAGTCGCCAAAGCGTAACCCTTTTGAAGGTGTGAGAAGAAACTCTTCTAGGTCGACAAATGCACATAGGCTCGCGCACTCTCCTACTTCTAGTACAATGAAATACCCCAAGCTATGCTCGTTATTCATTTGTACAATATCCCCTTCTTGAGGATACTCATGGCCAGCGCCCTGTGAGTCGAAGAACCAACTCTTAGGCTGTACAGGCTTATGGAAGCGTTTTGCTGCCACACAATAAAGCGCGAGTTCAGCTTGGCGAGGCTCAGACAGTTCTAAGCCAGAAATTTGTTCTTTGAAGGTTTGGTATGAAGATGCGTCATCAACGGTGAATTCATTATCTCTAAACGCGCAGTCCACCAGCTTATTGCGGACCAGATTCGTTTTGAAAATCATATCCTCTCCGAGGTTTAGCATTAATGAACATTGCTGCTCATCGTAATACCAACTCCATGTATCGCTAGGTTTAAGCATCATTTCGTCTCACACTGTTGAACCATTCCATTAGGTAAAACGCAAAATTACCTTCAATTACAGTAATTTTACTGAGCAATAGGCAAAAAAAAAGAGGAAATGAATTCCTCTTTATTATCGCTTTTCTCTACAACTCGTGAGTTACAGTGTCTCTTTTAGTAAGACGATGCCAGGTTGTCGCTTTTCAAGAATAAAAGCAATTTCCAGCTTATAAATTTTTAACGATGTCGCCAACTAGGCCTGGACCTTTGTAGATGAAACCAGAGTAAACTTGTACAAGCTTCGCACCCGCCATCATTTTCTCTTTTGCAGCAACATACGAGTCAACACCACCTACTCCAATGATCGGCAGTTTGTCACCAAGCTCTTCGTGAAGTTTACGAACTACTTCAGTACTACGAGATTGGACTGGACGTCCACTTAAGCCACCCGCTTCATCGCAATGTTTCATGCCTTCAACGATTGAACGATCCAATGTTGTGTTTGTTGCGATCACACCATCGATCTTATTTTTGATCAATGATTCACAAATTTGGCTAATTTCGTCGTCGCTTAGATCCGGAGCAATCTTAAGAGCAAGAGGAACATATTTACCATGCTTCTCTTCCAGTTCAGATTGTTTGGTTTTAAGTTCAGACAACAGATCGTCTAGAGCTTCGCCGTATTGTAGAGAACGAAGTCCTGGAGTATTTGGTGAAGAGATGTTCACAGCAATGTAACCAGCGTATTGATATACCTTCTCCATACAGATCAAGTAATCTTCAGCGCCCTTTTCAATTGGTGTGTCTTTGTTCTTACCGATGTTGATGCCTAAGATGCCATCGTAGTTCGACTTCTTAACATTCTCAACAAGGTTGTCGACGCCTAGGTTGTTAAAGCCCATACGGTTGATGATACCTTCAGCTTCAACAAGACGGAATAAACGAGGTTTGTCGTTACCCGCTTGTGGACGTGGAGTCACTGTGCCTACTTCTACGAAACCAAAACCCATTGCGCCAAATGCATCAATACATTCGCCGTTTTTATCTAGGCCGGCTGCAAGGCCAACTGGGTTTTTAAAAGTAAGACCCATGCACTCTACAGGTCGATGAGGTAATTGTTGGCGATACAAAAGATCAATTGGTGTGCCTGTGAAGCGTTTGAAATTTTGAATTGCAAGATCATGTGCCTTTTCGGCATCAAGTTGGAAAAAGCCAGTTCTGGCTAGACGGTAAAGCATTGTGCCTCCGATAGAAAAAAGCCCCGTGTAAACGGGGCGATATTATTTACTTATTTACCCAACTATTCAATCTATTACTGTCTGTAAGGGTAAGATAATCGAGTTTGCTAACGAATGAGGTTCATTATTAAGCAAACGTTATCGTTTCTTCAGGTTATTAACCCATTTCTAATCTCAACCTTAGTACAGCCACCAGCTCACTTAATAACAAGCAACTCACTCAACAACAAACAACGTGTGCGTCGAGATTGACCCTTCAAAAATCATTAGACCAATGGATCCCACTTTACCGAAACGAAAAAGGCAGACCTTGTGGCCTGCCCTTATATTTTTCGTTTTATCTAGTGACTAGTCTTTCGACATGCAGTTTAGATTCAACAACATCAATTCACGTAACGCCACTGAGAACTTAGCAAACTCATGAACAGAACCCACTTTGAATTCGTTCAAGATGCTCTCCCAACGATGTAGAGAAACAGAGTTACTTTCCATCCAGTCATCAAGCGCTTTAATCACATCGATGTCTGAAGCACAGCCACAGTTAAGTACTTGGCCAGTTAACTGACGTTGTTGCCAATCCAGATCTTCTCTGAATGCTGCACGCGCCAGCGCTTGCCAGTTGTTGTCTACAGCTTGGCCATTGATTTGCTTCAAGAACCAGTGCAGTGACAAACGGTCGCCAAGGTTGAAGTAAAGCTTAGACGCTTGTTGTACTGTTTTACCTGTTTCACGAGCCACTGTGGATATATCCAGTGCTGAGTAAAGGCTAGACAAACGAGAGACTGAATTAGCCAGCTCTGCGTTTACACCTTGGTCAATCCATAGTTGAGCCATTGCTTGATGCTCTTCTACTTCTGAAGCCACTAGGTTTTCATCCAGTTTCTCAGTAATAGCGACAACATCACCTTGGTAAAGCTCAATCAATGCATTCACTGACTGTTTGCCCGTGCGGTTTCTTAGCAACCAACGCGCTAGGCGGCGAAGCGTACGACGCACATGGTAAAGCAATTCGTATTGAGCTTCAGAGCTTGAAATGTTGTCCAATTCGCGAATGCTCTTCAGCACTTTACCTAAGCCGTAGATCTCACGAGATGCCGCGTAAGCATTCGCAATATCAACAATGTTTGCACCTGTCTCTTCTTGCAAGCGAGTCACGAAGTTACAACCCATCTCGTTAACCATTTGGTTAGCAAGTGCAGTCGCAATGATCTCAGCACGCAATGGATGGTTATCCATGTGTTGAGAGTAGTTACGGCGTAACTCTGTTGGGAAGTATTGCATCAGTTGTTGAGCATGGAACTCATCATTCGCAATATCATCACTTACAAGATCTTCTTTTAGAACCATTTTACCGTAAGCGATCAATACTGATAGCTCAGGTCTTGTTAATGCTTGGCCTTGCTTTTCACGTTCGAGAAGCGTTTCGTCATCTGGGATGTATTCCAAAGCACGATCCAAGTACCCTGCTTTCTCCATAGTGTGGATGAAACGGATTTGCTCTTTCACTAACCCAACACCTTGATGCTCAGTAACAGAGATTGACTCAGCTTGGCAGTAAGCGTCATCTAGTACGATTTCGCCAACTTCGTCTTCCATCGACTCAAGCACTTGGTTACGTTGCTTAACAGTCAGATCGCCATTCGATACTAAGCCATTCAAGAAGATCTTAATGTTTACTTCGTTATCCGAACAGTCAACACCACCAACGTTATCAACGAAGTCTGTATTAACTCGACCACCAGTAAGAGCATATTCGATACGACCCAATTGAGTCATACCCAAGTTACCGCCTTCACCAACAACCTTAGCTTTCAGGTCACGGCCATCGATACGTAGCACGTCATTTGCACGGTCACCCACATCGGTATGAGTCTCGCTAGAAGACTTAACGTAAGTACCGATACCGCCATTCCAAAGTAGATCAACCTGCATAGACAAGATCGCTTTGATCAAGTCGTTTGGTGCCATTGATGCTTTCTTAGTGCCCAGCATTTTCTGAATTTCAGGTGTTAGAGAGATTGACTTCGCTCGACGAGAGAAGATGCCACCACCTTGAGAAATCAAGTCTTTATTGTAATCTTCCCAGCTTGAACGAGGCAGATTAAACAGACGGTCACGCTCTACCCAGCTTGATGCCGACTCTGGATTCGGGTCAATAAAGATGTGCATGTGGTTAAACGCAGCTTGTAAGCGAATGTGCTTAGATAGCAGCATACCGTTACCAAATACGTCGCCCGCCATATCACCCACACCAATCGCAGTGAAGTCTGTGCTTTGACAGTTGATACCCATTTCACGGAAGTGACGTTTAACAGATTCCCAGCCACCTTTTGCCGTGATACCCATGGCTTTGTGGTCGTAACCGTTAGAACCACCCGATGCGAACGCATCACCTAGCCAGAAGTTGTACTCCTCGGCAACTGAGTTCGCTAAATCTGAGAATGTCGCTGTACCCTTATCGGCTGCAACAACCAAGTACGGATCGTCTTCATCGTGACGAACCACACTCTTAGGTGGGATAACCTCACCTTCAATAATGTTGTCTGAAACATCTAACAATGCACGGATGAAGCGCTTGTAACAACGTTGACCTTCAGCAAAGATCTCATCGCGTCCAGACATCATGTGTTGACGTTTACAAACGAAACCACCTTTAGCACCAACTGGAACGATAACCGTGTTCTTAACTTGTTGTGCTTTAACGAGACCTAGAATCTCTGTACGGAAGTCCTCTTGACGGTCTGACCAACGTAAACCACCACGTGCTACTTTACCGCCACGTAGATGCACACCTTCAATATCAGGCGCGTAAACGAAGATCTCAAACGCAGGAACCGGCGCCGGGATATCAGGAATCTCGCTTGGTCTCATTTTCAGAGCCAACCAAGGTTTAGACTGCTTGTTCTCATCTACTTGGTAGTAGTTAGTACGAAGCGTTGCAGTGATCATTTCCATGTAACGACGAATGATACGATCATCATCCAAGCTTTCTACATGATCCAACTGTTCAGTGATCTTCTTAATAAGATCTTGTTGGCCTTTCGCGCTGCCCTTCAGTTTCGGGTCAAAACGCTTACCGAATAAGCTCACTAACCCTTTTGCTAAATCTGGGTAATGAGACAATGTGTCTTCAATGTATTGTTGACTGAATGGGAAACCTACTTGACGCATGTAACGAGCATAAGCACGTAAGATTGAGATTTCACGACCAGAAAGACCAGCGCCCAATACCAAACGGTTGAAACCATCGCTGTCTAACTCGCCCGCCCAAATTGCTGCGAATGCTTGTTGGAAAAGATCACGAGCTTCACGAAGATCAATGGTCTTGTCGCTCTTATGAAGCATTGAAAAATCAAGGATCCAATAGGTTGTGCCATTGGTCTTACGCACTTCATATGGAGATTCACCGATAACGCGTAGGCCAAAGTTTTCAAGCATTGGCATAACATCAGAAAGGTGAATTGGCTCATCACTGTGATAGAACAACTTCAAACGAACGGCTTTAGAATCTGCCGCTTCTTCTTGAGGGCGGTAGAAAAGCATACCCAGCTTGTTGTCTTCACTTAGTGCTTCTAAGCGTTCGATGTCAGCAACAGCCGAACCTGGCATCATGTCTTCTTTGTACGAACGTGGGAATGCACGCATGTACTCTTTCGATAATGGAAGACCTTTGCTTTCACCGAAGTTTGCAATGATTGATTCAGACAGACGGTCATCCCACGTAGACGATACTTCCATTAAATTTTGCTCAATTGTTTTCACGTCCACATCCATGTTGTTGTTATCAACACGAACAATATAGTGTGTTCTTGCCAGTGGGCTTTCAGAGAAGTACGTTGTGAATTCAACCTCTTCTTCACAACCAAAGTACTGCTTCAAGATGCGCTGTGTCTGACGACGAAGTTCTGTGTTGTAACGATCTTTTGTTACGTAAACCATACAGCTAAAGAAACGGCCAAACGGGTCTTTGCGAACGAACAGACGCAGAAGATCGCGATCTTGCATTTGAACGACGCCCGTACCAACTTCTAGTAGCTCTTCTTCTCGAGCTTGAAGCAGTTCATCACGTGGGTAGTTTTCAAGAATGTTGTGCAGAGCTTTATAAGAGTATGAACCTTCACGGTAACCACTCGCGTCTAAGATACGCTCAACTTTCTCGCGAACAAGAGGAATCGTTTCAACGGTTTGGTTATAAACTGCAGATGTGTAAAGACCAGTAAAGCGGTGCTCACCAATGACCTTGCCGTTCTTATCAAATTTCTTAATGCCAATGTAGTCATTGTAAGCTGGGCGGTGAATGCGTGAAGCCGTGTTGCCCTTCGTTACGATAAGTACATATGGTTTTTTCGCTTCAAGGCGTGCCGAGTCAGAAAACTCAGACAGCTTAACGTTACGTACACGATCTGAATTCGCAAACAAACCAAGACCTTGCTCCTTGGTCGGTTGCAGTTCAGTGTCGCCGTTAACTGAAACTAGGTCATATTCCTTATAACCCATGAATGTAAAGTTGTGTTGACCTAACCAACGAAGAAATGCCAACGTTTCATCAAAGCGTTGACCGTCTACTGGAATACTCTCTTTTTGTTGTTCAACTTGATTCGTCACTTCTTCAAGTCTTTCAACCATCTTCAACCAATCGTTCACGACTAAGCTCGTGTCGGTAAAGATATCTAGCAGTTCCGTTTTAAGTGCTGTCATTTCAGCTTTGCTGCTAAGACGGTCAACTTCGATATGGAAAAGCGATTGGAATGCACCTTCGTTATTGCTAACACCGACAACACTGCCCTTATCTGAACGAGAGATTTGTGTTGGGTTATGAAGCATAAGGTGAGAAGAAAGGTCTAGGCGAGTCAGTGCCATTTTTACAGAATCAACGAGGAATGGGCTGTCTGGAACAACTATCTCAACGATAGTGTGAGTCGACTGCCAACCTTGACGACTTACCGTCGGGTTGAAAACGCGTACAGAGATTTCGTCGGCTTTCTTTTCATTGATGTGATGCCACAAGCTAACTACAGCACCGTATAAATCGGATTCGTTTCTCTGAGTTAGGTCGTCGTGAGAAACGTTACTAAACAAGTGTTGAGCAAGTTGAGTTACGAGAGGTCGATGAGCAAGGTCAAGTTTGTCTTGAATCAGCTTGTAAACTTTTTCAAGTAAAACTGGAACCACAGTTTCACGTGCGGTCATAGTCACACTCCACAATTAGAATTATATTTTATTATTAGGGGGATCACTTAATCTGGTGTTTGAAACGTGCCGTTGAGCGCTTTCTACTAACGAGTTAAGCAAAGGTAATGCATTCATTTATTGTAAAAGCATTATTGAAAAATAGTTAATTGTTTTGGAGGTGGTAAGAGGTGAAATGTTTGATTATGTGATTAAGATTCCTTTTAACTCACTAGGCACGCCAAGGTTTACAGAGCTTCCAACTTAATAAACTTATTTTTTTGGTCAGTTGTCAGCCTAAACTGCCCTCTAACCCCTATTTGTGTAAGAAATGGTCTGAATCGAGTTGCAGGTAACTGTAAACGTAAACCTGTTGTTGTTATCACTTGAACTTTACTTGCCGCACCAGAATAGCTGGCTAAAAACTGCTGATATGAGATGTTAAGTTGGAAAATATAGCGATTCATACGATACCTGTATAAATATACAGTGCCAGTGTTTTTTGGCACTTGACGATGTCTGACTGTGAAACCTAGCTTGAAACTGCTCTAGCTTATCGAAAATTCGATGAACCAGAAACAAAAAATCAGTGGCAGATATTCTCTACCACTGATGACTTTTCGTTATAGCAAACAAGATATTAGTAAACAGCTTACCTGAATAAGCGGCTGACTTAAGCTTCTAGTGCTTTAGTCACTTTCTCAAATAAGTCTTTTGCTAAGTTATCCATGTTCTTCAATGTTTCAAGTTCCTGTTTGATAAGAGCTTGGCGTTCATCATCGTATTTACGGAATTTAAGAAGTGGATCAATCAGACGAGATGCTACTTGCGGGTTGCTGCTGTTTAGCTCACGTAGGATCTCACCTGCAAACGCGTAGCCTTTACCTGATTTATCATGGAACTGTACAGGGTTCATGTTTAAGAATGAACCTACCAAGTTACGAGTTCGGTTCGGGTTTTTTAAACTGAACGCTTGATGTGACATAGACTCTTTGATCACTTCAAGGGCATTTGAACTTGGGTTTGTACCTTGCAGCGCAAACCACTTATCCATCACAAGACCGTCGTGTTTCCATTTGTCGCTGTAATCCGCCATTAAGGTTTCACGACATGCCAGTTGTGCACTGTTTGCCGCGCCCATCGCAGCCATCGTGTCTGTCATGTTGTTTGCCTGCTGGTACATTGCAACAACCAAATCGTTCCCCTGATCTGTATGTGCTAAGTAACTTAGACAAACTTTACGCAAAGTGCGCTTACCAATCGAATCGTGGTCGATCGTGTATTCCGTTAGTACATGGCTGTGATACACCGCCGCTAACTCATCTTCAAGTTCTGTTGCCAGTGTTACTTTCATGGAGTTAAGAACCGATGCGGCCGCATCAATATCAACACGCTCATACCAACCCGATACTTCATTGTGGCTTGGCAGTGAAAGCATTTCTGCAATAAACGCAGGCTCTAATGAATCACTCAGCAGTACACCGCGGAATGCATCAACAACAGAAGCCGAAAGTTCAAACGCTTCGCCTTGTTTAACTTTTTCAATATTGCTACGGATGTACTTAGCTAACAGCATTTGACCGGCATCCCAACGAGAAAACTCATTGCGAGCATTCACCATCAAGAAGATAAGTTCTTCATCTGAATAGTCGTATTCCAATTTCACTGGCGCAGAAAATTCACGAAGCAGTGATGGGATTGGTTGCTCAGAAACGTTTTCAAACACGAACGTTTGCACTGCTTCTTTCACATCTAATACGTTATGAACTGGCTTACCGTTACATTGTAACTCAACAACTTCACCCGCTGCCGTGTATAACTCGATATCAAGAGGAATATGCAGAGCCTGCTTTTCCGTTTGCTCATGCGTTGGAGCCGTTACTTGGTAAGTTGTCAACGTGTATTCTTTCTTTTCTGCATCGTAGTGACTTTCAACAGACAGCGTCGGCGTACCAGACTGGCTGTACCATAAACGGAACTGAGACAGATCAACGCCAGATGCGTCTTCCATTGCCGCTACGAAGTCTTCACATGTTGCAGCCGTGCCATCGTGACGTTCAAAGTACAGCTTCATGCCTTTTTGGAAACCGTCTTCGCCCAATAGTGTGTGGATCATTCGGATCACTTCACTGCCCTTTTCGTACACTGTCAAAGTGTAGAAGTTATTCATTTCTATCACTTTTTCTGGACGAATTGGGTGAGACATTGGACTTGCATCTTCAGCGAATTGTGGACCGCGAATAATACGTACATTGTTAATACGGTTTACGGCGCGAGAGCCAAGATCCGATGAGAACTCTTGGTCGCGGAATACGGTTAAACCTTCTTTCAAGCTTAACTGGAACCAATCGCGACAAGTCACTCGGTTACCTGTCCAGTTGTGGAAGTATTCATGACCAATTACTGCTTCAATACCTAGGTAATCTGTATCCGTTGCTGTTTGGTCGTTTGCTAAAACAAACTTCGAGTTAAATACGTTAAGGCCTTTGTTTTCCATCGCACCCATGTTGAAGAAATCAACGGCTACGATCATGTAAATGTCTAAGTCGTATTCAAGATTGAAACGCTCTTCATCCCACTTCATTGAGTTAATCAAAGAAACCATCGCGTGGTTCGCACGGTCTAGGTTGCCTTTGTCGACAAAGATTTCTAGGTCAACTTTACGACCCGATTGCGTAATGTACGCATCGCGAAGTACATCAAAGTCACCTGCAACAAGTGCAAACAAGTAAGCTGGTTTTGGATGTGGGTCTTGCCACTTCACCCAGTGACGACCATTTTCGGCCTCACCTTCATCAACACGGTTACCATTACTTAGTAGGAATGGATTTTCTGCTTTATCAGCGATAACTGTTGTGGTGAATTTCGCCAATACGTCTGGACGATCCATGTAGTAAGTGATGCGACGGAAACCTTCCGCTTCACATTGAGTACAGAAAGCACCACCTGATTTGTACAGGCCTTCAAGAGCACTGTTCCCTTCGGGGTTAACCTCGGTAACGATGGTTAGTGTAAATTCATTTGGAAGGTCATTCAGCGTAAGTTGAGTTTCAGACTGCTCATACTGAGTCCACTCTTTGCCTTCTACCAAAACAGAAACCAGCTTCAAGCCTTCACCATCAAGTACTAATGTCGCGCTGTCTTTCTCCTGCTTAACACTAGATACCGCCGTAATGATGGATGCTGAATCGTACAAATCGAAAGTCAGATCGATTTCAGAGATAGTGTGAGATGGTGATTGATAATCTTTACGATACTTGGCTTGAGGTGTATGTGCCATGACGAGTTCCTTTTGATCGTTATACGTAATTATTTTTTAACTGTATATATCTAAAGGTTGAGCGCCAAGAACACAAGGGGAATATTAAAAAAAGGAGGCATTGTAGGAAAATGCCTCCATGTTTTACTATTTTATCAATCAAATCAGATAGGAACGGCTAAGAAACGAACTATATGCCATATTTTCAACGAGCCGATTTTGCAGCGAAAAACAGTACTTATCGTATGCGATTGAGCACCGCAAACATGTCTCCCTCTTCGCCTTGTAGTGTTAACACGTCACTGTTTAGTGTGTAACGAGTGCCATGTTCGCCGTTCTCATAAAGCAACACTAACTGGTCGCCTTCGGTGTAATACACCCCACGACGCACGACTTCACCTCCTTCTTCATCTGATACTCGGAACATGAAAATGAAGTCGGGTTGGAGCACTAAATCCATTTTTTGAATATTACTCGCACGCAAATCGCTTCCAGACAGTTCGGCACTTGACCATATTCCAGCAAGCGCGTTCGGCAAGGCTTTGGTGAACATAACGCCGTTAAGATTCAGCATATTATGATTACTGCTGTACGCGTAAACTTGAGGCTCTGAGGTATTCAAACCCAAAATAATCGTGTCTTCATTAGCGTTATACAATCCTTCCCAATGATCCACACTGTAGTCTTTCTTTTGGATATCAATGGTGAATGAGTAATTTGAATCAAGAGTAAGTTTGATTGCTCTAAAGTTTTCAGTACCTTGCTCAGGATCTGGGTTCATCAAATACCAATCACCAAGCAACAAAGGAAGGTCAAAATGGGATAGATTGCTATCGCTTTTTGACTGTTGGCTATTCGAGGCTACCTCGCTGCCAAAAGCCACAAAACTCACACAAGATAAAATTAGTAGAATCCATTTCATAAGCGTCCCCTCGTTTTCTTTAAGCTTAGGCACGTAATGAAGAGAAAGCGAAAAAATATGATCCAAGTCACTAAATTTTAAGTGCGAAGTAACTTAAGTGTCATTATCGGCTTAACTTTAACCTACAGAATTCTTTGTCCCCCAATAATAAATAGTTATAAAACATGCTAATAAACAGATAGATACGGGAAAACCAAATAACACCGACACAAAAAAAGCGAGCCTAGGCTCGCTTTTCAGTATCAACAGGTAGTAAAACCTATTTCTTTATCATATCTAGCATGATAGCAACAGACTCATCAAGATAAGCATCCGGAGCTTCATAGTCTTTCGGAATATCGTCCAACGTTTTAAACACCTCTAACTTAGCGGCTTTTTGACGTTGATTGATACGATCTAGACGAAGTGCATCCGCATCATCGCTCTCTTGCTGGCGTACCTTTTCATTCAAAAAAAGGTCGTTATCGTCTTTATCTGCTTTATATTTTTCAATATCTTGCGCGATAAAGCCAAATTCCATATCTGTCGCGATGCGAGCTTGGTGTTTAGCCGTTAACGCTGCGACTTGTTCATCGTTACGTTGTAACACTGAGTACTTCGCTTTGTCGATACTATCCCAAGGCAGTGCATTATCTTCAACACTTTCACCAGTATCTGCCGGGTCAATTGGTGTTGGGTAAGCAATATCAGGTACTACACCTTTGTTTTGCGTACTACCACCATTGATTCGGTAGAATTTTTGGATTGTGTATTGAACATAGCCCAACTCTTTGTCGAACAAATCATAAATATGATTCAACGAACGGTGTTGTTGCACCGTACCTTTACCGAAAGAGTTTTCACCCAAGATGATTGCGCGGCCGTAATCTTGCATCGCTGCCGCAAAGATCTCAGATGCCGAAGCACTGTAGCGATTTACCAACACCGTTAATGGACCTTGGTAACTGATTTCACCATCAGTATCGCTATTCACTTTGACACGACCGTAGCTATCACGAACCTGAACAACAGGTCCCTCTTTGATAAACAAGCCAGAAAGTTCGGTTGCTTCAGTCAGTGCACCACCACCGTTGTTTCGAAGATCAACAATAATACCTTCAACACCTTGCTCTTTAAGCTCGGTGATCAGTTTATCGGTATCTTTAGAAAGGCCAACGTAGAAACTTGGTACTTCTAATACACCAATCTTCTTGCCGTCTTTCTCGATCACTTCTGATTTAACAGCGCGGTCTTCTAAACGAATCTTATCGCGTACAATTGTGACAACGTGACTTTTTGCATCTTTACCGTCTGGCAAGATCTGTAGCTTAACTTTAGTCCCTTTCGGACCTTTGATAAGTTGTACTACATCGTCTAAACGCCAGCCGATAACATCAACTATCTCTTCACCATCTTGACCAACGCCAACAATACGGTCGCCATCGCTCAATTGTTTGCTATTTGACGCAGGGCCACCAGCAACTAAAGAACGAATAACGGTGTAGTCGTCTGTCATCTGAAGTACCGCACCAATCCCTTCTAGAGATAGATTCATCTCAGATTGGAATTGTTCTGCATTTCTTGGAGAGAGATAACTGGTGTGCGGATCAACTTCACGCGCAAATGCGTTCATGTAGATTTGGAAAGCATCTTCATTGTGCGATTGCGTAATACGCTTCATCGCATTGTTGTAACGCTTTTCCAAAACTTCTTGAATCTCTGGCCACTCTTTACCAGTAAGTTTTAGATTCAACGCATCGTATTTAACGCGTTTTCTCCAAAGCTCATTCACTTCAGCGATATCTTTTGGCCATTCAGCTTCACTACGATTGAGCTCAATACTTTCATCGGTATCAAACTTAATCTCTGTATCTAGCAAAGACAATGCATATTGAAAACGTTCAAAACGCTTCTGCATAGACAAATTATAAACATCGAATGCAATCTGGTTATTGCCTGCTTTCAGTTGATCATCAATTTGTGTAGATGACGCAGCGAAAGAGTCAATATCAGCTTGAGTGAAGATATTACGATTATAATCCAGCATCTCTAAGTAACGATTAAAGATAGCTTGAGAGAAATCATCGTTGAGATTGAAGTGTTTATAGTGAGAACGAGTAAATCGAGAAGTAACACGTTTACTAGCAGTTTCATGTTGGACCTCAGGAGCGAGTAGAGGTAAATCGTCCTGATCTAATTTGGCTTCGAGAGCCTGAGCTGAAGCTGCTAGCCAAAAGCTAGCAGCAATCAGTGTCAATTTTGAACGGCATTTCATGCGTAGGAGTATCTCCTTTAAGCGCGCAAGTGCTCCGCTTTAACAACCATTTGTAGGCCGTTTGCTAACTGAACACGCACATCTTCCTTATTGATTTCAACAATGGTCGCAGCCATGTTTCCTTTACCCATGTTCACATTTACTTCTTTGCCAGCGATAAATTCGTCAGCGTTCAAAGCGCGTGTTTCTACAGGCTTTTCTACTTTTGGTGCTTTAGGCGCTTGACGACGAGGCTGTTGAGCTTTCTTCGCCTTAGGCTTCGCTTTGCCTTCTTCACGAGCTTTTTGTGCTTGTTCTTTACGACGAGCTTGAACTTTCGCTTTGCTTTCTGCAAGTGTAGCTTTAGCGTGCTCAACGTGCTCTTCTTCTAGTGTGCCACACGCGTTGCCGTCTAGGTCAACACGTTCTGCGCCAGCTTTTACGCCGTGCAGGTAACGCCATGATGATGTGTACTGTCTTAACGCTGCACGAAGCTGAGTCTTACTTACTTTTTCGTCTTCATTTAGACGTTCAGCAAGATCTTGAAAAATACCAATTTTAAGTGGCTTCGCTTCACCTTCTAGAGTAAAGCATTTAGGGAAACATTCAGCAATATATGCGATAACTTCTTTGCTGTTTTTTAACTTTTCAGTGTTTTCCATGTGGGTTCCTGGTTTTTGCGGTTTTCCGCGAGCATTAAGAAAATATTTTTACGTATTATAGAGAGATGCTTGGGAAAAACCACAGTAAGAGAATAATTTATGCCTTGTTCGCGTGCGAATTAAGCAGCTTTTCCACTTCTGCCATGAAAAATGTTAATCCGTACTCATCAATTTGAGAAAAACGACCAACATTTGGGCTATCGATATCAAGAACGCCCGCTATTTTTCCGCCAATCGAGAACGGAATAACGATTTCTGAGTTACTTGCAGCGTCACAAGCGATGTGACCTTCGAACTCATGAACATCATGAATGCGCTGAACGGTATTCGTCGCAACCGCAGTTCCACACACACCACGCCCTACCGGAATTCGCACACAAGCTGGTTGGCCTTGGAAAGGACCCAGTACAAGTTCGTCTTTTTCCTTAGCTTGGTCCTGCTTCATTAAATAGAAACCCGCCCAATTCAACTCATCCAATTCCATGAATAATAATGAACTGATATTAGCAAGGTTAGCAGTTAGATCGGTTTCTGATTCAATTAATGCAACGGCTTGTTTGGTTAAGCGTTGGTAATGTTCTATTTTCATATTAACTTCCAATTAAATTGAGACTTCCATTATCAAGAGAACGCAGTAGAATGCGGCCATCAAACCAAATAGGACTTATTCTCATTACAATGAACGATTCAGAAGACACTATTAGCCGTTCTTGGTTAATAACTCAAGTAAAAAAACACAAGTCCAAATTACTGTTTGCTAACATTATTGCCATATTTGCAACTCTCATAAGCGTCCCTATCCCGTTGCTCATGCCATTAATGGTTGATGAAGTATTGCTTGATAAGCCGGCTTCTGGTTTAGATATGATGAACCACCTACTTCCATCATCGTTACAAACACCGACTGGCTATATAGCACTAACTTTGCTGTTAGTGATTATCATGCGCACCGTTAGCCAAGCGTTAAACATTCTGCAAGGGCGTCAATTTACACTCGTCTCTAAAACAATTACCTATCAAATGCGAAGCAAGATGATAGATAAGCTTGGTCGTATCAGTATTCGACAGTACGAAACCAAAGGCAGCGGTGGTATCAACGCCCACCTGATAACAGACATAGAGACAATAGATAAGTTCATTGGCTCTACTCTATCCAAATTCTTGATTAGCTTCTTGACCGTGTTCGGTACAGCTATCGTTCTATTGTGGTTAGAGTGGCGTTTAGGATTGTTCATTTTACTGGTCAATCCTGTTGTGATTTATTTCTCCCGTAAACTAGGCAGCAGGGTCAAGCACCTTAAAAAGTACGAGAACCAATCTTTTGAGCGCTTTCAGAACCGTTTGGTGGAAACCTTAGATGGCATTTATCAACTGCGCGCAGCCAATAAGGAACGCATCTTTCTTGATGAACTTAAGGTTCAAGCAAACCAAGTAAGAATCGATGCAGACAAATACGCTTGGCAGTCTGAAGCAGCTGGCCGTGTTTCGTTTCTACTCTTCTTATTAGGTTTCGAGCTTTTCCGTGCCGTCGCTATGCTCATGGTATTATTCAGTGACTTAACCATTGGTCAGATTTTCGCGGTATTTGGCTACTTATGGTTCATGTTAGGCCCGGTTCAAGAGCTACTAGGGATTCAATTCTCTTGGTATAGCGCAAAAGCAGCACTGCAACGCATCAACGATCTTCTTCAGTTAGAAGAAGAAAAGCGCCCTATTAGCAAAGTAAATCCATTTAATGAAGATCAAGAAGTGACAGTCGACATCGAAGACGTTACATTCTCTTACACATTAGAAAACACTGTTTTAAATAGGCTATCGTTGCACATCCCTGCAGGTAAGAAAGTCGCTTTGGTGGGTGCTAGTGGAGGTGGTAAATCTACGTTAATCCAGTTGCTGATTGGGGTTTATCAAGCGGACTCGGGCTGCATTCGCTATAACGGTGAAACAACCGACGACATCAGCTTTGATGTAATCAGGAATCAAATTGCCGTTGTTTTACAACAACCTATACTCTTTAACGATACATTAAGGCATAATCTGACCCTTGGTGCTGAATACGATGAAATGTCGTTGTGGCGTGCGCTTGAAGTCTCTCAAATGCAAGATGTCATCAAGCAACTGAGTAATGGTTTGGATACACAAATTGGTAGGAATGGCGTTCGACTGTCTGGTGGTCAACGACAACGCTTGGCAATAGCCCGCATGGTGCTGAGCAACCCTAAGTTTGTTATTCTGGATGAAGCGACATCTGCGCTCGATACAGCGACAGAGTCAGCGCTACATAAAGCGTTGAGCGAGTTTTTGAAAGATCGCACAACTTTGATCGTGGCTCATCGATTATCAGCGGTGAAACAAGCCGATCTAATCTATGTTTTAGAAGATGGACAAGTCACACAGACGGGAACACATGGTGAATTGGTTGAACAACAAGGACTCTATCAAACACTCTACGGCAGTGTGCAATCGCACGCCTAATGTTTGCGCGTCTAAGTCTTTAAGTCAGGCATCGAGCCTAACTGAAGTTTCAACTTGGGAGGTCGCGTGACCTCCCCATCGGTAACTAACCCTTTATCAACAAAACACCAATGCGATAGCAGCTCAGTACGTCTTTGTCAGGGCTGCGAACTCCCCGTAGATAAAATGGACATCCCTTTAGGGAAATCCGCTTACTGCCCAAGATGCGGAACTCAGCTTTATAGAGGCGGCACCCCTAGCCTGTCTGGAAACCTAGCCATCGCTGTCACTTGTTTGTTGCTATTTATCCCTTCTCACTTTTTCGAATTCATTAGCATCCGTCTAATTGGGGTGATGATACCTGCGACTCTGCCATCTGGTGTGTTTACCTTAATGGGCGAAGGCTTCCCGCTACTTGGCTTGTTAATCTTATTCTGTAGTTCCATCGCACCATTGCTGGTCTGTACCTCGGTACTCATCACCCATGTATCGCTACGTTTTAAGATCTTCACTCCCTTTCGTTATGCATTAGCCATTATTCAGACTCTCAAACATTGGATGATGTTGGATGTATTTTTGGTGAGTGTGGCTATCTCATGTTTCAAGCTACAAGATTACTCAGACATTTTTGTCGGTCCCGGTTTAGTTGGCTTAATTCTCCTACAGCTCTTTAGTGTATTACTGGTCAGCCGTATCAGTGTTCGCCGCTACTGGGAAGCTTGGGCTAAAGAATCTGACTACTCTTTTGCTGAAAGTAAGAACGTACACTGTCATAACTGTCACCTGTCTCAGCCAGACGGTCACACTTGTGTCCGTTGTCACCATGACTTATATCACCGCAAGCCATACTCTATACAGAAGACTTGGTCTCTGCTGTTTGCCGCATCTGTGGCTATTATACCGGCTAACGTCATTCCTATTTCTATCCTTATTACCAACGGTCAAAGGCTAGAAGACACCATTATTTCCGGTGTCGCTTCGCTGATTAATAGCGACATGTATGGTATCGCAGCGATCATTTTCATCGCCAGTATCGTCGTGCCAGTTGCAAAAATACTTGGCCTTGCTTACATCTTAATCTGCATCAAGATGAAGCGCGCCGTTTACCACAGACAACGCATGACCATCTATTTCATTGTGAAATGGGTGGGTAAATGGTCGGTAATGGATCTGTTCGTTATTTCGATCATGATGACCTTAGTCGACCGCGGACAAATTTTAAACTTTACACCAGGTTATGGTGCAGTCGCTTTTGGCGTCGTAGTTGTTCTCACGATGCTGGCAGCGGAAAGCTTAGATCCTAGGCTAATTTGGGATAACTACACCTCTAAAGATGAGTCAGTGAATGAACAACGATAACCAATCACAAACGTCATATTCACCAGAAGTAAGGAAAAACAAAGGCATCTCACCTTTGTGGATCCTGCCAATATTAACCGTCGCATTAGCTGGTTGGTTGGTCATGAAATCGATACACGATGCTGGGCAACGTGTGCAGATTTACTTCTCAGATGCCGCAGGTTTAGTCGCAGGTCGAACAACGATTCGCTACCAAGGCTTAGAGGTGGGTATGGTGCGCGACATTAATTTATCCAAAGACTTGTCGAGCATCTATGTCGATGCTGACATCTACCCAGAAGCGAAGAAGCTACTCTCAAAAGGTACGCGTTTCTGGCTCGTAAAACCAACAGCGAGTTTATCGGGTATCTCAGGGTTAGACGCGCTTGTTTCCGGTAACTACATTGCTATCCACCCTAGCGAAACCGAAGAAGACCCAGAAACTGTTTTCCAAGCCCTAGAATCTTCCCCTTCTGACTTGCTGGCTTCTGAAGGTTTGAACATTTCACTGACGACCAAAGATCTCGGTGGCGTGTCTGTTGGCTCTCAAATCGTTTACCGAAAAATCCCAATTGGCGAGGTTTACAACTACCAACTAAACGACAACGCCAAATCAGTGACCATTCAAGCGTCAATTAAAGATGAATACAGCCATATCATTACTGACCAAAGCCGCTTCTGGAATGTCAGCGGTTTAGGTGCAAGTATTGGTTTTTCTGGTGTTGATGTTCGTTTAGAGAGCCTAAGTGCATTACTTGGCGGTTCAATTGCAGTTGACTCTCCAGGAGAAGGTCAACCGGTTGAGATGAACACCAAATTCAAGCTCTACCCAGATCTGAAAACCGCCGGTCGTGGTATCTCTATCAAGATCGCAGTTCCCGATGATAATAAGATCAGTGCAACGGGTGCTCCGATCATGTATCGCGGCATCGAAATCGGTCAAATCACTGACTTATCGCTAAGTGAAGGACGCGAGAACGTAATCGCATCAGCCGCTATCCAACCAGCATTCAGTGACTTTTTAAATAGCGGCAGTAAATTCGTTCTAGAAGAAGCTGAACTGTCATTGACTGGCATGAAAAACATTGCCAACTTAGTGACAGGTAACTTTTTAACCTTGGTGCCAGGCGAAGGTGAAAAAGCGCGTCGATTTACTGCAATCCGCAAAAATGAATTCAGTCAGGAACAAGAAAAATCTGTTGCGATTCGCTTAACGTCGAACAATTCGTTTGGGTTAGATGTCGGCACACAACTGCTCTACAAAGGCATTGCCGTTGGTTCTATCATCCAAGTGGGTTTAGTCGATGGTGTTGGCTCTGGCTCTGATAAGCACGAAGTATTCATGGATGCGCTTATCGATAACGAGTACGCGCACCTTATCAAAAGTCACAACCGTTTCTTTGTGACAGGTAGTGCGACTGCAGAGCTGACCGAATCAGGTCTAAGTGTTACGGTTCCACCGGCAAAACAGCTTCTTACTGGCTCGATCAGCTTTGTGAGTGAAGGCAAATCTGAAGCTAGAACGGACTACCAGCTTTTCCAGAGTAAATCGTTAGCAGAAATCGCCAAGTTTAATCAGTCTGGTTCAAAGACGCTTTCATTATTTGCGAGTGAATTACCATCAATTTCTAAAGGTAGCCCACTACTCTACCGCAACCTACAAGTGGGCAGTATTTCTGATTTTCAGCTTGCAGACGGTGGCGTAAGAATCAAAGTCACGATCGAAAATCGTTACACGCACTTACTCAATAAGCATACCGTTTTCTGGAACCGCTCAGGCGTTGAGGTTGATGCGTCGCTATCAGGTATCAGTATTAAGGCGGCACCAGTTAAAACCCTTATCCAAGGCGGTATTGCTTTTGACTCGCTGCCGGGAATCGATAACAAACTCGGCGATGTGTGGAAGCTCTATAAAGATTCCAAATCCGCTCGAAAATTTGGCCGCGCGATTACTATCACCTCTTCTGGCGATCAAGAAGTCAGCAAGGGCATGGCGATCAAATATCAAGGTGTCACTGTTGGTGAGGTTACTTTGGTGATTCCGAACTTCAACAAGGGCGGTATTGAAATTACTGCGCGTATTTTACCTGAGTACGTCGACAAGATTGCCGTGGCGAACAGTCACTTTTGGTTGGCAGAACCTGAGATTGGCCTTAACGGCATCAAAAACGTCTCTGCGCTACTCTCTAAGCACATCAACGTAGATCCTGGCAAAGGTGAAAGAAACACGAAATTTGAGCTTAGCAAGGGACCCGTGCAGCCTGAAGGCAAGATATTCAAGCTACAAAGCGAAACGAGAGGCTCGGTATCTGAAGGCACTCCTATCTTATTCCGTGAGCTAGAAATCGGCAGTGTTATTGATGTTCAGCTGGGCGAGTTTGCTGACCGCATCATCTCTACGATTCAAATAGAACCAGACTATGCGTATCTGATCCGCGCAAACACCGTGTTCTGGAACGTATCGGGCGTCGATGTCTCTATCGGTCTGTCAGGCGCAAACATCAAAGCTGGAACGGTAGACAGCTTATTAAGAGGTGGTATTACATTCTCAACGCCACCGACGAATGAGCTTCAACCAGTGGCAAGCGAAGATCAGTCTTTCTACCTCTATCCTCAAGCCGAAGATGAGTGGAAATCATGGAGAACCGCGATTCCTCGTCCATAGAGTGAATCCTCAGAAGCTACATGCAAATTAATGCAGCTTAATGAAGACTAATTCTTCATCAAAATGCAGCCATTCGGCTGCATTTTTGTTGTTTGCTATAAATATGGTTTAGGGCGACCTCATTTTGCTTTAAACTCCCCGCATTAATGCAATAAATCGAGATAGTCTTTTGCACGCTAACGTATATATTCCTGAAGAATTCCTAACGCACATCGAAGCAATCATGCCTAGTCATCTAGATATGGCTTCTTTTGTCGCGTCATGCCAAAAACCACTTCGTAAAAGTATTCGAGTCAACACATTGAAAATCAGTGTTGAAGACTTCCTAGTACGAGCAAAAGAGAAAGGCTGGGAACTGGAACCTGTACCTTGGTGCGAAACGGGGTTTTGGATCACTGCCGATGAAACCGAAGCACCACTAGGTAATACGGCAGAACACATGTCTGGTCTTTTCTATATCCAAGAAGCCAGCTCGATGATGCCACCGTCAGCGCTTTTCCAAGGCGAAACTGATTACCAAGCAGTGTTAGACACGGCGGCTGCACCCGGCTCTAAAACAACGCAAATCGCAGCGCTAATGAATAATCACGGTGTATTAGTTGCCAATGAATACGCAGCGAGCCGTGTGAAAGTGCTTCACGCCAACATTGAACGTTGTGGCGTTCGTAATGCTGCGCTGAGTAACTTTGATGGACGAGTTTTCGGCGGTTGGCTACCCGATCAGTTTGATGCTGTGTTGCTTGACGCACCCTGCTCTGGCGAAGGCACCATTCGTAAAGACGCTGACGCGATGAAGAACTGGACGTATCAATCTGTGGTTGATATTGCCGACACACAAAAAGACCTGATTGAAAGTGCATTTCATGCTCTTAAACCTAATGGTGTTTTGGTCTACTCAACATGTACGCTCAGCACCGAAGAGAACCAGCAAGTGTGTCATCACCTAAAAGAGACCTTTGGTGATGCTGTTGAATTTGAATCTCTTGAGTCTCTATTCGACAACGCAAAAGCAACAACTACGGAAGAAGGCTTCCTGCACATATTTCCACAAGTTTATGACTCGGAGGGTTTCTTTGTTGCACGTATCCGTAAGCTAGCGTCTGTGACTCCACCAGAAGTTAAAAAGCGTCTGGGTAAATTCCCATTTGAAAAAGCATCAAAGAAAACTCAGCAAGACGTCGCGGAACAACTAATGAGTACTCTCGATATCGAATTGCCAAGCGATACTCAAGTTTGGATTCGCGATAAAGATGTTTGGCTTTTTCCAGAAGCGTTAGAACCAATGATCGGTGAATTCCGCTTCTCTCGTATGGGAATCAAGATCGCAGAAACCCATAAGAAGGGTTACCGCTGGCAACACCAAGTGGCAACAACGCTAGCCACAGGCAATGAAGCCAACATTGTAGACCTGAGTATCGAAGACGCTCGTGAATGGTTCATGGGACGAGATGTTCGCCCTGAAGGCTTGTCAGGCAAAGGCGAAGTACTAGTGAAGTACAATGGTGCAATCATCGGCCTTGGTAAGTGGGTTGGCAACCGAGTGAAGAACGGTTTACCACGCGAACTCGTCCGCGATAAGAACCTTTTCTAGTCGCTCGATAACAGTTCGTACTGTAATAAGAAAAACAAAAAGCCCAAACAACATTAATTGTTTGGGCTTTTTCTATTCTTATCGGCTACTTAATTTCGAGGGAAAGCATTGTGAAACCAATACTTAATTACAAAAACATCAATTCAAATCGCTATTTTTAATAACAAAAATCGCTTATTGGAGAATTTAAACTAGACTTCAATCTAACAGTCAAAGAATTAAAACGATTAGCGTAGGCTCTTCGGAGCTCTTTCCCCTAAGCCCAAACAGGAAAGTTTGGGCTTTTTTTTGGTTCATCGCGGATTAGCG
>NZ_MCZZ01000176.1 GCF_002875705.1 Vibrio sp. 10N.261.45.E2
TCTTAAACGATCGGCATTACGTTAATTTGACGGGCATTTTTTTTTGCGTTCGATATACTAAGCTCATAAAGCATGTATAAATAATCAGTATTTGAAGTTATGTCTATTATCTTAGGGATTGACCCTGGCTCTCGTATTACCGGCTATGGTGTAATTCGTCAAAATGGCCGCCATCTATATTACTTAGGTAGCGGTTGTATTCGCACCTCTGAAAAAGAACTGCCGGGCCGACTCAAACAAATCTACGCTGGTGTGAGCGAAATCATCACTCAATTCCAACCGGATGTGTTTGCGATAGAGCAGGTCTTCATGGCGAAGAATGCCGATTCGGCACTTAAGCTGGGACAAGCGCGTGGCAGTGCGATAGTGGCTGCGGTAAATGCTGATCTCCCCGTTCATGAATATGCGGCTCGTTTAATTAAACAAGCGGTAACAGGTAATGGTGGTGCTGATAAGTCGATGGTTCAAAACATGGTGATGAGCATGCTTAAGTTACCTGCCAAACCACAGGCCGATGCTGCTGACGCTCTAGGCGTAGCGATCACTCACGCAAACACTAATAAAACCTTGATAGCACTGGCAGGCAAGGCGACAGGCGCGCGAAAAGGGCGCTACCGTTAAGCACCATCCTCTTATCAGTTCTTAACGTATTACTTTCTCCGTTTATTCCATCGATGAGCCTTACGCCTCGTTTGGCTCATATCAAAACAATACGCGGCTAAATCCTTGATGAAATGAGATCTTTCGAACAGAACCCAGATAATAACATTGCGTATCATTTAACATCCCATTAACATTGGTCGGAGGTCTTACAAGTTAATCAAGGATGATCACTGATGAACCCAATCAAGTTGTGGCGCGCGCTGTTTCTACCCAAAAGTAATAGATGGAATAGCAACGAAGTCAGACAAGCCGATATCTTATTACTCTTCACTTTTATCGCCTTCTTCGTGGGTGTCTATAGCTTAATCAAGTGGACCAAGCATGAAGAGCAGCTGCTGGTGGCCACTTCCGTATTTCTTATCGCTTTTGAATTAGTCTCCGCACTGCTATTAGGCATTACTCGTAAGCCTAGCTTGGCATTGAACTTTGGTTTTGTCGGTATGGCGGTGCACGCGCTGAATATCATTTACCAAAGCGGTGGCGTGGTTGAGTCAACTCAGGCTTATTGGGTGCCGTTGTTAGTGGTTGCTTTTTTCTTGTCAGGAACACGCATTGTTGCCTTGGTATGGAGTGGGCTAGTGATTGGTGTTTCACTGGTGATGACGTCAGCTCATCTTGATGGCTTTGAATTTCCGCAGTTAGTACTTACTCCGGAAGCGGTGGTGGTTGAGACCTGGTCCGGTGTGATTATGCCGCTGGTGGTGATCTGCATTGCTCAAGCGTTTACCGCTAAGCAAAAAGAGGTGGCGATTGAAATGGCAGAAGATGCGATTTCAGAAAGCCAACACGTAGCCAACCAAGCGACACAAAGCGAAGGTCGACTTTCCATTGTCCTTGACCAAGCGAACTCGAATTCTGAAAGCTTACAGGGCGTATCTGTTCATTTAGACCAGCAGTCACAAGACCTGCATGCTCAAGTGGAGGTGTTGAACATCAATTGCGAATCTCAGGCGAGCGCAGCAGAACAGATGAGCCAACAACTGCATCAAATGACGCAAGGTATCGAGGAGTCCAATTCATTTGTTGGTGAGTTAAAAGAGCGCAGTGAGGCTGTTGGAACAAAAGCGCAAAAGAGCTCAGAATCGCTAGAAGCCTCAACGAGTGCAATCAGCCAGATCATTCAAAGTAATCAAGAGATCATGAAAGTCGCCGATCTGATTACCTCGGTTGCCGAGCAAACCAACCTATTAGCACTCAACGCAGCAATAGAAGCGGCACGCGCTGGTGAACAAGGACGAGGGTTTGCTGTTGTTGCTGATCAAGTGCGAGAGTTATCGGCGAAAAGCAGCCATTCTGCGATAGAAATTCGAACTCTGTTAGACCGAAGTAAAGAAGAAGTGGAACACGGCAGAGCGATCATTGAAACTACTGCTAATGAGATGAACGGTATAATCTCTGAGGTTCAAACCATCTCGACCGACGTAAACCAGCTGACCAATATTATGGCGATGCAGATGAGCTCGTTGAAAGAGCTAGACCTTGCGAGTTCAGAAGTGGCGCAGAGTGTTGCAGAAACCAAATCAGTGTCAGGGTTAGTTGCAAATTATGGTTCTGAACTGACAGGGCACGTTACCTCTGTCAAAGAACTGGTCGAAAGCTTAAACAGCGTGGTTTCACAAGCTAAACAAGCGTAAATAAATCACTCAAACAAACACAAAGAACTGGATAAGCATCCAGTTCTTTTATATTCTGTCCCTCAAATTATATTCCATCAAGAGAGTGAATTGTGATCGGACGTCTACGCGGTACATTAATAGAAAAACAGCCACCAGAATTACTAATCGAAGTGAGTGGCGTTGGCTATGAAGTTCAAATGCCAATGAGCTGTTTTTATGAATTACCAAACGTGGGCGAAGAGGCAATCATCTACACGCACTTTGTTGTACGTGAAGATGCGCAGCTACTTTATGGTTTTAACACGGTTAAAGAGCGTGCACTGTTCCGTGAAGTCATCAAAGCAAACGGCGTTGGCCCTAAGCTTGGCCTTGGCATTCTTTCAGGTATGACTGCTAGCCAGTTTGTTCAGAGTGTTGAACGTGAAGACATCTCTACACTGGTTAAACTTCCGGGTGTGGGTAAGAAAACCGCAGAACGTCTGGTTGTTGAAATGAAAGACCGCTTAAAAGGATGGGGCGCGGGCGACCTGTTTACTCCAGCGACGGACGCTGCTCCTATTGACTCTATGCCAACCGTTCACGACGCGGAAGAAGAAGCGGTAAGTGCGTTACTTGCATTAGGTTACAAGCCGACTCAAGCTTCTAAGGTGGTTTCTCAAGTGGCTAAAGATGGCATGACTAGCGAGCAGTTGATTCGCGAAGCTCTGAAATCGATGGTTTAACACCCCGAATACTTGTTCTACAAAACAGACTCATTCACTTTGCCTTTACACAGATTCAGAAGCGCAGAGTCAAGAACCGCATAGTTAGGAATAACAGAATTTATGATTGAAGCCGATCGCCTTATTGCACCGGATAACCCAGTATTCAAAGATGAAGATGTCATTGATCGTGCAATACGCCCTAAAGCTCTTGCTGACTATCAAGGTCAGGATCACGTTCGTGGTCAGATGGAAATTTTCATCAAAGCGGCTCAACTGCGTAATGAGGCGCTCGATCATCTGTTGATATTTGGCCCTCCAGGCTTGGGCAAAACCACTTTGGCGAACATCGTTGCCAATGAAATGGATGTAAACATTCGTACGACTTCCGGCCCGGTATTAGAAAAAGCGGGCGACTTAGCGGCGTTGCTGACCAACCTTGAAGAAAATGATGTTCTGTTCATCGATGAGATCCACCGCTTAAGCCCTGTGGTCGAAGAGGTGTTGTATCCAGCAATGGAAGACTATCAATTAGATATCATGATTGGTGAAGGCCCTGCGGCGCGCTCTATTAAAATCGATCTTCCTCCTTTCACTCTGATTGGTGCCACCACTCGTGCTGGCTCATTGACATCGCCTTTACGTGACCGTTTTGGTATCACGCAGCGCCTTGAATACTACAAAGTTGAAGACCTGCAGAATATCGTTCAACGCAGTGCTGATTGCCTAGGTTTGTCTATGGAGTCGGAAGGTGCATTGGAAGTGGCTCGTCGTGCTCGTGGCACACCTCGTATTGCTAACCGTCTACTGCGTCGTGTGCGTGACTATGCGGAGGTAAAAGGGGATGGGCATATTTGTCCTGAAGTTGCCGACAAAGCACTAAACATGTTGGATGTCGATGCTAAAGGTTTCGACTACATGGATAGAAAGCTTCTGCTTGCGATTATGGAGAAGTTTGGTGGTGGCCCGGTTGGTATCGACAATATGGCTGCCGCGATTGGTGAAGAGAGAGACACCATTGAAGACGTGTTAGAGCCTTACTTGATTCAACAAGGTTACCTACAAAGAACGCCAAGAGGTCGAATCGCTACCGACAGAGCATATTTACACTTCGGAATAGATAAACCGTCTAATCGTTAAATTATTCATTTTTAAAGATCCCAGTTGCATAAGCGCTGGGATTTTTTGCTTTTTACTGAATAACAACTCTTTGAGCGAGTCGATAAAAAGGCTGAATAATGGCTATCAAAAATGAAAACTTTGATTGCAGGTTTGATTTGGCTAACAAAAAATGAAATAAGTTGACATGTTTTTTGTTAATACTTTATGGGTAGTTGTAATTCACATGTTGAGGCGGTGCTGAGCTTTTGTCACAGATATCATGCACTGTTATTAACGGAGGCTAAATTGGTGTGATTTTAATCATGATTGTTCAAAAATAACTCTAATTTGCTCGAATAAAATTGATACAAATCAAAGCAAGGTTCTCCTATAAACCTTTTGAAACATACTGATTTTACCAGTAATATTAGCGCCAGCTATATTAGCTCATGCTTAACAATAATCTAACTATAACGGTACGTTTTTGCTACAAATTTCAATTTGTAATAACAATTACACAAATTGTTTTAACATGGATTTTTGCGGTGAATAATCACACAAGTGTCATTCAGCCGACACAAAGGAGTTACCATGATTGATGTTGTTGATCTGTCGCGATTGCAATTTGCATTTACAGCGATGTATCACTTCCTATTTGTTCCACTGACACTAGGTATGGCATTTCTACTTGCCATCATGGAGTCAGTTTATGTAATGACTGGCAAGCAAATTTACAAGGACATGACTAAGTTCTGGGGTAAATTGTTTGGTATTAACTTTGCTCTTGGTGTAGCGACAGGCTTAACCATGGAGTTCCAGTTCGGTACTAACTGGTCTTACTATTCTCACTATGTTGGCGACATCTTTGGTGCTCCGCTAGCTATCGAAGCGCTTGTTGCATTCTTCCTAGAGTCTACTTTTGTTGGTCTTTTCTTCTTCGGTTGGGACAGATTGTCGAAGCGTCAGCACTTAGCGGTAACTTGGTTAGTAGCACTTGGTTCTAACTTCTCTGCGCTTTGGATCTTGGTAGCTAACGGCTGGATGCAAAACCCAGTAGGTGCGGAATTTAACTTTGAAACGATGCGTATGGAAATGGTGAGCTTCGCTGAAGTTGTACTAAACCCAGTAGCGCAGGTTAAATTCGTACACACAGTAGCGTCTGGTTACACAACGGGTGCAATGTTCATCCTTGGTATCAGTTCATACTACATCCTTAAAGGTCGTGATCTTGCCTTTGCTCGTCGCTCTTTTGCGATTGCAGCATCTTTCGGTATGGCGGCGATCCTGTCAGTAATCGTGCTAGGTGATGAATCTGGTTACGAGCTTGGTGAGGTTCAAAAAGTGAAGCTAGCTGCTGTAGAAGCAGAGTGGCACACGGAAGAAGCACCAGCAGCATTTACTGTTTTTGGTATTCCAAACCAAGAAACAATGGATACTGACTACGCAATTAAAATCCCATACGTAATGGGTATTATCGCAACACGTTCTCTTGATAAAGAAGTAACGGGTTTACGTGACCTACGTGACGACCACGTTGATCGTATCCGTACTGGTATGTACGCGTACGAGCTACTTGAAAAGCTACGTGCAGGCGATAAGTCTGAAGAAAACATGGCTGCGTTCGACGAAGTAAAAGGTGACCTAGGTTACGGTTTACTTCTTAAGCGCTACACAGACGATGTTGTTGATGCAACAGAAGACCAAATCCAAATGGCTGCGGATGATTCAATCCCAACAGTTTGGCCTCTATTCTGGTCATTCCGTCTGATGGTTGCTTGTGGCTTCATCATGCTGTTTGTATTCGGTGCGGCGTTTGTTCAAACGTGTCGTCAGAAAATCGAGCAGAAACCATGGGTACTTAAAGCTGCGTTGTTCTCAATCCCACTACCTTGGATTGCGATTGAAGCTGGTTGGTTCGTTGCTGAGTTTGGTCGTCAACCATGGGCGGTTGGTGAAATCCTGCCGGTTAACGTTGCTGCATCAGCACTGACTATTGAACAGCTTTGGACTTCCCTATTCGCTATCCTGGCACTGTACACAGTGTTCTTGATTGCTGAAGTTTACCTAATGCTAAAATTCGCACGTAAAGGTCCAAGTAGCTTAAAGACAGGCCGTTACCACTTTGAACAAAACGATAACTCTGTTGAAGACAAAGTTAGCCGTTCAGTCGAAGTATAAGTGAGGGAATATTATGTTTGATTACGAAAGCTTACGACTTATCTGGTGGGTATTGATCGGTATTCTACTGGTTGGTTTCGCCGTAACTGATGGCTTCGATATGGGTGTTGCCGCTCTTTCTCCTGTTATCGGTAAGAGCGACACTGAACGTCGTATTATGCTTAACACGATTGCTCCTCACTGGGATGGCAACCAAGTTTGGCTTATTACGGCAGGTGGTGCATTGTTTGCTGCATGGCCACTGGTTTACGCAACGTCGTTTTCTGGCTTCTACTTCGCAATGTACGCGACGTTAGCGGCACTTTGGTTACGCCCACTTGCACTAGACTACCGTTCTAAGATCGAAGATCCAAAATGGCGCAAAACTTGGGACTACGCACTTTGCTTTAGTGGCACAGTTCCACCAATCATTTTTGGTGTTGCGTTTGGTAACCTATTACAGGGCGTACCGTTTGACCTGAACGAACTAATGATGTCTAAGTACCATGGCACGTTCTTCGCTCTGCTGAACCCGTTTGCATTGTTATGTGGTGTGTTGGCGCTAATGCTGTTCGTTATGCAAGGTGCAACATGGCTTCAAATGAAGACAACAGAAGAACTGCATAGCCGAGCTCGTAATGTTGCTCAGATCACTGGTCTAATTGCTATTGCTCTATTCGTTATTGGTGGCTTCTGGGTTCAATCTATCGAAGGCTATGTAATTACAAGCACTCTCGATACGTTTGCAGACTCTAACCCACTAAACAAAGAAGTATCACTTCAAGTTGGTGCTTGGATGACAAACTTCGAAACGTATCCAGCAATGTGGGCTGCGCCGATCCTTGGTGTAGCAATGCCACTGCTTGCTGTGATTGCATCTCGCTTTGAGCGTGGTGGTTTCGCATTCTTGTTCTCAAGCCTATCGAACGCTGGTGTTATTTTAACGGCTGGCTTTGCAATGTTCCCATTCGTAATGCCATCAAGCCTGAACCCAAGCCATAGTTTGACTATGTGGGATTCAACAGCGAGTGAGCTAACACTTGGTCTTATGACTGCAGTTGCGGCGGTAATGGTTCCTGTGATTCTGGGCTACACAACTTGGACATACTACAAAATGTTCGGTCGTCTAGATAAGAAACACATCGAAGATAACGACGTTTCAGCTTACTAAGCTAGAAGTTAAATAACTTAGGAGAAATTTTATGTGGTATTTCGCATGGATTTTGGGTGTACTTCTAGCATGTGCATTCGGCATCATTAATGCTCTATGGCTAGAGCATTCAGAAATGATGGACAAAGACAGTGAGTAATCTCGCAGAGCAAATCGCTAAACTGCATCAACCAATGGATAAGACTCTGCTTAGAGCCTTATCCTTGATATTGGGTTTTATGCATGTGGGCTTAGTGATGTGGGATCCTGAAGCGTATGCGACAAGCATCGGTGGCTTTAACGCGATCATCGGGCCAATGTTTATCTGGGCAGTATGCTCAAGCATGGTTTACGGTATCGGATTTAAGCCAAGAGCTTGGATGTGGCAACTACTGTTTAGCCCTTACGTTTCACTCACAATTTTGCTCTACCTAACGGTGCTGCGCCTTCTATAAAGGTGAAGAGTTTAGGTTCATCACAACGTGAACCTTTATACTTGTTGGGTTTTTAGCCAAAAAGAGGTCATCTTATACAGATGGCCTTTTTTTTCGTCTCTCAAATCAAAAAATTCACAGCGATATACTATTAATGATAAGGAGTTAGGTTATAGTGAGATCTTTATCGTTTTGGATTGTGGTATCAAATTGCAGGGATTATCTAAGCCATTTACGTGGCCAGTGACAGTGTATTACGAAGACACCGATGCGGGTGGCGTTGTGTACCATTCAAACTATCTTAAGTTTTTCGAACGCGCTCGAACTGAGATGTTGCGCTCAATTGGCGTTTCTCAGCAAGTATTGTTAGAACAAAACATCGGTTTTGTAGTCCGACATATGGACATCGATTTTATTCAAGGTGCGCGCCTTGATGATTCTTTACAAGTCATTACAAATATTTACGAGTTGAAGCGAGCTAGCTTGGTCTTCTGTCAAGAGATCGTAAATCCTGATGGCAAAGCATTGTGTAAAGCAATGGTTAAGGTAGCATGTATCGACAATCAAAAAATGAAACCAAAGGCAATGCCAACATTTATTCTTACGGAGCTAACGAATAGTGACTGCTGAAATCTCAATCTTAGGCCTAATTTTAGAAGCTAGTTTACTAGTTAAGATGGTCATGCTGACTCTTATGGGCATGTCTGTTGTGTCTTGGGCGATGATCATAAAAAGAAGTAAAGTGTTATCTCAAGCTTCTAAACAAACAGAAGTGTTTGAAGACAAATTTTGGTCAGGCGTTGATCTTGCAAAACTGTACCAAGAGAGCAACAAACGCAAAGACGAGCTTTCTGGTACTGAAGAAATTTTCTACGCAGGCTTCACTGAATTTGCTCGCCTTCGTAAATCAAACGCAACGTCTCCTGACTTCATCATGGAAGGTACTGGCCGTGCAATGCGCGTTGCCGTTGCTCGTGAAGTAGACGAACTAGAAACTAACTTGCCTTTCTTGGCGACCGTTGGTTCTATCAGCCCATATATCGGCCTATTTGGTACGGTTTGGGGCATCATGCACTCATTCATCGCATTAGGTGAAGTGAAGCAAGCGACATTAGCGATGGTTGCTCCTGGTATTGCAGAAGCACTTATTGCGACAGCAATGGGTCTATTCGCCGCAATTCCAGCCGTAATGGCGTACAACCGCTTTAGCAGCCGAGTAGGTAAGCTGGAACACAACTACGCGACTTTCTCGGAAGAGTTCCACAGCATTCTTCACCGTCAAGCGATGGCTGGCAGGGAATAGTAGATGGCTGGATACCAACCTAAAAAACGCAAAATGACAGCAGAGATTAACGTCGTACCTTACATCGACGTTATGCTTGTTTTGCTGATCATTTTTATGGTGACTTCGCCGTTTGTTACTCAAGGCGTTGACGTTGAATTGCCTCAGGCTTCAACGGCTAAATCGGCACAAGATCTACTGGGTGACGACAATGCGAGTTTCATCATCGTTGAAGTGAATAAAGACGGTGAACTTGGCTTGAGCGTAAATGACGAAGAAGTACAACGCGGCTTATCTATGGAAGATATTATCGTCCGAGTGAAGGCTGAGTTGTCTTTGAAGCCAAATTCTCCAGTGGCGGTTGGTGGTGATGCCGCAACGCCATACGCTGAAGTGGTTTTATTACTTGATGAATTAAGCCGTGCAGGTGTGCCAAAGGTTGGCCTTTTAACGGATATAAGGGAATAGCTCCGTAGCATTCATGAAAGCGAATAATAAAAAATCCAATAATTTTAGATCACCGCTTCTTATTTCTCTTGGGCTGCACGTCATTTTATTCGTTGCGCTCATTTGGGGAGCGGATTTCACTATGTCAGAGCCAAAGCCCACAGGGCAGATGGTTCAAGCTGTGGTGATTGATCCTCAATTGGTTCGCCAGCAAGCTCAACAAATTCGCCAGCAAAGAGAAGCAGCGAGTAAGAAAGAGCAAGAGCGCCTAGATAAACTAAGACGTGAAAGTGAACGACTTGAAAAGAATCGCAAAGCCGAAGAAGAAAATATTCGCAAGCTAAAAGAGCAGCAAGCGAAAGAGGCTAAAGCCACTCGTGAAGCTGAAAAGCGCCGAGTTGAAAAAGAGAAACAACGTAAAGCTGAAGAAGCACGTTTACAGCAAGAGAAAAAGAAAGCCGCTAAAGCTGAAGCTGATCGTAAGTTAAAAGAAGCTGCGTTAGTGAAAGCCGAGAATGAGCGTAAAGCCAAAGAAGCGGCAATCGCAAAAGCTGAACAAGAACGTGTAGCAAAAGAAAAAGCCGCGAAAGAAGCCGCAGAGAAAGCTCGTAAAGAGAAAGAAGCCGCTGAACTCGCTGAAAAGCAACGTATAGCCAAAGAGAAAGAAGCAGCTGCTGCCGCAGAGAAAGCCCGTAAGGCGAAAGAAGCGGCAGCAAGAGCGGAAAAAGAGCGTAAACAGCAAGAAGCAGCATTGAACGATATCTTTGCTGGGCTTGAAACTGAAGCGACTCAAAACTCTTCAGCAAGACAACAATTTATTAGTGATGAAGCGCAACGTTACGGTGCAATTTATACCCAGTTGATTCAACAGAACCTGTTGTTAGAAGACAGCTTCCGAGGACGCTCGTGTCGAGTGAACCTTAAACTGATTCCAACTGGCTCTAATGCGATATTGGGCAGCTTGAGTATCTTGGATGGCGATAGCCGTTTATGTGCAGCAACCAAGCGTGCAGTAGCACAAGTGCAATCTTACCCGTTGCCTAAAGACCCAGACATTGTGAAGTCACTAAAAGACATTAACTTAACTGTATCACCAGAGTAAAAGGACGAACTTGTGTTAAAAAAACTATTACTGAGTTTTGTTTTTGTAATAGCGACAAGCAGCCAGTTTGCACATGCGGCACTGGAGCTGGTTATTACAGATGGTATTAACTCTGCAAGACCTATCGCTATTGTTCCTTTCCGTTGGGAAGGCGCAGAGCCATTGCCACACGATGTATCAGCAGTTATCGCTTCTGACCTACAACGCAGTGGTAAATTCAGCCCAGTTGCAACAAGCAAAATGCCTCAAACACCTTACAGTGAAGGTGAGGTGAATTTTGATGCTTGGACTAACCTCGGCGTTGACTCACTACTAACCGGTAGCATTACTAAAAATGCCGAAGGGCAGTATGTGGTGAACTACCAGCTGATCGACATTGTTCGTGGTCAACTGACCAAAGGACAAAGCCGTGCGCTAAGTGATGAAGGCCAATTGGTACTTTCTAAAGATCACGTGTTGTTCAACAAAAAAGCAACAGTGCCAGGTAAACGCTTGAGAGAATATGCACACCGCATCTCTGACTTAGTATATGAAGAATTAACTGGGGAGAAAGGCGCGTTCTTAACACGTATCTCTTACGTAGTTGTGAACGACAAAGACAAGTACCCATATCAACTTCGTGTTGCTGACTACGATGGTTTTAACGAGCGTCTAGTGCTTCGTTCTAAGCAACCTCTCATGTCACCAGCCTGGTCACCAGATGGTAAAAAGCTTGCTTATGTGAGTTTCCAAAATGGCCAAGCTGAAATATTCATCATGAATATTTACACAGGTGAACGCGAGAAAGTGACGTCATACCCTCGTCATAATGGTGCGCCAAGATTCTCGCCAGATGGTAAAACATTGGCATTGGTATTGTCGAAAACAGGTAGCCTGCAGGTGTACACACTTGACCTTGCTAGCCGTAAGCTGACTCAAATTACCCGCGGCCGTTCGAATAATACTGAACCATTCTGGCACCCAGATGGCAAGTCTCTTATTTTCACATCGGATCGTGGTGGTAAACCACAGATTTATAATGTAAATTTGTCAAATAATTCGACATCTCGTATTACTTGGCAAGGTAGCCAAAACTTAGGTGGCCAGATCACTCCTGATGGACGATTCCTAATCATGGTTAATCGCAGCAACTCAGGCTTTAACTTGGCTAAGCAGGATTTGGAAACAGGTGCGGTTCAGGTACTAACAAAAACATTGTTAGACGAATCTCCAAGTATTGCTCCGAATGGAGGTATGGTTATCTATAGCTCTATTTACAACAAGACAAATGTACTATCGATGGTTTCTATCGATGGACGTTTTAAAGCTAGATTACCGGCAACTAACGGACGCGTAAGAGCGCCTGCGTGGTCACCGTTTCTCTAGTTATTTTGATACATTCTTTTAGCTATTGATAGTGTTAACTATTGTGGCATTTAACTATCTATAGCACTTAGTCGCTGTAGAAACTAAGTTTGATAACGTAAGGAAAAAAAGATGCAACTTAATAAAGTTCTTAAAGGCTTGATGATTGCACTACCAGTGATGGCAGTAACAGCATGTAGCTCAACTGATGAAGCAACATCTGCAACATCTGGTACAGAAAGCAACCAAACAACTTCAGGTTCAGAAGGCAACGTAGACACAACTGTTGTAACGCCAATTGACGCTAACGGTCAACTGTCTGAGCAAGAGCTTAAAGAGCAAGCGCTACGTGAAACTCAAACAATCTACTTCGCATTCGATAACTCTACTATCGCTGGCGACTACGAAGAAATGCTAGCAGCTCACGCAGCTTACCTAGTTAAGAACGTTGACATGAACGTTACTATCGAAGGTCACGCTGATGAGCGCGGTACTCCTGAGTACAACATCGCACTTGGCGAGCGTCGTGCACAAGCTGTAGCTAAGTACCTACAAGCTCTAGGTGTTCAAGCTGACCAAATCTCTATCGTAAGCTACGGTGAAGAGAAGCCACTTCTTCTAGGTCAATCTGAAGATGTGTACGCTAAAAACCGTCGCGCAGTACTAGTTTACTAATTTTAGTAGACTCTATAATTGAGGAATTGCCTCATGTTCAGTAACACAAAGCGAGTTATTTTGCTTTCGTTACTGGCAAGTGCAGCGAACACCGTGTTCGCTGCACCAGCTCCAGTATCCGATCTCAATAGCACCGCAACCAATTCATCATCTTCCTCTCGATCAGCATCTAACGAATCAGATATTGAGCGTTTAGAACGCCTGCTTCAAAATCGCAACCTCGTTCAGCTTCAAATGCAACAGCAAATCGACGACATGGCACTGGAGATCAGTGAACTTCGTGGTGAGCTGGAACGAAACAGTTACGATATGAAGCAAATGCTAGAGCGTCAACGTGAACTGTTCATTGAACTGGATCGCGTGAGAGGCGAGGTGAAAGCAGCAGGAACAGCAACAGTAGCAGTGGCGGCGAGCGAAGGCTCTAAAGACGCTTCTGGTACGTTCAGTACTGATGTGGATGAGCAAACCGCTTATCAAAATGCTGTAGATATGATTCTAAAGCAACGAGACTACACGGGTGCTATTGCAGCATTCCAAAAGTTTCAAAAAGACTTCCCAGATTCTACCTTCACACCTAACTCACATTACTGGTTAGGACAGCTTTATTTCGCTAAGAAGCAAGATAAAGAAGCGGTGAAGAGCTTCGCAGCTGTTGTGTCATACAAAGATTCAAACAAGCGAGCAGATGCACTGGTTAAGCTTGGTGACATAGCTGCGCGTAACAATAACGCGGCGCAAGCTAAGAAATATTACCAACAAGTCGTTACCGAGTACCCAAACAGTGCCTCGGCTAAAGTGGCTAAAACCCACTTATAAAACTAAATAGGGGTGCTTAGGCACCTCTTTTTATACCTGCTCACTTCCGTTTGGTGTTTGCTCATCTTGTTAATGGTGCCAACTAGTGATGGCAATGTCTCGGCTTGTTTATACGTCTTAAGCATTAGCTGAACATCGCTTGCAACCAATCCTTTTTGATCCTAATCGCTGTCCTGTGTAGAATACTCGGATTCTCGGAAGAAGTTGCGTAGAGCAAGAGCAATGAGTCATATACTAGATAAAATCGATACAGTTTACCCGTTTCCGCCTAAGCCAGTTCCACTGAGCGACACTCAGAAACAGGCCCACATCGCAAACATCAAAAAACTACTTCAAGAAAAAGATGCAGTTCTAATTGCACACTACTACACAGATCCTGAAATTCAGGCTCTGGCAGAAGAAACTGGTGGTTTCGTTGGCGATTCATTAGAAATGGCTAAGTTCGGTAACCGTCACTCAGCAAGCACTTTGATCATTGCTGGTGTTCGTTTCATGGGTGAGTCTGCAAAGATTCTTACTCCCGAAAAACGCATTCTAATGCCAACACTTGAAGCTGAATGTTCACTTGATCTTGGTTGTCCTGCTGACAAATTTACAGAATTTTGTGATGCTCACCCTGACCACACCGTGGTTGTATACGCGAACACCTCTGCGGCTGTTAAAGCTCGAGCAGACTGGGTAGTTACGTCGAGTATCGCTTTAGAAATCGTTGAAAGCCTAGACGCTGAAGGCAAACCCATTATTTGGGGCCCAGACCGTCACCTAGGTTCTTACATCGCGAATCAAACTGGCGCTGACATGTTGCTTTGGCAAGGTGAGTGTATTGTTCACGATGAGTTCTCAGCTGATGCTCTAAAGAAAATGAAATCGGTATATCCTGAAGCTGCAATTCTTGTGCACCCAGAGTCTCCAGCAAGTGTTGTTGAGCTGGCTGATGCTGTTGGTTCTACAAGCCAACTGATCAAGAAAGCGAAAGAGCTGCCTCATCCACAGATGATTGTCGCGACAGACAAAGGCATCTTCTTCAAGATGCAGCAATTGGTTCCTGAAAAAGAGCTGATTGAAGCGCCGACAGCGGGTGCTGGTGCAACGTGTCGCAGCTGTGCACACTGCCCTTGGATGGCGATGAACGGCCTTGAAGCGATTGAAAATGCGCTTGAGAACGGTGGTGAGCAACACGAGATCTTCGTTTCTGACGAATTACGTGTGAAGTCTCTTATCCCACTGAACCGCATGTTAGATTTTGCTGAGCAGTTAAATATGCAGGTAAAAGGTAACGCGTAAGCCGTTCTTTTATCTAACCAACGAAAAACCAGCCAATAGTGCTGGTTTTTTTGTATCTAAAGATAGGTCGCTACTATCAATCTTGTGGTCATGTAACTTTTTATGATGATACATCTTGTTGATATGAGGTATTTTTTCTAGCATGTAATTAAGATCGAAGGATTTGAGGCTCGAATGATAATCTGGTTACAACTCAAACGCTGGATCAAAGCAAACATCTTTGTTTTGAACGGTAAAAACCTGCTGTTTACTTTCCTCGGCTACGTGTTTCTATCGTGGTCGACGCTGTATTTAGCCGGTGAAACGGACTTAACCAGCTCGTTTACTACATTTGCATACTACTTGGTCGTTACTGCTTCTACGGTTGGTTATGGCGATCTGTCACCAACGACAGAAGCTGGGCAGTGGATTGTCATTCTATTTGTGATTCCGGGTGGACTCAGCCTTTTTGCCGCGTTACTTGGTAAGGTGGCGACAGAAGGTGTTGAATATTGGCGAGCGGGCTTGCTAGGAAAAAGGAGAGTTAGAGTGGATAACCACATTTTGATGTTGGGGTGGAATGAGCAAAGAACCATTCACCTCATCCGCATGCTGCAACACGAAGAGACGGGTAAGCGACCAATCGTGTTATGTACTCGTTCTGATATCGAGAACCCGTTACCCGGTGAAATCAATTTCGTTAAAGTAAATAGCTACACCGATGGTAAAGAGATGGAGAAAACGGGCATCGAATCTGCCAGTTGCATCCTGATAGATAATCCAGAAGACGACATCACGTTATCTGCGGCACTTTACTGTGCCAACCGAAACCCTAAGGCGCACCTTCTTGTTTACTTTAAAGACGAAGCGCTGAGTGATTTGCTGCATAAGCATTGCCCTAACTCTGAATGTATTCCTGCTGTGGGTGCTGAGATGCTGGCTAAGGCTGCTGTAGACCCAGGTTCGAGTGCTCTCCACCAAGAGCTATTGAGTTCAACACGGGGCATGACACAGTACTCGACCTATTACCCAGAGAATTCTGAGCCTGTTACGGTTGCGCCAATTTTCTCTGTGTTTAAAGAGAAGTATCAAGCTACGCTAATTGCGATTGATACAGGGAGTGGTATTGAACTTAATCCAGAATTAGACCGAGTTGTCAGTAGTGGTACTAAGCTATTTTATATTGCCGATGAGCGAATTGATGACTTCGATTGGAAAGGCTTCTAAAGCTACAATTTTCCTTTCGTGTAAAAACTAAAAAAGGCTTCATCAAGAAGCCTTTTTGGTATTGGTAAAGCTAACTTTTATTGAGCTTCAGCCAATGCAATACCACGCTGCGTTAATCCGCAGAGCATGACAGGCACAGCGTTAAAGATCTCTTCGAACTGCTCTAGACCTTCAATGCCTTGCTCTGCAAGCGTAGCAATTGAAGTCTCTGGATCGTAAAGCATGCTTAGCGAAAGCAGAACGCCGCCAATGAGTGCGTTATCTTCGCTCTCCTCAGGCATCAGTGTTTCCCAGTCGTCGCGGGTAATCTGCCAGCCTTGAAGTAAGCCTTCACAAAAATCACGAGCGGCGGTGTTAACCACTTCTTCGTCGTCTAATTGACAAGCTTCAGGCCAGACCCAAGTACCTTCAATCAGCTCCGGTCGAGTTTTGTTCCAAAGCGCAATGATAACTTCAATGTAGCTTTCTAGCTGTTCGCCATCCGTAAAAGGTGCGACTTCTTCGCCACCCCATAAGAACGGTAGCCACTCATGCGGGGTTAACACATTAGGTGCCGCTGCCATTGCCGTGACAAAGCCCATTGTTTTGTGTTCTGTGATTAGCTTTCCTTCCAACTCTGGAAGCGCAAGAATATCTTGTAAAGTCAAAGTGAGGTACCGTAAAAGGGAACATATTTGCGCTTATAGTACCAATGAACTTGTGCCAATCAAGCTTCAATCTAAAAAGGCTTGATGTCATGGATGATAAACACTAGGTTTAACAGAAAAGAAAACAATAAAAGAATTATGCAGATACGGTCGTCTTTAAAGAAAAAAAGCATGGTAGCGCTTGGATTATACCTTGCGATGTTTATTGCCATTGTCGGTAGTGTGACGTATTACGTCGTAGAATCCCCTGTGCGCGCCAAATTACAACAAAACCTCGACTTGCGTACGCAACTGTTATCCGCATTGATTACAGAGCCACTTAGCAGCTCTAAAGGGTTTGCTGACAGTCTCGTTGGATTTGCTCAAGCACATCGCAACGGTGATGATGTTATTCCGCTCTTCAAGTCCATGTTGGCGGCGAGCGACGATACGATCGTCAGTGCAGGTATTTGGCCTGAACCTTATGCTCTCGACCCAAATAAACTCTTAAACAGTTATTTTTTCAATAAAGCTGACGACGGCACGATTGATCAGTTGTTCTCTTACAACAATCCTAAGAACGCCCCGTATCATGAAGAATACTGGTATACCTCTGTGGTCGACGAGCCGCAGGGAACCATCTCATGGAGTGACGTGTATATCGATCCATACACACACGTTCGAATGATCACGGCGTCTTCACCTTACTATTACGATGGAACCTTTGCTGGTATTGCGACGGTGGATCTCTCACTCGAAGAGCTGCTCGGCTTTATCAAGAACCACGCCGAAGAGTACAATCTTGGCATTACGCTTAGAGATAAGCTCAACCAAGTGTTGGTCTCTCATAACTTCAATCTGGTTGAAGGTATTTACATTAGTAGTAACCAATTTGGTGATTTCGGCTGGCAAGTGGATGTGGTGAACTCCAAATCACGGGTAGCGGATGAAGTTTTTCGTCAGGTGATGAGCATTGAAGGCGGTATTGTTCCGCTGTTGCTGCTTTGTGTAATGGCAGGGTATTACCTATTGAACCGATATTTGATTAGTCCAATCACAAGGATTGCCGCTCAGGTTGATAGCTCGAAAGCAGGCGAAATCATTGATGTGGATTACTCAAGTGATGATGAGATCGGTCACTTGATAAAAACCTTCAACGAAAAGACCATTTATCTCGAAGCGGAAAAGGTTAAAGCCCAGGCATCGACCAATGCAAAAACTGCTTTCCTTGCTACGCTGTCACATGAAATTCGCACCCCTATGAATGGTGTTCTGGGTACCGCTCAGATCCTACTAAAAACCCCGCTAAATTCTGAACAAGAGAAGCATCTTAAGAGCTTGTATGAGTCCGGTGATCACATGATGACCTTACTCAACGAGATCTTGGATTTCTCGAAGATCGAGCAGGGCAGGTTAGACCTTGATGAAACGCGTTTCCCACTTGATTCGATCATCGGCAGTATCAACAGTGTCTACTACACATTGTCTTCCGAGAAAGGGCTTCAATTCAAAGTGTACTCTGAGGTGCCTTCTGGTCGTTGGTACTTCTCCGATAAAGCTCGCCTTCGCCAAATCTTGTTTAATCTATTGAACAACGCGATGAAGTTCACCTCCAGAGGTTTTGTCGAGGTGTACCTAAAAGAAGTCGTCGAGGGGAGTGATACCTACCTTAGTATTCGAGTTCGTGATACCGGAATTGGTATCTCTAAAGAAGCTCAAAAGCGAATTTTTAAACCGTTTGAACAAGCGGAGTCTTCGACGACAAGGCGTTTTGGTGGTACAGGTCTTGGCTTAGCAATAGTGAAGAAAATTGCCCAATTGATGGATGGCAGTATTACCGTCACCAGTGAAGAAGGGATAGGCACTAGCTTTGATGTTCGCTTAAAGATTCAACCATGCCAGCCTGGCGAGATCGAGAGTTTGCCACATAAGAAGTTGGACTACTCAGGCTTAAAAGTACTGATCGTTGAGGATAATCGAACGAATACGGTGATCATAGAAACCTTCATGAGCAGTAAAGGCTTTACTTGTAAGAGCGTCGAAAACGGTGAGCTTGCGATACAAGCCGTGGTTGCTGAGCGCTTTGATTTGGTACTTATGGACAACCATATGCCTGTGATGGATGGCGTTGAATCAACTACAGCGATTCGTGCTTTGATCGGTGATGTGTCATCAGTATTGGTATTTGGTTGTACGGCTGATGTCTTTAAAGAGACTCGCGAGCGCATGCTGGGGGCGGGTGTGGATTATATTATCGCAAAGCCAATCGATGAGCGTGAGCTGGATGATGCGTTGTTCCGCTATTCAAATAAGCTTTACCAATACCATGAAGTAAAAGAGGATGATCTCGAAAGCGAAGCAGTAAAACAACGTGATTCTAAAAGTAAAAGCGAGTCACTGCCTAAACCTGATCTGCGAAACAAAGATAACACCGAAGAGCTATTAGTGACCTTGTATGTGGCACTAGAAGACAACAACCTAGAACTGATTCAATTTGCGCTAGAGAGCCTACGTGTTCACGTTGAACCAATGAACAATGCTGAACTTACTTATCAAGTTGATAAAGCGTTAGAGCAGGTTTCTTTAGGGACCCCACCTACACAAGATGTCATCAATATCATTACTGTAAACCTACCGATGGCTTAAATGTTGTTTAATTACGGTAAGTAAACAACGAATTGTCTAATGTTTGACCTTGGTTTGGATTTTTGGTTGAAGTGACTGCTTTTTAAGTGGTTTTTGGTTGTTAATTTACAACTTGATTTTTAATTTGGAATGTATGACTACTTATCTTGTGATTTAATAGTGCCATTATCTGGTAGGGTGCGAAAGTGCCTTGTTTATATGTTGCTAAATCACTAAATAGGTAGTGATATATTTTAGGTTTAACGCTCAATGAAGTCTCGTGGTCCATTTTGTATTCGTAACGCAGCGGCGGATACATTTGCTATGGTAGTTTTCTGTTTTATCTCTGGCATGATCGTAGAAGTGTTTATTTCTGGTATGACGTTCGAGCAATCTCTTGCTTCTCGAACGCTATCTATTCCGGTAAACATTGCGATTGCATGGCCTTATGGCGTGTTCCGTGATTGGTTCTTGCGCAATGGTGCAAAACTTTCACAAAGTTCGTTGATGAAAAACCTGTCAGACCTTATGGCTTACGTGCTATTCCAGTCTCCTGTTTATGCGGGTATTTTGCTAGCAGTGGGTGCTTCAGGTGACCAGATCGTGACGGCTGTAACCAGTAATGCGGTTATCTCGTGCGGTATGGGCGTACTTTACGGCTATTTCCTAGATATGTGCAGAAAGTGGTTTCGAGTTCCGGGTTACTACCAACAAGCCTAAGCACAACGAAAGAATGAAATTTGGTTTGTTTTTGATCTAATGAGTTAATTTGTAATCGAACAAACCGAAAAAGGCACTTTTTTTGAGAATGCCCCTTGACCAAAGCAAGCAGAATCAATAAAGTAGCGCCTCGTTGAGTGACATGCTCAACACACAATTTGTGGAAGGATGGCTGAGTGGCTTAAGGCGCTCGCCTGGAAAGCGAGTATACGTTTATAGCGTATCTGGGGTTCAAATCCCCATCCTTCCACCACTATTCAAAACCCTAGCAGAAATGCTGGGGTTTTCTCGTTTTAGAGCCGCTATATTCCACTTCATCGATAACCATCCCTAGTATCCGTTACATTAATCATTTCTTTATAGTTATTTTCTCTATTAATACCGTCGCAGCTTGAGCCATCTTAGATGTTTTTATCATCGATAAACGCTTGATTTTTTGGTATGAATCTAGATTATTAATAGTACGCAACATTATGAATAAATCTAACTATTAGGAATCCATAACCCCATGACAGAAACCCTTGTTTCTCCAATGCTCTCTTTTACAATCGCGATTTCGTTACTGTTTATCGGTAAAGGTTTGATTGAGCGATCTGAAGTATTAAGAAAGTATTCTCTGCCAGAGCCTGTGATTGGTGGCTTTGTTTGTGCTGCGACCGTAGCGGCGCTTTATTATATTTTTGAAATCCAAATTACCTTTAGCCTCGATGTCAGAGACTTTTTGCTTCTCTACTTTTTTGCTGGTATCGGGCTCCAAGCGGATATTAAAACACTGATTAAAGGCGGGCGACCGCTGTTCATCCTGTTATGTCTTGCTGCTATTTTTATCGTGTTGCAAAACGTTGTCGGAATGGCGGTGGCTTCCGGCTTTGGAATGGATGCGAAAGCAGGCTTGTTGTCTGGCTCAGTGAGTCTGATTGGCGGTGTTGGTACTACGTTAGCTTGGGCACCAATGTTTGTTGAAGAGTTTGGCATTTCTAACGCGCTGGAACTTGGTGTCGCTTCTAACACAGTTGGTTTGATTGCAGCGTGTGTGATTGGTGGTCCGATTGCTAATTACCTTCTCAATAAACACAAAGTCAGCCCATCTAATGAAGAAGAAGTGACGGTTGGTGCATATCAAGAGAGTGAAACCAAAACAGAGCTGAGCCATTACGGTGTTTTGTGGGCGTGGCTCATTCTTAACTTAACACTGATGCTGGGTTACAGCTTAAGTGAAGTTATCGACTCGATGGGTTTGAAACTGCCGTTATTCGTTAGCTGTTTAATCGCGGGTATCCTAATCGGTAACGTTGGACGTGCATTATTCAAGAAACGTCGCACCCAAGAGAAAATAGCTCAAGGCCGCAAAGGGTTAGCGATGATCTCTGACATCTGCCTAGGTATGTTCCTGACTATGGCATTGATGGGATTACGTATCTGGGATCTCGACGGACTGTTTGGTTACATCTCAGTGGTCATGAGTATCCAGATCTTGCTTTCGCTACTGTTTACGATATTCGTTGTTTATTACTTGATGGGGCGTAATTACGATTCTGTGGTGATATGTTCAGGCTTCGGTGGTATCACTCTAGGCTCGACAGCAACAGCAATTGTGAACATGACCGCGGTAACTCATCGCTATGGTGCAAGTCCACAAGCGTTCATTGTGGTGCCATTAGTGTGTGGTTTCTTCGTCGATTTGATTAATGCGCTTGTGATTAGCTTTTTTGTTGGTATGTAAGCGAAGCCAGTGCTTCGCATGAGTTTATGATTAGTAGCTTGTTCAACAGAGCAAGCTACTAGTGATTTAATTTTGTAACCTACCGCTTTTGTTGATAATGCTTGGTATGCATAACCCTATTATTTTTTGTGGCTTTGATGAGCGATGTAATTACTTGAGTGCTGTGGTTTTCAAAGCGAGTTAGCCAAGCTCTCCTACTGCATCTCGCCATTGCTGTTTTAGACGTGAACGCTCATGGTACTACTCGTTGGATTTATATTTTCACCGATAATTTGTAGTATCTTATAATCTTCATCCCTTCCTCCCTCCCTTCACTGAGCTTCTCATAAACCCTAAAATGATACACCCAAGCACTGATAGGGTTTATGTTGATTTAATTCCCTGTTAATGAATCTAAAATTCGACTTGTAAATTTAATGCTCGTTCAATGATGTTAAAAACATCAGATTTCATTTAAGGATTAAATTATTAAAGGTTTATTATTCTCTTA
>NZ_MCZZ01000177.1 GCF_002875705.1 Vibrio sp. 10N.261.45.E2
CGATGAACCATAAAAAAGCCCTGCTGTAAAAATACAGCGGGGCTTTATAAGTAAATCCGGTTGGAGTCAGCCGAGATTATGCTTGATTAAGTACTTCCGCTAAGCGTTTCACTGCTTCGGTCAATTCTTCTGGGTTGGCGTTGGTGAAGTTTAAGCGCAGTGCCGCTTTGGCTTCATCGGCCTTTGGATAGAATACTGGGCTTGGTACAACCGCTACGCCATTCGATAGCAGAGTTTTAGCCAGTTCGAAGGTGTCGCACTCTGGGATTTCAACCCAAATGAACATCCCGCCATCTACGGCTTTTAACACACAGTCTGCAGGCAGTTGCTTTTCTAGCTCTGAGAATAGAACCTCATAACGAGATTTGTACAGTGTGCGGATGTTTTCCATGTGTACGTTGAAGTCTTCATGTTTTAGAAGACCAACAAGCAGCGCTTGCATTGGAACGCTTGAGTGTAAATCTGCGCCTTGTTTTACTTTGATCAGTGGCTCAAGGTAGCTGCGTTTACCTGTTACTGCGCCAATACGTAAGCCTGGCGATGCAATCTTAGAGAATGAACGAAGAACGATAGAGTTATCAGGGCAGAACGAAGAAACCAACGGCAGCTCTTTTCCTGTGAAACGTAGCTCACGGTATGGCGCATCTTCAATGAATGCTACGTTGTATTTGATACACAGCTCAGCGACTTTTTGACGAGTTTCTGTTGCCCAGCAGACACCTGTTGGGTTGTGGAAATCTGGCACAGCATAGAACATCTTCGGTGATTGCTGTGCAAAGCATGTTTCCAACTCGTCTAGGTTAGGGCCAAATTCAGTTTGAGACACAGTAACAATGTTTGCTTGAACCAAACCAAATACTTGCATCGCACCTAGGTAGCTTGGCGCTTCCATCACAACCACATCGTTCGGATCAACATAGGCACGCGCAATCAAATCCAAACCCTGCTGAGAGCCAGTACAAATCATTGCAGTGTGAGTTTCTGGTAATTGGTAGCTTTGCGTTAGGTGATCAAGCAACGGGCCGTAACCCGCAGTCGAGCCGTATTGGAAAACTTCAGGCATGTTCGCTAGGTTTTCTAGCGTTGGCTTCATTAAATCGATAGGGAATGTCTTCTCGTCTGGTAAACCGCCAGCCAATGAGATGACATTTGGATCACTTGCGGCTGCGAGGATCTCTCGAATGTATGAAGATTGAATCTGTTGCAATGACTGTGCGATTTCCATGTGTTGTGTCTCGTCGTTTATCGTTTTTATTGTATCGCTTGATATTACACGGCAATTGTAAAAACTAGCGTGTCCGTTTATGCTCTTAAACATGTCCATTTATGCTATTTAAACGATGTCACGTCAACACATATCGCGAATCAATGATGTCCTGTTCCATATTCACCAAGACATCAGTCAGCCCTTGTCTGCCAAAGAGTTATCTGAGATAGCGGCCTATTCCGAACAACACTTCCATCGCACCTTTAAAAGTGTGGTCGGGGAGTCGCTGCATCAATATATCCGACGCACTCGAATGGAGTATGCGGCCAATCAATTGATGTTTGATACCAGATCGTCTGTGGTTGAGATTGCCAACAAGTGCGGCTTTAGTTCCGTGTCTTCGTTTAGCCGAGCGTTTAAAGCGACTTTTAATATGTCTCCGGGAGAATGGCGTAAACATGATTTACAGGTAGCAGAGAAGCCTTATTTGAAAGACCCAGAAGTAGCGGCGGGCTATTTAAACGTGGCGCTGCGAGTGCTACCTGAACCTAAGATTATTGAAGTACCTGAGCGCATGGCTGCTTATGTTCGACATACGGGCTATAACCGCTCCATTCGCAATGCGTGGTTGATATTGAAAGCATGGGCGAACTCAGAGCAACGCGACTTTTCTAGCCAATTTGGTTTGCACCACTCAAACCCGGCTTGGGTTGAAATGGATCAGTGTCGTTACGTAGCGTGTATCGCGATTGATGAACCGATTAAGTATCGTAGCGTGGTTAATCAGATGGTCATTCCCGGTGGTTTGCACGCCGTATTTCGGCTTAATGGATGCTATGGTGAGCTGCTACCACAAATCAGCATGGTGTTAGAAAAGTGGCTACCCACTTCGGGTTTCAAGCAGCGTTCGACGCCTGCATATGTGCATTATCATCAGAACCATTTCTTGAATAGTGACGAAGTCTTCGAGCTCGATTTTTATCTTCCTGTGAGTTTTTACTAAGCGACATAAAGATAGAATTAGATCTTGGAAATAGGGCGCCCAGTTATTAGTTAATGTGGCGTATTATTGATCTGAATTTTGTCGATTTGTTGAGACGAATTAGCCTCGTAAATGACAATAAGCTGTTCCATTTAGAGTTGAAAAGAGAAAGGCACTTTGTTGATAATTTAATCCACTAAATGATGACAACGTACGGATTAAACGATAGCATCCACTCTAATTGCAAATAGTTATTAATATCACTCTCTAGAATATGACCATTACCCATAAAGATTATTTAAAAATCGCTTTCCCTTTTATCATCTCAACGGTGACCCAACCTCTGCTTGGTGCCGTCGATACTGCTGTGATCGGCCAACTTGGTATTGCTGAACTGATTGGTGGCGTGGCGATCGGCACCATCATTATGAACACCATGTATTGGTTGTTTGGCTTTTTCCGTGTTAGTACCACAGGGCAAAGTGCGATGGCCTTGGGTAAGGGCAACCGCTCTGAGTTAGCGGGCAGCTTGATGCGTCCATTTGTGCTATCTGGTTTGGTGGGTTTGATCTTTATTCTGATACAACCACTCATCTGGCAAGGTGCAATGTGGGTGATAGAGCCTGAAGCGAACGTGGCTGAACAAGCACATATCTACTTCAGTATTTTGATTTATGGCGCGCCTTTTGTGTTGCTTAACTACACTATTATCGGTTGGTTGATGGGGCAGGCGAAAGCCAAAGAAGTCCTTTACACACAAGTGTTTGGCAACGTGTTGAACATTGTCTTGGATGCGGTGTTTGTACTCTATTTGGACTTAGGTGTCGCGGGTGTGGCATACGCAAGTTTGATTGCACAAGTTACTACCTTTGCGATAGGCGTGACCTTGGTGATGAAGACCAGCAATATCTCTACCTCTGAGTTCCTGCAAGGCTCGAAGATGACCAAGAAAGACCTATCGACCATCATCTCTTCAAATACCGATTTATTGCTTCGCACCATTTGTATTTTAGTGTTCTTCAACATGATGGCGCGTACCGGTTCTAAACTGGGTACTGATGTTCTAGCCGCTAACGCAATCTTGATGCAGGTGACCTTCATTGTCAGTTATATGTTTGATGGTATTGCCAATGCATCGAGTGTGTTTGCGGGCAAAGCTGTAGGTCAGAAGAATCCTTCAATGTTGGCTCGAGTATTAAGACTTAACTTCCAATGGACGGCCGGTTTTATCGCCGCACTGACGTTTTTGACCTTGGTATTTAAAGGCAGCATTGTTTTCTTGTTTACCGACATTCCAGCGTTAGTCGCATTGTACCAAGAGATGGCGCCATGGTTAATCGTGTTTCCGCTAGTGGCAGGCTTTGGCTTAACGGTTTACGGCATCTTTACCGGAACGGGCACCACGCGTCCGGTTCGCGATTCGAGTATCGCGACTTTGTTGGTGTTCTTGGCTGTTCAGGCATTTGCTGTCGGAGCTTGGGGCAATCATGGTTTGTGGTTGGCATTTACCCTGTTTTATCTTGGGCGTATTGCATTTTTGTATCCGTTCATCGCACAAGTTAAGCAGAAGTGTTACCCGGTAGAAAATGCTATTAACTGAGCGACCTAACCAGCACCTATAATACTTTATGAATGCGCTTGTCTATCTTTACACTGTAAGTTTAGAGGGCGCCTTTTTATCTAATAAAAAAGGTCAATTAAACGGCAAATAAAATGCGATACAGTTCAATGCCCACTTTCCATCACCTCTGCTAAATGATAAGGTTGTTATGTTATAACATCCATCTATGAGTATCTGCGTGAACGCCCCACTTTTGTCTGTTGACCACCTAACGATCAAAACCTCTTCGAGAACACTTTTCCAAGATATCCACTTCGACGTTTATCGAGGTGAGCTGTTGGCGATTATGGGCCCATCAGGCATTGGTAAGTCGATGCTTTCACGCGCTATTGCGGGGTTTCTGCCAGAAACCGTCGAAGTTGAAGGTCATATTTCTCTATCTGGTGAAGCAGTGTGTGGCTTGTCTATGTTGCAAAGAACCGCAGCACAACGACCAGCGGTTATCTTCCAAGATGCACTTCAAGCTTTAAACCCTCTGGTTTCGATAGAAGGTCAACTCTGCCTTGCCTTGACGGGAACTCGCACTAAGCTTAAACCAAAAGACAGAATTAAAATTACCGAGTTGTTGATCCAACTGGGTTTTCCTAATCCAGAAACCATCTTGCCGTTATACCCGAGTCAAATATCGGGAGGTCAACGTCAACGTGTGTGTATTGCGATTGGCCTGCTGAGTAACGCCGATATCATTATCGCCGATGAACCAACCAGCGCGTTAGATCCGGTGACAGAGCAAGAGATACTTAAACTGATTCGAGACAATGTTAAACAGCGTCAAATTGGTGGTTTGCTCATCACGCATGACCTGCACAGCGCGTTGGCGTGTGACAAGTTATTGGTGATCGATGATGGCGGTGTGGTGGCTTACGGTGCACCAAAACACGCACTAGAGTCGAGTTCTCATGCGTTTTGTTGTTCATTGAGAGATTTAATCGAATGAGCTCGACCTTACCACTAAATTCAGAAGCCTCACCATTAATGCCAGTGATTGATTCCGAAACACAAACATCGATAGAGATTAAGTTCGACAATGTCGGTGTTCACTACTACTCCATACCAAGTTGGTTGGGTGGAAAGGCGTTTAAAGCGCTGCAGAACATTGACCTAAAGGTTGAAGATAAAAGCTTAGCGATTGTCGGGCGTTCTGGTGCGGGAAAATCAACATTGATTGAGTTGCTCTTTGGTCTTAAAGCGGCGACCGTCGGTCAGATCAGTTTATTTGGTCATTCGCTACCTATCCGTAATAGCAGCGAACAAGCAATGGTGTGCCGCCTTATCCAATTGGTGCCACAAGAACCGCACACCAGTCTCAACCCTTACTATACCGTTCGACAGATATTAGCTGAGCCGCTGATGAACCTAGATGTTTCTGGCAATCATGAAAGCATCATCGAAGAGACGCTGTCGGATGTTGGCCTGCCCGCTGCCTTGTTATCACTAAAGCCTAATCAACTTTCAACAGGCCAAGCCCAACGTGTCGCTATCGCGCGGGCTCTTGTCGTTAGACCCGCTGTGCTAGTGGCCGATGAGCCGACTGCAAGCCTTGACCCAGTGAATCGTCAAAGGTTGTTAGATTTGCTCAATTCACTGAAAAAGAAGTGCGACATGCGCATCGTTTTAGTAACGCACGATCTCGGTGCTGCAAAAGCACTTTGTGAAGATATTTTGGTTCTTGACCATGGCGAAATGGTGGAACACGGACCGACCGATCAAGTGATGAGTAAACCTGCTCACCCTGCGACTCAGGTGCTGATCGAATCTCAGCCTCTTTCGAAATCTACTTGTTAAACACAACCTTACTAATTAATAAAATACAGCTATAGAGAAAATAACTATGCGTTTTAATTCAATCAAATTGGCTTGCGCACTTGCGTTGGCTCTGCCTTTGACAGGCTGTTTTGACTCTCAGCCAGAGTCGAGCGAAGCTGCTGTAAAATCTGAAATTCGAGTTGCGATGATGCAACCACCAAGAACGGGTTTATCACCACTTTCTGATGATGCGTTTAAGCTATCTCGTTGGAGCACAGCAGAAACTCTGGTTAATCTGAGCCCTACTTCAGAAGCTGAACCTATGTTAGCAACGGATTGGAAACATCTTGATCCTCTGATTTGGCAGTTCACGATTCGCCAAGGTGTTAAATTCCACGATGGTTCGACATTAACGGCAGAGTCTGTTGTGAACTCTCTACAGAAAGCGCTTGAAGCAGCACCTAAGCCGCGCATCCTAGATGGTGTAGAGCTAGAAGTGAAAGCGATGGACAACTACCGTGTAGAGATTAAAACCAGCTTTGATGACCCTCTTCTACCAAGCCGTTTATCAAGCCCTCAATTAGCAATTCTTGCAGCAAGTGCGTACCAAGAAGATGGTCGTGTTAGCCCAATGGGTGCTGGTACTGGCCCGTTTGAATTGACAGAAATTAACGGTACAACCAGCGCGAAACTGAAACGTTTCGATGAATACTGGGGCGAAAAAGCGCAGGTTGAGTCTGTAATTGCAGAATACGTTCCAAATGGTTTTGCCCGTGCAGCTGCGCTAAGAACCGGTACAGCGGACATTGTTGAAGCGGTACCTGTTTCACAAATTGCGACCATCGATCCGAACCTGCTTTACGAAGTAGCAATGCCTCGTACCAACACGCTTTACCTGAACAATAAGTCAGGGGTGTTCAGCGACATTAACCTACGTAAAGTTGCGGCTGCTGCGGTAGACCGTGAGCAAATCGTGAATACCGTTTATGAAAACCACGCAGATATCGCGCAAGGTCTATTAGGTCCTGCACTTGCTTGGGCTGAGCCAATTCGACCTGAAGGTCAGGCAATCGACATGACTCTAAAGGCGAACGGTGAGAGCATTGTTATCGGTACCTTTACCGACCGTGCTGAGCTTCCAGAAGTGGCAGCACTGCTGAAACAGCAACTTGAAGCGGCTGGTTTCAAAGTTGAACTGGATATTCGTGAATACGCTCAGATTGAAAACGATGCGTTATCAGGCAAGTTCGATGCGTTCATCCTTTCTCGTGCAACCGTTTTAGATTCTGGTGACCCAGTGGCTTACATGATGAGTGACTTTGGCTGTAAGGGGTCTTTCAACCTTGGTCAGTTCTGCTCTCAAGAGGTAGATAAAGCACTGACTCACGCAGACCTGCAACCACTAGGGGCACTGCGTCAGCAAGCGATCATCGAAGCTGAGCAAAAAATCTTGAACGACTTTGCTGCAATTCCACTGCTTCACGAACGCGTGATTCAAGGTGAAAGCGAGCGTGTAAGTAATGTAGTTCGTGATCCAAGTGAACGTCGCTTGGTTGATCAAACGACACAAGTTAACTCGGCAACACAGGTTAACTAAATAAATGCTATCTGCTGAGACTCTGCGTCGAACCTTATTTATCTTGACGCCTTGGCTATCAAGAATCGCCTCACTGATCGTGGTGGTGATTCTTGTTGGCTTGATGCCTGACATTGCAGGCATCGACCCAAGCCAATCTATCCTGCGTGCGAGAGCGGGGCAACAACATCTGCTTACGCCTGAAGCTTTAGCCGCGGTACGTGCTGATTTACAGCTTGACCGTTCGGCAAGTGAGCGCCTGATCGACTGGGTTGGCAGTGCCTTCTCAGGTGACTTGGGGTCATCATGGATAGATGGTTCTTCGGTTGCATTAGGTATTCAAAAAACAGCGTCTACATCTCTATTTTTGATGTCTAGCGCTCTGGTGATGACTTTCGTACTGTGCGGTGCAGGCCTACTTGCTACCTTGCGCAGTTGGAAGAAGGGCAAAATAGGGCAGAGTTACAGCAGTTTAAGCACCGTATTAATATCGTTGCCAGAGTACGTGGTGGCCTCGGTATTAATACTGGTGTTCTCTATCTGGTTAGGTTGGCTGCCGCCGTATGGTTGGCAAGGCTGGCAAGACATCTGGCTACCGAGTTTAGCGCTCGCATTGCCAGCCAGTGGCTTGTTTAGTCGCCTACTCAGAGACAGTTTACAACGCGTTCTCAACGAACCTTGGGTGATCACTTGGCTCAGTGCCAACGTTCATTCCAATCAAATTATTCGCTTTGCGCTGAAAAGAGCGCTGAGCAGTCTGATCCCACAAATCGCGATGATTGTGATTGGCTTAACCGGCGGCGCGGTCGCGGTTGAGCTTATCTTCTCGATTCCTGGTATCGGGCGCATGATTCTTGGCGCTACCAAGGCGCAAGATTTACCTATGCTGCAGGGCGGTTTATTGGTATTGCTCTTGTTTTCAATTGCCGTGAGCAGTATCAGCTTGTTTGTTCAACAGCTGATTCTTGGCCACAGCCTGAAAAGCGGCAAGCTCATCAGTAGTCACTCTTCGTTTCGTTTTACCCAGAGCCGAGCTAAACGTGTCACTGCTTTTGCGATCTTCTCTTTCCTAATTGCTATCGTAGTATGGGCGGCATTTCGTGACCCATATACCAGCCAGTTTGCACGCTTAGCATCGCCGAGCTGGCAAGCGCCTTTAGGTGCAGATGGTATTGGCCGAGACCTATTGGCGAGAATCGGTTCTGGCATGGTCGCGACCTTCCAAGCGGGTATTTTGGCTACGTTCTTGAGCTTGGTGACAGGCATCATCATGGGCTTCAATATTCGTTTTAGCCAAGGTCTTATCGAGATCACCAAGGGTATCCCTTACATCATTGCTGGCCTTTTAGTTGCGGGCTTAACAGGAATGAATCCCAACAGCGCATTAATCGCAATTGTATTGGTTTCTTGGGCGCCATTAGCGGCTCACTGCTCTAGTTTAATCGTGGAAGCTAAGGCTCAACCTTACACGCACCTCGCGCCATTGTGGGGCACTAGCAAGCTTCGAATCTTCCGTTTCTACTTGCTGCCGTATGTGTTGCCACCGCTGCTAAGGCACGCAATGTTGAGGCTTCCTGTTATCACACTGAGTTTGACTTCACTGAGCTTCATCGGGTTAGGGGCTAAACCACCGACCCCGGAATGGGGTTTGATGATTGCAGAGAACTTGCCATACATTGAGCGTGCACCACTGGCGGTGATGGGACCAATTATTGGACTGATTCTGTTGGGTGCTGCCATCAACATGATGTTTGACGACTAACAAAACGAGCAGGTAGCAGAGGCTTCCTATTGGCTATGGAGCTGGGTGTTCGATTGGCTCTATATGATGTAACCTTAAGCCTGCTTTTTAGAAGCATTTTTAAAGCTCAATAGACCCTAGTTAAGTGTAAAGGATTCAACATGTATCTGGTTTTGTATTGCCACAATATTGGTATGACCGACTTTTCTTTCTTTGAGACGGAAGATTTCGACAAAGAAGATGGTTATATCGTGCGAGGAAAATGGCCGAATGAGAAAGCCTTTCGTGATTACTTAACCAAAGAGTTTGGTGACATGAGTGAGTTCCGAGTGATTGATCTAATTGCCAAAGGCGCAGAGGCAGAACACTACTCGCCAGAAGAGTTGATGCGTTTGACTCAATAGCACCCAGCTCAATAAGATATTTCAAGTCGAATAAAGAAATGGCAGCCTGATTAGGCTGCCATTTTTGTTTCAAGTTAGAGCAAATTGCTCCGTACTAAGAGTGAAGTTACTGCGCGACTTCGTCCACCAAGTACAAGATTGATTGATATGGAATGCCACTGTGATGTGACAAACCGATCTCACAAGTTCTGCTGTTACTGAATCCTCGAGTACAGTTACTCGGCACTTGTTCCTTGAGTGGATGCACTGCCGCTTCATTTAACTCTGGTGTGGTAAAACCTTTGTCACCCGCCCAACCACAACATTGAATATGCTCTGGAACGATGACCTCTTCGGTACAGGCTTTCGCAAGGTTTAACATCGCGCCTTCTAAGCCCATGCGACGAGAGCTACAAGTGACATGCAGCATCACGGTTTCTTGTAGTGGTTCAAGTGTCAGGTGTTCAAGTAGGTATTGGTTCACAAAACCTGTCGGCTCAAGCACTTCTAATGGCTTGGTGAATTGCTCAATACTGCGCTTGGCACATGGGCTGGTATCCATCAACACCGGGTATTCACCCTGACGGCTTGCCTGCCACAGCACTTCTTCGAGCTGTTGTGCTTTCGATTGGGCTAAGTCGGTCATGCCTTTGCTGTCGTAAGGCATACCACAACATTGGTCATCTAACTTCTTCGGCAGAATCACCTCGAATCCGGCTTTTTTAAGCAGAGACAGGGTTACTTCGGTCAGTGGACGCTGATCACCTGCATCGCTCTGTTGCCCCATCGTTCGGCTAGCACACGAAGGGAGGTAAACCACCTTCTTATGATTGCTTGAAGATTCTGCCGTCACTGGTGACGAGGTTAGCGAGTGACTATTGGATTGCGGCATCTCTGGCATCCAAACCGGTGTCGCGCCTTTAGTCATAGAGCGCAAGCCATTAGTTAGCTTGCCGACCGTGTTTGCTCCCAGTACTTTACTTGCCACTTGGTTGGTTTTGAGGCCAGCTTTGGTGAGCTTTGTGGTGGTCGAGAAATGATCAGCAGTCCACTTAGCAATTGGTGTGAATTTCTCATACTTGGCAACACGAAGCTTTTTCACCAAGTCGCCAGTATTGATGCCTACAGGGCAACGCTCGGCACATAGGCCCGTTGCGGCACAGGTATCAATACCTTGGTATTCAAAAGTCTTCTCTAGTTCGCTCGCTTCGATTTCTTCGCCAGCAGCACGGCGGCGTTGCAGCTCGCGATAGAGCACAATACGTTGGCGTGGTGATAAGGTCAGCGTGCGAGACGGACAAACAGGCTCACAGAATCCACACTCAATACAGCGGTCGACAAGGTCGTCAGCAGCAGGCATTGGCTTTAAGTCTGTGATGTGGGAATTTGGATTATCGTTGATGATAACGCCAGGGTTGAGCAGTCTTTCTGGGTCAAATAATGCTTTGATTTGTTGCATCAAGACGTAGCCATCTTTGCCCCATTCCAATTCGACGTAAGGTGCCATGTTACGACCCGTTCCGTGTTCAGCTTTCAGAGAACCTTGGTATTTCACGGCAACGAGTTCGGCAACGTCATCCATGAAACCGCCGTAACGGTCGATCTCTGCTTGGCTATCGAAGCCTTGAGTAAACACAAAGTGTAGGTTGCCTTCTAGGGCGTGACCGAAAATGATTGCCTCGCTATAGTCGTATTTATCGAACAGCTCTTGCAGCTCTCGGATCCCGTTCGCGAGGTTTTCAACAGGGAAAGCCACATCTTCAATGATGACCGTCGTGCCGACTTCTCGAACAGCTCCAACGGCAGGGAACATGCCTTTTCGAATGCCCCATAGGGTCGCGACAGTCTTCGGATCGGACGTGAAAGGGACAGATTCAACAATCGTGTAATCAGCCAATGCATCCAAAATTGATTTACATTGTAAATCTAAGTCCTGCTGAGAGCTGGCGTGTGATTCCACCAAAATAGCAGCAGCTTCTAAATCCAAGCTTGGCATAAACGCAGGCATACCTGGTTTATCCGCGACTGAGCGTAGCGCTCTGCCGTCCATCAACTCAACCGCGGCAACCGGAGTTTTTGATAGCGTAGTAACGGCTTTACTTGCTTGCTCGATGTCGGCAAACACCAACAGTGCCGAGGCTTTGTTCGGGTGTTCAATCACCGTGTTGTAGGTAATCTCAGCGATGAAGCCTAGCGTGCCCTCTGAACCGATCATCAGATGTTTAATGATCTCGATTGGATCGTGATAATCGACCAATGCGTTGAGTGCGTAGCCCGTGGTATTTTTAAGACGGTATTTGTGACGGATTCTGTCGGCGAGTTCTTTATTCGAGCTGGTTTGGCGGTGCAGTTCAACAATGCCATCAAACAGCGCTTTGTGTGATTGTTTGAAGGCTTCAACGCTCGCACTGTCTGCGGTATCGAGCAGGGTGCCATCGCTGAGTACGACTTTCATGCTTTCTACGGTGCGATAAGAGTTTTGCGCGGTACCACAACACATGCCGCTGGCATTGTTCGCGGCAATACCACCAATCTTACAGGTGTTGATAGAGGCTGGATCTGGGCCAATTTTACGCTGGAAGGGAGCTAGATATTTGTTGGCATCGGCGCCAATTACACCCGGTTGAAGGATGATTTGATTGCCGTTATCGACGATTTCATGGCCGCGCCAGTCGTCGGTCAAAGTGATCAGTACCGAGTCTGAAACGGCTTGCCCGGAAAGACTGGTGCCAGCGGCGCGAAAAGTAAAATGAATGCCCAGTTCGCGGCAGCTTTGAATGGTGAATATCACTTCATCTAAGTTTTTTAGCCTTAGAACCATTTTCGGCACCAAGCGATAAAAACTCGCATCGGTGCCGTAAGCCAATCGTTTTGCCTCTTGCGTGACAATGCGTTCCGTTTCTATTTTTTGAGCCAGTATCGTTTCAAGCTGTTGATAAGCTTGTGCGTCGATTACTCGCTCATGGGATGTGTGTTTCTCCATCTTTGCTTCCTTGTGCTTCTTATTTGGCACTGTTCAGGGCGTGTTGACCTTTCGTGGTTAAATTTTGTTCGAGATAAAAGCGTTTTAATCGCGGCGAGGGGGAAGTAGCCTAGTCACTCTAAGCAAATCCCCCTCAACAAAGAGTAAAACGCTTTTAGCCGAACCCTTCGGGCAGCGTTTGCTGGCCATTTCTACTACGTTATCGGCTTCTCATGTAGGCTAGCTACACATCGACGCCTCTGCCTTGTATAAATACCCAGCAACTCGCTGCAAAAATCAGCTCGAAAGATCAACACGCCCTAGCTTTTTATTTTATTTTCCAGTGCTTAAACGGTGTCACAACGACAGTGGAATTGCTGTGACACCGATTGAACTTCAGTCTAAGTAGACCAAAGCATGAGTCTGAATCTGAATCGTTGTGGTTTAATCTAGCCCCACCAAAGATTCACGAGTTAAGTCTTTGATTGTCTTCGCGCCAGTTAATGTCATGGCAACGCGCATCTCTTTGTCGTAAAGGTCGAGCAGGTTCTCAACGCCTGCTTGTCCTTGCGCTGCTAATGCGTAAACGAAAGAACGACCAAGCAAAGTGCAATCGGCACCCATCGCCATCATGCGCACGACATCCAAGCCAGTACGAATACCAGAGTCGACCAGAATCTTGGTGTCGCCTTTCACTGCGTCTGCAATCGCAGGTAACGCTTTGGCACTTGATAAAACACCATCAAGTTGACGACCACCGTGGTTTGAAACTACGATACCGTCTGCACCAAATCTCACGGCGTCTTTTGCATCTTCTTCATCAAGAATGCCTTTAATGACCATAGGGCCGTCCCAGAAATCACGAATCCACTCTAGGTCTTTCCAAGAGATAGATGGATCGAAGTTGTCACCCAACCAACCGATGTAGTCTTCAAGTTTGGTTGGAGAGCCACGGTAAGTAGAGATGTTGCCTAGGTCGTGAGGTTTGCCCAGCCAACCGACATCAACTGCCCAACTAGGATGACGCATCGATTGGAATATACGACGCATTGCTGCGTTCGGGCCACTCATTCCTGAGTGCATGTCACGGTAGCGTGCTCCGGGTACGGGCATATCAACCGTGAACACCAGTGTTGTTACGCCTGCCGCTTTTGCGCGTTCAAGAACGTTCTTCATAAAGCCACGGTCTTTTAATACGTAAAGTTGAAACCACATTGGGCGTTCAATCTTAGGCGCGACTTCTTCAATCGGGCATACCGATACAGTCGACATGGTAAAAGGAATGCCTTTGTTGTCGGCGGCTTTTGCTGCTTGTACTTCACCACGTCGTGCGTACATACCCGTTAAACCAACCGGAGCCAGTGCAATCGGCATTGCCAACTTTTCGCCGAACAACTCGGTTTCTAAATTTAGCTCCGACATGTCATTGAGTACGCGTTGCTTGAGCGCTATCTCGGCAAGATCGGCCGTGTTGCGGCGTAGGGTATGTTCTCCGTAAGAGCCGCCATCAATGTAGTGGAAAAGAAACGGTGGTAATTTCGATTTTGCTGCTGCGCGGTAATCAGTCGATGCGGATATGATCATAATTTCAGTCCTAAATTCTTGGGATGTTGCCCTTCTATGAGGGCTTGGTCTGGGCTGCTTTAATTCTTGAGAGTCAGTGTTCAGTCTTGCTTAAGCTGTAAAACTGTAAAACTGTAAAACTGTAAAACTGTAAAACTGTAAAACTGGGGAAATGGCGCTAATACCCGAGGGTGTTGATGTGCTCTAGTATCCATCCCTGAACTCATCAACTGTCTTATTAGACGGTGTCGCTGTCGGGGAATTGAGTATTAACGCCAAGTGCTTTGGTGACGACTTATGGTTTACATAAGTGCGTCTGTCATTTTGAATCCGTAGATAACCACTAGGCCGATGATGCCTGTCATCACCAAGTAGTAGAACGTTGGGATGATTGTCTTACGTAGCGTTGCGCCTTCACGACCTAGTAAACCTACCGTTGCCGATGCCGCTACCACGTTGTGAATCGCAATCATGTTACCTGCTGCTGCACCTACTGCTTGTAGAGCGACAACCACCGCACTAGAGATAGTCAGAGTTTGCGCTACTTCGAACTGAAACTGGCTGAACATCATGTTTGACACAGTGTTCGAACCTGCAATGAAAGCACCTAACGCACCCACCGTTGCACTTAACGCCGGGAATGCACCGCCCACTAGGTCTGCTGCGAAGTTTGCAGTGGTGACTGGCATACTTGCTAAATCTGCGCCGTTAACACCAGAGTTAATGAAGATACGTACCATTGGGATGGTGAACACCAACACGAAGCCCGCACCAATCAGTGTTTTACTTGATTCACCGAACGCTTTCGCTAATGGAGCTGCGCTGCGTGATTGCATTAGAACCGCAACTAGCGCGACGAAGACCAAGATGCCGCCTGGTAGATATAAAGGCTGAATCGCAGTGCTTACACCTGTCTCACCAAGAATGTTGCTGAATGAAAGGCTAACGCTCTTCAGTAGGCCTTTGAACTCAGGGCTCACACGGCTAGCAACTAGAGTGACAGCTAACAGCACATAAGGTGCCCATGCCATCGCCATGCTCATTTTCTTGTGGCCTTGATTAGCGTCATCAAGGTCGATCTTCAAAGAACCTAGCCACTCTGCAGGCCACTTGTCTTCGCTTTCAAAATCCCATTTTGATTTTGGAACTAGGAAGCCACGTTTTGCTGCAGTAACCACAATCGCTAGGCCAACCAGACCACCAATCAGTGATGGTAATTCTGCACCTAGGAAAACACCTGTAAGTGCGTAAGGGATAGTGAAAGCCGCACCTGCGAACAGTGCGAACGGTAGGATATCTAAACCTTCAGTCCAGCTTTTGTTTTTACCGAAAAAGCGAGTCAGCATCATTGCCATCAGTACAGGCATCATCAACCCCACAGAGGCGTGGATTAGCGCAACGCTAGACGTGATCTGTTGTAGGTAAGCGTCCCATGTTGAGCCTTGAGCAATCAGGCTTTCTCCGATGTTGTGCGTGTCCAAACCTTTGTTCACACCAACGATAATTGGAGTACCAACCGCACCGAATGATACTGGCGTCGATTGGATCATCATGCCCATCAGTACCGCAGCAAGCGCTGGGAAGCCGATAGCAACTAGCAGTGGTGCCGCGATGGCAGCCGGTGTACCGAAGCCAGATGCGCCTTCAATGAATGAACCGAAACACCAAGCAATAATTATTGCTTGAACACGGCGGTCAGCGGATATATCAGTAAATCCATTGCGGATAGTGGTGATAGCTCCGGTGTGTTTCAAAGTGTTTAATAAGAAGATGGCGCCGAACACAATCCAGAGAACCGATACGGTAATGCCGAAGCCTTGGAATACAGAAGCCAACACGCGAGTGCCAGACATATCCCATGCGAGTAGGGCAATGGCAACGGTTAAGGCAAATGCCACTGGCATCGCTTTTTTCGCAGGCCAGTTAAGGCCAACCAGCAGAATCGCTGCAACAACTATTGGCGAAAAGGCCAATAAAGCTAGTAGAGTTTCACTCATGGGTACTTCCTCGTACTGTTTTCAAACGTTCATGTTTGAAGTAAAGATCACGTTATGGTTTGTCATCATTCGAATCGCTATTGGCCTCTTAAGCGGGAACCATTTGGGTGCGAATCTTGTAATTGGAATGACTCTTTTGTAATTGTTTTGTTAATTTGGCGTGAATTTACCCCTTTATTTTTTATTGATATAGGGAAATAATGAAAATAATTAATTCCAAAATTGACATAATAAGATGCGAGCAGACGATTTGATCCTGTTTTCACAGGTAGTTGAACTGGGTAGTTTTAGTAAGGTGGCAGAACAAAATAACCTTACAAATTCGGTAGTTAGTAAAAGAATTGCGCGTTTAGAGGAAGAGATTGGCGTGCAATTATTATATCGAACGACGCGTAAATTGACCCTGACTGAAGCAGGTAAGGCAATATTGCACGGAGCCAAAAATGTGAAGCAGGCGACCCAAGAGGCTATGGATGCAGTTTCAGGCTTTGGTGAAAATGTCAGTGGTCATATCAAAATGTCAGTGCCTACTATCTCCGGAGATTTGATTCTCGCAGACGCTGTGGCCGAGTTTTGTAATATGCACCCAGGTTTAACAGTCGATATGTCTCTGAACAATCGCTTTGTCGATCTGGTTGAGGATGGCCTCGATTTGGTGATTCGAACCGGTTACTTGGAAGATTCAAGCCTCATTGCCCGTCATATATTGGATTCGCAATGGGTGGTGTGCGCATCGCCGTCTTACATTGCGAAGAATGGAAAGCCGATGCTGCCCAAAGACTTAGTTGAGCACAATTGCTTGCAATACGCGTATCAAACAACGGGTGCTAGTGAATGGCAGTTCCTGCACAGTAAAGACGGCTGTACCGACAACGATAAATACATCGTGCGTGTCTCGGGGTCTTTTTCTACCGATAACGCCGCGGCACTTCGTAAAGCTGCGTTGGGTGGGCATGGGGTTGCGTACGTGCCACGTTGTTTGGTTTATCACGATATTCGTAATGGCCAGTTGGTCGACATTTTCCCTGACTTAGTCGGCAAAAAGCTTGGAATTTATGCGGTGTACCCTTTTACTCGCCAACCACCAAACAAGATTAAGTTATTGATTGAACACATCAGAACGCGTTACCTGACGATTTCACACTATTTTTAATAAGGATCACGATGAGCTATTTAAAAGAGTATCAATATCCAATCACCAACAAACAGATCGTCAGCGATGACTATTTTGGGCAGATAATCGACGACCCGTATCGTTGGTTAGAAGACGACAGAAGTGACGAAACCGCGCAATGGGTGGCGAGTCAAAATGAAGTCACGTTCGATTACCTTGCTCAAATTCCCTACCGCACAGAACTGCGAGAGCGACTGGCCAAAGCGCAAGACTACAAAAAGAGCTCGCAGCCGTTTGTGCGAGGCGACTACACCTATTTCTATAAGAATGATGGTCTGCAGAACCATAGCATTCTCTATCGTCAGAAAGAGGGGCAACAAGTTGAGGTGTTCCTAGATCCGAATACCTTCTCGGAAGGTGGCACTACATCATTAGGGTCGGTGTCGTTTTCTAAAGACTACAGCTTAGTGGCCTACAGCATCTCTGAGGGTGGTAGCGATTGGCGCAAGATCTTCGTGATTGATACCGAGACTAAACAGCAACTCGAAACGGAAATCACTGACGCCAAATTTACCGGCATCTCTTGGTTGGGCAATCGTGGCTTTTATTACTCAAGCTACGATAAGCCAGATGGCAGTCAGCTTTCTGCTCGTACCGAGCAACACAAGCTGTACTTCCATGAGTTGGGGACAGAGCAAGCAAGCGACAAGGTGATCTTTGGTGCGAATAAGGCCGAGCAGCACCGTTATGTGTCGGGATACACCACGGAAGATGACCGCTACTTGATCATCCTAGGCCAAGAGTCGACATCGGGTAACCGACTGTTCTATATCGATTTAGGCTCAGAGGAGCAATCGCAAAACACGCTGATTGATCATGTCGATAGCGACACTTATCTTATCGATAACCAAGATGAGACCTTCATTCTATACACTAACCTTGATGCACCGAATGGCAAGGTTATGAGCTTTGATACACGTACCGAGCAGTGGCACGATATCATCCCTGAAAAGCCGCAGCCGTTAGATATTAGTACTGGTGGCGGTTACTTGTTTGCTCACTATATGGTGGACGTGGTTTCAAAAATTGAGCAGCTGGATTATCAAGGTAACCGAGTTCGTGAGATCCATTTACCTGGTCTGGGAACGGCCAGTGGATTAGGTGGTAAAAAAGAGCAAACTCAGCTTTATTACACCTTCACCAACTATGTTACGCCGCCAACCATTTTCTGTTTTGATGTTGAGTTGGGCAGCTCAGAAATTTATCAGCGCTCAGAGTCTCCGTTTGAATCGGACAAGTTCGAATCTAAGCAGGTCTTTTACACATCAAAAGATGGCACTCAGGTTCCGATGCTTATCTCTTATAAGAAGGGGCTAAAGCTGGACAGCAATAACCCAACCATGTTGTACGCCTATGGCGGCTTCAACGTTAGCTTAACCCCTTCTTTCTCGGGTACGGTGGGCAGTTGGTTGGAATTGGGTGGTGTGTATGCAGTGCCTAATCTGCGTGGCGGTGGCGAGTATGGTAAGGCGTGGCACAAAGCGGGTACACAACAACAAAAGCAGAACGTCTTTGATGACTTCATTGCCGCTGCCGAGTTCTTAATTGCAGAAAACTACACCAGTAGCGATAAGCTAGCGATTCGCGGCGGTTCTAATGGTGGCTTGCTGGTGGGTGCTTGTATGACTAAGAGGCCTGAGCTGTTCCAAGTGGCTCTGCCTGCGGTTGGGGTGTTGGACATGTTGCGCTACCACACGTTTACATCTGGAGAAGGCTGGGCTTATGACTACGGCACTTCCGCGCAAAGCAAAGAGATGTTCGAATACTTACTGGGTTATTCTCCGGTTCACAATGTCGTGCGTGGTGTCGATTATCCAGCAACTATGGTGACGACTGCCGATCACGATGACCGCGTGGTACCGGCTCACTCTTATAAGTTCATCTCAGAGCTGCAAGATAAGCATGAAGGCGGTGCGCCCGTGATGATTCGTATCGATGTTAATGCGGGCCATGGTGCTGGAATGCCGCTGAGTAAAGCGATCGATCTCACTGCTGATATCTACGCATTTACCCTGCTCAATATGGGAATAGAGTCCCTAGATTCAATCTAGAAAATACTTAATTTTAGATAACTGGGTATTTGACTCAATCCAAAAAGCCTCAAAATCTGCCTTAGATTTTGAGGCTTTTCATGTATATGAAAACCAATCAAAACCGCACCATATTTCCCTCACTTTCACACACGGTTTTCCGTGATAGACCCCGCCATTATTGATGAAATGAAAGCGATTTCAAGCTGATATTTTACGCAATTATTATTCTAACTATCTGATTTTAATTTAATAGTTTTGGTCATTGACTTTCTAAAAGTTTCATGGGTAACGAGCTAATTTATCAGTGTGAACAGCGACCAACTTTTCAACGCTTTCATTGCTTAATATTTCCCTGTTCGATGAAAACTCAAAAAAATAATAGGGAATTACAATGCAAAAATTTAAGCTTATGCCAATAACGGTCGCAGTGGCGGCTTCGCTTGCTTCACTCTCTTCTTTTGCTGCTGATGCTGATATTGAAGCATTAGAAAAACGAATCCAAGAGTTAGAATCTAAGGTTGTGGATATTGATTATGTTAACGATCAACAACCAGCTGTCCTAACTGCAGAAACTAAGGTGCCAGAGGGCATCGTCTTCTCTGGTTATGCTCGTTACGGTGCTCACTACAAGAGCGGTGATGAGCGTTACGTAGATATCGGTACAACAGGTCGTTCTGTCGGTCGTTTAGGTAACGAAGCTAATGGTGGCGAGGTTCAGCTAGCTAAGCTATTTGAAGCTGACAATGGCGCTATCTGGGACATCGTATTCATGGCTGACCACTGGGAAGCTGACGCTTGGGCTGACGACGGCGGCTTGAGCATGAAAAAAATGTACGCTGGTGTAACCAATGTATTTGAAAGCCAACCAGAACTTTACATGTGGGCTGGTCGCGACTTCCATCAACGTCCGCAACAAGGTTTGAACGATTACTTCTGGATGACACACGATGGTCAAGGTGCTGGTTTTAACAACCTAGATTTCGGTGGCGCTAAGCTAGATATGGGCTTCGTTGGCCAAGTGAAAGGCGGCCTGGTAAATGACAATGGTCGATACGCTGTGACTGCAAAACTGCACAGTATCAACGCTGGTATCGGCAACCTAGATCTTTACGCAAACTACGGCTTTGCTTCTGATGAAGCTGATACTTCTACTACGACTGAGTATGTATATAACCCTCTTACAGACAAAATGGAACCAGTGGTAACACTGGGTCAAAAAGTAAGTGATGAAACAGCATATTTAATCGGTGCTACTTTAGGACTAGGCGAGTCTAACAAGTTAGTTATGAAGTATGGTGACGGTGCAGATTCATCGGTATTTGAACTTAAAGGTGACTACCAAACTTTCTACGCAAGTTTAGAAGGTAGCTACGCGGCATCTGAACAGTTCATCATCGATTACTTAGTGTCTTACAAAGACAATTCTGGCTCAGACTTAGATCGTGAGAATACTGAATACGCAGGTATCGTTCGTCCACAATACCAATGGGATGATGTTCACTCTACATGGTTAGAAGCGGGCTACGGCATGGTTGATTACGATGACGACGGTGAAGAGAACGCGTGGAAAGTAACTCTGTCTCAAAACGTTTCTCTAGGTGGCTTACCTTGGAGCCGTCCAATGCTTCGCTTCTACACAACCGTGGGTGATGTAGAAACGAAAGGCAACACAGTGAAGACAACCAATGTTGATACATTGTCGTTCGGTGCAATGTTTGAAGCTTGGTGGTAATCAAGAGCTAGAAGAGCATAGGTTGAAATACCTATGCTTTTAAAGAGCAAGTAATACTGTCCATTTTTAGCCCTAAAGGCAGATTGATTAGGGCACGTTTCAATTAACTCCATTCTTGGGCACATTTTTTGTGCCCTTTTTTTCGCCACTAGGTCAAGGATTCACTATGAGACTTTCTTCCATCGTGTCTCGAGTTTATTTAGGTTTTTTTGTACTGATTGTGATTATGCTAGGCTCTGCATGGTTAAGTATCAGTAGCAACAAAGACATCACAACTCGAATCGAAAACATCACTCAGCAAGCGACCCCATTAATGCTTCAATCTTCCACGCTAACGATTCGATTCTTGGACATTAATCGCAGTACCACGCCCTATTTATCCGCCAATTACATTGATGAACTTGAGCCATTAAAACAAATCGTCTTGAACAACATCGAGCAATATCAGCAACAACTGAGCTGGTTTGAAGGTAAGGGGGCGACTGGCTCACAAATGGAAGCCATGCTTAACAACATTACTCAAACAGGCGTGTCGACTATCGATAAGATAGAGCTGGTATTAGAGCTTTACGTTGAGTATTTGGATAGCAAAGACCTTGGTTCGATGGAGCAGGAACAATTTCAATCTGTGGTGGGGCAACTCAATAATACCTTGGTAAATCAACTCGCAAGTGCGAATTCAGATCAAGTACAAAAGGCGGTTGAAGCGTTGTTGGTACAGTTGAGCTTGATTGCAGCAGAAGCTAACGAGGCGTTTTCAATGCAAACATCTTCGGAAATTCGTGGGGTAGAGCGACGCTTGCAAAGTCGTAAAGAGCGATTTGAACAAGCAATCGCTGACTTAGATAATCTGGACTCGTCTTTACTGCGCCGTAGTAAACAGTCTTTATCACTGCTCGCTTCACATGCGTTTTCGAACAATGGATCCGTATCCACGCATAAAGAAACCGTTAAATTTAATGAGTCGATCACCCAGCAAAGGCAAGAGATTGAGCAGTTGATTGATGTTCAGTTGAGTCATTTTGATGAGCTTTCAATCTATGCAGAAGAGACCGCAACGCGCCTGTATCACGAGTCGATGGACTCTTCACAGCAAGCCCTTTGGATGCAGAGCGTAATTGCAGCCACTTCCGTGCTTATTGCTTTGCTGATTGGGTTGAACATTGCCAAAGGCATCCGTAAGCCAAGCAAGTTGGTACAAGGTGCCTTAGACCAAGTCGCCAACAAAGACCTGAGTTCTCAGGTTCAATATCAAGCCAATAATGAATTTGGTTTAGTGAGCGACAAGGTCAACTTGGTGATCAGTCACTTAACACACATGATTGAAAACATGCGCCAATCATCGCTGCATTTAAAAGAAGCGTCTCTAGATAATCAAAGTACCAGTGGCTCATTGCGTGAGGCGATGTTAGACCAAACCAATCAAACCGTAATGGTGGCAACGGCTATGGAACAGATCGAATGTTCCGTGACTGAAATAACTCAAGCGGCCAACCAAACCCTGACTCTGGTGACATCGGCTGTCACCAGTTCAAGCGCAGGGCAACAAACTATGGGCAAGAATGTTGATCTAATGGGCGTTTTGGAAAGTAAGTTGGCAGAATCAACAAGCACAATCGACAAACTTGAGAAAGAGAGTGCCAGCATTGGTTCTATTCTTGATGTGATCTCCGGTATTTCAGAGCAAACTAACTTGTTGGCATTGAACGCAGCCATTGAAGCCGCTCGTGCTGGCGAGCAAGGTCGAGGGTTCTCTGTGGTCGCCGACGAAGTGAGAGTGTTAGCCGCAAAAACCAATGCATCAACGCAAGAGATTCACCATAAAATTGAACGGCTTCAAAACAGTTCTAAATTGGCTGTTGAACAAATCAATCAGTGCGTTGCAGGTATGGCGCAATGTGTTGAGCAAACGGGTGAAGTGAATCAATCCATATCGACCGTGTATGGTTTGCTCAATGAAGTCGAACAAAGAAGCCATCAGATCGCAACGGCGACCACAGAGCATCAAGTTGTCGCGTCCCAAGTGACGCAAAGTATCAGCCAGATACATGAATTGGCAGAAGAAAACTCCCAGCGTTCACAGGTCCTCTTTTCCCACGGTCAGCAATTAGAAATCATGTCGCAACAGCAATTCTCACTGACTCAAGAGTTTAAGTTACCGAAGCCATCTGAAAATAAGGATTAGACATCTATCTGAGTCTTAATGATTCCATGCCCAGCTTTTTGCTGGGCATTTTTGTGTCGGGTCAGCGGGGCATTAATGTGAGTGTTCATGAGATGAAATGTTCTCATACAATTTCGAAAGGCCATGAAATAACAAGACCACTTTCCCCGTGTATATTGCCTTCAGCTGCGGATTCATCAACAAATGACGCTTCAAAAAAAATGGATTTTGGTGTACTTGTTTGATCTGACGAGCAAGTAATCGAACGTCATCTTGATAATATAAACAATAATCTCATGAAATAGTTTCATGGCGTGAAGTTAATCTGTAAGCGCTTTCATGATTTCCACAACTGGCCTTTTTACCTCCAACTTTAGTGTGATGACACTCACTTCAACCAAGACGCCTTTCTTTAATAATCGTTTTGTAAGCGGTTACAAGCTAATGAAGTATTGAGGTTCGAGTGGCGACAATTAAACACGTATCAGAACATGCAGGAGTGTCTCAAGCGACAGTGTCTAGAGTGATCAATGGCACCAGTAGAGTGAGTCATGACAAGAAATTAAAGGTTGAAAAAGCGATTAAAGAGTTGGGTTATCGCCCGAACTCAATCGCTCAAGCTTTGGCGTCAAGTCGTACCGGTAGTGTTGGCGTTGTTGTTCCAGAGCTTGGTGGCTCTTTCTATTCAGGCATCTTGCATAGCATAGAAGAAAACCTACGCCGCTTTGGTTACCACGCTGTTGTTGCGGCGGGCTCGAATACCGAACAAGGGCAGCGCGAGTCGGTGGAGTTTCTGTTGGGGCGTCGTGTTGATGCTTTGATTCTTCACACTCAACTGCTCAGTGATGATTATTTAATTGAATTGGAAGAACAGGGGACCCCTGTGGTTTTAATTAACCGCTTCATCCCAGAAATGGCGATGAGTTGTATTGATATTGATAACGAAGTCGGGGGGCTACTCGCTACTCAATACCTTTTGCAAAAGGGACACACAGATATCGCGTGCATTACCGGGCCTTTAGATAAAGCAGACGCTAGGGGGCGTTTGCAGGGGTATCGAAAGGCCTTAGAAGAAGCGGGAGTGCCTTACGATGAAGCTTTAGTCTCGGAAGCGGGCTTTACTGAAGAGACTGGCATCAGCGCCATGAAGAAGTTGATCAACAGAAAATGTCACTTTACAGCGGTATTTGCTTCAAACGATCACATGGCATTTGGCGCATTCGAAGTTCTGCATCAAGAGGGATTGTCTGTTCCGAAAGACGTTTCTCTTGTCGGCTTCGATAACACCATCTTCGCGCGTTATCTGACCCCTAGTTTGACCACCATCAACTTCCCCATTGAAGAGATGAGCATTGAAGCAGTGCAGCTCACTCTGCAAAAGCTAAAAAAAATCAAACATGACGTGAACTTTAAATTGCTGCCGACGTTGGTCACTAGAAACTCGGTATCGGATTTACTCGTTACCCTATAAAAACATTAAGGATAGAACATGAAATTTAAGACCTTAGCGCTTTCCTGCGCGGTTGCTTTAGGATTAGGTACAACGGCTGTTAATGCGGCTGACAAAGAGATTCGTTTCGATGGCTTCCCTGATTTCGATAGCAGCCTGAAGGTATTACTGCCTGATTTCGAAAAGAAAACAGGGATTAAAGTTGATTACCTTATGAACAACCACGGTGACCACCACACAAAACTAACCACTAACCTAGCAACTGGCTCAGGTGCGGGTGACGTGATTGTTGTGGACGTAGAGAAAATCGGCCCATTCGTTGGTTCTGGCGGCCTAGTTAACCTGTCTGAAAACTATGGTGCAGACAAATACGAAGAACGATTCGCTCCATACGCATGGGCGCAAGGCAAAGGCGCTGACGGCGACATGTACGGCATCCCTGTCGATCTTGGTCCAGGTGTTATGTACTACCGCACTGACGTGTTTGAAAAAGCAGGCATCAATGTAGAAGACGCAATCAAAGATTGGGATTCATACATCGCTGCGGGTGAAAAACTGAAAGAGCAAAACGTACAACTTATCGCTTCAGCAGCCGACGTTGCACAAGCGATCATCTTCACAACAGTTCCTGAAGGTGAAGGTCTTTACTTCGATAAAGATGGCAACCCAGTGGTGACATCTGAGCGTTTTGTTCACGCTTTTGAAGTGGCAAAAGAGATTCGCGACAAAGGCTTAGATGGCCGCATTCTGGCTTGGTCTAACGAATGGTACGAAGGCTTCCGCAACGGCACATTTGCAACTCAACTTTCTGGCGCTTGGCTACTTGGTCACCTAAACAACTGGATTGCACCTGAAACCAAAGGTAAGTGGGCAGTAGAGAACCTTCCTGATGGCATCTACGGCAGCTGGGGTGGTTCATTCCTATCTATTCCAACTCAATCAGAAAACCCAGATGAAGCTTGGGCGCTTATTGAATACATGACGACGGATCGTGAAGTACAGCTTAAACACTTCGAAACGATTGCGGCTTTCCCAGCGAACATCACCACGTATGACGATGAGCTTTTCCAAGAAGAGATGGAATTCCTAGGTGGGCAAAAAGCTCGTCTACTGTTTGCTGAAGTGGCACAGAACATCAAACCAGTATCTCCAGCACAAGGCGACCACGTTGCACGTTCTATTATTTTAGAGAACGCATTGATGGAAGTACTTGATGAAGGCAAAGACATCAAGACTGCGCTTAAAGAGGCAGAGCGTCTAATCAAGCGTCGCACGCGTAATCTTTAATTTGTTTTTACTTTAAGTAAGTGAGGAAGCGTGGATAACGCGCTTCCTTTTTTAAGAGGTCGTTACTATGAATCATACAGCGAGCACAACGATAGAACCTGCGGACAAAAGCCTTTTTTCTCGTCTGAATTTGAAAGCGCTTACACCGTATGGATTCCTTCTGCCGTTTCTGATCATTTTTTCTGTATTTGGGATCTTCCCGCTGTTGTTCTCTGTTTACCTGTCGTTCCACGAATGGAACCCAGTACAGGGCATGGACGCAATGCAGTTCGTTGGTTTTGAGAACTATCACATTGCCTTGACTGACCCGTGGCTATGGCGCTCATTAAAGAACACATTATGGCTAGCAATCACTTCGGGTGTGGCTCAGCACTTAGTCGCTATTCCAGTGGCTTACATGTTGGTTTCAATGGGTGACCGTATGCGTCACTGGCTAACATCGGCGTACTTTTTACCGTTCATCACATCAACGGTCGCAGCGTCACTGATTTTCTTCAATATGTACTCTCCTAACTCAGGAATCATTAACCAAACGCTTATGGCACTGGCCGATAGCACACTGTTTGGTTGGGCATTTGCTTGGGTTAACGATTTTCAACCAATCCGCTGGTTAGACGATGCCACTATGGTGAAGCCGTCTATCGCGATCATGGTTTTCTGGAAATACACCGGTTTTAACATCGTCCTTTACACCACAGGTTTAATGACGATTCCTAAAGATATTTTAGAAGCTGCTCGTATGGATGGTGCCAACGCCTTCCGCCGCTTCTGGAACATCTCACTACCAATGATTCGTCCATTCATCTTCTTTGCTATCACCATGACCATCATCGGTAACCTGCAAATGTTTGAAGAACCGTTCGTTCTAACGCGTGGCACAGGTGGTACAGGTCAATCTGGTTTAACTATCTCGATGTACCTCTACAAAGTAGGCTGGGAGTGGTTAGAAATGGGCACAGCATCAGCGATTTCATGGCTTCTGTTTGCACTCATCGCGTCTTGTACTTTGGTTCAATTTTTATTCTTCGGTAAGAAAGGCTTAGGGGAACATTAAGATGTCGACATCAATTAAGACAAATACCTCACCACTAAGTGGCCTAATGCCAAGCGAACGCACCATGTACATCATGACTAAGATCTTGATGGTCATGCTCGGCATATTACTGATTGTTTCCGCAATCATTACGGTGTTCCCGTTTGTGTGGTCAGCACTGCTTTCAACGCGTGACCGTTCGGAGATCTTCGGTTCGGGCATCAGCTTTGCGATTGGCGACAGCCTAATGGTGAACTACGCAAAACTGCTAGAGATCATGCCGTTTTGGAAAGCGATGTTTAACTCGATTTACGTGGCTTTCTTAGGCACCACCATCTCGCTGCTGTTTTGTAGCATGGGTGGTTATGCATTTGCTGTGTTTAAGTTCCGCGGTAAGAACGTGTTGTTCGGCATGCTAGTTGGCTCAATGGCGATTCCGCCTGTGCTTAGCTTGATCCCTTACTTCATGATCGTGAAATTTTTAGGCTTGCTGGATAACCACATGGCGGTATGGCTACCGTTCACCACCACGCCATTTGGTATCTTCTTGATGCGTCAGCACGTGATTGCATCGATTCCTAAAGAGCTATTAGAAGCAGCGAAACTGGATGGCGCAGGTGAGTTCAGAACGTACTGGAGTGTGGTACTGCCACTGATGAAACCAGCACTAGCAACGCTCGCTATCGTGCAGTTCGTCTTCTTCTGGAACATGTTTATGCAGCCTCTTGTGGTGCTGAACAACCCTGACAATTACGTCATCACACAAGCACTACGAAGTGTTCAAGGTATTCCGAATACACCATGGGGCGCGGTAATGCTAGGTACCACCATTTCTATTTTACCACTCGTGATTACATACCTGTTCGCATCGAAACAGATGATCAGTGGTTTAACGTCCGGCGCAGTTAAAGGTTAGGTTTAAGGGTTATAACAATGAATAAATTTCAACTTCCAAGTGATTCAAAGTTACGCAGTAAGGAATTTGTATTCGGTGTCGCAACATCTTCATACCAAATTGAAGGCGGCGTTGAAGAGGGCGGTCGCACACCGTCTATCTGGGACACTTTCTGTAAGACACCGGGCAAGGTCGATAACGGCGACAGTGGTGATGTGGCGTGTGATCACTACCATTTATGGCAACAAGATATCGAGATGATTCAAGGCCTAGGCGTTGATGCTTACCGTCTATCTATTGCGTGGCCACGCATCCTGCCACAAGACGGTGTCGTGAACCAGCAAGGTCTAGAGTTTTACGGTCAGATCATCGATGAGTGTCATGCTCGTGGCATGAAGGTATATGTGACGTTGTATCACTGGGATCTTCCGCAATACCTTGAAGACAAGGGCGGTTGGCTAAACCGCGAAACGTCTTACAAATTCGCAGAATACGCAGAAGTGGTGAGTAAATACTTTGGTGATACCATCGACGTATACACCACTCTCAATGAACCGTTTGTGTCTGCGTTTCTCGGTTACCGCTGGGGCGAACATGCGCCTGGTATTAAGGGTGAAAAAGAGGGCTACTTAGCGTCTCATCACTTAATGTTGGCACATGGTTTGGCGATGCCGATTCTTCGCAAGAATGCGCCTCATGCTAAGCATGGTGTGGTATTTAACGCGACTCCGGCATACCCGCTAACGCCACAAGATCAAGGCGCCGCAGACTACTGTGAAGCAGAGAACTACCACTGGTTCATCGACCCTGTACTGAAAGGTGAATACCCACAGCTGGTCGTTGATCGCCAAGCGATGAACATGCCGATGATTCTAGAAGGCGATTTAGACATCATCAGCGCACCGGTTGATTACATCGGCATCAACTACTACACACGTAATGTGGCTCGCTTCAACGAGAACGGTGACATTGAATCAGTAAAACAGACTGATGCTGAACACACTTACATCGGCTGGGAAATCAACCCACAAGGCCTAACGGATTTGCTAACCCGCTTGAATGACCGTTATGAAAACCTACCTGCGATTTACATTACTGAAAATGGCGCAGCGGGTAACGACGAGCGTGTAAACGGGCAAGTGATGGATGACCAACGTGTTCGTTACTTCCAAGGTCATATCGAAGCGGTTCATAACGCCGTTGAAGCGGGTGTGAAAGTGAACGGTTACTTCGCTTGGAGCCTAATGGATAACTTTGAGTGGGCATTTGGCTACTGCCAGCGTTTTGGCATTGTCCATGTTGATTACACCACCCAAGAAAGAACATTGAAACAGAGCGCAATTGCGTACCGAAATATGCTGCTAGAGCGCGCTGAGGAGAACAGATAATGGCTAAAGTAGAATTTAAGAACATCAAGAAATCATTCGGTGATGTTGAAGTGGTTAAAGAGTTTGATTTTACGGTTGAAGACGGCGAATTCGTGGTTTTCCTTGGCCCATCCGGCTGTGGTAAATCAACAACGCTACGCATGCTTGCTGGCCTTGAAAGCATCAGCTCTGGTGACATTGTAGTTGGCGGCAAGCTGATGAATAAAGTCGACGCGAAAGACCGTGACTTAGCAATGGTATTCCAAAGCTACGCACTGTACCCACACATGACGGTTTACGAGAACATCGCTTTCGCTCTAAAACTGAAGGGTATGCCAAAGGCTGAGATTGACGTAGAAGTACGCAAAGCTGCAAAAATGCTAGAGCTTGACCCACTGCTGAACCGTAAGCCAAAAGAGCTTTCTGGTGGTCAGCGTCAGCGTGTGGCAATGGGCCGTGCGATGGTTCGTACACCTAAGGTGTTCTTGTTTGATGAGCCGCTCTCTAACCTAGATGCAAAACTTCGTGGTGTGATGCGTGAAGAGATCAAACACCTACACCGAGAGCTTAAAACTACCACGATCTACGTAACACACGATCAGATCGAAGCGATGACCTTGGCGGATCGTATCGTGATCCTGAAAGATGGTTATGTTGCTCAAGTTGGTACGCCAACTGAGGTGTTCCAACGCCCGGCTAACAAGTTTGTCGCGCAATTCATTGGTAACCCGTCAATGAACATGTTGGAAGCTCAGCTGATTGAAAAAGAAGGTGAATATTTCGTTGAACTTGGTGATGTTCATATTCCACTGCCTGAGCGCTTTAAGTCTCTAGCTTCTAAGAATTTAGCACTTCACTTTGGTGTTCGTCCAACAGACATCCATCTACGTGCTGAGCAAGTTGACCACGACCGTGTGCTGCCATTCCCTGTGAAAATCAAAGACAAGGAACTACTAGGTGCGAGCATTCTTCTGAAAACAGAAATCGGTGGCCAACCGCTGATGGTTGAGACCCAAGCGGCTGAAGTGGATGTGAAAGAACTGACACTTTACTTAGATTTGGATGCTTTCCACCTGTTTGACGCACTGAGCGAGAATTCGCTAGCGAGCTAGTCAATTACGAGCTAGCCAGTCAATCTAAGTCAGCCAACGAGCTGATACCACTCTACTTACGACAAATTGTTTTGGCTCCTCCTGATTTGGGAGGGGCTAGGGATAGTGATGATGAAATTCGGATATTTTGACGATAAAAACAAAGAATACGTAGCGACAACGCCATGTACACCAATCAAATGGTGTAACTATGTAGGCACATTAGATTTCGGTGGCATTGTTGATAGCAACGGTGGCGTGTTGTTGTGTAAGGGCGATCCTGCACTTAACCGTATCACTAAGTACATTGCTCAACTGCCAAACTCAGATTTTAAAGGTTCGACAATGTACCTAAAGGTACGTGATGAAGCGGGCAACGTAGAAGTATTCTCACCTTTCTACACACCCACTCTGAAGCCGCTCGATAAGTTTGAAAACCACACCGGTTTGTCTTACACCACCATCATTGCAGAAGCCTTTGGTGTGCGTTGTGAAGCGACGTTCTTTGTACCAAAAGCTGACCAAGTACTGCTACAAGACATCAAAGTCACCAACATTTCAGGTAAAACACTGCACGTTGATGTGGTACCTGTGTATGAATTCACACACTTCGATGCACTTAAACAGCTACTCAATGCGGACTGGGTTCCACAAACCATGACGCTAAAAGCACACCAGCAAGAGTCGGGTCATACCGTGCTTGAGCAGTATGCCTTCATGAAGCGTGACTACGCGGTGAACCTGATGACAGCGGATCGCCCTGCGACTTCGTTTGACGGCGATCGCCAATCATTCCTTGGCCAGTTTGGTTATGGTACATGGGCTGCGCCGCAAGCGTTAGAAAACGACGAACTTGGTAATACAGAATGTCTGCGTGGCGATAACATTGGTGCACTCAACCTACGCTTAGGATGGTTATCTCCAGAGCAGACAGAGCGTACGGTTGTACAAATTGCACAAGAAGAGAGTGTTGAAGCAGCGCTGCCTCTATTGGCTAAATATCGTGACCATTCTGTTGTTGATGCGGCTTTTGCTGAGTTATCTGAACATTGGGATTCTTATCTACAAGCGGTTCAGGTCGAAACGCCAGATCCGGCAATGAACTCGATGCTTAACGTACACAACCCACGTCAATGCCACACTACCAAAAACTGGTCTCGTTACCTGTCTTTGTATCAGCTTGGCTATGGCGCTCGTGGTATCGGTTTCCGTGACTCTTCGCAAGATACATTGGGCGTTATTACTCATATGCCAGAAGAGGCGCGCGAGTTCATTGAGCGCTTACTATCAGTGCAAAACACTAACGGTTCGGCAATGCATCAGTTCTTCCCATCAACCATGGAAGCGAACGCGGGTGACTCACGTGAAGAAGAAGATCGCCCGGATTATTACGGTGATGATCACCTTTGGATCATCTACGCAGTGACTCAATATGTGAAAGAGACGGGCAATGCTGATTTCTTGAACAAAGAGATCCCATTCTACCAAAAAGACAAAGCAGGCAACCCTGTGGAAACGGGAACGGTTTGGAATCACCTGTGTCGCGCGATCGAATTTACGTATACCAATACGGGTGAGCACGGCCTACCGTTGTTAGGTTTTGCAGACTGGAATGACACAGTAAACCTGCCAACGGGTGCTGAGTCGATGATGGTAGCTAATATGTACGGTAAAGCGTTGCTTGATATGTTGGATCTTTGTGAGCTGCGCGATGAAGTGCAACTGACAGCTCAGTTTAAAGAACAATACCAACAAATGCAGAGCACTGTGAATGAGTGCGGTTGGGATGGCGAATGGTTTGTGCGTTACTTTGATGAGCAAGGCTTGCCAATCGGCTCTCACAAGAACGAACAAGGGCAGATCTACACTAACGGTCAAAGCTGGCCTGTGATTTCTGGTTTCGCGACTCAAGAACGTGCGACGCAAGCGCTAGATTCGGTTTATACCAAGCTGAACACGGCTAATGGTATCAAGCTTTCAACTCCTGGTTACAACGGTTTTGATCCACAACTAGGTGGCGTTTCGACATACCCACCGGGTGCGAAAGAGAACGGCGGTATCTTCCTGCATTCAAACCCTTGGGTGATGATCGCAGAAGCGAAAATGGGTAACGGCGAGCGTGCTTACGAGTACTATCGTCAAATCAACCCTGCTTCCAAGAACGATGACATTGATACTTTCGAATCTGAACCATACTGCTACCCACAAAATATTCTGGGTGACGAGCATAAACAGTTCGGTTTAGGTCGTAATGCATGGCTGTCTGGTACCTCATCTTGGACATACGTGGCAGGTACACAATGGATTTTGGGTGTTCGACCTGAAATTGATGGTTTGCTGGTGGATCCTTGTATTCCGGCTGAGTGGCCTGAATTCAAAGTCCGTCGTCAGTTCCGCGGTGCAACATACAACATTCATGTCACCAATCCGAATCGCGTGTGTAAGGGCGTGGTTGAGATGAAGGTTAATGGTGACCTGATTTCAGGTAACAAAGCACCGGTATTTACCTCTGGCGAGCACACAATCGAAGTGGTTTTAGGTTAACAAAAAGAAGGGCGCTTTATGCGCCCTTTATTGCTTCTTCAGTTTGGTTATTTGGGCTGATAGATGGCTTGGCATTGCCAAGTGAAGGTTTGAGTTTGGCTTGGGTTAAGTGTCAATAAGCCAATCTGGTTGTTAAACGCATCAGCAGGGCAAGTCATTGGTTCTATTGCAATACTTTGTTCGATAGTAGGTGTGTACAGTTGAACGAATGGGTAACTTGCACCTTGTTGATAGCGAATCGCGGCGGATGAATCTGAGCGTGTAAACGTAAGTTGATTGCTAGTCTTAGAATCAAATTCGAAGCAGTGATTTAAGCTTTGGTTGGTGAGTGAATCACCCAAAGACAAACAGTCAAAAATGTGTTTTTCACCATTAGGTAGGTCGTTCACGTGTATCACTTCAGAGCACGGTGACATGGCTAGCTCACACTGTTTTAACTCGGCGCCGAGCGAGAAATAAGGGTGCCAAGCATCACCGAATGGGAATGCAGTGTTACCAAGGTTAGACACCGTTGTTGAGGAAGTAAGTTTGCCCATGATGTCGATCGTGAAGGTGATATCAAGGCTGAAAGAAAACGGGAAGGCAGGATGCAGAGATGGCGTTTGATACTGCAACGTCACACTGGCTGACTCATCAGTAGCTACAGACTTTGTGATTGAAAAAGGTTGGTTGTAGAGCAGGCCATGTACGGCGTGATCAGACCAAGGAAAGTTAGCCGGAAGTTGATAGTTTTGGTTATCGAAACTGTAACGACCTAAGTTTAAACGGTTTGGAAAAGGAAATAATTTAGCACTGCGGGAAAAGAATGGATGTTGGTTGATCAGTTCATCATAATTCTGATAACCACAAATAAAAGAAAACGGGCTGTTGTTTACAATATATTTATTGATAACAGCACCAAATCCATTGATTATTTGAAGTTCTATACCATGCTGGTGGCTTATTAATGTGACAGAGTCAATATTTCCAAATTTTTCATTTATAATTTTAAACATGTTGATGTCTCCATTTTAAAAAGATATTAACAAGAAGAAAAAAATATTCAATGGCGGTTTTAAAATGAATAATAAAATTCCATATACAAGCTATTCAGGAAATTCAGAACATCTTTGCAAAAAAGGTGATGCAGTTGAATTTATTCAACCTTGGTACACGCCAATTTCTACCACCCCAGAAAATACGGGTATGGCGGTAGGCGGAATTGGTAACACATTTACACTAACGCCAAATGGCAACACGCCAAATTTTAGTTTCATTCCAGGTGTATTCGTTGATTGCTCAAAGCAAGTAATTAATTTTAATGATTTTTATGCTTCAGTGATGAATGTGCCGACCATTGATACCCTTCAGGTTCTTAACGAACAAGAGCTCAGTGTTCACCTGAATTTCTACCCGGCATTATTCAATGGAAAGAAAATAGAAAATAGTTCGAATGCGATTAACCTCATTCGTAACGCATTAAAAAATGGCAACTTCTATAAAGAAAATAAAAATAACTTTATCAAGTGGAATGTTGAGTTTTCTAATAAGACTCAGTTATTAATTGAATCGGATTCATCGTCGATTGATTGTCAATTATATGTAGCCTTAGATTTCTTTAATGGTTTGTTAATAAATGATACAACGAGACAGCTATCACTCATTGCGGGGAATAATAGTGATATAGAAAGTGTTAATGGTAGCGAGATAGAATATAAGGCTTTATATCCACTGGCTGAATATAAATATAATAGTTTTGATGGTGTTAATATAAAGCGAAAGGTGGTCTCGCCGATTGTTAAAGAGGATAAACGCCTCTGTTCTTTGCCGATGCACTGGAATCACTTCGAATTAACCAATAATTCAGCGCAAACACACGTGATTACACTTGCTCAACCGCTACAAAACTTGATTGGTTCTACCTACCGGAAAGGTCGCGATGGCATTCAGGATTCGGCGTGTACCCTGTCTCAAAACCCAATCGCTCAGCAGCATGAAGTGGTTAACTTAAAAGGTGACGCTAGCAGCTTTACAGGTGTTCAGTTGACTAGCCAATCGCCTTATCAAAGCGATATTGAAGGTGAAGTGGTATTTGGCGTCCAAGCGGATAACCATTTGACGGAATCGGGTAAAATCTCGGTGTCTGTTAAGCCAACGCTTTATACCTCTAAGGCGTCAGAACAAACAGAGTACGCACTAAAAACAGGCCGTACCAACGCTGAGTTCCAAACGGGTATCTACACCGGGCGCGAAGCGTTGAGTGCATTGGTTGTGGTTCAGGTTGAGCTGGAACCGGGAGAGTCCGTTGATCTGCGTTTCGCTCAAGTCATGGCTCATAGCAAAGTGATGCTTAATGGTTGGCTCTCGGAAAAGGCTTACACTCAATTCTACCCGCAAGCGAAACCGGCTCTGCCGATGTTAGAAGATGTCTTGCCAAAGCTCGAAACCATTGAGCAACAGATCGTGAAGCAACAAGAGGTCTTTCTAGAGCAAGCTCAAAGCAAAATTTCGCAGCCAGACTCGGCATTGCGCTATGCGACGATGGCGATGAATTCTTTGTCCTTCCTAGCGGAATCAACGGTGTGGGATAAGGAAGATAAGTTTCTAGTGAAAGAGTGTGTTGACTACCCATTCTTTAACTCTTTGGATGTGTATTTCTACGGCTCATTTTCACTGCTTTATTTGTTGCCAGAACTTGATGGCTGCGTGATGAAAGAGTTCTCGAAAGCCATTTTGGCCGAAGATTTTACTCAGCGCCGCTACTGGGAATACGAAGCGACACCCAATGCTGAACTGATTGATGAAAAGTATCAGGGTGTACGTGCTATTCGAGGTGCGGTAATCCACGACTTGGGTAGCCCGTTCGACATCCAGCCCGATGCTTACAGCTGGCACAATGTGAAAGAGTGGAAGGACTTAGCGCCGAAATACATCCTGATGGTGTACCGCCACTATCAAAACACACAAGATATCTCTGTGGTTAAAGAGTGCTGGCAAGCGGTAACAGAAAGCATCGATTTCTTATCGAATTTGATTGCTGAGGGTGACGATTTACCGTTAACCCGAGGCACAGATGATACCTTCGATAACCTTGCGTCTCATGGTATCTCTATTTACTGCGCTAGCCTCTGGGTAGCTGGCCTTCAAGCCGCGAGTGAACTTGCAAAGTTGATGGATGAACACGAGCTAGCATCTGGGTATTTAGAGCGTTCGAAAAAGGCATTAGCGACAGTTGAACAAAGCTTGTGGGATGAGAAAGAGGGTTATTACCACTTCTTCGTGACGCCCGTTCAAGCTAAGCATTTAACGGGAGAAGGCTACCAAGAACTGGAAAACTTAGGCCTGATTTTGACGGGGGATGCGATAGCCGATAAGAACATTCTCAATGACTACCTAAATCACATCGATACTTCAATCAACATCGGTAAGGTGTCTCAAAGAGTTTCTAAGAAGCGTTTACTGAGCGAGACCGCGCCTCAAGCCTTTACACCGGAATATCTAGAGCTAGTGCCAGATTCAGACAATAGTTTTGGTGATGCTTTATTGGCAGACAGTTACTTAAAGCTAATCGGGCTAGAAGGTATTTTCCCACAAGAAAACATCCAACGCGCACTAGACTATGTTTATAAGCACAACTTTGAAATCAACAGCCCTAAGCTAGGGGTTGCGAATATGACGTTGGCTGACGGCTCGCCGCATGAAGCGTTCCAAGCGCAAGACGTGTGGATTGGCGTACAGTTTAGTGTTGCGACAGCGTTGAGTCTCGCGGGTAAATCGCAGCAAGCAGAAACATTGATGGATACCGTGTATACCGCACTCTATGACTATTCGAAAATTCCATTTGCAGCGCCAGAGGGGTTCAATTGCTCTGTGTCTGTCAATGAGAAAGATCTTATAGAAGCATTTAAATTGTCGCAAAATGATGCGAAAAACTGGCTAAGTGTACTTAAATATCAAAACTGTGTGCTGTCTGACGGTCGTATCAACCCAACATTGACGAAAGATACTGGTAATTTTGTTAAAATGTTGAGCGGTGAAATCCCGCTAGAAAAGCTGGCTGGCTTGCACAAATGGCTACTGAGTACTGGCTTGAAATACACGGCTGGTCGCTACTTTAGACCGGGGATGATCTTCGCCTACTTGTATTAACTTAATGACACGATTTTCAACGAAAGCAATGGTATGCAGGTTGAAACTGATGGGGAGCTTAAAGCTCCCCGAATGTCACTTGATTAGGGTATCGAGATGCGCACTAAAACAAAAAAAACAACAGTATACGATGTAGCAAGACTGGCTGGCGTTTCTCCCAGCACCGTGTCTCGTTTCCTTAATCGAACCACTTATGTGTCGGATGATAAAAGCCAAAACATTGAGCAAGCCATTAAAGACACGGGCTACAAACCTAACTTCCAAATGCAAGAAAACACCAACCGACGTTCGCTCACTATTGGTGTCTTGGTGCAACACCCTGATAGCCCTTACACCAGTCGTATCCTCAACGACATGGAAAAAACGCTGATCGCTCAAGGCTATTCATTGGTGATCGCAACAGGGCATTGGCAGAAAAAGTTAGAAATGCACGCGTTGGAGTATCTGGCGAAAAGTAACGTGGATGGCATGATCATTGTGACAGGAAGCATTACGCAGGAAGAGATTGCTAAGTATGCACAAGACATCCCTATAGTGATGGTTGGCTACGATTTTGTTGAGAATAATGTCCGCTCCATCAATATCGACAACGTGTTGGGTGGCTATATGGCGACCCTGCATTTGCTTCAACAAGGGCATGTGAACATTGCTCATATCAAGGGGCTTTCGAGCCAACCAGATGCGGGGAGTCGCTTTGAAGGCTACAAGAAAGCGCTGCAAGAGGCTGGCATTAAAGTGATGCCAAAGCTTGTAAAACAAGGGGATTTTAGTAGCGAATCTGGTTATGAGAAAACCGTTGAATTAATCGAGTCGAAAGTTCACTTTTCCGCTCTATTTGCTGCCAATGACCAAACCGCTTACGGGGCGATTAAGGCGCTACACGATCACGGTTATAAAGTCCCAGAAGATGTGTCAGTGATTGGTTTTGATGACTTGCCAACGTCGAAGTATTTCACGCCAGCATTAACAACATTGAGACAACCGATTGAAGAGATTGGCGACGTGTGTGCTCAGTCAATTTTAAATTTGTTATCAGGAGAGAGACATGAAGCTCGACTGCCACCGATTGATTTAATCGTCAGAGAGTCGACCAAGTCTTTGTATCGATAGTTGGTAATGAAGTAATTTGATGTCGTGAATGAGATTTCAAGACGAATTATTTCACTTCAGAAACGAAAAATGTCGCATCCATGCGACATTTTTCTTTTGGCGGCCAAACCAGTTTTGCTATATCCATTCTAGAGTGCAATCCATTAGGAGATTATTCAGAATGTACCTATAAGACGCTGTTAATCTTGATTAGTTCCATCTAAGCGGCATTTTTTTCCGATTTATTTTCTAAGTCGAATGACGCAGCGATGAGTTTCTTGGTGTAGTCATTTTTCGGTGCATTGAAAATCTCTTCGGCAGATCCCTCTTCCATCACTTCACCTTTCTGCATCACTAGTACTCGATCCGACAGTGCCTTCACTACCGAGAGATCGTGGCTAATGAACAGGAAGCCAATATTGTGTTTAGTTTGAATGTCTTTCAGTAGATCAATCACGGTCAGTTGTACTGAGCGGTCGAGTGCTGACGTCGGTTCATCCAACAGAATGAAAGATGGCTCAAGAATCAACGCACGTGCAATCGCGATACGTTGTCTTTGTCCGCCTGAGAATTCGTGCGGGTAGCGGTTAATTGAGTTTGGTTCTAAGCGAACCTCAATCAGTGCTTTGCGCGCTCTCTCTAAACGTTCTTGTTTTGACAAGTGAGGCTGATGCACCGTTAAGCCTTCGGTGATGATTTCCCCAACTGTCATACGTGGTGATAAAGAACCATAAGGGTCTTGGAACACCATTTGCACATCTTTTTTGAGCTTGTGACGCTCTTTGTCGTTCAACAAACTCACGTCTTGGCCTTTGTAGACAATACGCCCACTACTTGGCAGTAAGCCGATTAATGCACGTCCAAGGGTTGATTTGCCTGACCCAGATTCACCAACAATGCCAAGTGTTTCGCCCTGCTTAAGGTTTAACGAAATGCCTTTAACGGCCTCAAAGTACTGGCTTTTACTCTTGATGAAGTGTGATTTAACCAAGAACTGAACTCGGATATCTTCAGCAGACAATAGCTCTGGGGCTGTAGCTTCAACAGGAACCTTAGCGCCTTTAGGAATCGAGTTAATCAGCATGCGCGTGTAGTCGTGCTTAGGGTTATCGAACAGTTCTTGAGTCTGCCCCTCTTCAACCAATTCCCCTTTACACATCACGAGCACACGGTCAGCAAAGTGTTTCACTACGCCTAGGTCATGGGTGATGAATAAAATCGCCATCCCCATTTTGCCTTGAATCTCTTTGATAAGAGAAAGCACTTCTGCCTGAACGGTTACATCTAATGCCGTGGTAGGTTCATCGGCAATCAAAATGTCTGGTTCATTGATCAGTGCCATAGCGATCATGATGCGCTGTAACTGACCACCAGAAAACTCATGTGGGTACTTAGTATAAGCCTGCTCTGGCATTGGTAAATGAACCAGATTGAACAGCTCTAATACGCGCTCTTTCGCTTGAGATTTCGATACCTTGCGATGGCACATAATGGCTTCAGCCACTTGAATGCCGACGCGCAAATACGGGTTGAGAGAAGTCATCGGCTCCTGAAAGATCATGCCGATCCTGTAGCCACGAATTGACTGCATTTCTCGCTCAGTTTTTCCAATAATCGATTGACCCTCAAACTCGATGTTTGATTGTTGATCAATAATCGCGTTATCAGGAAGCAAACGCATAAGCGCGTTAGAAGAGACTGATTTACCTGAACCTGATTCACCAACAATGGCCAAGGTTTCGCTTGAATTAAGGGTAAAGTTAACCTTTTTTACCGCATCAATGATTCCATCATTGGTTTTGAAGCTCACGGAGAGGTTATTGACTTTAAGAATGGCCCGGTCCGACATGATATATCCTTATCAATTTAAGACATTAGGTGAAGATTGAACTTCTGACGTTGTTTTAAGTTGCCCAAAATGGTGATGAGCACGTTGAATTTGTTCTAGCTCGAGCATCCAATGCGAACTGCGCTGAGCACTGCAAAAAGCGATCAGGTGATTGAGTAAATCTTCGCTCTGCTTTTCCAACAACCCAAAGGTACGTTGAATCAGCTCTGTGCTTTCAAGTGAGATAAATTGCATCAGTGCATAAGATTGATTCAAGGTGTCGAAGGCTTGTTGATGCTGACCTAAACGGTTGAGGATCTCTGATTGTGCGACACTCGCGTCTCTTAACCCAGCAAGCAAGCATGCAAATTGGCAAGGCTTGATATCGCTTTGGTATGCTGCATCTTGGATGTGGTGAGGAAGTGAGGTTAGAACATCGCCATAGAGGCGCTGTGCTTCAGGCCAGTGACCTTGTTCCATTAACTGTTCAGCTTTTAGGTAGTGCATCCAGCATCGTTCAATTTCCATATCCACATCCTCAATTTATAATATTTTAAAATGTTAATGATATTCATTATCAATTGCAAATTAAAATCATTCACATGTTAAGTTGGTGAATTAAATGACGAGCTATTCCTAAAAACGGCTCAAATTGTGTGTTATTTGTTCAGTTGAACAGCTGTGTAGCGTAAGTCACTAAATTTGTAGGGAATTACATCTACACTGATTTTATCTACACCCAAGTAATGAAGGACTAAGGAGGCGGCGATGGCGATGCAAAGACTCAATACAGAACAGCTGTATCAGGTAGCGGATCTAGACAAGCTACCATGTAAGTCGACCAAAGAACTGGCTCCAATTGACGAAATCGTCGGGCAAGAACGGGCACAAAAGGCCGTTGAGTTCGCGATGTCAATCAAGGAAAAGGGTTACAACATTTATGCGATAGGGCGAAATGGTCTAGGTAAACGCACCATGATCTTGCGCTATCTAAACCGTCACCCTCAAGAAGTGCAGGAGCTTTTTGATTGGTGTTATATCGCGAACTTCGAAGATATTCGCACACCTAAGGTGCTGAAATTGCCTCGTGGTGTGGGCAGCAGCTTAAAGCAAGATATTGAAAAGTTGATGCGTAAACTGCTGAAAGGTATGCCTCTAGCGTTTGATAATGAGATGTACTTTAGTCGTGCTGATAGGCTGAAAAACCAGTTAGCAGCGAAGCAACAAGCCGCGTTAGAAAGCATTAGCCAAGAAGCGAAGGACAAGGGAATCAACCTGACGATTACTACTCAGGGTGATTACCAGTTTGTGGCAATGAACGGCGATGAGCTCCATACCGAAGAGAGCTTCGATCTGCTTTCAGCAGAAGAACAAGATCAATTTGATAAAACCATTGATGGACTGGAAGTTGGACTGCGAACCATTTCTCGTGAATTAACGGAACTTGAAGAGACGTACACTGAGAAAATTCAAAAGCTTAATGACGATACGGCGCGAGATGTGATCACTCATTTCATTAAGCAATTGAAGAAGGATTACAGCCAATATCCAGACATCAAAAAGTACTTAACGGCATTGCGTAAAGACATTGTCGATAACGCTGATATTTTCCTAGAAGAGAGCACAGAGCAAGCCGAAGTTGCTACGGCCTCTTTGGATAAGAAAATGCCGCGTCGCTACAAAGTTAACGTGATTGTGAGCCAAAAGGAGGAGACTCTGCCGATCGTGGTTGAAGAGAATCCAAATTATCACTCTCTGTTTGGCTATGTAGAAACGGCAACGTTCAAGGGCACTGTATTTACTGACTTCTCATTGATTCGCGCAGGTAGCTTGCACAGAGCCAACGGTGGCGTATTGCTGATGGATGCGGTGAAGGTACTTGAGCAGCCATATGTTTGGGAAGGCTTGAAGCGAGCGCTGCGTTCACGTCAACTGAGTTTCACTTCATTAGAAAAAGAGGTGACCTTAACCGGTGCTGTATCGCTTGATCCTGAGCCTATTCCATTGGACGTTAAGATCATCCTGTTTGGCGACTACCGAACTTACCAACTGCTGCAACACTACGATGCGGAGTTTGGTGAACTGTTCCGTGTGACGGCCGATTTTGAAGATGAGATGAAGCGTACTCCCGATTCTGAAATGCATTACGCACGCTTTATTTCGAGCATTGTGCATGATAACAACATGCTGCATTGTGACCGAAAAGCGATTGCTCGCATCATTGAGCACAGCTCTCGTCAAGCGGGTGACCAAGGCAAGCTGTCTCTGCACTCAGCGCATATTGCTAATTTGCTTCGTGAATCAAACTACGTGGCGAGAGGGTCAAAATCGAATCTGATTCGTGCAACGCACGTTGATCAAGCATTGTCTAACCAACAGATGCGTGTCGGACGATTGCAAGACAGCGTGATGGAAACCTTCACTAACGGTACAACGCTAATCCATGTGGATGGTGAAGCGGTAGGACAGGTCAATGCTCTGTCTGTGTTAAGTACAACTGACCATATGTTTGGCGCGCCGAACCGAATCACGGCTACCACGGCTTACGGTGACGGCGAAGTGATTGATATCGAAAGAAACGTAGACCTAGGTGGCAGTATTCACTCGAAAGGTGTGATGATCTTGTCGGCTTACCTTTCTTCTGTGTTTGGCAAGACGGCCAAGGTACCGCTTACCACCAACATCACCTTCGAACAATCGTATGGTGGCGTCGATGGTGACAGTGCAAGTATGGCGGAGTTCTGTGCGGTGGTGTCTGCGTTTTCTAAGCAGCCAAACCGTCAAGATATCGCGATTACTGGCTCGATGAACCAGTTTGGTGAGTCTCAACCCATTGGTGGCGTGAACGAGAAAATTGAAGGTTTCTTTGATGTGTGTGAAATCAAAGGGCGTTCAAATGAGCAAGGGGTGATCATCCCTCGTTCAAATGTTCACAACCTGATGCTGCGTAGCGACATCGTGAAAGCGGTTGAAAAAAGTGAGTTCAACATCTGGGCGATTGACCACGTAACAGAAGCGATTGAGTTGTTCACAGGCAAAGCCGCAGGTGAAGCGAGCGATGAGGGTAGCTATCCAATCGATACTATCTTTGGTATCGCTCAAGCTAAACTGAATGCACTGCGTAAATAGCGAATTTGTCTAAATCTAAATAAGCAACCAAAACGCAAAAGCCATCGATTTTAGAGTCGATGGCTTTTTTGATGGTTACGATTTGGGTCGTTAGTGAGCCATTTGTACTTGGTTAAATTACGGCATTCGGTAAACGTGGTGTCTTAAAAGGCATTAACCGTTTCGTAGGCAGAGCTTGGTGCCATCGAACTTCAGTTTTGCCAACAAGTGTTTAGCGTTAGCTCGGCCAATATCATCAAATTCCACACCGTATCGAGCGTAGTGCGTCGATTTCTGCAGGTTACAGACGATGCCTCTCAATGGTGGAATCAGCGGCCCATTGTAGTTCTCAGGTGTAATCTCAATAGACACTCGATCGGCAATCTGAATTGCTCGCGAGGTTGGTGAGGTCACGAAACGACAACCACTTTTCGATAAATCTCTTATCTCACAGTTGGCTCGCTGGTCGTTGAAGATGATTCTTGAAGCCAGATTCACTTCATAACGTGTTTCTTTACGCAGTTGAGTCACTTGCATCGTGCTTGGTGTAGACAGCACAAGAATAGGGAAGGGTTCACCGATCTTATGGTGAATTTGGCTTCTAAAGTGGATCAGTGCGCCTTCGCCTCGTAGAGAATACGCACGAGCGGTCATCCAAAATCCTTCTTGGAAGAAAAAGTTCAGATCTTCATTGGATACCTCGGGAACCTCAACCACAATACAGTTATCACTGTGCGTACCGATAAATTTAGTGGTGGCGAGAAATTTAGTGCCAACTGGAGTTGAGATATTTAATGTCAGCTCACTGCCGTGCTCTATCATGGCCAGCGCATCAGTACTATTGATGGTGGAAACGGTGCGTTTACGAGGGTCTTGAAGTGCCTGATTATGCTCCAAAGGCTTCTTCAGGGGTGCGTTCATTATATGTTCTCCATGCGCCAACATGCGTCTGTTAGTTATATTATTAGCTTGCTAACAAGGGGTTATTACGTGCTAGATTGAGTGGACGTACTCACGTAGATTTATAGAGTGCCTTTTATCATTACTGATTTTATATTAAGCCGGTCGCACTCAATTATTTACTGTGTTTGTAAGTACTTAGTTTTATTTATATGCACTTGCGTTAGTCTATTACAAGGAACTCATACTTCAAACTTTAATTGTTTGTCGTATCAATTATTTGCAGGAGTTGAGAATGCAGGCAGTAATGTGGGATCAAAAAGTTAACCAGATCACAGTTGAGCTAGAACCCAACCAGTTCGCAGTCGTTAAATATCAAAAGGACGGAGATGTACTACATATCACCTCGACACGTATCCCTGATGAACTGCAAGGTAAGGGCTTTGGAAAGGTGATGATGGAGTCGGTATTACCTGAAATTGAACAAGCTGGCTTTAAAATTGTGCCGGTTTGTAGCTATGTGGTTCACTACATGAACAGACAGCCGCAATGGTCACATCTCCTATTCGATAAAGCACAGTAACTAGTTATATGTCTCAATCAATACCCTCAAAAAACCTTGCTCAACCACAAGCGAGTTCAAGCCAAAACCAACCTGAGCTTTATCAAAAAATAGCGACCTCGTTGGGTTGTAACCAAAAATTTGACGTCCAAGTGATTCAACGTTTATGGGGCGGCTATGGCGAGTTAGTTCGCTTGGTCTTTTCTCAAGAAAGCAGTGCTGAACTCAAGAGTGTGATTGTTAAACATGTCGCACTGCCAGATAAAGCAGAACACCCCAAAGGTTGGAATACCAAACTCTCTCACCAACGAAAGGTACACTCTTACCAAGTAGAGACTGCATGGTATCAGTCATTCACTCAGCAATGGGATGATCGTTGCCCTGTACCTGTTGGGCTGCAGTGTGAGTTGCAAGAGAACGAATGGCTGATTGTGATGCAAGACTTAGCGGATATCGGCTTCCCGTTAACTTCTCAGTTCGATGTACTTGCCGCTTCTGATGAGTCGGTTGTCAAAGATACTCAACCTCGCTATACCTCCGTCGAGATTAAACAGCATAATGCTTGCCTAAAATGGCTCGCTCACTTTCACGCAAAGCACATTCATATCGATAAAGAACAGTCGACACCATTGTGGCCAGTCGGTACTTATTGGCACCTAGATACTCGCCCCGATGAGTTGAATGCTTTGGCTGATTTACCATTGAAGAACCAAGCGAAAAACATCGATCGTCTACTCAGAGAGTGCCCATATCAAACCTTGGTTCACGGTGATGCTAAGCTAGCCAACTTCTGTTTTGATTCTAAAAGCGAAAACGCCGCAGCAGTCGATTTTCAATATGTGGGTCACGGCTGCGCAATGAAAGATGTAGCTCTGTTCATGAGTAGTGCGATAAGGCCACAAGATTGTACAGAGCTTGAATCTCAAGTCTTAGATACTTACTTCAAACACTTGAAAGAAGCATTGGTACACTATCAGCCACAGCTTTCGTTCGATGATGTTGAAAAAGCATGGCGACCAATGTTTTACGTGGCGTGGGCTGATTTCCAACGCTTCGTAAAAGGTTGGAGTCCAGAACATTGGAAGATAAACCCGTATACTGAGCAGCTGACTTTACGAGTGCTCACTCAATTAGACGAACAGGAGTCCGTCAATGTTCGATAAAGCCGCGAGCTGGAAAACGCCGCAAAACTTCTTATTACTGATTTCGATTGTTGTCCCTATTGCGTTTTCGAGCTGGATGGCTCTGCTTAACAACTTTGTGATTGAGAAAGCGAACTTTGACGGTGCAGATATTGGTTTGCTACAAAGTGTTCGTGAGATCCCGGGCTTTTTAGCGTTTACTGTAGTGTTTGTTTTAGCTTTCATCCGTGAGCAACGCTTCATGTTGGTATCGCTGGCGATGCTCACAATAGGTACGGCGGTAACGGGTTTATTTCCTTCACTCACAGGTCTGTTGTTGACTACGATTTTGATGTCGACTGGCTTCCATTTTTTTGAAACGTTAAAGCAGTCTTTGTCCCTACAATGGTTAAGCAAAGAAGAAGCGCCAGAGATGCTGGGCAAGATGATTTCGGTCGGTGCACTGGCCTCGTTAATCACTTATGGTTCTATTTGGGTGATGTTAGAGCAACTTAAACTCGACTTTGCTTGGGTGTATGGCATTACGGGCGGCATTGGCTTTATTTTGGTTTTGGTGATGACCTTTGGCTTCCCTGAATTTCAGACCAAGACGCCACAGAATAAGAAGTTGGTACTGCGTAAGCGTTACTGGCTCTACTACGCGTTAACGTTTATGAGTGGAGCAAGACGACAAATCTTTACCGTGTTTGCGGGCTTCTTGATGGTAGAGAAGTTCGGTTACTCGGCTGCTGAGATAACGTTATTGTTCTTAATCAACTACCTATTTAACTTCTTGTTCGCAAAACGCATTGGCCGATTTATCGGTGTAGTTGGCGAGCGCAAGGCGTTAATCTTCGAGTATGTCGGTTTAATCGGTGTGTTCGTCGGGTATGCTTTAGTACAAACGGCGGAATGGGCGGCAGCATTGTATGTTGTCGATCACCTGTTTTTTGCTTTAGCTCTAGCAATCAAAACCTACTTCCAGAAGATTGCAGACCCAGCAGACATGGCATCAACAGCTGGTGTCTCTTTCACCATTAATCATATTGCCGCGGTCGTTATTCCAGTCGTATTTGGTGTGATTTGGTTATCGTCCCCTGCAACGGTTTTTTACATTGGTGCAGTGATGGCGGCGGTTTCTTTGGCGCTATCTTTAAATATTCCTAAAAAGCCTGAAGAGGGCAATGAAGTTCGGTTGTTTAGCTGGCGCTAAGTTGGTTTCAATCTGATGAGATAAACAAAAAGCTCCAATAGCGATATTGGAGCTTTTTATATGTGTTAGGTCGAGAGATCTAATCGATCAAATAGGTTCCGGTAGGATTAGCTTCTTACTGTTTTTAATCCTGTACGTAACTTGAAGATTCCCTTTGGTGCCTTGGTCAGTAAGATGCCACAAAGTAGAGGGATCATCATAAGCAGAGACTGTTCAGATAGAACTTCACCATTGATGTAACAAGAGATCAGCAGCGCAACCACTGGGAAAATAAGGAAACAAATTGATGCTTGGAACGGCGTCGAAACCTGGCCCAGTTTGAAGTAAGCCACAATGCCGCCAACACTCGCGACAAAACCTAGGTAAACGACTGCAGAGATTGAATCCCAAGTGAAAGATTCAACATTCACGTTTTCACCTGCTGCCGACACAGCAAACAAGAAAATCGCAGCAATAAAACTCGGTACAGCGTTGTAAGTTAGTACCTCGATGCCTTTACAGTGCTTTTGAACCAACACGTACATCACCGCGTGAATCGCAACCGCAAGGCCTAGGCAAACTGTGCCGATAAGGTAGTCGTCACCCCCCATCTGCATTTCATTACCAAGGATTAAACACAGACTTACAACAGCCGCGATCAAACCGAATATTTGGTGCTTCGCTAGTCGTAGACCTAAGAATAAGCCAGACATCAGCATTACAGCAACTGGCATGTTGGCGAAGATGATCGAAGCCAAACCAGAAGAGATGTATTGCTCACCATAGATCATCAAAGTGAACGGAATTGCGAAATACATCAGCGCAACAATAAGCAGCCATTGGCGCTTACCTTTAGGAAAAAGTAGTGGTTGGTTGAAGACTTTCGCCAATACCGCAAGCAGAGGTGCTGCAAGTAAAAAGCGCAACGCAGTAGCAAAAATAGGTGGAATAGAATGCAATGCTACTTCCATTGCGAACCAAGTGGTTCCCCAAATTAAGCAAACAGAGACAAAAAGCAAGATAGTTAGCGACTTCGAATTCATGGTGACTACTCTTTAATAATTATTTTAAATCATAGGCTTGTAGCGCCTTAATGACGTGGCACAGTATAAGGAGGTAGTCGGAGAAAAGTTTTGTCTTTTTATCTCTAATTTGAGTTTTTAGTGAAAATTAAATCTCTAATTTGATTCCTTTGAAGAAAAAAAACCTATCTTAGATAGTTAAAGTAAAGTCATTGTTCTTTGTGAGGTTTAATTTGGTTCAAGAAATGACCAACTTGGAGGATATGGCTGTTGGGTTATTGCTGTCAGCGTCGAAACAAAAAACGCACCTTAAATGAGGTAATGCCGTTCGGATAA
>NZ_MCZZ01000178.1 GCF_002875705.1 Vibrio sp. 10N.261.45.E2
CTTATTATCTGAAATCGGGATTAACAGCAGTGATGTAACTTGATTTTTATTACTCATTTGACGTAATACGAACCCTATAAAAGAAACGGGTTAGCGTATTTTCAAATGATTGATATTTGGGAGGCAAGCTATGACCGCTATTCCTGAGTCCCCAAGCGATTTAGAATATGAGCTTTGTTATTTTGACGATGGTTCAATAACCACAATCACGATATTCGTTCACAATCGACAGGAAGCGATGAATTGGTATGTTAGCGAAGGAAAACATATCAACGATCTTTATTCGATAAGACCCGATGAATAATGCTTTGATATAGAGGACTTGGTCGATAAACCTAAGAGAAAAAACTTGAGTGACATTTTGTAGAACACCCTTTACTGCAATGTCATTAATTAGCAATATCGTTAATTAGACATATCGCAGCAAAGGGATTCAGTCTCGAATTACTTCAGGATTCGGGCGCGGAATTGACGACCCTTCATTTTACCTGATTCAATCTTGTTCAGTGCTTTCTTAGCGACAGAACGTTCTACAGCAACGTAAGCGCGCATTGCGAACAAGTTGATCTTACCTACTGATTTACCATCAATACCACCTTGACCAGTCAATGCACCAAGAATATCACCTGCACGAAGCTTAGCTTTCTTACCGCCATCAATCTGAATGGTTACCATGTTTGAGTAGTACGGCTTAGCAATGGGTTTTGCTGGAAGCTCAGATGGCTCAATCGGCATATCCATGTACTCATCAATTTGAGCAACACGGTACATCTCTTTCTCGCTAAAGAAGCTGATAGCGACGCCTTTGCTTCCTGCACGGCCAGTACGACCAATGCGGTGAACGTGAACTTCAGGGTCACGAGACAATTCAAAATTGAATACAGCGTCTAGGTTATCTACATCAAGACCACGTGCCGCAACGTCTGTCGCCACTAGAATAGAGATCGTTTTGTTTGAAAACTGAACCAAAGCTTGGTCGCGTTCACGCTGTTCCATGTCGCCATGAAGCTCGATAACGCTGAAGCCACGGTGGCTTAGCTCGTCATTTACGTTCTGCACTTCTTTCTTAGTGTTACAGAACACAACCGCAGATTCCGGTTGGTGATGAAGTAGCAGCAACTCTAGAGCGTCATCACGAGCTTCAGAACCTTCTAACTTATAGAAGTGTTGTTGGATGCTTGAGTGATCGTGTGTTGATTCAACCTTCACCATTTCTGGATTGCGCATGATGCGGTCTGCAACAGATTTGATCTGTTTAGGGAAAGTCGCACTGAATAGTAGAGTTTGGCGTTCTTTTGGCGCCGCTTCAATCACAGCATCCAAAGCGTCTTGGAAGCCCATTTCTAGCATGCGGTCAGCTTCATCTAACACAAGTGTGTTCAGCTCAGACAGATCAATACGACCTTTCTCTAGGTGATCCAAAATACGACCAGGTGTGCCTACAAGAATGTGTGCGCCATGCTCTAGTGAACCAATCTGTGGGCCCATTGGCATACCGCCACATAGTGTCAGCACTTTAATGTTGTGAATACCACGAGCAAGAGTACGAATCTCTTTTGCTACTTGGTCTGCAAGCTCACGAGTCGGACATAACACTAAAGACTGAACACGGAAACGCTTAACGCGTAGGTTCTGCAGCACGCCTAAACCGAAAGCAGCTGTTTTACCTGAACCCGTTTTACCCTGACCGATAACGTCCTTGCCATTTAGGATAGTAGGAAGACTTAACGCTTGGATCGGCGTCATTTCAGTATAACCAAGAGAATCTAACGTATTTAGAAGCTCTGGTTTAAGGGCGATTGAAGAGAATTTTGAAGTGCTCAATGGAAATATCCAACTGGTGAAAAACAGAGTGCATTATGAGTGTTTTTGAAAATTATTCCACCTTAATCACAGTTTTGCAGAAACATGTTAAGCGAACACAAAAAAGCCAGCTTTGTTAGCTGGCTTTTGCTTCTATACGAATTACTTTCTATGGCACACCGTGACCTTTGGATGCAACCCATACGCGGTACCACTGCTCGCGAGTCAGCTCAATTTTCAGTGAATCAACGGCAGTCTGCACACGTTCAATCTTACCAGAGCCAATAATCGCAATTGGATTAGATGGTAAACGGCGTACCCATGCGTAGATCACTTGATCAATGCTGTCTGCACCGACTTCTAAGCGAATCGCTTCTAGTTCATCACGAACGCGAATCGATTGTACTGAGTCACCACTGAAGATACTACCACCACCAAGGCAAGACCACGCCATCGGGCGAATGCGGTTCATCTGCAGTTGATCTAGCGTGCCGTCATGGGCAACTTCGAAGTTCAATGGGTTGATTTCAACTTGGTTGGTCACTAACGGCTTACCAAGACGAGATTGAAGCAGTTCGAACTGACGCGGTGAAAAGTTAGAAACACCGAAGTGCTTAACTTTACCTACTTTGTGTAGCTCTGCGAACGCTTCTGCTACTTCATCTGCATCCATCAATACGTCTGGGCGGTGAATCAACAATACGTCGATATCGTTAACACCTAAACGCTCTAGCGAGTTATTTACTGATTGGTAAATATGCTGCGCGCTGGTGTCATAGTGATTGATCTTACGATCAGGAGTGTGGTCACCACATAGGTTAATATCGCACTTGGTGACGATTTGAATATCATCACGAAGGCTTGGTTCAAGCGCCAATGCCTCACCAAATAACTTTTCACATTGGTAGTTACCGTAAATATCCGCGTGATCAACCGTTGTGATACCAAGATCAATGTGTTGCTTCAGGAAAGTCAGGCGTTGTTGCGGGGTCATACCCCATTCTGCTATACGCCAGTATCCTTGCACCAACTCAGAAAGTTCTGGGCCTTGTGGCGCTATCGTTACTTTTGCAACCATGGGTTGTCTCCTTTATCAATACTGAACGTATCCTAAGCTCGTTTTACCGAAGGCTCAACGTATAACAAATGGCAAAAGTAAACGCTTGCCAAAAATGTGAGAGCCGCAGAAAAACGAACACTTAAATAAATTATAACTTGCTGTCTGCCCTTGAGCCGTTCTCCTGAAAGGCCTGTCCAGCCTAATAAATAACGAAACCATCTATAAATTTGAGCAATTAAAAGCGATTAAGTTCAACCGTTAAGTGGTCACCATCACTGTGTAACTGAACCCAAGGGGAGGCGGAACTAGGAGAAGATACGTTGGGCACATTCCATATACTCAGTTGCTCTGATGAACCGTGTGGTGCGTTAATAAATTCGATTAGCTGTTTATCAATCTTATCGAATCCAACGCCTTCATTTCGAGCTTGTTCGAGTTGAGCCATGACATCGAATTCATCCTCCCCAATACGAATTGAACTGAGTGCGAAGCCATCTTGACGAAGGTAAGCCTGAAGCTTTGTGTAACTTAGGTTCGAATATGGCAGGTTGAAGCGAACCGTTTCGACACTTGAGTCCTCCAACTCCAGTTCTACATAAACGTCCAGATCGTAATATTGGGTTAGGTCACTGCACAACAGAGTGCCTTCTATGTCACCACAATCCATGAGATCGATATCGTTGATGTAGTTTTGAGAACTTGGCTGAGCTGAACTCGTGTTGAACACCGTTCGAAGCCACCAGCTTTCGGTTGCTTGTGCGGAGAATGCAATGGCATTCAAAACCAGTAGCAAAGGTAAGATTAAGACAGGGAAAGTTCTCATTGATTGTGCTTATTTGCGCGGTAACAATCGTCCATTATACGCGACCGATCAGCAAACAAACCCCTGGACCACAAATTTTCGGCGAAAAAAAACGGGCATACATGCCCGCTAGATAAATTCGATCGCCGAATAACGTAATCCGTCACGTTGAGAACCATTACGTAACTAACAATACCATTTCGACGATCCATATACAATATATCATACCAATTATTTATAGCCGCCTTCTATTGCTGGCTCTTCAAGCGATAGTCTTACTTTATTACGTTGAATGGCTTCTGGCGGCAAACTGATGAAACCGTATTGGTTCAGCACGCTTTGATGCTCTTGTGACAAAGTCAGTCCAACAAAGAACTTCTCTTGCTCAGTAAACCCTTTACGATGCGCTGGAATAATCAAGTACATATAATAAACCGTGGCTAATGGGTAACGACCAGAAAGGATCGTCTCTTTGTTCAAGTCGTAGTTCACGCCTAGATTGTCAACCACGCTCAGCCATTTCACATTCGAGATTTGGTCTGAGTAGACGGTGTACCCAATGGCGGCATCTTCGTCTTCAATCTTACTAATAAGATCAGGTAGATCCGCTAAGAACTGAGTATGGGCATATTCTCCCTCCGTTCCACACTCGACCCAACTCGAAAACGTAGTATGGCCTTGCAGGTTGTGGTCGATAGCGAAAGGCAACATGTGCGTGTCTAGACTTTCTCCTCCACGAACGTCGCTACTTGGCGTCCATTTAGGATGTTTAGGGTCGTTAGAGCAACCAAACACATCAATTAGTTCAGCGACGGTGATTGATGTCGCAGGGTTATTTTCATTGGCTAGAATCGCGATTACATCTGCGGTAAACATCAACTCTGTTGGCCTATAACCGTAGCGCATGTCGAACCTAGCCATCTCTTTGTCAGTCCACTTTTTGGAAGTAATACCAACACGTGATCGCTGCATGATCATCTGCTCTGGGACGCTGTCACTCAACAAGATTTCCAAGTCGATCTCTTGGCTCTTAAGCAGATCTTCAACAAGCCCCTGCATATTGGGCTCAATCGCAACCAAACCAATTTCACTGGCATCATTAGCGAACGTAGATGCCGAGAAAAACATAGGTACAGCAGCAAGCAGTAAGCCCGATTTATTGGATAGACGTTTCATTACTGGCCTCCTACTGGATCGATCGACGTTTTCGACTCAACATCACTATTACTATCGAGCTGCATTTCTGAAGTGAAGATGTTCCAAGATGGGTTCACTTCCATATTTTCTGTTTTAATCACCGCAATCGTTCTGCGCTTACGCTTATGAAGGTGCTGAGTTAAGCTGGTTATCTGAGTAAATTCTTGTTCGAAAATTCGCTCACCATCGATGCCTCTGTCGATCAATGCATCTCGAATCACGCCAGTCCTTTTCTTCGCCAGAGCCTTGTTATACGTGTTTGTGCCCTCTGAACTGGTATCGCCAACTAAAGTCACCGATGCGTCTGGCTGTTCACCCAGTAAACGAACAAGTTCATTTAATACCGCAGTATGTTCAGGTTTAAGGTCGTACTTATCAAAATCAAATGCCACGCTTAACACTTCAACATCTTCGACGATTTTCCAATTGGCACAGCCTTTAATATCAACCGTTACACCTTCTGGCGTATCAGCACAAAGATCGCGTTGGTTAATGACTCCGTCACGGTCATTATCCGCTAGATCATCAATTTGATGGCGAGTCATTGTCGTGTCGGGCGTCTCTGCACATCCCATTAGCAAGATAGAACTAAGTAGCGCTAGTTTAAAATATCTCATTACTTGTTCTCCCCTTGCCACTCTTCTGGATGCTCAATCCTCAACGCATACGTCAACATACCCATCGCATTCAATACTCGATAAGCCGCCAACGTTTGATCATATTCAGTGCTAATGAAATTTCTTCGAGCCAAGAAAACTTCAACCTTCGCATCAAGCACATCCAAAAGGCTTCGTCTGCCTACATTAAATTGTTGGATATAGCCAAGCTCTGCAATTTTCGCTGCATCAACGTTCTGTTGAAGTAGGGACTTTTGCTGCTCAAGCATCTTGTAGGCGTTCCAAGCCAGTTGTGTGCCTTCTCTAACCTCACGCTCCGTTCTTAATCGGATTGCCCTTGCCTCTTCAACTCGCCAAGCCGACGATTCAACTCTGGAGTCAGTAGAGAAGCCATTAAACAGGTCATAATCCATCGTTAGCATCAGTCGAGCATCTTCATCAACACCACCTGGTGGGTTAGATACGTTGTCATTCTTGTTAGCATGAAGTTCTAGTTTAAGCTCTGGGTAGTAATCCCCTTTCTCGCGGCGCATCTCTTTACGAGCTGCATCGATATCAAGCAAAGAGGCCTTGATTTCAGGGTGATTCTCAACAGCTTGTTCTAGGGCAACTTGAGATGAGCTTGGTAACAAGGCGTAATCAAAACGTGGGTAAACCAAGTTCACAGCAGGTTTACCAACCAAGCGTAGGTACTGCGTTTGCAAATCAAACAGATTGTTCTGAGCAGCAATGAGTGAAGACTGCGCAGTCGCGACACGGGCGGAGATCTGAGCCAGATCCGAGTTACTACTCAAACCTTTGCTCTTCTTATCTTGGATATCTTGATAGATCTCTTGGTGCTCTTTTACGTTACGCTTTGACAGTTCAAGTAGAGTCTCTGCTTTGAGGATATCGAGGTAATTTCTCACCACATCTAATGACACGTTTTCAGCCCGCGAAATCAGCGTTAAGCGCTCTGCCTCTGCTTCATAGGTCAAGCGGTCAACATTCGATGTAGTCTTAAAACCGTCGAATAGTAATTGGGAAACTTTGACGCCAATTTCCGTTCTCGTTAAGCCTCGGTCATCGGTGTCGAGTTTGCTGCCACTGTTGTAGCGTGTCTCTTCATAACCTGCCGCTGCGTACAAGTTGACTTGTGGCATATACAAACCACTCGCCGCGTCTCCGTCTCTTACCACCGATTGGTACCGGGAGTATTGCGCCAGTATCTCTGGGCTATAGTCTATGGCAAAAGCCACGGACTCTTCTAATGAGGCTGCTTGAGACAGCCCGCTCATGAGTAAGCAAGAAGAGAGTAAGAATTTTGAACGCATTACACTTCCTTTTATATTTATGCTTTAACCCACTTCATCGTTCGCGAAGTGAGTTTTCCTTAGCTCGTAAAATAGGTTTTAACCAATAAATCAATACTGTTTTTTCGCCGGTCAAGATATCTACCGCGACTTGCATCCCTGGGATGATGCTAAAGGCAGAGTTCTGTTGCTGGTCTTCGTTTAACTGAATATGGGCTCGGTAATAAGCGTTGCCTTCTTCCGTTTGTAAAGCGTCGGCACTAACGTAAATTACCTCACCTTTAAGCCCGCCATAAATGACGAAATCATAGGCCGTGAATTTAACGGTTGCACCCAGCCCCTTATGCACAAACGCGATATCTTGCGGAGAGATTCTCGCTTCAACAATCAGGTCACTGTTTGATGGGATGATCTCAATGATCGGTTCGCCGGGACGCACGACACCACCAATGGTACGCACAAAGATCTCTTTCACTGTGCCATCAACGGGCGCGACAATTTCGGTACGCTTGAGTTGGTCGGCGATCGCCTGTTGGCTCTCGTTCAGCTGAGCTATCTTACTCGCCACTTCATTCAACTGACCTTGCACTTTGGTACGAAAATCCAAAGCGATACTTCTATGATCCGCTATCGACTCTGAGTAAGCAGCTATTTGCTTCTGCGCTGCTACTTTTGAGCTAGCAATATCACCTTTCAGCTTGACCACATCACGGTTCAATTTGAGTAGCTCAACTTCCGCAACAGCACCACTGGCCACCACATCTTTGAGCATGTTGCGCTCTCGAATCACGATATCGAGGCTGCTTTCCAGAGTCTGGATATTATTGAGTGTATCGACACGCGCTTGGTCTTGTTGCTCGATACGAAGTGCCGCCTCTTCCAGTTCAGATTTCAACTGTCCTAAACGCTCTCGGTAGTTCGCCTTAGCATTCATTAACGCAGGGTGGCTAGATACATCAACAGCAATGTCTTGAGGTACCAAGACCACTCGCTCATACCACTCTTTTGCATCGTTATTTAAAACGACCGTCGACAGCTCAGCCTTTAATCTTAATTGCTGAGCCAACAAGGTATCCGCTTGTTGAGCCGACTCTAAAAACGCCGCCTTAAAACGTGTGTCTTCTAACTTAGCTAGAGGCTGACCTTTCACCACAGATTGCCCTTGTCGCACCATGATCTCTTGAACCAGTCCGCCTTCTAAACTCTGAATAGTTTGCACCGAAAGACTTGGAACGACTTTACCTTCACCGATCACAACCTCTTCTAATGTAGCCCACGTTGCCCAGCCGATAATTGAGACAATGAATAGAGCACTCAACCAAATCAGCTTACGAGAACGGAATGCCAAGTGGTTGTTGGTCCATTGAATATCATTACTCATGACGACCTCCTTTCACCACAGATACCGTCTTAAAGCGGCTCGTTCCTTTAGGTACATTTTTCTTCTGTAGAGATAAGATATCTTTAGGCTCACCTTCTGCGACTATCTGACCTTTATCCAATACAATCACTCGATCACACATCATCAAGAATGAAGATTTGTGCGAGCTGATCAGCATTGAGGTTTCTCTCGGCATACTTTGCAGCGCATTGAAGAACTGTATCTCAGCTTGATTATCAAGTGCGCTGGTCGGCTCATCCATGATCAATAGCTTTGGACAACGATACAGCGCCCTTGCGATAGCCACAGCTTGGCGTTGGCCTCCTGAAAGCAGCCGGCCACCTTCACCAACCGGCGTTTCTAAGCCATTGCTTAAGCGCCCCATATAGCCATTCAAACCCGACTGTTGTAGCGCTTGTCTTAACTTCTCTTCATCAACGTTGGTCGCCCCTAATGTGACGTTGTCGTAAACACTACCGAAGATTAGATTGGTGGTTTGCCCTACCCAGCCCATGCCACTGCGCAAGACACTGGTCGGCCATAATTGCCCATCGATTTCTTGATAGAAAGCTTGCCCTGTTGTCGGTAGGTATTGACGAGCAACAATTGATAAAAGCGTCGTTTTTCCTGCTCCCGCTGCACCAACTAGGCCAACTCGCTCACCCGGTTTTATCTCAAGAGAGACTTCCTTTAACGCCGGGCTTTGGGTTTCAGGATAGGTAAATGTGACTTCATCTAACCTAACCCCACCATCAAAGTCACCCTTATCAATCACTTGATGCTTAGATTCTTCCTGAGGTAGTTCCATTATCTGATTCAGTCCTTCGACTGCCGAACGGGTTTGCTGGAATCGCAACATGAGAAGAGAAAGTTGATTAACCGAACTTGCCGCGCGCCCACTCAACATCACCACAGCAATCAAACCACCCATGCTGAGCAGGCCTTCAGATATTTGATAGACACCAAAGATGATCAGAGTGATGGTAACGATCTGCTGACTCGACTGAATAGAGTGCGTCACGATATTTGAATAGTGGCGAGACTGAGTTTGCCATTGAGAGAGCGAGGAAATAGTCTGCTCCCAGCGCTTTTGGGTAATACCCTCAGCATTATTTTGCTTAATATCCGGAAGCGTTGTTAAACAATCGAACAGCTGTGCTTGTCTTTGTGTAGAGAGACGTGCGGTTTCATCAAATGTTTTTTCCACTTTGCCTTTCATCGCAACGCTGAGAACAATCAAAACCAGCATTATGGCAACAGGGATAAACATCATCGCACCACCGAGCCAACCGATAAGCAAAAGAAAAAGCAAAGTAAACGGCAGATCGACTAAGGTCACCAAAGAGATAGAGGTGAAGAAATCTTTAACGCTATCAAAATCTTGAAGCTGTCTGGCAAACGCCCCCACAGATTGAGGTCGATTTTCTAGCTTCATGCCAAGGACTTTAGAGAACAGTTGAGAAGACAACTTGTTATCAATATAACGCCCAGCCATGTCAGTCACAGAGCTTCGAGAGCTTCTCAATACCCAATCAAAAATAACAACAATACCAACACCAGCGGCCAACACCCATAAGGTATTAAACGCTTGGTTTGGTACCACACGGTCGTACACATTCATGGTAAAAAGTGGAACCACCAACGCCAAGACGTTGATCAAGAACGAAGCGATAAAAAGGTCTCGATACCAAGATTTCACTTCTTTGACCACACGCCAAAGCCAGCGTGTGTTCGATTTACTATCACTGCGTTCGTGAGATTGAACACGAGCATCGTCCAGAGCTTGTGCACCGACTTGCCAAACATAGGGTTCGACTTGAGCGACCAACTCTTTTAACGAGGTTTGCTGGCTTGAATTGGTTTCGCAATCCAATACTTGAAAGTCGCCACCGGAACTTTGGGTTACGACAAGAGGAGTCCCTGTCGCAGAATTAACGGCAACAACAGGGAGCTGACATTGAGTCAGTAATTCTTTTTTAACGTGGCTCAGCGTTAACCCCGATTTCTCAATCGCTCTTGGGAAAAGGGACTCATTAAGCCTTCCTTCATCTAAAGGTAGGCCAGACACTATTTTGGACGAGTGGCTACGAACATTAAAATGCCCACATAACCACTCAACACAACCTAGCCAGCTGTCGTTTTGCTTTACCAATCTAAACTTCCTTTTATAGACTGTGCATCTAAATTATAGCGTTAAATTATTGTCTTCTATCATTTTTTGTAAAATTTGAGCTTCTAACGCGCTACTACTGTCGCCCTGATACAAGTCGTCATACGTGACATCGGTTAACAAGATATTTTGTTGAACGTCATCCTCTCCATTTGGCTTAATGGAAATCGTAACGCCTTCACCTGACTCTTCTAGATCAAGGTACTGTGTCGCACCCAAACCAGTCGTAATGCCCAAGCTTCCAAGAATCCCAGAAAGATCAATTGCATCGGTATTTGGCGACGCATCAAAGTCTTTAACCACATCGTAGCTTGGAGCATCGGCACTCCCTAACCCTGAAGATGCAAATACAAAATTGTCTGAGCCTGAACCGCCAATCAGTAAGTCGTTGTCGTCTGTTGCGGTAATCGTAGAGTCACCTTCAGCCACAAATTGGACTGATACGGTCTGAGGCAACCCTACCGCTTGGTCGTTTCCTATCTCTGCAGACGGCTCAATCGTTAGACCAAATTGAGTACCACTGTTGTATCCACCCGTAATCGCTAGGTTCGGTACATCCGCTAACTCCACTACGTATTGACCATCAACCATAGAGCCATGTGAGAAAGTTAAACCTGCTGGGATGTCATAGATGGTAATAAAACCCTCTTCTGAATCCGCAGGGTTAACGAGAGAAAGGTCTAAACCAAGAGGAATCGTGCCGCTCGCTTCAGCGACAATGGATGGGTATTCAAGACTTAGCAACGGAGCGTCGGGCTCTGGTGTAATCACCAAAGTTATATCTTGTGAACTTTGTTCACCAGTATCTGTGACCAAATTACCAAGCACCGTATTTTGATCGACGGTTTGACCTGTGATCGTAATATCGAGATTACCCCAAGCGTCACCTGCAAAAAACTCAAGCTCATCGACAGAGCTGGCTTTAACTAGAATAGTAGCTTGCGCGATATCACCAACACGGATAAAAGAACTAGTCTCAGAGCCAATTCGAATTCGGTCTAAACCGGTCAAACCACTAAGATCAGAAGTTGCGTTAACGGTAACCGTAATTGACAGGAATTCATCACTATTAGTCTCAAAGCTATTTGCATCAAGCGGAATAACAATGCCTTCATCTTCACTGCCCGTCATCTGTTCAGGCAAATCGAAGAACTCAACCCTATCACCGATAGGATTCACACCTACGGTAAATTCAGATTCGGTATAACGAATTTCTGTGGTACCGATTTCTTGAGTGATGGCCTCAAGCACAAGGTCCATATCACCACTGAAATCTCTTGGCGGCATAATAACTAAGTTCGCCAGTTGGCTTGAATCCAGTTGCCACTCATAAGTTGGGTTTCCATTAAAAGTGCCGCCATCTGCACCATTGTTTGGAACCAGCTCATAAGAGTCTCCCACTTTTATAGCAACGACAGCACCTTCAGGCACACCTTTTAGCGCCAAAGACATATTTTCAGAGCCATCCTGGTCAATCAGCTCTGCGCTAAGTGATGACAATGAAATGTATGTATCTTCGTCGCCAATAATATCTTGTGTCACCAGGTTCGCTGCATCGGCGACAGGCTCAACGATGATCGTCACTACGGTCGTTTTATCTTGCGTATCCGTTTCAGTCACACAATCCGCTTCATCGGTAATATTGGCCGTTACCGTTAAAGTCATTTCACCACTGTAGTGTTCTGGCGGAGTGACCAACACATCGCTCAATCGGCTAGGATCAGTTACTGTCCAAGTACCGTTGCCATTATCAACCAACAAACCGGTATCTGATGGGCTTTCCGATAGCGTGCCACCGTTTGAAACCGTGATGGTCAAAGAGTTAACGGTCTCTTTACCTGTCGCACTGTGACCCTCACCGGTAATAAGCTGACCGGCTTCGACATTGTCACCTAATACAAGCTCAAGGTTAAGGTCTGTGGTTATGTCTTCTTGAATTGTGGTGGAGTCGGCTTCCACCGTAATGTCATCGACAACAGGCAGTACTTGAATGCTAATGGTCTGCTCTGTGGTTACTGTGTCACCATTACATGGTGAGGTTTCAATGGTCTCTATCGTAAAGTCAAGGCACCCTGCAAAGTCTTCATCTAACCCGGTTAAGGTTAACTTCGAAAGTCCATCGGCGGTAATTGAGTAACCAACAATTTCACCTGATGCGTCGTATTCAGCAATCACACCATCACCAGAAATCTCGACACCTTCTGGTAGTGAATCCGCTGGAATATAGAACGAGATTTCGTTGTCTGGATCACTGGCTACATCAACATTCAACAAACCGGTTAAATCAATATCCTCTCCCTCAGGAGTCTTAATGTCTTCATCAGGTTGAATCGGGCTAGGCGGACCAACAGGGTCGCACGGTTCACCACCACTCTCATGCCCCGTGATCTGAATTTGAAATGAAGTATCAATATACTTAGAGTCTTCACCATCAATGACACGAGCTCGCACAACGATATCTAAAACAGGCGTATCATTCGGGCTAGATATTGTCATGCCGCTCAAGATTTCTTTAGCCAGCTCTTGAATAGAATCACTCGTCAGCCGATTTGCCGAGATGATCCAGTTTCCTGAACCATCTTGAGCAGCACCATTAGGGTGATCGACAATCAGTGAATAGCCATCAGGCACATCTATCAGGATGTAGTCTAAGTACTCTGAGCCATCCATATCAGCATCAACAAACGTGACCGCGTCCGAAACATTGACAGGAGATCCATCATCACTGATGTATATTTGCCCAGAACTTTCTAAGCGAGTATCCAATTCAACTCTTGCATCCACAGTAACACTGATTGTGCCTGAAATGTCTTTTACATCCGTTGCCCCAGTTGGCGAGGTATCAGTCACTTCATAGGTAATGGGTATTGTGAATGTGCCACTCAAATCTTCGGTTGCGGTTACCGACAATCTGCCACTGTTTAAAAGCTCAGAAAGGGTTGGCGTTGTGCTATCTAACAGACTCTCTAAATCTAAACCTGAAGCAGGCACTTCAATCACACTGCCATCAAAATAGAGAGTTAGGTCAACAGGAAGGCTGTCAATGACATACCCCGTCAAGGACTCACTGCCATCGACGTCTTGATTCACCGATGGCTCAAGGTTCAAACCTATTTGGCTGTCTTCGATACCTTGAGTACTGATGACCTGACCATTATTCTGATCAACAACAGGAGCTAACTCAACTTTTAACGTCATTGGGAACTCACCAGTATCGCCATCTGGTTCAGTCGAAATTGCAATGACCGTTAACTCAAGTCCCCCGCTAAAGTCACCAACAGGCTTTAAATACAAGTCTGCAAGCTGAGCATTAGAAACTTGCAGAACAGGACCTGTAACATCATCGATATAAGCGATCGTCAATGATACGGGTTGCCCTGTTGAATCAACGAGTAATGTACCTGCAGGGATGTTAGTAAGCAGTATGTTGATCTCTTCTGAATCATCGTTGTCCGAAGTTTGGACAACAAAATCGAGTCGAATCAAACCGTCTTCATTAAGAGCTGATTGGTTACTGATAACTTTAGTATCGCTATCGTATTCCCAGTGCGCGTTGCCTCCATCTACAACGATAGGCTCATCCACCACACCTTTAAGGAAAATATTGATGGTTTCAGTGTCACTAACCGCCGTCAGATTGATAGGATCCAACGAGTCAACTGTCGATTCGTAAGATACGGCTGTTACCTTAATAGAAAGGTCTTCAGTAAACGAACTGATGTCTTCTTTAGGTATTAGATAAGCAGTACCGTTCTCAATCGCTTCAGCAGACACGAGATACGTGTTAGGACCTATTAGATCAAACAGCCCGCCTTGAATTGACCAACCATCTTGTACTTCAATTTGATAACTTAAGGATTCTGAACCATCGGTATCAGTCAGCGCACCATTAATTACGTTCTTCAGGAAAATGTTTTCATCTTCCAAACCTTTATAATCTTTAACAGATAAAATTGGCGCATCTGCATCAGGAGATATCTCTACCGTGACAGTATGCACGTTGTCAGCTGTTTTATCGGCAGGATCAGCGAAGGTGTTTCCAGATTCGGTTGCAATCGCAGTGATTTCAAACTCAAATCTACCCGCTAAGTTTTCATCAGCTCTGATTTCCATTTTGTCGATTTGCTTCTGAGTGTACTCCTTACCCTCTTTAACCGCATTTCCGTTCAAGGTGATATTTAGACCATCTGGAATACCACTAATGGTATAGGTCAGTGCTTCCGACGAATCTTGGTCGACGAGCTGAGCTGTAATATCAAGCTTGATTGGGTCGGCGTCATCTTCCACAGATTGATAAGTAAATACAGAATCAGACCAATCCGGCGCATCGGCAACGGGTAAAACGGAAACCGCAATATCGGCCTTGAGTTCTTTTGGAACCGTATCTGTGCTAATGATCGCATTGATCGCCAAAATAACCGTCGAGGTAGTATTGGACTCATGCAGAGCTGGACGATAGGTCAACTGTCCGTTCGGTCCCGTGAACTGACTATCAATCATCGTCAGCTGACTTCCCGACAAGGTGACCTTGCCATCTATAACTTGAAGCAAGACCCCATCAAGATACAAGCTACCGCCGTTTAAGGAAGCTTCTGAGAATTCAATAGCAGTAACGGTTTCGCTTTGGTCAATATCACCGGTAGAGACACTGACCACAATAATCGCATCGTTGTCTTCTGTGGTTTCCGAATCTTCATAGCGAATAAAGCCTTCGTTATCGTCCAACACAAGCTCAGCGTTGCTGACGACTTCATCGCCATCCGCATCTCGGACCAAATAATCAATGTCATCAACGATCTTGGGATCGGTAGGGTCAGTCGTTACGTCTGGGTTCGTAGTTAATTGGTAGCTGCCATCAGGTGAGAGGGTAAATTGGCCGTAAGTCGACCCTCCATCATAATCATTAATTAAATTGATCGTGATAGGTGTACCTGCGTTATCAAAGGTATAGGTGACATTTCGATAGGTGAAACTAATAATTTCTGCGCCGTCTGCGCCTGCAAATTCTTCTGTAAGGAATTGACCTGTCAGATCATCGCCCTCAACCATTTCAATAGAACCACTTCGTGCCGTTGGAACATCATCCTTTACGTTGACAGAATAGATAGCAGGATCAGAACTGTCTCCATCCGCATCATTAACTGTCAGTTCAAAATTAAGAGCTAGATTGTTTTCACCATCGCCCGTGGCGTGATCAAGTGGTGCATAGAGGTCGAACTCAGTTGTACCGTCCGTATTAAAACGAATTCTAAATACGTTATTACCACCAGAGTCTTGCCCGTAATACCAACCATCAGAATCAACAGCTTGAAGAGAGATCGCTTTACCGGCACTGGTGTAGCCAAGTGCATCAAAAGCAGTGGTGTTGACCGTGACAGAAATAACGTCGTCGGAGCCCTCAATAATGCTTAAAGAAGGACTTGGCTCTTCAGTACCGATTTGCTCGTTGTCACCAATGAGTCCATCTTCATCAACAGATATACTGCCTAGAATTGAGAATGCAGGGTCTTTGCCATCGTATATTTTAATGTCGGACTCTTGAGTGCCTCTCGAACCATCGGAATCAATGGTGACGATAGAAGCAGGAATCGTCAGCTCGGTGTCTTTAGAACCTGAGCCATGGTCAATGGACTGGTATAATTCAATAACTATGTCTACGTTTGTTGAGCCATTCGCTTCAAGACTAAAGTCGTCCGGTAACCTGATTTTGAAGACGGCATCACCATCGGCAAGAACCGCATCAAAGGTACCATTACCATTATCACGCCAGGTTAACGCTTCGCCATTACTTGTTACCGCCACACCATCACTATCAAGAACAGCTTGCCCCGTGGCCACATCCAAACCTAAGAAAACCAAAGGGTCATTGCCAGCAGTAACCGCCAAGCTCACGTTTGCGGTCGAGCCAACTCCTGACGGCGTGCTATCCGCAACAGGAATTTCACTAAGTTCAACCGTTCCAGAACCAATCGTCGGCTCACCGCCATCCGTCACTGACACGTTCAAGGTTAATTTGGTTTCATCATTATCATCATCTCTATCGGTAACAACAAATGGAAGCTCGTCTGTAATGTTATCTTGGTCGAGCCCCTTAAACAGCTCAAAGGTATAAGTGATATCAGCATCAGCCTCGCCTAAAGGAGAGGTGAAACTCAAGGTGAACGCTTTATTTTCAGTACTTTCAGAGCCAACATAACCAGTAAGTTCATTCCCTTCTGCAGCAACCACATAGATGATCTGCACACCCCCACTAAATAACTGCGGCTGATCTGCAGCATCGAAAAAGACTGACTCGACAAAGTCACTCCCGACGTTAAGGTTGAACGTTCCTGTATCAGAAACACTACCGTTAATAAGATTTGATTCATCTACAGTGGCATTGCTAATTGAAGTTAATACCGGATCGACCCCATCCTGAACAATCCAATCAAACTGCCCTTGTTCTAAAGCAGTACCATCTAAATCTTCTCCATCGATGATAAGTGGCAGCGTAATAGAGTCGTTGCTGAACAGGTGGTTTATAGGCTGCTTTAAGACTAATGTGACGTCTGCTAGAACATCAATACCACTAGCAACCGCACTCAATGTTAGCGTGAATATCGTTTCACCATTTGCTTGTGCGGTAATCGTTTTACCATCACTGGCTAACGTATAAGTTAGAGAAAACTCCTCATCTCCAGTCGTCAATCCCAGGGCATCTAACTGCACTAAGGTATTAGCATTAAATACAATCGAGGTAGGGTCTGGATTATCTGAACCTGCGGAAACAGTAAACTGACCGACTACAGTTTGGACTCCATCAGATACATCACCTTCAGAGCTGGTCGTTGTCCCATCGACAACTAACCCCGCATCACCATCGAAAATATCGATAACCGCGGTGCCATTTCCGAAATCACTACTGCTATCGCCTGCGACATAGTTAAAAGTGATGTTTTGAGCTACGGTGTGATCTAAGTTTCTGTTGGCAACAAACGTCCAGTGACCATTTGCAAAGACGGTTAAAGCACCTTCATCAAGAGTAAATGATACAGGAGCGCTGCCTGATATTGTTTGTGTCGTCCCATCAACTTCAACGCTTTTTATGGTTAGCTGGGTATCAAGATCGATATCGTTATTGAGTACATTGCCGGATACCACCTCACCTTCAATAACGTCATAAGATTCATCAAAAATGAGTGGGGCCGAATCCTTAATAACAATAGGCAGATGGCCGATAACGAGCTCTGTGGTGCCGTCCGCATCCGTTTGTAAACCCTCAACGGTCAGCGCGGTCTGAATTGAGTCTAAACCAGCCTCTTGGTCGATCGCCTTATAGAAGCTGATGTTTACGTTACTGCCGAAAATAGCAGCATCGAATACAATTTCGCCATCGCTTCGTGTTCCAACCAAGCTTTGCTTGTCAGCCGATACAGCGACAGTGATCGTTAAGCCTTGAGATGTTAATGACTCAGCTAAGCTTTGATCATCACCAAACGAAAAATCAGCAAACTCAATCCGTATATCTGACGACTGGCTTTCATTCCCAAAGATCCCGACAATAGTTTCCGAAAACACCACAGACTCAGGAAGAATAATCGTCGGCATATCATCAATGGCTTCGTTGCCTACTGTATTGAAAACTTTTGCATCGATCGTCCATTCCGCAGACGAATCTAAGGCAGAGATATCAATACTCTCCACCTGCCAGCGACCAGCAGAATCTACAACGCCTTCAAAAACTAGAGTCTGACTCCCATCGCTCACTTCAATGTAAACTGGCAGCCCTTCTGCAACATTAGTCGTGCCCTGCATCGTGGTAAGTTGGCCGCCACGAAATGCCAAAATACTAAAGCCATCTAGCGTATCGATATCAATTACAGGCGAAACAGTATCAATAACAATCACACCTGCGCTATTGACCGCAGAAGCTGGGTTCCCAGCGATATCAACAGTGTCAGCCTCGATGGTAATACTACCATCAGAAAAAGCCGTTAAATCCACACCCTCAACAGACCAAGCGCCATTCTCTACTGTTGCCGTCAGCACGATAACGTTGGTGGTACTGTCTGAAATACGGAGATTGACCGTTTGGCCATCCTCAACGTTCTGGACCGTACCAAAGAATTTTGCCGATTGAATTTCGAAGCTATTTAGGACACCGTCGCCACCATCATCAACCGCAGCAGTGATACTCGCCAACGTATCCTTTACAATCGTGTCGGTCGCTGTAGTGGGGTTTCCGGCGATATCGATGGTGTTAGCAACAACCGACAATTCACCCTCTGCGAAGTTTGAATAGTCTTGAAGTGTGAGGGTCCATGTTCCACCCGAGACGGCGGTTGTGTATTCTAGTGTGAGGCCTTGGATATCGGTAATTGAAATGTTAATGGTTTGCCCATCTTCTACATTAGCAATCGTACCAACTAGCACCCCATTCGATATTTCGAATTGATTATAAAACTCATCACCAAAGCCATCGAAGTCAACCTCTATGTTGGCCAATGTGTCTTTGATTGTGGAATCATTAGCAGTAATACTGTTGCCAAACTCATCAGCGATGACAGAATCGACTTTGAGATCACCCTCCTCCAATGAAGAGAGGTCGACGCCATTGACGACATACGTTTCATCGCTTGTGATTGCTGTGGTGGTAACTGTATTACCATTAATGTCGGTGATTGTAAGGAGAACGGTACGTCCATCTCTGACATCAACAGCCGTACCCTTAATCGTGACACCAGGTACTTCAAATTGGTTTTCGTGACCGTCGCCGCCATCAAGTATGTCGACGGTCAATTGTGCACTAGGTAAAAGCGCATCTAAATTGCCATCGTTCGACGTCGAGTCTTCTTCAAAATATTCGGTCGGTCGAGTGTCAAAGCCGGCTTCAGCAAGCGTTTCATCTAATGTAGAGCGGACATAAGCAATAAAAGAGGCGCTAGCGCTAGGTTGGTCGTTTGAGGCACTCGGTTGCTCAGGCGAGCTTTCGATATTGTTCACAAGCTGCGTCACGACCTCGTCCAACTGCTGCTCTACAGCTTCTATTTGAGGTTCAGTTAAAGGCTGAGCCTCTTGTAAATTCTGAGGTTCAATACTGACGACTTGTACACCTTCAACTTTAAGCTGCGCAACAGGCAATTGAAGCCAAGTACCATCAGGGAATACTTGCCAAACAACACCACCAACTTCGATATATAAAATAGGATCCATCCTAAACCTCTTCCTTACAAAAACGCTGTAACCGAGAACATCCATTTACTCAATACAACGTGAAAAATCTGCGCACATCGCTTAGATAACACTAGCAAAAAACAAACCATTAACAGTTATTTAATTTACACACATACGCCGTAAAGTAAACTTGTATGTTGTGACTTGCATTCAGGTATATTTATCATCACAAAATACATTCAATGAATGTGTCATAATGTTGAAATTACGAGTTAATTTTCAAGGAATGTCATGACAGCAACGAACTATCTCAACCAATTGAATCAAAGCTATCTTGCGACTCATAAGGCGAAAGAAGACTTCTTTTGGGATACCTATATGGGAATCAGTGACGACCATGATGGCTCGACACTTGCGCAAACTCAGTGGACAGAATTTCTTAGCTCTGCCGAACAGATTACAGCTATCGAAGCGCAACTAGCTGCTATTGACGAAATTCAAGATACCCAAGAAAAAGAGAGTACGCTAGCGGGCTTGAATGGTTGGTTAGCGACCTTTAGATCTCACGCTATTGAGTCTGAGCAGTCACAGAAACTTAAAGCTGAACTCATCAAGTTTGAAGCTGAGCTGTTTGAGAAAAAACAGAATCATGTCATGACTTACGTGAATGAAACGGGTGAAGACACAGAAGGGTCGTTACCGGTTCTAGGTTCGACAGTAAGAACCAATAACAATGAAAAAGTTAGGCTTTCAGCTCACCAAGCAATGTTAGATTTAGAGCAATGGCTATTGGCTAACGGCTTTATTGAGCTGATCAAAAAACGTAACCAATTTGCTCAATCACTGGGCTTTAAAACCTTCTTTGATTACTCGGTGGTTAAAACCGAACAGATGACGACAGAACAACTGTTTGCGATTTTGGACGACTTCGAGGCACGTACACGTGATAGCCACCAGCAAAGCCTAACCAATTTAGCAAAACAGAAAGGCGAGAATGCACTTCAAGCCCATAACTTTACCTACTCTTTTGCAGGTGACGTTATGAATGATCTCGACCCATATGTACCATTCTCAAAGTCACTTCGTCGCTGGGTTGAATCCTTTGGCCGCCTCAACATTGAATACTCTCAAGCTACATTAAAGTTGGATTTACTTGATCGCAAAGGGAAATACCCTAATGGCTTCTGTCATGGCCCTATCCCGTCTTTTTACGACCAAGACACTTGGGTAGCCGCACAAGTTAACTTCACAAGCAATGCCAAGCCAGATCAAATTGGTAGTGGTTATGATGGCATCAACACACTATTTCACGAAGGTGGTCACGCAGCACATTTTGCTAACGTAAAAATGAACGCGCCTTGTTTCTCTCAGGAATTTGCCCCAACGTCGATGGCTTACGCGGAAACTCAATCCATGTTCTGTGACAGCTTATTGAATGATGCCGACTGGCTAAAACAGTACGCCGTTAATGCAGAAGGCCAACCAGTGCCAGATGAGCTAATCAAAGCGATTATTGATAACAAGCAGCCGTTCAGAGCCTATCAAGAACGCAGCATTCTTGTAGTTCCATACTTTGAGCGAGCTTTATACGAGATGGCTGATGAAGATCTTACATCCGAGAAAATCACTGAACTTGCTCGTCGTAGTGAAAAGAATATTCTTGGTTTGGAATGCAGCCCTCGTCCGTTAATGGCGATCCCGCATCTATTATCGGATGAAGCGTCTTGCGCATATCAAGGCTACTTGTTAGCTCATATGGCAGTGTATCAAACACGTGCTTATTTCACGGACAAGTTTGGCTATTTAACAGATAATCCAGAGATCGGTCCTCTGTTGGCTAAGCACTATTGGCACAAAGGAAACAGTATTAACCACAATGGAACAATAGAAAGCCTGACTGGAGAAGGCTTCAATGCCAAATACCTTGCTGACGAATGCAACCTATCACCAGAAGAAGCTTGGGCTATTGAAGAGAAGAAAATCAAACAGCTGTCGACAAGAGAACGTGTGCCAGTCTCTGATTTGAATGCGAAGATATCGATCGTTGATGGGATAACCGAGTTGGCGAATAATGATAAATCAAACCATCAGATGTGTGATGAGTTTGAGCACTTTATCGTTGAGCAATATGGTCGATAACTAGGATCAATAACAACAATCGATTGTGTTTAAGGCTCTGTAAGCAAGTTGAAATCAAGAACTCAAACGAACAAAGGACGATAGTTTATCGTCCTTTTTGTATTTAGCTTTGGATCTACACCGTGACACATGCCGAGCGAGCTTCACAATCAAACTCAACATCGACAGAATCAACACTTCGCAATGATTTTCGATGAATGCCAAATACTTGCCCCGTCAAAACGATATAAAACCTCTCTGTTTTGAGTAGATTCCAAGCTTCATCAAGAGATTCAACATACACCTTATTCTTGAGATCTTGTGGGCGAGTACCTGCAACTCTTCCATGTTTACGCGCCAATTCAAATAGTCCATTACGATTCGGTTTACACGTAAACAGGGTATCATTTCCATAAATAATACCCTTGGCTGTAATGCTTTTAATCATTACATTTCTCCAGATAATAATTCCACTCGTAGCACTTGAGTGGCATACCACATATCAATCTGTGGATGTTTACACTGCAAAAAGAAGAGAATATGGCGTAACGACCGGGCAAGCGATTACACCATTACCATCAAATGTCTTAGAAGCGATTAGAAGTAGTAGTAAGCCGCTGCGAATACGTGTGTTTCTTCGTCGTACTGTGCGCTTGTCGAACCAATACGAGCACCATCGATGTCTTGCTTGATATCGATACCCATGTCAGCGTTGTCAGCGATACGGTACATAGCCGCGATGTTGATGTAAGAAGCATCTACATCTGCTTGGCCATCAAGTTCATTGTTACTAGACGCGTAACCCGCTGCGATTGTTAGATCTTCAGAAACTGTGTAACCACCTGAAACGTAGTAACCTTTGTTCTTAGCAGAATCACTCTCTTCAATCCAAGAGTTCATACCTAGTTTAAGAGCACCAACCTTAACGTTACCTGTTACTGTGTATACTTCGAAATCATCTTCGTAGTTACGGTTTTCGTAGCCAGCGTATAGGTTGAATACTTCTTGCTCTAGACCAATGTAACCGTTCACACCTTTGTCGAAATCGTCGTCGCTACGAGAATCTTTCGTTTCAAAGTAAGAGATGCCGTAAGCGATACCGCTTGTTGCGCCTTGGAACTTAACTACATTGAATGCATCAGAAGCATCACCAGCAGAAGCACCAAACTCGTAAGTGTTATCGCCTGCGCCATCAACTTTATCTAGTGCCGTATCGTTTTCCCAACCGAATGAAGCGATACCGTAACCAGTGTCGAAACCTAACCACGCTTTATCAACGTCTGTCGCAGGGCCTGTATCGATACCATTCACCCAACCAGATGTAGCTGCGTCGTTCGCTGCAACGTTATCGTCAGTTGTGTAGTTCACCATCATGTCAGTTTCGAAGTAACCAACAAAACGGTTGTTACGGTAGCTTACGGCAAGAGTAAGGCCGGTTGCCCAGTCATCGTAAAATGCTTTTGAACCTGTGTCGTAGTAACCACCAACACCGAAAGAACCTGCTACTGAGAATTGATCTTTGTGCATAGAATCAAAAGCAAACATCTCTTCATTCTGGCTATTTTGGCTGCTTGTGTTTACAGCGAATGCTGAAGTTGAAATGCTCGCAATTGCAAGTGCTACTAATGTCTTTTTCATGAAACCACTACCTGTATATAAATTCGGCCTTGTTAGTCCGGCCTTTTGGAGTGGCACTATTGTTCAAAAATTTGCGTTATTGATATACCGTAAAATTACTTAAACTTTATAAGCAAGATGAATTTAATTAAATAAAGATATATTGATATTGCTTTTATATTGATGCACGCAGCCCAAGTGAAAAACCGATATCAGTGCTGTTATCCATGTTACGAATATTTTCAGTCATCAGGGCTTCAATTGTGAATTGATACAAGCGATAACGGTAACCTAAAACCACTTCATTTGAAGGTTCCGAAAAGTTAGGTTCGTTAGTTGCCCAACCTTGGTAGTTAAGCGATTCGACAAGAAAACTATGGCGTTGATTCCATCGATATTCATACCCTACAGCCCAACTTGCACTTAGGTTTTCAAGGCTTACGAGGTATTCATCGTTGTTTCGATGCACAAAACCAATGGTAGAAAAAATGCTGTGTCTTGGTGTGATATAGCTGTAATTGAGTTGAGCTCCTTGCTCAAAACTGGTTCTCGCAAATTGCCCACTTCTCACATTGTTGTAAAACAATGAACCACCAACAGACAGTGACATCGCCCCTCGAGAATACAATAACAACTCATTGTAGAAGGTAAGCGCATTGGTTAAGTCATCACCTTCAAAATCCGATACATGAACGCCTGCATTATGAAAATCCATAGTGAACTGGTCTTCCGCCACTTCGTCACGGCCATTCTGCCCAATACCAAACAGATCATGAAATCCCATAACAAAGCTATCCAGACCATTGTCTTTTGCAGTGACTACACGGTAATCAAGCTCGGTTTTCCAAATCGGAGAAGCTTGCCACTGAACCGCGATATTTGACTGGTTCTGATAATAGTCGAGTGAGTAAGCACTCGTATGCGCCCATATACTTGCCTGAGTATAGGAAGACTTGAATTCAATGGTTCCCGCCCGATTAGGTTGGGCAGAACGAAGCTGTGTTGAAAGCACGTTTGAGTGGATTGGTGACTGAGCGTAAACATACATGGGGGAGGCAAACACCTCAGAAACAGTCAATGTGTAGAGGGTGAGAATCCATATTGTTCGTAATATAATCATTGTGCTTAACCCAGTTCAAAGTGCTCGATTCTATTAAAAAACACCGTTCAATTAATGCAGTAAATCTACTGCTTTTCGCCGAAAAATATAGAACCAAAAGTTATAATAAGATAAAAATAAAACCTAAGACATATGAAGATTCCCCCGGGCATGCCCGGGGTACTTACCGTGACAACGCTAAAGCGTTGACCAAAATTACAAACAGCTTACGCTGTAATTTTGGAATTGGCATTCATCCACGGGTAAACCCGTGGTTTTCTGTATTCACAGAAT